>NZ_AP024484.1:2823644-3524789 GCF_017347605.1 Prevotella herbatica
ACCAAACATACGTGGAATATAATAGAAACGTATTAAGTGTGCGTCACAAAATTTCATTATTTGTGCAATTTCATCATTATGGTCGTGGCTTAGACTACAGAATACATCGTCTATTGATGTATCAGGACTATTCTCCATATTATGGTATAGGGCTTTCATGTCACCAAGATAATTTAGGTTTTGTGGATTATTAGTTATAATTTTGTTGCTGTAATATCCTTTTACACGATAGCCAGTTGTTGGATCTCCAATCATGGTGTTATACATGTTTACCAAAGCAGGGTCATTACCTATCATTATTACACTTCTGGTATTCCTACCCAACTGTCGAAAATGTCTTAATAATTTTCTTTCAAAAAAGCGAGCTAGCATTATGGTTAAGTAAGCGGATATCCCATAGATGATTGCAAATTGAAAATATTTAGGAGTATCGCTAAGAAAACTCAATAATATAACCATTGACGCAACGTGCGTTAGCACTAGTTTTGCAACTCTTGTGGATATTTCTTCAAAACTGATTTTGCGATAATGGATTTTGGTCTGAAAAAAATATTGACCAATTGCCATTGCAAAATTAGCTGTTAGAATGGTTATTTTTGTTGCGCTATGGAAGTACCCTGGAACGAAATCTGGAGTTAGTAAAATGTAACATAATAATATAATATTAATAATCACGAAATCACTAATAATTACCAGTTTCCTCGCAAGATCATTCCCACTTAAGTTCTGTCTCATTTGAATGTCTTTTCTCTATAGGTTTGTATCAGATCACCAAAATACTGATTATGTCGCAAAGGTAGTAAAAATAATAATAAAAACATTCATCCATGCTATCCTTTTTTTCAATAATGTTTCTGTCTTTGTTATTAGCTTTAAAAAATTAGGTTTATTGGATAAAAATATCTATCTTTGCACAAACGTAAACTATTTTAAGAAAAAGTATTATTGAAAAAACGTTATGGAAATATTTTCTAAACTATTTAGTAAAAAAGATAAAGAAGTGAAAGTTGGCGGAATGGAAGACTTTATGACACTCATCAGAGTTTATTTTCAAGCCTCATTAGCAGCCAATCTTGGTATAAATAATCTTGGAATGTTGCCAGATTTAAGAACCTTTAAAGCAACACTTCATGTTCCAACATTAAATAATAAATTGGGATTAGGTGAAAAAAATCATTGTAAAAAAATGATGAAAGAAATTTATGGACTTAAAGACGAATTCTTTAAGGAAATAGATTTGAGTATTCGCAAAAATTGTCATAAACTACAGGATGTACAACCTTATATGATTCAGTTTCAAGGATTCTCTCAGGATCTTATGATGCTCATGGGAAACTTGATGAAATTTAAATTGAGACTTCCTTCTTTCATGAAAAAATTACTTTATTCCATGACAGAAAAGACTGTGAAAAATTTGTTTGTGAAAAATGATTATAGCGATCCTAGTGTGATAAAAGCTGTTATGGCAATAAGACAATATGAAAAACGTTTAGGTTTCAGCCAAAAATGGATCACTGAATTTGTGTTTAATGTTGTAATGTTAGCAAAGAAAGAACCTAAGCCTGATACAGAAACAAAGAAATAGAATAGTTTTTTAGTTGATATTCAATTGAAACTTTAAATTGATGTTTTGTTTATGATTAAACAAAAACTTTAAGTAAAATTTGGATATTTCAATTTATTAAACTAAATTTGTAACCAAATTGTATATTTATGACCGCTACTGAGGATACTTTAACCCTTTTTTCTACCAGAGTGAGGCAGATGATTCTTCAATACAAGGAATTGAGGAAAGAAAATGCTGAATTATATTCTATGGTAGATGAGAAAGATAAGCAGGTGGAAAAGCTGAAAGCTCAGATTACTCAGGCGCAAAATGATTACAACAGTTTGAAGATGGCTAAGATGCTGGAAATTACAGACGGCGATATGGAAAACGCTCAGAAACGATTGCAGAAGCTAATCCGAGACGTAAACAAGTGTATAACGCTACTGAGTGAAAAATGACAGAAGCGATGGCTGAAGACAACAAAAACAAGTTACATATAAGATTACACGTATATGATACAGAAATGTCCGTGAACATTGTTCGCGAAGAAGAGAAAATGTATCGTGACGCAGCTAAACTTATAACAGATACAGTAAATACTTATGCAGACGTTTTTAAAGGACGTAAGAGTGACAAGGATTTATTGTACATGGCCCTTATTGATATTGCGCTTAGATATGAAAAAGAATCTACACGTAATGATACAGGACCTTATAGTGATATTCTTGGAAAGTTGACTTCAGAAATCGAAGATGTATTGAAGTAAGAAAGAATATTATTAATTACATAAAACTATGATAGAATCAATAATAATTGCATTAGTCGCACTCTTTATAGGAGGTGCAGTTGGCTATGCTTTTTTCCGTTATGTTATAAAGGGAAAATATAAAGAAATGGTTGATGCTGCCGCTAAGGAAGCTGAAGTTCTAAAAGAAAAGAAGCTCTTGGAAGTTAAGGAGAAATTTCTTAATAAGAAGAGTGAACTAGAGAAAGAAGTTCAGCAGCGCAATATGAAGATCCAACAGAGTGAAAATCGCTTGAAGCAGCGTGAGATTTCACTAAATCAGCGTCAGGAAGAAATTGGAAGAAGAAAGTCAGAAGTAGAACTTGGACAGCAGAGAATTGACAATGAAAAGAAATTGTTGTCAGTTAAGCAGCAAGAGCTTGAGAAAATGCAGAAGCAGGAACAGGCTAAGTTAGAAGAACTTTCTGGACTTAGTGCTGATGAGGCTAAGAGTAGACTTGTTGAGAGTCTTAAAGACCAAGCAAAACTTGATGCTGCAAGTTATATTAATGAGATAATTGACGATGCCAAGCTAAATGCTAACCAACAAGCTAAGAAAGTCGTAATTCAGACAATACAGAGAGTTGCTACTGAAGCAGCTATAGAAAACTCTGTAAGTGTCTTCCATATAGAAAATGATGAGGTTAAGGGTCGTATTATTGGCCGTGAAGGTAGAAATATTCGTGCTCTTGAAGCAGCAACAGGTGTAGAAATCGTTGTAGATGATACTCCTGAGGCAATTGTAATAAGTGCATTTGATCCTATTCGTCGTGAGATATGTCGTCTTGCTCTTCATCAACTTGTTGCTGATGGTCGTATTCATCCTGCACGTATTGAAGAGGTTGTCACTAAAGTTAAGAAGCAACTTGAAAATGAAGTTATCGAAACTGGTAAGCGTACTGCTATAGACCTTGGTATTCATGGTTTGCATCCAGAACTTATCCGTATTATCGGTAAGATGAAATATCGTTCAAGTTATGGACAGAACTTGTTGCAACATGCTCGTGAGACTGCCAATCTTTGTGCAGTAATGGCAAGTGAGCTAGGACTTAATCCAAAGAAAGCAAAACGTGCTGGATTACTTCATGATATTGGTAAGGTGCCAGATGAGGAGAGTGAATTGCCACACGCATTGTATGGTGCTAAGATAGCTGAGAAATATAAGGAGAAACCAGATATTTGTAATGCTATTGGAGCTCACCATGATGAAGAGGAAATGACAACATTGCTTGCTCCTATAGTTCAGGTTTGTGATGCTATTTCTGGTGCTCGTCCTGGTGCTCGTCGTGAAATTGTAGAGGCTTATATCAAGCGTCTTAACGATTTGGAGGCTATTGCAATGAGTTATCCTGGAGTTACTAAGACTTATGCTATACAGGCTGGTCGTGAACTTCGTGTCATTGTTGGCGCAGATAAGATGAATGATGACGAAAGTCTTAAGTTGAGTGATGAAATCGCAACTAAGATCCAGAATGAAATGACTTATCCTGGACAGGTTAAGATTACAGTTATTCGTGAAACTCGTTCTGTAGCATACGCGAAATAAAAGAAGTTTATATTAATATATTAATCCTCCCTCATTATTGTGGGAGGATTTTTTTTGTTTAAATCACAATTTTTGGGTATTGCAAATCACTTGATTTTGTAGTTAACTTTGCAGCTGTAAAGAATTTAATAATTTATGGCACAAGTAAGGTTCGCTTTTTTAGTTATTTTATTATATTGTGGTAATGATATTTTTGCTCAAAATGATTCATTGCGTCCTGTTGTTTTTACTGGTGTAGCAAATATGGAAGTTCGTTTTGGTCCAAATTGTATGGGTAATGAACAGGCATCTTTGAGTTGCCCCCATATAATAATAGGAGGTAGGTTAAGTCTTTTAAATGGATGGTCTGTGACATCCGAATTTGAGTATGAACATTTGTATGAGAATCATGAATGGAGTCATAATTTAGACAACGAATTTTGCACTAATACTTTATACGTTACTAAAAGTTTTACGGAGGCGTTAAATGTAAAAGCTGGTATAGTTGGCATTCCTGTAGGTATGACAAATAGTAGAGGACCTGCGCTTACGATAGATGATCCAGAGAGTGAAGCAGACATACTTCCAATGGTGTGGCATGAATCTGGAATATCTTTATTTGGTGAATATAAAAGGTTGGCATATTCTGTAACAGCGACTTCTTATCTTAATACATTTGAGGTGCTGGGATTAGCGGCTCGAGCAGATTATCGTGTTGCTAAATCTTTAAGATTGGGCTTTAGTGGGTATATAGGAAAAAGATGTCATGGAATGATAGGTAGGGAAACCTCAGAACAATATTCATGTGCATCTTTGAATTATCTTTCGCTTGATATGGATTATTCTGTTAATGGTTTTTTATTAGACGGTTCAATGATATATTGCAGTGTCGGTAACGGTAAATCTTTTGGGTGTGAATGTGGATATGACCTCATGTTTAATAGCGATGATTCAAAATTCCATTCTCAAATAATTCCTTTCTTACGTTATGACTATGTATGTAGTAAGTTTTTGAATAACACAAAAAAATATACTCTAGGAATGAATATAGTCCCTATTCCGAATCTGATATTCAAGACAGAATATGGTATCCGTGATTATGAATGCTTAGAAACTAGTACTCAATTTGCTTTAAGTCTTGGGTACACGGTCAGCTTCTGATAAAAGTTTATTTATCGCATACAACCAGAAAATTCACGAAGTGATATCTGTTGATAATATCATTTCATGAATTCTTTTCTTAATATTTTGTTTATGTGTTTAGTTTAAAACGTCCTGAATTGTTTGTTTACAAAGTCTTTAACGCCAATACATTCCATTTCGATTAACCAACCAGGTCTGCAAACAGATGCATTGACAATTATGCATGGAACGTTTTTATATTTATGGTTAAACATGTTTTTAACAGTCATAAAATCAGCAATATCACGTAGATATACAATCATTACACCTATATCTGTAAAGTCCATATTAGCTTCTTTTAATAGAGCTTCTACATTTTCAAGCATACACCGAGCTTGCCCCTTTATGTCTCCTAGATGTAGAATATTACCATTGTTATCAATGCTTGCTGTTCCAGAGATATAAATATGTCGTCTGTCTCCATAGTCAATATATGTACCTCGTTCAAAGCTTACACCATATTCGCTTGTGCGGTTCATACAATCTGGTGCATAAACGTATTTCATTTGATCTTGCTTTAGTCCATTTATAGAATATGCGTCCATTTGGACTAATATTTTATGATTTGATTGCCGTCCACCAATCCCTGTACTTGATATGTAATGTGTCTTAGGTGTTAAACCTTGAGTCATGAAAATGTCATTACGAGCTTTTACGACTCCTTTATAATTATTATCAATATCATTTATATAGAACCAAGTCCTTACGCAATTATCAGCAAGAGTGCATCCTGTTTCAATAAGTTTCATTACGTAGTTTTGAAGTATAATACGTGTTTGATATTCCGAATTAAATTCTAGTTTGTTGTAATTCCCTAACCAGAGATGTGTATACGTATTATGCTCTACTCTATATAATCCATTTCGTAAAACACGCGTCTTAACCCCTGTTATCATATAAGTCCATAGTGCTACTTTGCTCCCGTCAATAGGTGGTTGCTGAATCACAGAAATAGCACAGTCACTAGTCTCCATATTATAAACTTCATTTTCTTGATTTGCGGAATCACTAAGGAAGTATCTCTTAAAAACGGCAACAGCATTGCCTGAAATATTAATTCTAACTTCATTGTATGCGTTAATCAATGTTTCAAATTGTTGTTTGAAATTTAGTTCTGTATTTGTTACATGAACCACAACATGATATTCTCTAGCTTCCGTGTTGTTTGCAAAGCAGAATACTTCTGCATACGCATCTTTTAGTTTTATTGTATCTTTGACTGATTTTTCTTGTAGCATATTTGTTGTTATTTATTAAGTTACTTTTAGGCATAAGAGTGCATACCTCCTAAAAAGTAGTTTACTCCGAAATACGTCATGAGTATCATTGCAAATGCAACCGTAGTGTATATATGATAATATAATGGACTATTGAATACAGGTAATGATTTCTTGTGTAATACAATTGCATAAAACATAAATGTAATCAAAGCCCATACTTCTTTTGGATCCCAACTCCAGTATTGTCCCCACGAAATATTAGCCCAAATTGCCCCCACGAAGATTCCTATTCCCAATGCAGACATGGCAGGATATAATAATATTTTTGACAGTAAGTATAATGATGATAGTTGATTATCAATTATAGTCTTTTCATCATGCTTTATTCTATGTGTAACATATAATATCAACGCTGTCAACCCGCATATAAATGTAAGTGACAGAAGAGCGAATGACATCATAATTATTGATACGTGGATGCTCAATAATGGTGATGACAATACTGGCATGATAGGGGTAATTTGAGGATCCATTTGCCCTATATGTGATACAAGAAGAAAGAAGCCAGACATAAGGAATCCGAAAGTTATAAGAATTTTAAACCGATGATAAAAAATTAGTGAGAACAGCATAACAAACCAAGCCAATAACAGCATCGTTTCGTATCCATTTGCCATAGGTATATTCTTACTAATTATCCATCTCAATATTTCACAATATGTTAATGCTATAAACGATAAAAGCATTATTATAATAGATGTATATGATATTATTTTAGTAATATGTCTGTTGTTTTTTATACTAGTTAATCTGTAAATACTATATAATAGAGTTATAAATCCCATTGTAATATTAATCATAAATAGAATATTGGCAAATGGAATTCTATTATAAGTAAGTTCTGCAATAACCTGTGTTACTGAGGGTAATGTATTTCCTCCGTTTTGTTCTTGATATATTCTTATTTTAGCAATCAACGAGTTGAATTGATTATAGTTTCCTGAATGTGCTGACTGATTTAACAAAGTGAATATATTTTTGACAAACATAGCCTTGTCTGTGTCCATACTCTTCGGAACTTGTGCTTTAGGACTATACCATATAATATTATCCCCTTTACCGTAAGGAAATATCTTAAATGGTTCTCCATGTCGAAGCGACATTATCAGTTGCACTTTATCATCAATTTCAATGATGGCTTTATGTAGTTTGTCATGATTACCTTGATAGTATTCCTGAACAGCAGGTCCGAGTATGTACCCACCTAGATTCTTATCGAAAAGTTGATTGATAGAAATGTATTTAGGTAATCCAAAATACTTTCTAAGCGTATTGTCTTTTATTTTGATAATAGGTTCATTCTTCCATTCATCATTCCAAAATATAAATCCTGTCAAGACTTGCTCTGCTGAATAGTCATTATACGATGAGCTTCCGTAAAGCTTTTCCGTAAAATCTATTGCAAATGTTTGAATCGGACATATTCTATTGTTGTACATAATGTCTAGTTTGCCAAATTTATTAGCAGAGATATCAGGTAGCGTCGATGCGGCTTGTGTTACCGAAGAAAATCCGCATAGAAACATGATGCACAACATTCCTTTTTTAAGCAAAGGAGATTTAAGCAGTTTCCGATACGAGCCATTAGGATCTATTAGTAGCCATATTAACGAAAAGAAAAGTAATGCATAGCCTGTATATGAAATGGCTATACCGTACGGATCAGAGTTTATCGTGAGATACGTTCCGTTTCCATCATCGTCGTATGAAGTTTGATATAACCTTACGAAATTATATGTAAAAATGTTGTTAATAGAAATGTATCCATCTTTACTTTGTTTGTCATCTGTAATAGTGATATACGAAATATAATCTTTGGGCGCCGATGTGCCATTATTATATATTATATTAAAATTGTTGAGCCGTATGTTGAATGGCAGAGTTTTTATTTCTTTGCCATTGTTCACTATATATTGATTTGTCGTTATACCCTTTCTTATATGGACAAGTCCTTTAATCGCAAACAAATGTGTGATGAGTGCACCTGTCAATATCACGATAAATGAAGTATGTAGTAGCAATAGGGTTGCAGAATGCATGCGCATCTTTATTATATATGTTATTGTCCCTATAGCTAATGCACCCCAAAGCATACAAAACCACCACGAACCATAAATATGCGTTGAGACAAATTGTGTACCTTTTGAATATTCTATGAATGTAGCTGCAGCCATTACTATGATGATAGTAACATATAATGTAGTGATAGATCTTTTTATTTTTTGCCTCATTTTGTTTGTATTTAAGCCCGCCAATATATATTGACGGGCCTTATAGTTAATTTTGATTATATTGCATTTATGAAACTCACAACGGCATCTCTATCATCTTTAGGTAGATTATAGAATTTTTGTGAAGCTCTGTATGCATCACTGTTCTTACTGTATCCATGCCACATGATTGCTTCAACTACGTTTCTGGCTCTACAGTCGTGCAGCCTGTCATGAGCGCCAGTTTCCTGATAGCTAAGTCCTCTTCCCCATAAAGGAGTTGTGCGACACCAGCCTGAGCGTATGTCATTTTCCATGTGTAATCTGTGTTGAACCATGTCTGTATATGGCCATATCTTCTGATGGGCGTATCTTGGTAACGGTCCTTGATTTCTAACAATATAGTCTTTCCAATATTCGTCATTACCAGTAGTCCATGATGGACGATGGCAAGCTGTGCATCCCATAGAATAAAATAGAGTTTTGCCTCTTTTTACTTTATCTGTATTTAGACCACGTGCTTTTGGTACAGCTAATCCTCTGTGCCATACCATAAAGTCATAATAGTCTTGGTCACTCATTTCCTCGCCTTTACTATCGTTGTTTACAAAGTATTTTTCGTATGTCTGTGAGTCTGTTCTTGAGTTTAGTCCTAGTAATAGGTTTACTAGATAACTCACGCTATCCTTGCTTCCGTCTGCATAATACGGATGTAGAAGAGATGTTTTTGTAGCACCATTATCTTGAATATACTTTATGACATCTGGATTTTCAGACATTGCTTTTGCCCATGCTTTTGTTGTGTATAGATAATGTCTGTCACTGCGTGTCACGTTTGTTATATTCCACATAGCATTAGCTCCAGGTCCATCTTGTAATGATCCACGAGTCAAAGCATAAGTGAACTTTTTAATGCGTTTGTCTCCATCAGCAAGCGTATACCATGCACTAGAAGCCCACGTCTTTGATGCTGCATCCCACATTGCTGGATTTAATGTAACGTAAGGTGATTCGTGAGCATACTGCATTTGCAGCGAATCATCAGGAATTGCATCTAGAAGTGCTGTTCCATAAATACCAATAGTTGATTCAAGACGAACTTCATAGTTGTCTGGCTTAGGATCTGTGTTAAATGCTGATTGAGGAATAGTCACATCTGGATATATGAGATCATAACTTTCACCATCAGCAAATTTATTATTGTGTTCGTCGGTAGCTTTCTTCCATTTTATACTAATCTGGCTTTCGTCGATAGGAGCGAGGAATGGATCCATCGCTTTTGTTTGAGGCATACCTGTAACCTCCGAAATATAACTGTTTGCAGCATACGCATTGCCGTTAATGTCTGTTCCTGCTGTAGGATGATACACAACAAGTAGGTATCCATTTCCCATATCATTGGCTTGATAACGTTCCATGCGTTTGCCATGACCGTATGATGGATGACAATACATGCAGCTGGATCTTACCAATGCCGGTCCTAAACCACGACGTGGCTGCGTGTTCAGTGTAAAGTCGTTCTCAAAAAATGTTTCTCCCTTTTTAAACGTTTGATACATTCCGTTGTTTTCTACATACGGAGACGGATTGGAATAACATCCCTCTTCATTTGATGTTGTTCCAAGTTCTCCGCCTGGATTCCATTCTGCAGCCGTAAACACATTGTTTGCTGAATCTATACCTGCGTTTGGATTGACAATATCAGCAGTGTCATTGTCAGTACATGAGAATATAGTTATTGTTGACAGTCCTATGAATAAAGTTTTGCTGATTTTTGATAATTTCATAATGTGGGTATTTAATAGTTTAAAGGAGAATGCCATATTAAATGGCAAACTCCTTTTCTAAATAAAAAATAATTATGACGGGTTATTTATTTGTTTTCTGTACAAACTGGTCTGCTGCACTTAATGCATCGCTAAGTTCCTGGCATGCAGAAATAGCTTTAGCGCATTGTGCATTCTTATAATTATTTACGAATGGTGCTGGGATTGCTTTTATTTGCGCCAATGCATTTGTTATGGCCGTTTCAACACGCTTGCCAGTTTCTGCTTCATATTTAGCAAAATAATCATGGAATGATTTTCCGTTGCTGCGATTATTTGCAGTTCCACCATACCAAATATTTTCAATACTGTGTATGTTGTTTTGGAAATCAATAAGTGAGTGTTGACTATATGGTGATTCTATGTAGCTAACGTCAGCACCAGAGTATGGATTGTTTATTTTTGTGTTACCAACTTCGTCTGCAATTCCTGCTGATCCATGATCACCGCTAAGAATAGCACTTACTGTGGCTTTGACAGATGTATATGTACTACCGCTGTTTCCTGCATTCTGTAGGTCATATCCGTATGCCTTTTCAAGGTCAGTTGTGTATGCCTTTCCAAGATTTTCAAGTATGTCGAAATGACTTTTTGGCGCGTTCTCATTCCATGCACATTCCAGTTGATACACGCTGTTGCGCAAGTCTTCTGATACGGCAGCAGCAAATTCTATTTCACGGCTACCACTTACAGTTGTGAAATCCATTCCGTCTTGATTGTATGTATCTTTACTGTTAAGCTCTTGTGCATTTCTGCTTTTTCCGTCACGGAATAATATAAACTCAATTCCATGAAAGCCGATAAGACTTTGATCATAATTGCTTGCAGTTGCAATGCTGTTATTACTTGTCAGCAACTTCTGTAAAGAAGCAAGGTCCAGCGGCCATGAGTCTATATGTGGATCAATGCTGAAGTGTGAAGCTGCACCAAGCAGAAAAGCCTCGCTGCGTTCATAATTGCTTCGTGCATTTAGAAATATCTTGCATGCGGCATCTACTTGTGTCTGAGTAATGTTGCCTGTTTTCATTGCAGCCAGTGCCTCGTACAATTGTGAACAACTGTCAGCAAGAGCTTTATAGGTCGGGTTTATTGTGTTGTTCACGTCTGCTGCAATAGCTTGTTGTAGCAATTGGTCTCCCTCGCTTAAGGTTGTAGATGATGTTTTGTTGTCATCATCAGAACAAGATGACATTCCGTATGTGAATACGGTACATAGCAGTAATGCCATTGAATAGTGTGCTAATTTTTTCATTTTCTTTGTTTTTAATTATTACAAATATTTATATGTAGTTTTATAAGAAGAATCCTTCATACGCAATCCCTATCGAGAAAGAAGGTTCATTATTATATCCGCTTTGTAGAAGTCTCTTTGAGTATTCTGCTTTGATGGCAATCTGTGAAATAGGGTAGTAGTTGATTCCGAAAGCCATACGATTCTTTTTCGTGTATGGATACGCAGGCTCTTCTGATGTAGGTATATATGAATTGTAATATTCATAATGTCCGAATACATAGAATTTTTGTTTATCTTGTCTTAGTTTCTGAATCTGCGAAAACACATCCCATCCAGCCTCTATGCCTGTAGCGATTGCTGCTTTACCAACATAATCTCGATTGAAAGGGGATGTCTTGGTCTGTCTTCCGGTAAGCAGTCTCACGTCGTTAGCATCGCTAAGATGTCCGTAGTCAAAGTTTCCTCTTACAATCCAGTTATGGGCGTTATATGTAAAATCAAATGTGCCAATTGTTACTGCACCTTTTAAGTTTCTTGAACTAGCCTCGTCACTTGCCTCTCTGCCAAGAGAGTTGTCTATGCTATGACCATAATATCCACTGACTCCAAGCCTTAATCCAGGTATAGAGTAATTGTCAATTCTTAGCGCTACCGCATATTTGTTTGACGGTTCAAATTCAAAAGCCGAACTTCCACCTTTTTGTATCCAGTTGTCACGGCTGAAACTCAATGCGTTCAATCCTGCTAGGAACTGTAATTCATATTTAAATTTCCCGACTCTTCCCCAAATACTAGCTCCAGTCTGATGCCATGTGCATGGAAATATAGTAGCTTCGCCTTCCGGTCTATATACAGTAAAGAAGTTGAGTGGCTCATGATGCGCATTAGTAAGTCCTATTGGAACAACAATGTGTCCGAAACGAATATTCAATCCACGTGAAAATGTCTTTTGAAGCCAGAATTGTTCAAGCTCAACTTCTCCACCTTTCTCAACTTCCTGTTCCCATTCTCCACTTTCTTCATATTCTTTTTCATAAGAGATTCCTGTTCCTCCATGTTCAAATTCAATCTCTGATCCCATAGTCCAGCCTTTGCCGAAATCATAGCTTAGATATATTACAGCATGTGGAATGTCAAATTTTCCATGACTTGGATCATTCTTGTATGCACTTGCTTTAGAATACCTATAAACATTATCACTATAGAATTCGCGGCTATAAGCCACTTCACCATATCCACCAACACTAAGCTTTTGTTTGTTGGCATGATTCATGACACTGTCTGAGGTTGAAACTTGTGCGTTAGAAGTGCTCGGAATAGAAATGCCTATTCCTGCTAATACGCATGCTGTAAATACATGTTTTAAATTATTCATTTATCTTTTTATTAGTTATCATTTATTCTATATTAAATCCCAGGTTGATTACTTATTTTTATAAGTTCTCAAGCCTGGGATACGTCATTGAAAGGTGTCTTACATTTTGCAGTCTCGTATTAAGGCTAGTTCTGTAGTGTAAAGAATTTGTTATAGCATAGTCTTGAAAATACGTGAATGTCAATGTTTGTCACATTCCAATTTCGTTTCGTTTGCAAAGGTAATGTCATTATGGATATTGCGCAATACTCAAAAATTAGTAAAAATAATATCATCATATTTAGGTATGCCTTTGCTGATATCTTAATGCCATTTGCCTTAAATTTAAATTCATAATCTCTAGGTATTGCAGCTGTAAAATAAATAGCCTACCTTTGCCAATGTAAAAATTATCATTGATATCATGTTGGCTTTTATTGTAATATAATATGTAAATGAAGATAATGAAAACTTGTAACTGTAATATTTATAATAGGATTCTTTTGGAAGTTTTAAACTTTAATGTTTGATTTCTTTAGAGAAAAAGAACGATAAAAATTAATAATGTTTTTGTACTGTATAGGGCTGCCTGTGAGGGTAGCCCTATCTTATTTATGATTATTTGATTTTGATGGATAATGTTAAAACTTAGTATAAATAAAGAATAATGTCATTATTTTTAATATCTTTGTACTCATAATAGGCATAATTGCTTATTTGAATTTACGTCAAGATTAATTTAATACATTAGAAAAATGGAAAAACTAACATTAGAAAAACTCAAAGACAACTTCATACTTAGTTGCAAGCGCTTTCCAATTAGCATATTTTTCCTATTATGGTTTACAGTAACTTTAATTTACTTTGGTTTAGGTAAAAGCCGTGATGCTCAGTTTTTTAATGTATTCTATTCTGGATCAGCTGCACTATTGACCTGTGTTCTTCGTCTTTGGGAGGAAGAAGTTGATGATTTGAAGCGATGCCGTATTATTCAAGGGGCAATACATGTGTGTTGGTTAGCGGCAGCTGTTTATATCAGTTTCTATTGTGATATGAATCTAACTGTGGAATTTAGTGTATTTGCTTTATCATTTACTATTGCTATAGCATTTTTTATTGTTCCTTTCTTCAAGGAGAACGATGATATTTCATTATGGAATTTTACTTATCATACATTCCTTACATTTGTTTTATCATTTATCGTAGCTCTGATTCTTATGGGTGGCGTAATGTTGCTTTTAGAATCTTTCACGCAATTATTTGGTGTAGTCTTGTGTTCCGATGCTTACTATGATGTAGCAGTTGTATGCAATGGTTTTATTGCACCTTTCCTATTTCTTCAGCTTATTCCCAAGCATGATAAGATGCATAAAGATTCTGTGAAACGACTTCCTAAATTTATGTATGGTATCATCCATTATCTATTTATTCCTCTTACAATAGCCTATCTTATCACACTCTATGCTTATGCTGCAAAGATTATTTTTCAGTGGGAATTACCTGAAGGGTGGGTATCATGGCTTGTAACAGCTTTGATGACTTTGATGACAATCATTATTGTTGCAGTTTATCCGTCTCAGTTCAGCGATGGACATGATGTAGACAAGAAGATAGTTAAATGGCTCCCGATGTGTGTATTGCCACTCTTGTTATTGATGTCAATTGGCATATTACGTAGAATCAGTGATTATGGTATAACTGCAAATAGACTCTATATATCCTTATTCAATCTGTGGTGCTATGGAGTATGTGTATGGTTAATTGTCAGTAAGGCTCGGAGAATCGTTTGGATTCCAATCTCGTTCACTGTCTTGCTTTTGCTTTCTTCTGTTGGACCACAAAACTTTTCAAGTTTGGCTTTTTCTTCTTTGAAATCTGATGTAATAAAAGGGTTAAAGATGGCAAAAGTTGCAAAACTTCCAATGGATATTACTACATATAAAAAATGGATTAAACAGAAAGATGCCTCAATGAATGATATTATCAGCAACATTTATTATCTTAAATCTCAGTATGGTAACAAGGTGTTGACTGACATTGCAGATTCAGTCACTCTTATGAGAATTAACTATTTCAGCGCAGATAAGAGCATCAGTGATATAGAAATTAATAATATTTGTGATGATAATGCTTTAATAATTCCTAGTGGTTATAAGCATGTAATACCTTCTTATAATTATCTTTATAATAGGGTGAAAGTAGACGGAGATAAAATCAGTTTCATTGTTGAGTATGAAATTAATGGTAAAAAATTGAAGTTGCCGATAGATGTTTCAATTAAAAAGATGAAGAGTATAGAGAATTCAAAATACATTGTACCTGTCAAATGTAGCAATGCAGTATTATATTTTTCATCGTTTTCTTTCTCTGAAGACACTAAAATGTTGTCTTTTTGTGCAACAATCTTCTATTGATAATACCTACAAATGATTATTGTGATTATGATTATTTTTATGTAATTTTGCAAACGATAATAAATAACATTCTATAGAAATGAAAAATCAGAAAATGTATGAGGCTGACGATCAGATGATTTCCCTTATAAGAGATAATTATAATATATTGCAAAGCTTGGGTGGTTTCGGCTTAAGCCTCGGCTTTGGTGATAAAACTGTGAGGCAAGTCTGTGATGAACAAAAGGTAGACTGTTATACATTTTTAGCCGTTGTGAATTTTACAATCAATGGATATGCTGATGTAGATAATGAGGATCGTCTTTCATTACCTACGCTATTGCATTATCTTAAAGCTAGTCATGACTATTATCTGGGTTTTCAGTTACCTTTTATACGTAAGGAGTTAGAGGATGCCCTTGATAAGACCGATAATTTGGCTATGCTGATACTTAAACTTTATGATGAGTATGCACGCGAAATACGAATGCACATGCGTTATGAAGAGAAAACGGTGTTCCCTTATGTAGAATCATTGATTCAAAATCAGTCATCTGTAAGTTATGATATTGACACTTACTCAAAGCATCATAGCCAGATTGACAAACAATTAAAGGAATTGAAGAATATTATTATCAAGTATCTGCCAAGTGATGAGTTGCACAACAATCAGCTCACAGCTACATTATATGATATATATAATAATGAGGACTGGCTGAGGCAGCATTCAAAAGTTGAGGATCACATCTTTATACCAGCCATAAGACGTTTGGAACACAAGACAAAACAGAATGATGTCTCTGTTAAGATATCAAACATGATAAATAAAAATTCAGAAGGTAATGAGACGATCAGTGATAGGGAGAAAGATGTTATAATAAGTCTTGTTCAGGGAATGAGCAACAAGGAGATTGCTGATCATCTGTGTATTTCAATAAATACCGTTATTACGCATCGCAGAAACATTGCCAGAAAGTTGCAGATTCATAGTGCTGCCGGACTAACTATTTATGCTATTGTAAATAATTTCGTTGATATCTCTGCGGTAAAACTATAATCTAAATATTGTTGATGTCAACATATCCGTGCATTACGGCATAAATAGTTAATGCACTTACGCTTTTCAGTCCCAACTTATCCATGATATTCTTGCGGTGACTGATCACTGTTGTAAGACCAATATTCAATTGGTCTGCTATTTCCTTATTAATAAATCCTTGCACGATCAGCGATAGCACTTCAATTTCTCTGTCGCTAAGAATCTTTGTCTTTACAGGCTGAATCGTCTTTGGAAGATTTTTTCCTCCTGCATGACCGTGTTGTTCAAGTTGTAGCAGTGATTTTACAAGTTGTTCTTCCGGTACATTTATGCATAAGCTCTTAAAATAGCTCAATTGTGTACTTGGATCGTTAGATGTCGTGAGTACGATAGTCTTGTGCTTGCGTTCCAAGAATGCCGTTCTGTTTTCTAAAACAATTTTCGTTGCAACGAAATAATGGAAGAAACTATCCATGTCATCCCTTTGTAGTGCTTCGTAAGAGTTGAATGCATCAATCTCTATTGCCGGCATCACATTTTGCAATATCGTTTTCAGTCCGATAACAGCCAACGTGTTATTGTCTATGATGGCGATTTTAGGTTTAAATACCATTGTGGTATTATGTAATGTTTCGTTCATATTTCAATTATAATATTGAGTTATAGGAATGGCGCAAGCAAATGTCCGAACCAGCCTCTGAATTTTTGCCATGGATCTCTCCATTTATCCCATCTCTCTTGAGTAAGTCTGAAACAGTTTGCTTTCTCTGTGTCAAACATATTGTCAAGTTCTTGTGTTGTGCATTTATCAATTATCACAGCATTGTCCTCATAGTCCCAGCTAAGGCTTCGGGCATTCAGGTTAGCACTTCCTACAGTGCATACTCTTCCGTCAACCATAATTATTTTTGTATGGTGAAATCCTGGTTTATACATCCATATATTGCAGCCTGCTTTCATTAGCTTGTGTGCATTATAGAATCCGCAGTCGGGAGTTAGTGGAATATCGTTTCTTATGCTTAGCATTATATCCACTTTCACGCCGCGCTTTACAGCATTTTTGAGAGCCTTCTTTATATCGTGGTTTAGTGTGAAATATGGATTTATAATCTTTATGCTGTCTTGGGCATCGTTTATTGCAGCGAGATAAAACTGTCTGATAATCTTGTTTGAAGTGTGTGGCTCTCTGTTCACAATACCAATCATTTTGTTGCCTGCCGACTCGCATAAATCAGGCTTCAATCCTTTTATGTAATCAGCATTGGTTGCGCCTCGATAATATTGTGGTCCATGGATGTTCTGACCAGTCACTTTGTTCCACATCTTTAGGAATATTTTCTGAAGTGTATTAACCTCGTCACCTTCTATGCGGCAGTGCATGTCGTGCCATTCGCCCACTTCTTTTGTTCCGTTTATGTAATAGTCGGCAACGTTCATGCCTCCTGTATAGGCAATCTTTCCGTCAATGACAACAATCTTTCTGTGGTCACGAGAAAACACATGGTTTATCCACGGAAATGTAATCGGGTCAAATTTATAGATTTCAATCCCTTTAGCGCGTAGCTTATCAAGATATTTATTCTTTAATGGACGGTTGTTGGATGAGTTTCCAAATGCGTCAAACAAAGCTCTTACCTCAACACCCTGATGTGCTTTCTCTTCTAGAATTTTGAATAGAAGTCCTGCTATTGAGTCGTTACGGAAATTGAAATATTCAAGATGAACGCTTTTATGCGCCTGTCGTATAGCTTTGAATAAGTCATCGAATTTTTCCTGTCCCGTTTTTAAGAGGGTAATAGAGTTATTGTGTGAAAACTTTATTCCACAGTTGCGCAAATCTCTTACGATAAGAGAATCGGAAGTCTGCGCACTACAGAAAGAGCAGCACAATAATAGAAATGGAAATACTAACTTTCTTAATGACATGTAAATGTTATTTCTGTTAAATCATACAAGCATAATGATCGACTACGCCAAGCAGATGCTCGTCTTCATCAACAACTAGTACTGTATGTATTTTGTGTTGGTGCATAATTCGCTGAACCTCACTAATCTTTGTTGTCGGTAATACCAGTTTTGGTGTGCGTGTCATAATGTCGCTCACTGTATGGTCGAAGAATTTAGCTTGCCATTTTTCCATAGCTCGGCGAATGTCTCCGTCAGTAATCAGTCCGATCACCTTATTGTCGTCTTCCACTGAAACTCCAAGTCCAAGCTGTCCTTTGCTTACTCTGATGATAGCTTCTCCAAGGTGCATGTCCTGAGGTATTACAGGGAGGTCGTCTACACGCATTACATCTGATGCTGTTGTAAGAAGACGTTTTCCAAGTTCTCCTCCAGGGTGGAACTGTGCGAAATCCTGTGGTTTGAAATCTCTTACCTGCATAAGAGCGATTGCTAGCGCGTCACCCATTGCTAGTGCCGCAGTAGTACTGCTTGTAGGAGCTAGATTCAGTGGGCATGCTTCTTTATCCACCTTAACCTGTATATGTGCGTTGCTGTATTTTGCCAACAGTGAATTTGGATTACATGTCATAGATATAATCGGAATATTCATGTGTAGTACCATTGGGATGAAACGAAGCAATTCGTCAGTCTGTCCAGAATTACTTAGTGCCAATACAACATCACTGGAAGTCATCACCCCTAAATCACCATGATACACATCCAAAGGGCTGATGAAGAAAGCTGGTGTACCTGTAGAAGCCAATGTGGCAGCAATTTTTGCGCCTACGTTTCCACTTTTTCCTACTCCGGTAACGATAATCTTTCCGTTGCACTTATACATCATGTCAACAGCCTTCGTGAAGTTGTCGTCTATCTGCGGTATCAAGTCTGTGATAGCCTGTGCCTCATCACTCAGTGCCTGAATGCCCCAATCACAAACATGTTTCAGTCTTTCTTCAATATGTATGTCGTTCATTTTGTTACAATAGTTTTTCGATAAGTCCTTCTAATTTGTCAAGTTCAAGCATATTTGGTCCATCACTAAGTCCCTTGTCTGGGTTTGGATGAACTTCAAGAAAATATCCAGTAGCTCCGAATGCTTTTGCTGCTAATGCCATAGATGGAACGAAACGACGATCACCACCTGTGGAACCGTTTCCTGCTCCTGGACGTTGCACGCTGTGTGTGCAGTCCATGATTACGTTTGGAGTGATTTCCTTCATGTCAGGAATATTGCGGAAGTCAACTACAAGATTGTTGTAACCAAAACTGTTGCCTCTTTCTGTGAGCCATACTTCTTTTGCACCGCTTTCCAAAGCTTTCTCTACAGGATATTTCATGTCTGCACCGCTTAGAAATTGTGCTTTCTTAATATTCACAATCTTTCCTGTTTTAGCAGCAGCAACAAGTAAGTCTGTCTGTCGGCACAGAAATGCTGGAATCTGTATCACGTCGCATACCTTTCCGACAGCTTCAGCCTGATAGCTTTCATGAATGTCTGTGAGTATTCTCAGTCCGTATTTCTCTTTTATGTCAGCAAGCATTTGCAGTCCGCGTTCCAGTCCAGGACCACGGAATGAATTGATTGATGTGCGGTTAGCCTTGTCGAAAGAAGACTTGAATATAATTTCGACACCTAGTTTCTTGTTTATTCTTACCAGTTCGCGAGCTACTTTGTCAAGCAGTTCCGATGACTCTATAACGCAGGGACCTGCAATAAATATTGGTTGCATACTTCTAGATTTTCTTAGATTGCAAAGTTACTAAAAAACTCTGTAACAGGCAAAGAAATAACATGTAAATGATACGAATAGACTAATTAATAAGCCATAAAGACCATATAGGTTGTCAATAATAACGCATGAGCGAATTAGGTTAACCACATAAATCAATGGACTGGGCTACGTCTTGAACATATTTTGATGTATCAATTCTTGGAAAAACAAATGAAGAATTCATAAAATGTAAAAAGGCGATTCTATACTTTTTAAACATGTTTATGCTTTAAAATACATCTATAAGTAATGTTCGCTCGCTCGCACACACTGACTTTCTCATTTTTTCTAGCGTCTAAGTGTTGATTAGTTGATAGCCAGATAGTTAGATGCATTTTTTGTGATATGTAATGACATAGAACGTCGTTGAATTTTGCGTTTCAACGATGAAATGTAAGAACCATGTTGCAGAATGGCTAGTTTTATGAAATAGGACATTTCATTGACACTATAAAATACAGAAAAGAAAGATAACTTGCTGATATTTAGGTCGTAGTCACTTCGACGCTTATTTTTTTGAAAACCCTATGTAGAGATTTGTAAATTAGCAGTCATGCGGATTGAATAATTACCCCTCAAAAATCAATTTTTCGATTTGCGTTTTACGAAGGAATGCATTACGTTTCTACGATATAAAGTTTGCGTTTCTACGATCAAATGTTTCTGTTTCTACATAGAAACGCAAGAAAATACGTAGTTAAAACGTAGCTTAACGTAGCTAAATATTGTCAGATGAGTCTGTAAAATATTGTATCTCAACTGATTAGTATAAGACGTAGCTTCGTAGCTAAAAAAAAGAAATTACTGGTAGGGGTAGTTACTTTTAAATATTGCTGACAATGGACTAATAATTTAACTACTTTACTTTGTAATTATAAAAACCATTTTCCTTTTCTGATGTTGTGTTATGAGCTATTTTAAAGTGTCACTTCTTGACTAATATTTGTCAAATTAGATTAATTTATTGCCTTGAAACGATAGCGTTTTGTTTTATAAAAATTGATTCAGAATTGATTCGTAATTGATTTGTAATTGATGCTAAAATGAATCTAGATTCAATCTAGATTGATTTTGAAATCAACGAAACGCACTTTTGCATAATAAGTACTCGCATGCGCAACCGCGCAAGATATAGATATAGATAAAGATATATAGAAACTACTGCTACCGCTGTAGTAAAGAAGACAGCAGCACCAGTAGTTTCTCTAACGAAGGCGAAGTAAAACTTATTTACATCAAGATTTTGTTTGCATTTCTGAATGCTTAATTGATATTTCACGTTGTGGGTATGGAATCTCAATATTGTATTTGTTTAGCGTGTCATAAATACATTCAAGAATACATCCGTCGGCATTGCTCTGTGATAGCACAGGAACCCATACTAGAATCTTTAGATTGATTGCGCTATCGCCGAAATCCTTTAGGGTGATATTCACGTCACGTTCTTTGTTGATGCAGTCTAGTTTTGAAATCTCGTCATGTAGCAACTTCTTCACTTTGTGTATATCTGTTCCATAAGCCACTCCCACTTCTAGATTATCAAGCTCGTAACCATGATTCTTTGTCATGTTCTTGTAGTTCTTCGTAAAGAGCTGACTGTTTTGGAACGCAATCACCGAACCGTCATTTGCTTCGACAATGGTTGAAGTATAACTTATTGAACTAACTTTGCCACGAGTTCCGTCACAGATGATATAGTCGCCAATCTTTACACGGCCAGCCATCAACGAAATACCGTAGTAGATGTTTTCCAGTATATCCTTCATAGCGAAACCGATACCGGTAGACAGACCGCCTGAAACAACAACAAGCCATGTGTTGTCAATATGGAAAATGGCGAGTGCGATTATCAACCATATACCCCACACAATAACTTGAACAAGATTCTTTGCCATCACGTTTCTGCTGGCAGCGGTACTGTAGTCGGCTTTCTCGAAATGTAGTTTCAGAAAAGCCTTAAAACATCTGTTGCCGTAAGAGAACAGATAGAACAGGACGATTACCTGAGCAATAGAGAATATGCTAGCCGAGAACCATTTAGTTTCGATGTAGTTTTTCGTGAATATCATCCATGTGGTATCGCTGAGGTTGAACACATCGGCAGCCCAGTATATAGCGATGATAAACGAATAGACGCTAAGCATGGGCAGAATAACCTGATAAATCAAGTTGAACATCCATGTCTTCTTGATATCCATGTTTTCGTAGCCTTTTCTGATGGCGATGCCTTTTAGCCATCCACGTAAACATGTAATTGTGAGGATACAAGTGAGCTGCATTACCCACCAGATCAGCAGTTGTACGCTTAGTAGAGTATAGCCGTTCCATGCAGATAGCAAAGAAACGACGAACACAACCAGAGAAGCGTATGTGTAGGCTACATCACTCTTTGGAATGTTATTGTTGTGTCGTCTTATTACCCAGAATTGCCATATAGTGCATACCAGTAGGATAGGCGAGAAGATGATGTTTACTAAATCGTTTGGAATCAATATGATACGGAATGCGATCACGACAAACCCTATAAATATCAACGGCGAGTATATTCTGAATCCGCTTGCAATCTGTTTGCCGTCAAGTCGTAGAAGTAGTGAAATCAGAATCACACCTAACAGCCATGTATATTCCACAAACAGTCCGCTAGCCATGATTATGAAGTTTTGCTCGGAGAAGATAAGACTTGTTAGTCCTAGTATCACCGCTAGTGACACCACAGAAGAAGCCATGATAATGGATGTGCGTTTAGACATAAACCATTTGGTGCGGAATCTCTTAGGCATAAGAAACCTTATAGCCAGAATATTGATTAAGCTGGCTATAAAACCGTAGAAACAGATTATAGCAAACAGTCCGAAAATCAGTCGTGAGTCCCATTGTGATGGCACTTTAGTCTTAATGAAATATTTTGTTTCAATAGATTCTCTAGTTTCTCTCACATTTATCCCCAACTTTGATATAGTCTTGAAATAATTATCACCGGCATTGCTGAAGATGTTGTTTTGTATTTCGGAATAACGCTTGTTTGCATAGTCGTTAAGATGTTTCAGTTGGCTTTCTGTCATCTGGTAATAACCAATATAGTCCTTGAATTGATTGCTGTTGTCGTTTAGTGTATGACGGATATTGATAGCCAACGTGAGGCATACATTCTTGTCAATCAAAGCTTTTTTGCTAAGCGATGCTACATGTACACTGCTCAACGTGTTGATAAGACTGTCATAGCGGGCAATCTCAGAGTTTGTTTTTGTGATGAAGTTTCTAAAAGGCAACACGTTTTTCTTGTAATCGTGATATTGCTCAGTTGCTTCATGGCATGCATAAGCTAAATCAAACACATATTCTGGACGCTGAGAATATAGCATCAGAGAGTTTTGACTGCTCTTGCTCATGATTCCAAACAGTTTGTCAACGACTTGCGTCTGCTGCTCTTTCATAAATCCTGACTGACGTTCAAGTTCTGTACGATAGTTTGTGAGTTCGGAACGTAGAATAGACAGTGTGTTGTCAAGATTTTGTTCTTTGAGAACAGCTCTTGCCGGAGACAGTATCGTGGCAATGAGTAGAATTATTAGTAAGACTCTCTTGTTCATTATTTGCTTTGTTATGAAAATATGAATGCAAAAATAATAAAAAGGCAATAATAAAGGCTTTAAAAGGCAATATTTTTTTAATAATTATCTTTAATCTCGTTTTTTATCACTACTTTTGTAGTTAAATAATTGATAATCAAAAACGATGTTGATAATAGCTGATAGCGGTAGTACCAAAACCGATTGGTTTGTTGTGAAAAACAACGAGATAACAAGAACATTCAGGTCGCAAGGCATAAATCCATTTCATCAGAAAGTTAATGAGATTAAATATACACTCAAAGAAGAAGTGCTGTGCATGATGAGTGAAGAATTCTTGTCGTCTGACTTGAATATCGCTTTTTATGGCAGTGGTTGTACCGTTGAGAAGATTCCTGTAATGCAAACTATTCTTGGAGAAGTATTCTCTTTGCCATTACAAAACGTTGAGGTTGCTGGTGATTTACTTGGTGCTGCACGTGCCGTCTGTGGGCATGAAAGTGGTATTGCATGCATATTGGGCACTGGTGCAAACAGTTGTCTGTATGACGGAAAAGAAATAACAGCCAACACACCACCGTTGGGTTACATACTTGGTGACGAAGGCAGCGGGGCAGTGCTTGGCAAAAGATTCATGAACGGAATATTCAAGGGATGGATTCCTGAACGTATAAAGGACATGTATCTTAAAGAGACAAATCAAACATATAGCAGCATCATCAGCAAAGTGTATACTGAACCATTGGCAAATCGCTATCTGGCAACAGTGTCTAAATTTGTTGGCGAGCATATTGATGAGGAACCTTTACGAAAACTTGTGAAGGATAATTTTTCTGATTTTATGAAATACAATATATTGCCTTACGGCGAGGTGAGCAAGATTGGTTTTATTGGCAGTGTTGCAGATGTATTTTCAGATATTCTCAAAGAAGTGTGTAAAGAATATGGATTTGTTGTGAGCAGAATTAATCAAAGCCCTGTTGCTGGTTTGCTGGATTATTATAGAAAATAACACGTCAAATGAACGTTTTTTGCTTCTAACGCATTGTTATGTCGAAAAAAAGTTGTAATTTAGCACCCTTGAAAAAGTATTAAAAATCGCTTAGAATGAAAATAAACGGCATTCTGATTGATTTTTACTTTTAGGCTTAAAGCTGATAAATAGAAAAATAAAATAATAACAAATAAATTTCAATGGACGAAAATCTGACAATTGATAATGACAGAATATTGAAAATCAATATCGAGGAAGAAATGAAATCCTCGTATATTGACTATTCTATGTCTGTTATTGTGGCTCGTGCACTACCGGATGTGCGTGATGGTTTCAAACCAGTTCATCGCCGTATCCTTTATGGTATGCAGGGACTTGGTAATACCAGTGACAAACCTTTCAAGAAATGTGCCCGTGTAGTTGGTGAAGTTCTTGGTAAGTATCACCCACATGGAGATGGATCTGTATACGGAGCACTTGTGCGTATGGGACAGGACTGGAACATGCGTTATAAGCTAGTTGACGGACAGGGAAACTTTGGTTCTGTAGATGGTGACTCTCCTGCTGCCATGCGTTATACAGAGTGTCGCCTTAGTAAGATGGGTGAGCGTGTGATGGATGACTTGGAAAAGGAAACCGTAGACATGACCAACAACTTTGACGATACACTTTTAGAGCCTTCTGTTATGCCGACAAAGATTCCTAACTTGTTGGTAAATGGTGGTAATGGTATAGCCGTGGGTATGGCTACAAATATGCCTACTCATAACCTTTGTGAAGTAATTGACGGTTGTTGCGCATATATTGATAACCCTGATATAGACTTGGACGGATTGATGCAATACATCAAGGCTCCGGATTTCCCTACAGGTGCTTACATTTATGGAATTCAGGGCGTGCGTCAGGCTTATGAGACTGGTCGTGGTCGTATCATCATGCGTTCAAAGGCTGAAATAGAGAGTGGTGAGAGCCATGACAAGATTGTTGTTACTGAAATTCCTTATGGCGTAAACAAGCAGATGCTTATCGAGTATATTGCAGACTTGGTAAAGGAAGGTAAAATTGATGGTATCAGCAACGCTAATGATGAGTCTGGTCGTCAGGGTATGCGTATCGTAATTGATGTAAAGAAAGATGCGAATGCCAACGTAATCCTGAATAAACTTTTCAAGATGACTGCATTGCAGAGTTCATTCTCTGTAAACTGTATCGCTCTTGTTAAGGGACGTCCACGTTTGCTTAGTTTGCGCGAATGCGTGAAGTATTTTGTAGAGCATCGTCACGACGTAACTATACGCAGAACAAAGTATGATTTGAGAAAGGCTCAGGAACGTGCCCACATCCTTGAAGGACTTATCATTGCATGCGATAATATTGATGAAGTTGTTCATCTTATCCGTGCAAGCAAGACTCCTGCTGAGGCTCAGAAGAACTTGGAACAGCGTTTCAACCTTGATGAATTGCAGAGTAAGGCTATCGTGGATATGCGATTAAGTCAGCTCACAGGTCTTCGTATGGATCAGTTACATGCTGAATATGAAGAACTAGAGCGTCAGATTGCTTATTATCAGCAGATTCTTGACGATCCAGAACTTTGCAAGAAGGTTATGAAAGATGAGCTTAACGAGGTTAAGGATAAGTATGGCGATGAGCGCCGTACTGAAATTAAATATTCTAGCGAGGAATTCAATCCAGAGGACTTCTATCCAAATGATCCTGTTGTTATTACTGTCAGCCACATGGGTTACATTAAGCGTACACCGCTTAGTGAGTTCCGTGAGCAGGCACGTGGTGGAGTAGGTTCTAAGGGTGCACGTCATCGTGATCAGGACTTCACAGAATTTATCTATCCTGCTACAATGCACCAGACAATGTTGTTCTTCACTAAGAAGGGACGTTGCTATTGGTTGAAGTGCTATGAAATTCCTGAGGGCGACCGCAATAGTAAGGGACGCGCAATACAGAATATGCTTAATATTGAAAGCGACGATGCATTGAACGCTATACTCCGCCTTAGTGGTCTTAACGATGAAGAGTTCAATAATAGTCACTACGTTATCTTCGCAACTAAGAACGGTACTGTTAAGAAGACAAGTCTTGAGGCTTATAGCCGCCCACGTGCAAATGGTGTCATTGCCATAAATATCGCAGAGGGTGACGAGGTTGTAGACGTACGCCTTACTAACGGTAATAACGAGTTGATTATCGCAAACCGTAACGGTCGTGCCGTTCGCTTCAACGAGAATGCAATACGTACAATGGGACGTACCGCTACAGGTGTAAGAGGTATGCGACTTGACGCAGAGAACGATGATGTTATAGGTATGATAACCGTAAACGACGCTGAAAATGAAACTGTCATGGTAGTAAGTGAACAGGGCTATGGTAAGCGCAGTTTTGTTGAAGACTATCGTATCACGAATCGTGGTGGTAAGGGTGTTAAGACAATGTCTATAACCGATAAGACAGGTCGCTTGGTAAGCATAAAGAATGTTACCGACGATAATGATCTTATGATTATCAACAAGAGCGGAATCGTTATTCGTTTAGCAGTTGCAGATGTCCGAATTATGGGACGTGCTACTCAGGGCGTTCGCCTTATCAATCTAGCAAAGAAAAATGATGTGATTGCTAGCGTATGCAAGGTGATGAGTTCTGAATTGGAAGTCACTATTGAGGAAGAAAGCCGTGCTCAATGGGCAAACAAAACTGAAGAGATAAAGAAGGATACTCAGTCTGAATCTTCTGATGAAGATGAAGTTGAAGAGCAGGCTCCTTTGGTAGACTTCGACGACGAAGAAACTCAAGAATAACAAACCTTTTAATATAAAAACGTAATTATGAGAAAGTTAATGATCGCAGCTTTGATGCTACTAGGTACATCTGCTGCTTTTGCCGGCGACAGCGAACCTTTAAAGGCGATACTTAAGGCAAAGACTTATGCTGATGCAGAAACACTGCTGAAGACTAACTTAAACCAGTTGGTTAATGACGCAGAAAAGGCTAAGGCTTACAATAAACTTGTTGATTTGGCAATGGAAAAAGTCACCAAGGAGCAAGCTACAATTACTTCTAACCAGATGGCAAAACAGTTTGGTCAGGGTAAGGAAGTTGCTTATGATACAACAGGCTACAATAATGCACTTTTTGATGCAATCAACAGTGCTATAGCTTGTAATGAGTTTGACCAGAAGCCAAACGATAGTGGTAAAATCAAACCTAAGTTTGAGTCTTCTAACGCTACTCGCCTATATGGTTTGCGTGCTAATCTTATCAATGCCGGACAGGCTGCAGGTCAGAAGAATGATCAGGCTACTGCATTGAAATACTTTGGTATGTATGTAGAGAGTGCTGTTAATCCTTTGTTTAGAAGCATTGACCATACAAAGATGCCTGATCAGTATCTAGGTGAGGTTGCTCGTGTAGCTGGTGTTTATGCTTTCCAGAACAAGCAGATGGACTTGGCAAACAAGTATGTTGATGTAGCTATGCAGGACACTGCCGTTTACAAGGATGCACTTAATTTGAAGATGTATCTTATGCAGCAGGGTTTGAAGTCAAAGGCTGATTCTCTTCAGTATGTTGAGACACTGAAAGGTCTTAATGCTAAGGACTCAAAGAATGACCAGATTTTTGCAACACTTGTAAACATGTATGGTAGTCTTAAGATGACAGCTGAGCAGGATAAGCTTATTGCTGACAAAATAGCTGCTGATCCTGAGAATTCTATCGCATGGGCTTTGAAGGGACAGAACTTCATGAACACAAACAAGCCAGAACAGGCTGTAGAGTGCTTCAAGAAAGCTATTATAAAGGATGACAAGAATGTTGTTGTTCTTACATATCTTGGTTTCTGTCTTAATGCACAGGCTGGTTCTATCAACGGTAACAAGGCTGAACAGCAGAAACTTTACAAAGAGAGCCAGGACTACTTGGAGAAAGCACGCAGCTTGGATCCAAACCGTGAGAAGGCTAACTGGAGTTACCCCCTTTACTCTGTTTACTACAGCCTTTATGGCGCAGCAGACAGTCGTACAAAGGAAATGGAATCTTTGAACAAGTAATTCTTTTTTAATAAAAATAGAGCATTACCGTGGAGTTTTCCTCCGCAGGTTATGCTCTATTTATCTTTATGAAACGCTGTTTTCTTATAATAACAATATCATTTTGTATGTCATCGTTTATGACGTGCTTTGGGCAAGATATGCAGAATACTGCAAAACGACTAAACACAGAAATAGACAAAATGCTTAATGATATGCCGTCAATAAATGATGACTCATTATCATATTATGAAGATGTCGTTAAACTGATGAAAACGGCTGTGTTATGCGATTACTTCGATTCAAAAGCTGATTCTAAAGGCAGAATAAAATTACATTATAGGCTTGACAATTCAAAACGATTGTCAAAGTTTCTTTCTCCGCTCATTGATGCAGGAATGTATGAATATAGTCGCAGGAAAAACGACGATGCCATGGAAATCTTAAAGTTGTATCTTGATTGCACCGATGGACCTCTGTTCCAAAAGGAAAACCAGAATGTTGGACTTGTAGCATATTATGTGAGTCTGCTTTCTTTTGGAAAAGAGGATTATGATAATGCCAAACGTTATGCAGACTTGGCATTGAAGGATGCAAATTTTGCACACGATGCAGCTGAAATAAAGATTAACTGTATTAGTAAACAACTTGTGACGAAAGCTGATTCGTTGAAGTATGTGTCAGAGTTGATGGATCTTTATGATAAGATGCCTGAGAATATAGCATATTTTAAAATGCTTGCTGATTACTTTTCTGTACATGGACATGAACGCGAAGTCTTGCAGTTTGCAGTAAGTGAAACAGAAAAGCATCCTGAAAATAAACTGGCATGGGTGTTGAAAGGCGAAGCTGAACAGAAAAATAAGCATTGGAGTAACGCTATTGAGAGTTTTAAACATGCACGTGATATTGATAGCACTTATGTGCCAGCCGTATTTAATATAGGAAAATGTTATTTTGATGATGCCAAACAGTTAAAGGATAGTATACAAGTTGGTAAATTGCGGTTTAGAAAAACAGATGATATTAGATATAGAGAGTTATTGCAAAATGCAAAAAAATGGATTGCTGAAGCTTCGATACTTGATCCTAAACAGGATATCGTGGAGTGGAAGCAAATGCTTGAATATATTAATAAGGTTATAAGATAATGAGAAAGTATATTTTATACATATTGATATTTTTTCTGCCACAATGTGTAATGGGGCAGAAAAAGGCAATATCACAGGCTCGCGATTTTATAAAGAGCGGTAGTAGTCTTGATAATGCAGAAAAGCTTATGGCTGATTTGCTGAAAGACTCAACAAACAGGGGTAATGAAAAAATATGGATGACCCTTTTTGATGCTCAGCAAAAACAGTATGAGCAGGGTAATGAGAAATTATATCTGAAGCAGAAATATGATACGGCATCACTGTTTAATCTTACAAAAAGAATGTTCGCTACATTGGAAGGTTTGGATTCTTTGGATATGAAGCCTGATGCTAAGGGACGCATTAAGTTAAAATATCGTGATCATAGTGCTGAACTTCTTAATCAGTATAGACCTAACCTCTATTATGGAGGTGTATATTTCATAAAGAAACAGGATTATCTGCGAGCTTATGATTTCTTTAATACTTATATTGATTGCTCTGCTAATCCAATGTTTGCTAAATACAAATATGCTTCCCGTGATAAAAATCTTCCTCAGGCAGCATATTGGGCGGTGTATTGTGGATACAAACTAAAAGATCCGCAAGCAACACTTAGACATACTTATTTGGCACTGAAAGATATTGCACATGAAAATTTGATGCTGCAATATCTAGCAGAGACATATAAACTTGAGAATGATACAGTAAGATACATTAAGACATTATGGGATGGTTTTGAAAAATACCCTACATTCTCATTCTTCTTTCCTCGACTTATTGATAACTACGTGCAGCAGAATCAATATGAAGAGGCTTTGAAAATATGCGATACAGCCTTGAAGTCAGATAGTACCAGTGTGCTATTCAGATATGCCAAGAGTAATGTGCTTTTGCTGCAAGGTAAGTATTCAGAGTGTCTTGATATCTCTAAAAGTCTTATAGCTAAGAATGACACTCTTGCTGATGCATATCTGAATGCTGGCCTTTCATGGTTTAATCAAGCCGTGGAATTAGACAAGAATTTACAGATGAGTCAGAAAAAACGAAATAAAATATTAGACTGCTATCGCAATGCAATGCCTTATCTTGAGAGATATAGAGCACTTGCACCAGAACAGAAAAGTAAATGGGCTTTACCATTATACACCATTTACTTAAATCTGAATATGGGTAAGCAGTTTGATGAAATAGATAAATTATTATGAATATAGATAAAATTATAAATAAACTCAATATTGAGTTGAACGTCATGCAGCAGGCAACAGTAGATGCCTTGCTTAATGGCAAAGATGATATAGTACTTCTTTCACCTACGGGTTCAGGAAAGACTCTTTCATACCTTCTTCCACTTTCTCAACTTGTAGATGCTAGTAGTGACGAAGTGCAGGCGGTAGTTGTCGTTCCAGGACGTGAACTTGCTTTGCAGTCTGCTAATGTACTTAAAGACATGGGAAGCGGACTTCGTGGAATGGCTTGCTATGGCGGTCGCCCTACGATGGATGAACATAGAAAGTTGCGTGAGGTGAAACCACAGATTGTCTTTGCAACACCCGGAAGACTAAATGATCATCTTGATAAGTTTAATATATTATCAGACAATATTAAGTATCTTGTACTTGATGAATTTGACAAGTGTCTTGAAATGGGTTTCCATGATGAGATGCAGTCTTTGATTTCTAAATTGCCTAGTGATGTAAGAAGTATTCTTCTTTCGGCAACGCCAGCAGAGGAACTGAAAGACCAGAAAATTATCAATAACAACTTTACAACACTTAACTTCCTTCCTGATTCAGAGCAAGTTCCTGATCGTGTGCATATATACAAAGTGGAAAGTCCGGATAAGGATAAGTTGGAGACATTGCGACAACTATTATTGACATTCGGCAGCCAGAGTAGTATTGTGTTCCTAAATTTCCGTGATTCTGTTGAGCGCACAGCTGAATTTCTTCGTGATGCGGGATTTAGCATCAGTTACTTCCATGGTGGAATGGAACAGAAACAGCGTGAAGATGCGCTTTATAAATTCTCTAACGGAAGTGCAAACGTGTTTGTGAGCACTGACCTCGCTAGCCGTGGACTTGATATTCCTAATATTGACAACATAGTACACTATCATATACCAGAAAGTGAAGACGGATATATTCATCGTGTAGGAAGAACTGCCCGTTGGGATAAAATGGGACGTAGTTTCTTCATATTAAACTCACTGGAACATGTTCCTGAGTATGTAGATGCTGAAGTTGATAGTTACGAAATACCAGAAGAATTACCGAAGCCAGCATTGCCTAAAATGTCGACAATATATATCGGAAAAGGCAAAAAAGACAAGATAAGTAAGGGCGATATTGTTGGATTTTTATGCAAGAATGCGGGACTTAAAAAAGATGAAATAGGAAAGATAGATGTGCAGGAAAGATTTGCTTATGCTGCAGTTGCAAGACAAAAACTTCAGGTAGTATTGAAGCTGACAAGCGGAGAAAAAATTAAAGGCGTAAAAACTATTGTAGAGGAAGTGAGATAAAAAATTCACGTATTAGTGTATTAATATTCGCTTTTGCTGAAGAAAAATATAGTAGTATATTACAAATTGAAAGAAATAAGACGCAATAGCTAAATTATTGCTAAATAATTTGCCCAACTAAAAATAAAAGTGTAATTTCGCATGCGTAAAAACTAAAAATTATCACGTAATTGATAAATCTTTAAAAATACATTCAGATGAAGAAGTACAACTTTAATGCAGGTCCATCAATTCTTCCACGTGAGGTGATTGAGAACACAGCTAAGCAAATTTTGGATTTCAATGGCAGCGGTCTTTCATTAATGGAGATTAGCCATCGTGCTAAGGATTTCCAGCCCGTTGTTGACGAGAGTGTAGCCTTATTTAAGGAACTATTAGATATTCCAGAAGGCTATTCTATAATTTTTCTTGGTGGTGGTGCGTCCTTGCAGTTCATGCAGATACCGGCAAACTTCTTGATTAAGAAAGCAGCTTATGTTAATTCCGGTGTATGGGCAAAGAAGGCTATCAAAGAAGCAAAACATTTTGGAGAGGTTATAGAGATCGCTTCATCGGCTGATGCTAATTATACTTTCTATCCAAAAGGCTTTGAATCCAAAGTACCTGCAGATGTTGATTACTTGCACATATGTACAAATAATACAATTTATGGAACTGAAATTCGCAAGGAACTAGATGTAAATGTTCCTCTTATTGCGGATATGAGTTCTGATATAATGAGTCGCCCTATTGATGTTAGCAAATATAAAGCTATCTATGCTGGTGCTCAGAAAAATATTTCTATGGCTGGTGTTACTGTTATTATTGTTAAGGATGATGAACTTGGAAAAGCTCCAAGAGAATTGCCTACAATGATGGACTATCGCACTCATGTAGATAAGGGCTCTATGTTTAACACTCCTCCTGTTGTTCCAATCTATTCTATGATGGAAAACTTGAGATGGTTGAAGAAAAATGGTGGTCTTGAGGCTGCTGACAAGCGTGCTCATGAGCGTGCAGAGGCTTTGTACACAGAGATTGATCGTAATAAGCTATTTAAGGGTACAGTTGAGAATGATTCTCGTTCATTGATGAATATTTGCTTCGTAATGAATGATGAATATGCTGAACTTGAAAAGCCGTTCTTGGAATTTGCTACAGAGCGTGGTATGGTTGGTGTTAAGGGTCACCGTTCTGTCGGTGGTTTCCGTGCAAGTTGCTATAATGCAATGACTATGGAAGGTGTGAACGCCCTTGTTCAGGCCATGAAGGATTTTGAGGCAAAATATTAATAATAATAATCAGAGTAATAGGGCGGATGTTGATTCGCCCTATATTCATTTAATAATACAAGACTATGAAAGTTTTAGTTGCAACAGAAAAACCTTTCGCAGCTGCAGCTGTTGAAGGTATAAAAAAAGAAGTTGAAGCAGCAGGTAATGAACTTGCTTTGCTTGAAAAATACACTGATAAGGCTCAGTTGCTTGATGCAGTTAAAGATGCTGACGCAATGATTATCCGTTCTGACAAAGTTGATGCCGAAGTGCTTGAGGCTGCAAAGAACTTGAAGATTGTTGTTCGTGCAGGTGCAGGATATGATAATATTGATCTTGCTGCCGCAACAGCTAATAATGTCGTTGCTGAGAATACTCCTGGACAGAATTCAAACGCAGTTGCTGAATTGGTATTCGGATTGTTGGTCTATACAGTTCGTAATTTCTATAATGGCAAAGCTGGTTCTGAACTCAAGGATAAGAAAATCGGCATATTGGCATTTGGTAATGTAGGTCGTAATGTTGCACGTGTAGCAAAAGGCTTTGGTATGGATGTTTATGCTTTTGATGCTTTCTGTCCTGCAGACGTTATTGAAGCTGCTGGTGTACACGCTGCAAAGAGCCAAAACGAATTGTTCCAGACTTGTGACATCGTTTCTCTTCACATTCCAGCTACTCCAGAGACTATAAAGAGCATTAATTACGCAACTGTAAATCAAATGCCTAAGGGTGGTATCCTAATCAATACAGCACGTAAGGAAGTAATCAATGAGCCTGAGCTTATTAAGTTGCTTGCTGAGCGTGAGGATTTGAAATACATTACTGATATCAAGCCTGATGCAGATGAAGATTTCAAGAAGTTTGAAGGTCGTTATTTCTCAACACCTAAGAAGATGGGTGCGCAGACAGCAGAGGCAAATGTAAATGCTGGTATCGCTGCCGCAAAGCAGATTAATGCTTTCTTTAAGGATGGTTGTACAAAGTTCAAGGTAAACAAGTAAGATTCTTATATATCCTACCCACGTCTCTTTAATTATAATTATGACATGGGTAGGATTTTTTTTCATACATTATTTTAGATCCATTACCATGGCAATTATTAAACCTTTTAGAGGAGTGCGCCCTCCAAAAAATCTTGTGGAACAGATCGAGAGCCGTCCTTATGATGTTCTTAATTCAGAAGAGGCTCGCGAGGAAGCTGGCAACAATGAAAAAAGTCTTTATCATATTATAAAGCCTGAAATTAATTTCGATCCAGGTACAAGTGAATATGATGCAAGAGTTTATGAGAGTGCAGCTGAACATTTCGATAAGTTTCAAAAAAAAGGTTGGCTAGTCCAAGACGATGATGAACACTATTATATTTATGCACAGACAATGAATGGTAAAACCCAGTATGGTTTAGTTGTTGGTGCGTATGTAAATGATTACCTTAACGGAGTGATAAAGAAGCATGAGCTAACACGTCGTGACAAGGAGGAAGATAGAATGAAGCATGTGCGTGTTTGTAATGCCAATATCGAGCCGGTGTTTTTTGCTTATCCAGATAATGATGTGTTGGATGCAATTATAAACAAGTATGCAGGTACCCAACCTGAATATGACTTTATTGCTCCTGTTGATGGATTCAGACATCAGTTTTGGGTGGTGTCTGATGATTCTGATATAGCAGTTATAACAACCGAATTTAGCAAGATGCAAAGTCTTTATATTGCTGACGGACACCATCGTTCGGCAGCTGCCGCACTTGTTGGTGCAGAGAAGGCAAAGCAGAACGTTAATCATACAGGTAAGGAAGAGTATAATTATTTTATGGCTGTATGCTTTCAGGCTAGTCAGCTGACAATCCTAGATTACAACAGGGTCGTAAAAGACTTAAACGGTTTGACAGCTGAACAATTTATTGCGGCTCTGAAAAAGAACTTCGAAGTAACTTTGATGGGAAATGCAGAATATAGACCTAAGCAGTTGCATGAGTTCTCTTTATATCTTGATGGTGAATGGTATAGTTTGATTGCAAAAAGAGAAACATACGATGACGCAGATCCTATCGGAGTTCTTGATGTTGACATTTCCAGCAGATTGATTCTTGATGATATACTCGGTATTAAAGATTTGCGCTCTGACAAAAGAATTGATTTTGTTGGTGGATTGCGTGGACTGAAAGAACTTAAACGCCGTGTTGACAATGGAGAGATGCGCATAGCTTTAGCCCTTTATCCTGTAAGCATGAAACAGATAATGGATATTGCTGACAGTGGAAAGATTATGCCACCTAAAGCTACTTGGTTTGAACCAAAGTTGCGTAGTGGCTTAGTTATTCATAAATTACAATAAATGACAGAAGATCAATATAAAACTATAGACAATATAAAAATAGGCGAGGGGTGTTACACTGAAAAGAGAAGTAAGTTTCTCGCTTTTGCGCATCACATAGAATCGGTTGATGAAGCAAAGGATATAATTGCTGTGTATCGTAGGAAATACTATGATGCACGGCATTGTTGTTATGCTTATATGCTTGGACCTGACAGGGAAGAGTTTAGAGCAAATGATGATGGAGAACCGAGTTCTACAGCAGGAAAACCTATACTGGGTCAGATAAATAGTGCTGAACTTACTGATATTCTTATCGTTGTGGTGAGATATTATGGCGGAGTGAATCTTGGTACTGGTGGATTAATTGTTGCTTATCGTGCTGCTGCAGCTGAATCTATATCGAATGCTAACATAGAAATACGTCAAGTAGAGGAAACTATAAAGTATGATTTCACTTATCCGATGATGAACGACGTAATGCGAATTGTTAAGGAACTTCAACCTAAAATTATTGATCAAAAGTTTGATAATACATGTAGCATGACATTGAGAATTCGTAAAAGTGAGGCTGAGTTGTTGAAAAGCAGATTAAAGAAACTTTCTTTTGAATAGTGTATGTGTAATATCTGTTAAATACGATAACTTCAATTATCGATGATAGTCTGTTTCCGTTTTTTTTATTACTTTTGCATGACATTTATTGGAAGATTGGCAGAGTGACCGAATGCGCTGGACTCGAAATCCGGTATACCCTTTTCGGGGTATCGGGGGTTTGAATCCCTCATCTTCCGCAAAGCAGAAATTATTGCCCGTATCATCTAATAGATATCAAAAAGGGAAAACAACCGAAAATAATTCAGTTGTTTACTAATGACTTTGATATGAAATTAGATGATATTGTTCTTATCTACCGTAAATGATGTTTAATAGAGTTCTTGTTCAAACTGATCAAGCAAATTTCCCCCTAAGATTCTTCTACAGAGAGAGCGCAAATTAATTTCTTTGCGGTGTCTTCTTTGAGGAAAGCTGTCGATATACTGAACGCGGTGAATAAGAAGGTTTCTCTGTGCACGTCACTTGCCTGTGAGGTTGAAGCTATGTTAAAGAAATAGACCTGCTTAACAGTATAAAATAAACTTTAATCTTTGTTTGCCAGTTCTCTGAATAATTTGTAAATTTGCACATTTAGAAAGAATTTCCAAATAAGATTTTGATGTATTCGGCTAAACAACGTGATGATTTCAGACATTTGTTTACTAAGGAGTATAAACATCTGTATTATTATTCTTTACAGATAACCAGACAACCTGAAGCAAGCAAGGATATCGTGAGTGAAGTGTTTGCTCGCGTATGGGAACATTGGCCTGATTGGCAGCAGGAAAATATGTCAAGTATGCTTATGGTGGCAGTCCGCCGTAAGTGTATAGACTTCCTGCGCTGTAATGTTGTAGCATCAAAATATGCCAAATACTATATTCGATCTGTGGATGAAGCTTATGTACAGGATTCTGTACATTATAATCAGCAGTTACAGATAGAAGCCATGATGAAGTTGTTGCCTGAACCCACTCGTACTATACTGTATAAATGCTATGTTGAACATTTGAAGTATGATGAGGTGGCAAAGCAGATGGGAATTCATCATGACACCGTAAAACGTCATATCATGAAGGCTCTTAAGATTTTGCGTGACAAGTATGCCGGAAAAAGCCCTGATGACATTGCCACCGATTTTGAGCCTGAAACGTATTAATACATAGACAACTGATAAATTATGAAAGATATTACGAGTGAGGATATTGCCATGAAGGTGATGAAATCCACAACAGAAAATGTGGAATTATCAGAAGAAGAAGTTTCTATGTTGGAGAATGATGAGGAAATACAGAAAAGTCTTCGGTTACTTGCAGCAGTACAACGTAGTATGCTGGAAGCCACTATGCCTGTTCCTGATGTTAATGGTGAATTGGAAAAAATCATAAATGAAGAGGATGTAAATGAAACTTCTGAACACCGTCATTTTATGGGATATGTTATAAGTGCTATTGTTGGGGCTGCAGCCATGATCGCATTGGTCTTCGGTTATAATTATTTTTCTGGTATTGGTGAATCCGCAGATAAAATATCCAAAGTGGAAACTGGAAGTGGTGAGACAATGACGATAAATCTGGCAGATGGAACAGAAATCGTTCTTAATGATAACAGTTCTATAGAATACCCTCATGGTTTTACGGGAACAGACAGAATCGTAAAACTATCTGGTGAAGCTCTTTTTAAAGTAAGCAAAAATAAGCATCATCCTTTTATTGTTGAGACGGATAAAATCAGGACACGTGTGCTGGGAACTGTTTTTGACGTGAAGGCATATCCCGGTACGGAAGCGTCTGTGGCTCTTGTTGAGGGAAAGGTGGAAGTGAAAAACATGTCTTCTGGCAAAGTCACGAATATAATTCCAGGTCAGCAGTATCGAATGAATATTGCAGGTAAGGCAGATATAAAGAAGGTAAATACGGATGAAACGACAGCTTGGAGCGATGGCGTGTTTTATTATGATAACAAGCGGTTGGAAGACATTATGTATGCCCTTGGCAGATGGTATAATAGAAAAGTGGTGTTTAAGAATTCAGCACTTAAAGATATAAGGCTTAATTTTGCGGCCGAACGTAAGGGAAGTATTCAAGAAACTGTGGAACTGCTTAATAGTCTTGGAAAAGTGAAAGTGACAACAGATAGTGAAAGAATCGTGATAGAGTGACGCTAAAATGATAAAAAACAAAGCATTTTGATATTTTTCTTCTTTTGTTGCCACCATTTCTAATTTGTCAACGTATCTATTTATGTTCACACAAAATAGACTTTAATTTATGGTAAAAAAGATGAGACTTTTGTTGTGGCTTGTTATAGTCACATTATGTTTTGCCACACCGACTTTACATGCAGAAGAGCAACAGCCTAAGAATGTTGTAACGCTTTCATTACGCGGTGAATCTATGGCAAGTGCACTGAAGATAGTGCAGAAACAATCAGGATGGAAAATACTATATGTTGTAGACGACGTGAAGGGCTATACTGTTGATGCCAACATTAGTAACGCAACAGTAGAGGAAGCTGTTGCCAAGATTCTGAGTGGCAAGCCTTTTACTTATTCTGTTAAGGGTAAATTTATTAGTATCGCGTATAAGGCGACAAAAAAACAGGATAAAAAAGAAACGGTCGCAAATAGGCTCAGACAAATATCCGGTGTAATAACGGATGAAAGCGGTGAAACGCTTATCGGAGCTTCAGTTAATGTTCCTGGCTCACCTTATGGTACTATTACGGGAACAGATGGAAGGTATGAACTCCTGATACCGGAAAACTGTAGTGACGTACAGGTTAGTTATGTCGGAATGCGTACGTCCAGGGTAAAGGTGGGGCGCAATGAAAATGTTAATTTTGTTATGACCGCAGACCATACAACTATTGATGAAGTTGTGGTAACCGGTTACCAGACTCTTTCAAAAGAGCGTTCTACCGGTTCTTTTTCTAAGGTTACGGCTGAGGATCTTCAGAGTAAACGAATGAACACTATATCCAGTTTACTTGAAGGAGAAGTGGCTGGATATAACGATGGACTTATACGTGGCGTGACAACTATGAATGCCACGAAAACACCGCTGTATGTCATTGATGGTTTTCCCGTAGAGAATACCAAGATGGGGGTGTATGGCTCTTTGGAAGAAGGTCTGCCTGACGTCAATGTTGATGATATAGAGAGTATAACTGTTCTAAAGGATGCTGCTGCCGCAAGTATATATGGAGCGCGTGCCGCCAATGGTGTCATCGTTATTACAACAAAGCATAAAACCAGTAAATCAAATAAGACAGATGTTTCTTTCAGTACCACACTGACTTGGCATCCTTATAAAATGTATACTGGCAATATGGCTGATTCTAAACTTGTTGTGGACTTGGAGAAGGAATGGGCATCACAAAATCCTAATCTTTCAGGTAACAATGCCGCAAGTTATGCACAGAATCTTCTTGATTATAAGGTTTATCCAAGTGCCGGTATTACCAGTATCCTTAATTATTATGCTGGCAATACATCCCAAACCGATATGGAACAGACGCTGAATAGTCTTTCTTCAAAAGGTTATAACTATAATGATCAGATGGCAAAATATGCTAAGCGTGATCCTTTGTATCAGCAGTATAACCTAGGAATAGTCAGCAATACAGGTAAGAATATGTTCAAGACGGATGTCACCTATCGTCACGATGCCAATGAGGATAAGTATAGTGGTAGTCAGTGGCTTGGTCTGAATCTTGCCAATACCACTAAGTTTACAAAGTGGCTTTCTCTTGATATGGGGGCTTATATGAAATTTTCTCAGGATAATGCGCAGGGATATGATGTCATGAGTCCAGGTTATAGTGTATTGCCTTATGATGATTTGGTAAATTCAGACGGCAGTAATTATACAAAGACGCAGAATAGTTACCTGAGCACAGAGACAGTCAATTTGATAAACAAGTATGGACTGTATAATCTTGACATTACTCCTCTGGATGAACTTAATCGCAATACGGCTGTTACAAAGGGTTTCAACGTCAGAGCTTATGCAAGATTGAATATCGAATTAACCTCGTGGCTGAAATACTCAGCTTCATTCCAATATGAGCGTTCGTCGTATAAATATGAGCAGATAGCGGACAAGCAGAGTATAGCCGCCAGAAACAAGGTTGACAATTTTGCTTATAACAAAAATGGCTCTGCTGTTTATGCCATTCCTTATGGAAATATTTTTAACCGCAGAGACCAGTATGTGAGGACGCTTAACTTCCGCCAGCAGCTGGACTTCAATAAGACTTTTGGAAATGTGCATAATGTCGTTGCCATATTGGGTACAGAGACACGTGACACCAAGATTGATATGCATCGCAGCCAAATGTTCAACTATGACACGGATATGTTAAGTTCTGGAACAGTGGATGAAACTTCGTTGGTTTCCGGATTTACTGGAATACTTGGGAACTACAGTTATCTGCAGGCTACAGATTTGAATGCCTCTTATGAGAATACCAACCGTTTTGTATCTGTATATGGTAATGCTTCGTATACTTATGATGACCGCTATACGGTAACTGGAAGTCTACGATGGGACCGTTCTAATCTCTGGGGCACCAGTAGTAAGTTTCAGAACAAACCCACATGGAGCCTCGGTGCTGGTTGGATTATCAGCAAGGAAAAATGGTTTGACGCTCCTTGGGTGAATTATCTGAAGCTGCGTGTGAGTGATGGTATCGGTGGTAATGTGTCTAAAGACTCAGCTCCATATTTGGTGGCATCTTACTATACTAATAATAATGTGGGTGGGAAATATGGATATGTGTCTTCACGGCCGAATCCAAAACTTTCTTGGGAAAAGACCAACACCTTTAATTTGGGTGTGGACTTTGCGATGCTAGGCAACAGACTCAATGGTACTTTGGAATATTACAACAAGAAAGGTACAGACTTGCTCGCCAGCACTATGGGCGTGCCTACGGAAGGATACGGCTACAGCACATATACTATAAACAACGGAGAAATGAATAACCGTGGCTTTGAGGTCTCTCTTAAAGGTTTAATCTTGCATAGTCAGGACTGGCGCATTTCCGCCAATACCACTTTTGGATATAACAAAAACAAGGTTACCTACGTGAATGTCAAGGCTCCAGTGTATTATCTTGCCCTTGACCATGCGTCAGCTTATCCTACTATAGGATATGAATATAATGCTATATTCGGATATAAATGGGCTGGACTGAGTTCTAATGGACTTCCACAAGTGTATGATGAAAAAGGAGAAATAACAAGCCATCAGCCTACTAATCTGGAATCTCTTCAATATCAGGGAACTACAGTTCCTAAATATAATGGTTCTTTAGGTGCTGAGATTTCATATAAGAACTTTGATTTCAACATTCTGTTTACTTATGCCGGCGGACATATAATGCGTAATGTCAATCCTGCATTCCTTACTTGTTCTTATTCGCGTCTGGGATATATAACCAATATAGCCAGTGCTTCTTCAGCGCTTGCTGGCCGCTGGCAGAAAGCCGGTGACGAGGCTTACACGAATGTTCCAAGGGCTATATTTGCTGAAAGCGGTTATTCTGCTTCAGAACTTTACAACGTGTACTACTATTCTTCACAAAATATATTGGATGCTGACTATCTAAAGCTTAGTAATATTTCTCTTTCTTATCACATACCAGTTTCTGTATGCAGAAGGTTGTCTATGCAGAATGCCCGTGTGCAGGTGAATGTGGAAAATCCTTGTATGTGGACGCATACCGATCAGGCTAAATACCAGTTGGGCGGTTATAATGCCACAAACTATATGGTAGGTTTATTCCTGAATTTCTAAACTAATAAAACAAGAAAATATGATGAAGACATATATTTCAACCATAATGACTGTTCTCGCGGCAGTTTTGCTGTTTACTTCGTGCAATGACTATCTTAACGAGAAACCCAAGGGGAAGAAAATTCCGGCTACGCTTGCGGATTATGAGGCTTTTCTGCGTGACGAGTATGATGTTCACCGAATGGATGTAGGTCAGTCGGCTTATTTGCTTAACGATCTCTACCTCACTAATTCCTATGCTAGTTATTATCCTATGTATGCAGCCAACTACAATTGGGATACATCTGTAGACCGTGTTTATTATAACAATAGCGACGAGATTACGTATTATGTAGCTTATTCCGGTATCAACTACTGTAATCTTGTGATAGAGAATGCGCCTACGGCTACAGAGGCTACTGATGCTGAAAGAAATGAAGTAGTGGCATATGCTAAAGTGCTTAGGACGATGCATTATTTTCTATTGGCCAATTATTATGCTGACACTTATCAGAGCAGTAGTGCTGCAGAAACGCTCAGCGTACCTTTGATAACAAGCAGTGAAGTGGGGGCTTCTTACACTCAGGTTACGGTAAAGCAGATTTATAATTTTATGATAAATGATCTCAAAGAAGCTATTCCATATCTTCCTGACATGGGCACCACGGTCTTGCATCCTGGCAAGGGGGCTGCATATGCGATGCTGGCAAGGATATATCTGCAGATGATGGATTATACAGACGCTCTGGAATATGCTAACAAGGCTCTTGCCATAAATGACAAACTGATAGATTGGAATGAATTCTATAAGGCTAACAAGAGTGTTATAGACTCAGAAAATTCAGCTCAAACTTCACAGACTCCTCTTGGATTCAACTGCGTGGAAAGTTATAATTTCAACTATGGCAGCAGTTCTTCTGGTGCCAGAATCAATAATATGCCACAGTGGAGAGCAAAAATGTTTGAAGACGGTGATATTTATTTCAAATGTAACTGGAAACTTTATACTGTCGGTTCTGAGACTTATTACCGTGGCATTACCACCGGAACAATCAATTACAATGGTATGCGCACAGTGGAACAATATCTCATAAAGGCTGAATGCCTGGCACGTGATAATCAACTGACTGAGGCTATGAATGTTCTTAATACAGTAAGAAAGCATACTGTCAGTACTGATAAGTATGAATCGCTTACTGCTTCGTCTGTTGCCGAGGCCATAGAGTATATACGCCGGGAAAAGGATAATCTGTTGATTTACAGCATCGTTCCTTTTGCTGATGCTAGAAGATATAACGCTGAGGGAATCTATACTCATACGTTAAGCAAAGAGAAAGACGGCAAGACCGTGACACTTTCTCCTTCAAGTTATATGTGGACATTCCCGTTCCCTCAGGGAGCTATTGAAAATGCCGGTAATGGCAGTATTACCCAGAATGTTGAAAAGTAATAAAATGAATATAATGAAAAAATTATCAGCTTTGCTAATTGCCTTTTCTGCCTGTGTGGCAGTGAACGCACAGTCTGTTGTTTCCCTGAAAATCAGTGGACTACCTGATGGCACAGAGATTGAAGCCGTGTATGCCTACACGCATCAGAGTAAAGAACCGGCTGTTGCTGAAGCCAAAGTGATGAACGGTCAGTGTGTTGTCACGGTTCCGATGGATGAACCTCGCTATGTGGGATTCAAGGTCAAGGGTTACGATGGTTATGTTGCTCAGTTAATGACCGACAAGGGAGAAACACCTAAGGTTACTGCTGCTGCTGGGAAAAATGTTACAGACAGGGGAACTTATTATTATGGTTCTGATGTCAAAGTTGTCAACAGTCCGCTTGAGGCCGAGTATATAAGTAAGATAGATGCCAAGCGCAAATATCTGGATATTCTGTATGAAGCTTTTCATAATGGATATACAGATATGAAGAGTGTGGGTTATGTCACTGCTGAGAAAAAATTCTTCACAGAAGTGGAAAAGACCTATAAAGCTATTGCTGCCGACAACAAAGACTCGTGGTGGGGACCATTCTCTATGTTGGCTCTGTATTCTTATTTCACAGAGGAAAATGCGGCAGACTGGGCACAGTTTTCTACAGAAGCCCAGCAGAGTTATTATGGTCAGTTGTTGAAGAAAAAGATTTCTCCAGAAGGGCTGATAGGCAAGGATTATCCGAAGTTCAGTTTCACTGATGCCAAAGGTAAAGTTAATGAAGCTGCCAAGACAGTGAAAGGAAAAAAGATATTTCTGGTTGATTTCTGGGCAAGCTGGTGTGTGCCATGTCGTAAGGAAATTCCTAATCTGAAGAGTATCTATGCTGCCAACAGCAAGAAAGGACTGGAGATAATAAGTGTTTCGATAGACAAGAGTGAAGCAGCCTGGAAGAAAGCTCTTGAGAAGGAAAATTTGCCATGGCCTAATGGTATTAACAAGAGTGGTGTAGATGATTTGTATCATGTTCAGGCTATTCCTGCAATATTTATTGTGGATGCAGTAACAGGCAAAGTAATTGGTGAGAACTTGCGTGGTGAAGAACTTGCTGCCAAGGTTGCTGATTTGTTGAAGTAAGCATTGTTTTTTGCAAATTAATATAAATAAGGGATGATAATATATGTCATCCCTTATTTTATGCTCGGAATACACATCTGCTAATGTGTGATTACATTTATATGGGTATGCTAACCCTATATGGTGAGTATGTCAAATGGTATCCTAAATGAGGAACTGCCGTATGTCGAACGGCACATACGATGGGGTGAGAGGTGGGGCAAAACGAAAGTAGGAGATAAATACCTATAATTAGTATTTACCTCCTACACGATTTTTCTTTCAGTGAAAAATTATATTATTCCTTGAGCAAGCATTGCTTTGGCAACCTTTAGGAAACCGGCAACATTTGCACCCTTTACATAATTAATATATCCATCAGGTTCTGTGCCATATTTTACACAGTTTTCATGGATGTCATCCATAATGGCGTGTAATTTAGCATCAACTTCTTCACGTGTCCACTTAAGGCGCTCTGAGTTCTGACTCATCTCAAGACCTGATACTGCAACACCACCAGCATTAGACGCCTTTCCTGGACAATATAGAATCTTAGCATCTTGGAATTGCTTGATTGCTGCAGGAACAGTTGGCATATTGGCACCTTCACTAACAGCGATAACGCCGTTAGCAATGAGAATTTTTGCAGCCTCTTCGTTTATTTCATTTTGTGTAGCGCAAGGCGTAGCTATATCGCCTTTTTCAGACCAAGGTTTTGCTCCCTCTACATATTTAACTCCATATTTCTCAGCATATTCCTTAATACGTCCGCGCTCAATATTCTTAAGTTCCATGACGTATGCAAGTTTTTTCTCGTCTATACCATCAGGATCATATATGTAGCCGTTTGAATCTGACAAAGTAACTGGTTTTGCACCCAATTCTAGAAGTTTCTGAATAGTATACTGAGCTACGTTTCCAGAACCAGAAACAAGTACGGTCTTACCTTTAATGTCAATGTTACGAGTCTTTAGCATGTTCTGAAGAAAGTATACATTGCCATATCCTGTAGCTTCTGGGCGGATAAGTGAACCACCAAATTCCTGACCTTTACCAGTAAGGATTCCAACAAATTGGTGTGTGAGTTTTTTATACTGACCGAACATGTATCCAACTTCACGACCACCTACACCTATGTCTCCAGCTGGGACATCTTCATTAGGACCTATATGGCGATACAGCTCAGTCATGAATGCTTGGCAGAAACGCATAACTTCAGCATTGCTCTTGCCACGTGGCGAGAAGTCAGATCCACCTTTCGCTCCACCCATTGGGAGTGTTGTCAATGAATTCTTGAATGTTTGCTCAAATGCAAGAAACTTTAATATTGATAGATTCACTGATTTGTGGAAACGTAGACCTCCTTTGTAAGGACCGATACAGTTGTTGTGCTGAACACGGTAGCCCATGTTTGTCTGAACATGACCTTTATCGTCTACCCATGATACGCGAAATTCTATTAGGCGGTCTGGAATGCAAAGACGATCAATAATATTAGCTTTTTCAAATTCTGGATGCTTGTTATATTCATCCTCAATTGTTCCCAGTACTTGACTCACTGCCTGAATATATTCAGGCTCATTTGGAAATCTGTTTTTCAGCTTTTCTACAACTTCTGTTGCTTTCATAATCTTTCTTCTTTTATTGGTTGGTTAAATTAAGTGTGCTCTATTTCTTTATAATTGCAAAGATATGTTTTTTTAGTTAGAAGACAAACAAATAGTTATTTTTTTTGCTATAATTGTGTAAAAAAGATAGTTTTTTATAGCCTTGTGGTCTTTTGGTAATGCAGATGTAATATGTTGTTTCTTTTCATTATGGATAAAAAGAAAGTCCGGTATGTTAATACCGGACTAATATTTATTTGATGCTGAACATCTTCTTAAATAACTTCTTAATGGTGTTTTCTTTCTTGATTGGCTTTTGAGTGTTTGGTACAGTCGTATTGCGCTTAGGTTTAGCGTTAGCAGCCTGTGGATTGTTTCTCTTCTTGTAGTTGCCTTCTACATTTCCACGTCGCTTATTGTATTGAGGTTTTGTCTCATCATATTTTTTGCGTGGCTCCGCTCCCTTTTCAGTAGACTGCTGATCGTTCTTTTTGTATTCACCCTTATTGCTGTTGCGTGCTTTGTATTCACGTCTTTCTTCAGCTGTATAATAGCGTTTCTTTGGATAATTACTTTTTGGTGCGACTTCACCTTCTGTTGTAGTTGCGTTGTTCGCATTGCTATTTTTCTGTCTGTGGTTCTGTTGCTTCTTATCCTTGTGTGTTGACTGGTCTCTGTCATTTCTCCTGCGGTTCTTTGCTGAAGTTCCATTCTTAGGCTTTCCGTCAGACTTGTATTCTGGTGATTCACCTAATCCTACAGGTAGAGGAACTTTCTCTACATCTTTTTCAAGGAATTTCTCAATCTGCTGGAAATAGTAAATATCATCTTCTGATACAAAAGTTATTGCTGTACCAGTACGTGCAGCTCTTGCAGTACGTCCAATTCTATGAACATAATCCTCTGCATCGTGAGGCACATCGTAATTAATTACCATTGCAATGTCGTCAATGTCTATTCCACGTGATACGATATCTGTAGCTACGAGTACATCTAATTGTCCACTCTTGAATTTGAACATCACATCATCACGAGTAGCCTGATCCAAGTCTGAATGCATTTCACCACAATTGATATGCTTGCGTTGAAGAGCACCAGCTACCTGCTTTACTTTTATTTTGCTTCCGCAGAAGATGATTACACGCTGAAGATCACCATTCTTGAATATATCTTTTATGACACCCATTTTCTGAGTTTCATAACAAACATAAGCCATCTGCTTTATTTTCTCAGCAGGCTTACTAACAGCAAGTTTTAGTTCTACTGGATCCTTTAGCAAAGTCTTTGCTAGTCCCTCAATCTTGCTAGGCATTGTTGCCGAAAACATGATTGTTTGGCAAGTCTTTGGTAGTTTATTTGCTATCTTTATGATATCATCAGAAAATCCCATATCAAGCATTCTGTCAGCTTCGTCAAGAATGAAGAATGAGACTTTACTCAAGTCGACATTGCCAAGACTGATATGAGAAATAAGTCGTCCTGGTGTGGCAATAATAATGTCTGCTCCAAGTTGTAAACTCTTAATCTCTTGATCATAACGGTTTCCGTCATTACCGCCGTAAACGGCAACACTGCTTACCCCGTTAAGGTAATATCCAAATCCTTGCATCGCTTGGTCTATCTGTTGTGCAAGTTCGCGTGTAGGACTCATAATAAGGCAATTTATCGCCTTGTCGGGATAACCGCCGTCATCCAGTTTACTTAATACGGGCAATAAATATGCTGCCGTTTTTCCTGTTCCTGTTTGTGCTACCCCTAATACGTCTTTGCCCTTTAATATTTCAGGAATACATTTTTCCTGAACAGGTGTGCATTCGTCAAAATGCATATCATATAGAGCGTCTAGTACGTTTTCATTTAAATTTAACTCGTCGAAATACATAAATTTCTTTTTATTAATTTGGTGCCTGTCTGTAGCAGAAATAAGCCACAGCGGCAAATATTATATTTGGTATCCATGCTGCTATCATTGGTGGGAGATTAGCATTTATGGCAAATGTTGATGATACCGTCTGCAACATTATATATATAAAGCTGAGTGCCATACCTATTCCAAGATACATACCCATACCGCCTTTACGTTTCTTTGCTGATAGTGAAAGACCAATAATCGTCAGTATGAATGATGCAAAGCTTGCAGCTATTCGTTTGTGATATTCTACCTGATATTGTACTACATTACTGGAACCACGATCTATTTGTTTTGCTATGTAATTTTGTAGTTCAGGACTTGTGAATGTTTCTTGTTGTCCTTTTGAGTACACCAAGTCATTAGGTTCCATTTGTATTAAAGTATCTTTTCTTGCTCCTGTCTCTATTTGTTCTCGGTATCCATTAAATCTGCGTATCTTATAATTACTGGCTGACCAGTGATATTTTGAGTCGCTCACAGTATCATATTGGATTTCCATTGCTGTCATGTGGCTGACAAGTTTTTTGTTGTTGAACTTGTCTAAAGAGAATCCATAGCCTTTTTTCGCATTGTTGTCATAGTGCTGAATATACGCAATTGTACCTCTTTCCACTTGGAGCATAACATTATCTGCGGCAGTGTTTTTCTTTTTGTTTTTATACATTGACTCAAAATTCTGCCTTATGACATTACTATGCGGAATAACGTATGCACTTAAATAAAAAGACAACGAAGATAACAATATACATGAAATCATATATGGACGCATAAGACGTCTAAAAGATATACCTGTAGCAAGCATGGAAATAATTTCACTGTTTCCTGCTAGTTTTGACGTAAAGAATATTACCGCAATGAAGACAAATAATGGGCTGAACAGATTGGCGAAGTATGGTATGAAATTCATGTAATAATCAAAAACAATGGCTTTTAAAGGCGCATGATATTGACTGAATTTCGCCAAGTTCTCATTTATATCAAATACAATCGATATGCTTATAATCAAGGCTATTGAGTAGATGTAGGTACCAATAAATTTCTTGATAATATACCAATCAATTCTCTTGATGTAGCGTAAAGGATTCAGATACTTCATCCAACGCATCTTATGGCATGTCCATCTTAAAATTTTACGCAACCATGCTGTATGGCTATGAAGCCATCTAACCAATCTGTGCAGCCATACTGGGTGCTTGCTGGTCCAGCGCAGAAAGCTATATAATTTATGATGTTTTTTAAGTCTACTGAATTCCGTCATGATTATTTATAAACGTTGACCTAATTGATCTATTATCGAGTTTTTCCATGCAACAAAGTCACCTTTCTCAATGTGATTTCTGGCATCTGTAACTAATCGTAGGTAGAAAGCCAGATTGTGTATACTTCCTATTTGCATAGCAAGAAGTTCTTTTGCCTTGAACAAATGATGGAGATATGCTTTGGTATATACTTTGTCAACTTCACATCCGTCTTCGTCAATTGGAGTGAAATCATTCTCCCATTTTTTGTTACGCATGTTCATTGTCCCATTGTAAGTAAACAATAATGCGTTGCGCCCGTTACGTGTAGGCATAACACAATCAAACATGTCAACACCACGCTCTATTGCTTCTAAAATGTTTTGAGGTGTTCCAACTCCCATTAGATAACGAGGCTTGTCTTTTGGTAGGATTTCGTTAACCACTTCAATCATCTCATACATGATATCAGTTGGCTCTCCTACAGCAAGACCACCTATGGCATTTCCGTCAGCACCTTTGTCAGCAACAAATTTCGCAGCATCGCGTCGTAAGTCCTTATATGTGCATCCCTGAACAATGGGGAAGAGACTTTGATTGTATCCGTAAAGTGGTTCTGTCTCTTTAAATCTTTTAAAGCATCTATCTAGCCATCTTTGAGTCATAGCAAGACTTTTCTTGGCATACGCATAGTCACTTTTGCCAGGAGGACATTCGTCTAGTGCCATCATGATGTCTGCACCGATGACACGTTCTGTATCCATAACGTTCTCAGGGGTGAAAATGTGTTTGCTTCCGTCAATATGTGACTGGAAAGTGCATCCTTCTTCGGTTAGTTTACGAATGCCAGTCAGTGAAAACACTTGAAAGCCTCCACTGTCTGTAAGAATAGGACGTTCCCATCCGTTAAAACCGTGCAATCCACCTGCTGCACGGAGTGTTTCCAATCCAGGACGAAGATACAGATGATACGTGTTTCCAAGAATGATCTGGGCATTTATCTGATCACGCAATTCACTGAAGTGTACACCCTTTACGGTACCAGCTGTGCCTACTGGCATAAAGATTGGGGTCTTTATCTGCCCGTGATCGGTTGTAATGACTCCTGTGCGTGCGTCGCTTGCGTTATCTGTGTGTTGAACTTCAAATGTCATTTGTCTTTTTCTTCAGGGATAGTAAATTCTACAGCATTCTCTACTTTCTCTTCTGTTAGGGCGAAATCCCATACCTGTTGAACATTCTCAACGTAATGGAACTCTACACCAATACGATATTTCTCAGGTATTTCCTCTATATCCTTTTGGTTTTCCTTGCACATCACGATGTCTGTTATTCCTGCACGCTTTGCTGCAAGTATTTTTTCTTTTATACCACCTACAGGGAGAACTTTACCTCTAAGAGTAATCTCACCAGTCATAGCTGTATTTTTGCGCACTTTGCGTTGGGTTATAGCAGATGCTATTGATGTAGCGATTGTTATACCTGCAGAAGGACCATCTTTAGGTGTTGCGCCTTCTGGTACATGAATATGTATATTCCAGTTGTCAAAGATGCGGTAGTCAACGTTTAAATTGTCAATGTGAGCCTTTACGTATTGTAGAGCTATCATTGCCGATTCCTTCATCACGTCACCAAGATTACCTGTTAAGGTGAGTTTACCGCCCTTACCCTGATTGAGTGATGTTTCAATAAACAAGATTTCACCACCAACACTTGTCCAAGCCAAGCCTGTTACTACTCCAGCATAGTCATTACCTTGGTATATATCTCTGTAGAAAGGTGCTTTACCCAATAGCGATTCGATTTCGTTTGGAGTAATGTTGTTTTCTACGATATATCCCTTAACAGCTTTTTCGTATGCTATTTTGCGTAAAGCTTTGTTTATTTGCTTTTCTAGTTGTCTTACACCGCTTTCACGTGTGTATTGTTCTATAATTCTTTCAAGGGCGACCTTGTTGAATTTTATTTTAGGTCTTATAGAATCTAGACCTGTATTCTCAAGTTCTTTAGGAAGAAGATGGCGTTTTGCTATTTCAATCTTTTCTTCTGTAATATATCCGCTAACCTCAATTATTTCCATACGGTCGAGTAGAGGGCGTGGAATTGTATTTAGATCATTTGCTGTAGCAATAAACAACACCTTTGATAAGTCATAATCCACGTCAAGATAATTATCGTGGAATGCGTTGTTCTGTTCTGGATCTAAAACTTCAAGAAGTGCAGATGAAGGATCACCATTTACGGTGTTTTGAGTAACCTTATCAATCTCATCAAGTATGAATACCGGGTTACTTGAGCCTGCTTTTTGTATGCTCTTTATGATTCTTCCAGGCATTGCACCAATATATGTGCGGCGATGTCCGCGAATCTCTGATTCATCGTGTACACCACCTAACGATACGCGTACATACTTACGGTGTAAAGATTCTGCAATGCTTTTTCCGAGAGAAGTTTTGCCGACTCCAGGAGGGCCATAAAGACAGATTATTGGTGATTTAAGGTCTCCGCGTAACTGTAGTACGGAAATGTATTCAAGGATTCTTTCCTTAACTTTTTCCATGCCATAGTGGTCGTGGTCCAAAACCTTTTGGGCACGATTGATATTCAAGTCATCTTTAGTGTATATACCCCAAGGTAAATTCACCATGTTTTGTAGGTAATTAACCAGAACGGTGTATTCAGGACTTTGGGGATTACACGTTTCTAACTTTTCAAGTTCCTTGTAAAATGTCTTCGAAACATCTATGTTCCATTTCTTGTTCTTGGCCTTCTCTGCTAGCTCGTGTGCCTCTGGAGATTCGCCATGTCCAAGTTCTTCCTTGATGTTCTTTATCTGTTGTTGCAGAAAGTATTCTTTCTGTTGATCATCAAGGTCGGTGCGAGTCTTCTGGAAGATATCTTGCTTTAGTTTCATTAGCTGAATATCACGGTCAAGTATCTTCAGTAGTGATAAAGCGCGCTCCTGTATATTTTTTGCTTTTAAAAGTTTTATTTTCTCTTCAACATCTAAAGGCAAGTTTGAACAAACATAGTTTATCGTTAATACATCATTGTGTATATTGTCAAGTGCAAACTGAGACTCATCAGGCATTTCATCACTGAGAGTGATGTATTTTTTTGCCGTGTTAAGTACGGTTTCGTATATAGCTTTGAAATCTTTGTCTTTTGCAGGTGTAATATTTTCAGCTAAAGGTGAAACTTTGCCTACATAGTATGGTTTTGTCTTTACTAAATCCTCTAGTTGGCATCTTCCTAATCCTTGAATGATGGCAGTGACGTTTTTCTCAACTCCTGGCATCTCAACAACTTTAACAATCTTAGCATAGACTCCGCTATTATATAAATCCTTGAAAGTTGGATTTTCAACATTTTCATCTTCCTGACTGAATATTCCGAATATTGTTTCAGGGTTCTTTTGTAGTTTCTTTATGAGCTTTACGCTAGGTTCTCTACCTACTAAAACAGGCATAAGTATACCTGGGAACAATACTAGGTTACGTGTAGCAAGAATAGGAATGTCGCCGGCGATGTTTATATCAAGCAGATTGTTGATATCGCCTTCATAGTCGGCAATCATTTGTATCGATGTATATTTGTTATTCATTTTTATAATTGATAACTTTTTGGTCTGCAAAGATACATATTTTAATTAGAAATTCTGCAAAAGCTAGTGATAAAATCAAATTAATAATATGTAAATCAGTAAAATGTATAAAATAAATCTATTCGATATACGTTATTCTGATGATTGAATATGAGCAGTGATATCTTTAAATTCAGACAATTTGATGTCTATCAGGATTTTGACGGCATGAAGGTAGGCTCCGATGGGGTCATGCTTGGAGCTTGGGCTAAAGGAGGCAATCGCATTCTTGATGTAGGTACTGGCACTGGATTGATCGCTTTGATGATGGCACAGCGGTTTCCAAAAGCGGAGTTGATGGCAATAGATATTTCAGAGGATGCCTTTTTACAGGCTGGTAGAAATATTGCAAACAGCATATTCGCTAATAGGATAGAGGTCAAGCATACTTCTTTTCAAAATCTATCAGTTACAGATCGTTTTGATGCTATCGTAACAAATCCCCCATTCTTTATTGATTCATTGAAGAATCCTAATCAAACTCGGAATATAGCGCGTCATACAGATACGCTGTCTTATTCAGATTTGTTTCATTCTGCAATGAGATTGTTAGCTGATGAAGGTTGTTTTTCAGCTATTATCCCATCTGATTATAAGGATAGATTTATACAGGAGGCGTGTCTATGCGGATTCTTTATATCTCGCATTTATGGAATTAAGACAGTAGAGCGTAAACTGGTTAAGCGTTATTTGCTGGAATTTAAGCTCAAACGCTCTGATGTCATAGACGCAAAAACGTTCACAATGATGACTCATAATGAACGTTCAGAATGGTATGAAAACTTAGTTTCTGACTTTTATTTATAAATTCAGTCTACGTTGGATAACTTTGTTTATAGCCAGAATATGTCTCTTTTGTCTGTTTATGTCTTTTCTGAAAATATTTATTTCGTTAAACAGTTCGGCTGCAGCGTTTTGCACAGCGTTTGGTTTGCGTAACTTTTTGTTGGCATTTGGATTTACTATAACTTTTATACCTTTTTCTTTTAGTGTGATTTCAATATCTTTTCCTGTCATTACAGGATCTCCGTCATAGTGGATATATCCAGGTTCTTTGCGATGTATGCTTAGATGTTTGCACTTAAAAGTCTTTATCTTTGAATTTTTATCCAAAGTCTTGTTGAACATGTCTATGCTTATCTGTGGTGCTTCAATTACATCAAATGGTTCCATAACAATTATATCCATCAAGCCATCGCTCATTGATGCTTGAGGTGCTATATATGCATTGTTTCCGTATTGTGATGCATTGGCGCATGATATGAGAAATGCTTTTAGACGTGTAATGCCTTTTTCATCTTGTATTTCATAAGTTTCAGGCTTATATTTCAGCCCCTCTTTTAAAACGTTTTCTACGTAGGTTATAGGACCGCGTTTACCAGCTTCTGCAAACTTATGGCTTACAAAAGCATCAAATCCCATTCCGCATGTGCAGAAAAAAGGAATATCGTTTATTATGCCATAATCAAGTTGATGTATTTCGCACAGATTAATTATCTGGATAGCTTTTGCTAAGTTCATTGGTAGCATCAAGTGTCTTGCCAGTCCGTTTCCCGAGCCACATGGAATTATACCGATTGCAGTGTTTGAATTTACGATGGCTCTAGCCACTTCATTCACTGTTCCGTCACCACCTACAGCTACGACGATGTCAATGTTGTCGTCTTTAGCTTTAGATGCAATTTCTGACGCATGTCCAGCATATTTTGTAAGTGAAATCTCATAATCGAATATATCATGATTGATATATTTATCAATCAAGCTCGGTATTCCGGATTTATTAACCGTACCCGAGATAGGATTCATTATAAAAATTATCTTCTTTTTTTCCATGAGTTTATTATCTGCTGCAAAATTAATAAAATTGTATTATAAATGTGTTTTACCTTTGATTATTTTCACTATTTGGTATATTTCTTATGAAAAGTGGAGAATTATTGGTTCTTTTTTGTATCTTTGCAGCCTAAAATGAATATAAAGTAGTTTACTACACCTATTAAAATGGGACAGTTACAAGAAAGATACAAAAAATATCGTGAGCCTCAAAAATTTATGGAGGCAGGTGTGTATCCTTATTTTCGCGCTATAACAAGCAAGCAGGGTACAGAAGTTGAAATGGCTGGTCATAATGTTCTTATGTTTGGTTCTAATGCCTATACTGGATTGACTGGCGACCAGAGAGTTATTGACGCAGCTAAGGCTGCTCTTGATAAATATGGTTCAGGATGTGCTGGTAGTCGTTTCCTTAATGGAACACTCGATCTACATGTTCAGTTGGAAAAAGAACTCGCAGAATTTATTCACAAAGATGATACACTTTGCTTCTCTACGGGCTTTTCTGTTAATCAAGGTGTGTTGGCACAAGTTGTCGGAAAGGGCGATTATGTAATTTGTGATGACCGTGACCATGCAAGTATTGTAGATGGACGTCGTTTGTCATTTGCTCGTCAGCTTCATTATAAGCACAACGATATGGAAGACCTTGAGCGTGTATTGAAAGGATTACCTCAAGACTCTATCAAATTGATTGTTGTTGATGGTGTATTCTCTATGGAAGGCGACCTTGCTAAATTGCCAGAAATCGTAGAATTAAAGCATAAGTATAATTGCTCTGTCATGGTTGATGAGGCACACGGTCTAGGTGTATTCGGAAAGAATGGACGTGGTGTTTGTGACTACTTTGGTCTTACAGATGAGATTGATCTTATCATGGGTACATTCTCAAAGAGCTTAGCTTCAATTGGTGGCTTTATTGCTTCTGATGAGGATACAATAAACTTTCTTCGTCATACATGTCGTACATATATCTTTAGTGCATCAAATACTCCAGCCGCAACAGCTGCTGCTATGGAAGCACTTCATATCTTGCAGCAGGAGCCAGAGCGCATAGAGCGTCTTTGGGATGTTACCAAGTATGCATTAAAACGTTTCCGCGAAGAGGGATTTGAAATTGGTGAGACTGAGAGCCCTATCATTCCACTTTATGTACGTGATATTGAAAAAACATTCATTGTAACTAAGTTGGCTTTTGATGCAGGTGTCTTTATAAATCCTGTTATTCCACCAGCTTGTGCTCCTCAGGACACACTTGTTCGTTTTGCCCTTATGGCAAATCATACAAAAGAACAGGTTGAGCGTGGTGTTATTGCTCTAAAGAAGGTATTCGTAGAGCAGGGCATAATCAAGTAAATTGTATATCAAATATACTAAAAGGCTACAGTTTTTCTGTAGCCTTTTTTTATTAGTATCTTTTTTTTTATTAGTATCTTTTTGTTTATTTGTAGATTTTAGGTTTTCATATTCGTTTATGTTGATTGAATATTTCCTTAGTAAAAAATGAATAGTTTGCATTTTGTTGTTGATGCATATTCATTAAAATACTATCAGATTACGTTTTTACAAGATAACTGTTTATATTATAAAGACAGATGTTTGATTCATTATTTGTTTTATTTAGATGATGATGGATGCTTTTTGAGTATATATCTGTAACTGCTTACATGCAATGCATGTAGTTTTACTTATTAAGTAGTCGTGGATTTTATATAAAAGTTATAAAAAAAACATTGAATTATTTGGTGCTTTCGGATAAAAGTGATACCTTTGCATTCGCAATTGAGAAATAAGATGCAAAGCGGGGTGTAGCGCAGCCCGGTAGCGCTCCTGGTTTGGGACCAGGCGGCCGCAGGTTCGAATCCTGTCGCCCCGACTTTTAATCTTATTCTATGCAAGCGGGGTGTAGCGCAGCCCGGTAGCGCTCCTGGTTTGGGACCAGGCGGCCGCAGGTTCGAATCCTGTCGCCCCGACAAATTAAGAAAGAGACAATCTATTATAGATTGTCTCTTTCTTTTTTTTGCCAATAACGACGTATTCTAAAGGCTGAAAGTGGGTCTGTTTGTAAAGTTGGGGATTAACAATCCTATGCATAGAGTTTTCCTGAAAAGGAAGAATTCTTATGTGTTGAGTAACATATCTAATCTCTACTACAAAAAGTTTTTTTAATGTCACTAATGTCATAATGTCACAAACCCTTTATTTATAAGGGATGAGCGAGTGACATTTAGTGACATTATCGGGGTAAAAGTGGCATTAACCCCTAGAGTACACCTGTTTTTAGCGTTTTTTCCGCAATTATGCTATTTGCATCATATATTTGTGCTTATAGAGTTTTCACAAACGCAAGCTTTTGAACAGTGTAGATAATTAAAAAATCTATTTAATACATTTATATAAACAAGAATGAACTTGAAGAACATAAATATATTTATAAACTAAGCTCACTAACAATTACCTAAATGTTCACAACTTTTGTGTAATCCAGTTACATAACGTGTGTGTAATCAAGTTACATCAACACGTGTGTAATACAATTACCTCAGCATGTGTGTAATCCGATTACCCAACGTAGGTAATCGGGTTACCTAGCGTGAACAACTCTATTACCTACGTTAGGTAATAGGATTGCCCAGCGTGAAAAAGGATATTACCTGACGCAGGTAAACGAATGATTATCAATAAAACTACAACAAAAGGATTGATGACAATTACTATGATCTTTGCTGTTAAGTTCTGAGATATGAACTTGTCATTTTGCGAAGTATAGTGCACACGATGACGAGTACAGACCTCTACAAACGAAAAATGAGTCTATACGTTTAGTGCATATTTGGTGAAAAATTGCCAAAAACAGGTATGATTTGCTGTTTAATGTCACTTTTACCTCGATAATGTCACTTAATGTCACTCGCTCATCCCTTATAAATAAAGGGTTTGTGACATTATGACATTAGTGGCATTAAAAAAACTTTTTCTAGTAGAGCTTGGTCCATTATAGAGGATATTTCCCTAAATTGATGAAGAACCTTTGTTGTGGTTGGAAATATTACTTTTGTAGCATTTGTTAAATGCCAGTACCTATGAACTGAAAAAGGACTTGGCAATTTAGTCAAGTCCTAATTTTTTTCTTCTGTTAATATACCACTTCACTAAGAAATATATAAATGCTATTGCAACAAGCGCCATTATGATAACCTTTATATATTCTCCATATTCCATGATCTTATCAGTCAGTTTATCTTCTGGAACAATAGCATGTAAATACCATCCAAGTCCAGCTAGAATGCAATTCCATAGTCCCGCACCAAGCGTTGTGTAGAGCAGAAATTGCCAATATTTCATTTTCGACAGACCTGCAGGAATTGATATAAGATGCCTAATTCCTGGTATAAGTCTACCTGTTATAGTAGCAACCATTCCATGTTGGTAGAAGAATTTCTCGCTTTTTTCTACCTTGTGTTGATTAAGGAGGCACATCTTGCCCCATTTACTGTTGGCGAAACGATAAATTATAGGTCTTCCCAAATAGTAACCTGCTAAGTAATTTATAGTTGCTCCACAGTCTGCACCTAGAGTTGCGAATAGTATTACCAGAAATACGTTTAAATTGCCTCCTGCTGCATGATATGCAGCTGGAGATACTACAAATTCAGATGGAACAGGGATGACAGTACTCTCCAATAACATAAGAAGGAAAATAGTGCCATAATTAAGATTACCTAATAGTGTAGATAGCCAATTCATTACTGATCTTTTTTTGTGTTAGTTAGATATTTATAATAGTCTTTGGGATCCATATTCTCTGGAAAATATTCCTTTAATATTTTTTTTGCTTCATTAGGAGTTTTCTTTACTGCTTTTTTTACAGCTTTTTTGAATTCGTCTTCATATCCCAAAGTTTTGCAGCAGGCAGCTAGGAACACATATACCTTATCTGATTGTGCTTCATCGTCATTAATCATGCAATGAAGAATCTTATATGCCATTTCTACGTATCCATTATCCATAAGTGCTGCGGAGATACGTACATATGTTTCTGGATTATTGTTAGATTCTTTTGCCGCTCTTTCAAATACTTCTCTGGCATTTTCCATATCACCATGTTGCAGATATAAATTTCCCTTGTTAAGGATGGTTTCGACGCTTCCGCTATTTTTATAGCAGTCGTCTGCGATTTTTATAGCTTCGTCAAGTTTATCTGCTAGCGAGAGTGCATTAGTTAGCTCTTCATATATTTCGTTTTTAGCGGGGGGATAATCTGGACAATTTTTAAGCGCCTTATTAAAAATATCTATTGCTTCTTCATAGCGTCCAAGATTATTTAGTGCCATGCCTTGCAATATATAACCTGAATATTCATCAGGACATAGTTCTATGTATCTCTTTGAATATTTCAGAGATTCCTCAAAGTTTTCCAATCCGAAAAGCCCATTACTCTTGTTTAGTATAGCGTCTGCATCATTAGGATTTATCGCAATTGAAAATTCACTACTAGATATACAGTCGCTAAATTCAGAATTAAGCAATTGAGTAGATGCCAATTGATTCCAATATTCAGTAGAGTAGGGTTCTTTGTCTAGAAGACTGTTATATATGAATTCACTTTCTTTTAGATTACCCAATCCCAATTCAATTTGTCCCTTAACTTGCCAATAGTCTGGGTCGTCAGGATTGTTGGAAGTGTCAATCCACTTTTTCGCTATTTCTAGTTCTTTGTAGTCTGCGAAAAGAGTAGCTACTTCTATTATATAGCTTTCCGCATCATCTTCATCAATATCATTTGCCTTACGTTTAAGATACTTAGAAGCTAGTTCTGGATGTCCCTCTGCAATTTTCACTTCAGCTACAGCATAGTAATATTCTATGTCGTGCTTATCTATTATAGCTTTAAGATATTTTTTTGCTTTTACAATATCATCTTCCATCAATATTGCCATTCTTGCTCTGAATACCAATGGGTACACGTCACCAGGATAGAGTCTTATTGCATAATCAATTGTATCTATCGCGGCAAGTGAATTATCACGAGTTTCATAGTATCCAGCTATATTGGCAAGAACATCTGTTTCAAGATAGATGTCCTTACCGTTCTTGCGTGCTTCCTCATACTCTTTTAAAATATCGAGGAAATCGTCTTGCTCAAAATACTCTGATTGGTCTAAATGCTTCATTAATAGTTTTTTAGTAATTTAATGACAGCCTTTTATTTATTCTGCTTTGCCCATGTATCTTTTAAACCAACAGTCTTGTTGTAAACAACATGCTCGGTTGTAGAGTCTGGGTCAGCAATGAAATAGCCTGTACGTTGGAATTGTAAATATTCACCATGTAGCAATGTTGCAGCATAGTTTTCAACATAACAATTATTGTAAATTTTAAGGCTGTCTGGATTTAATAGTTCTCTAAAATCACGCTCGTCAGCAGATGGATTTTCAATATTGAAAAGGCGGTCATATTCGCGGATTTCAGCTTTCTGACAATGATCAACAGATACCCAATGAAGTGTACCTTTTACCTTGCGGTTGGCACCTTCCATTCCACTCTTGCTTTCTGGGTCGTATTCTGCTTGTATTTCGACAATGTTACCTTCTGCATCCTTTGTGCATCCTGTACATTTTATGATGTATGCATTTTTAAGGCGAACCTCTTTTCCTGGAGTCATTCTGAAGAACTTTTTCGGAGCATCTTCCATGAAATCAGCACGTTCAATCCAAAGATTCTTTGTGAAGATAATCTTATGGCTTCCTGCTGTTTCGTTTTCAGGGTTGTTTATTGCATCCATCTCTTCTGTTTGATTATCAGGATAGTTGGTTATTACAAGTTTTACAGGATCTAGTACTGCGCTTACACGGATAGCCTTTTTGTTTAGATCTTCGCGAACGCTAGCTTCCAATAAAGCCATGTCGTTTAGTGCATCAAACTTTGTATAACCAATAGAATTGATAAACATTCTGATGCTTTCAGGGCTGTAACCACGACGGCGCATACCACAAAGTGTCGGCATGCGAGGATCATCCCAGCCATTAACCAAATTTTCATCAACAAGTGTGTGCAACTTACGTTTACTCATTACTGTGTAAGTAAGATTCAGACGGTTGAATTCTATCTGTCGTGGGCGATTGTCATGCATATCACCTTTGATTCCTGTTTCATCATATTCTTTTAATAAGTCGACGAACTTATCATATAGAGGACGGTGAGGTACAAATTCCAAAGTACAAATAGAATGTGTTACACCTTCAAAGTAATCACTTTGTCCGTGTGCAAAGTCATACATTGGGTAACAATGCCATTTTGTTCCTGTGCGGTGATGAGAAGTTTGTATAATTCTATACATTATAGGGTCACGGAAGTGCATGTTTGGATTTGCCATATCTAGTTTGGCACGTAGTACCATGCTACCTTCTACTGCTTCAGGAGTATTCATCTTCTCAAAGAGATCAAGATTTTCTTCTACTGGGCGGTCACGAAATGGACTAGGTGTACCTGGGGTTGTTGGAGTGCCCTTTTGTGAGGCAATATCCTCACTAGTCTGTTGGTCTACGTAAGCGTATCCCTTCTTTATCATCCAGACGGCAAAATCCCATAATTTCTCAAAGTAATCAGAAGCATAGTAAATGTTTCCCCATTTGAATCCCAACCATTTGATATCGTTAAGTATATTTTCTACATACTCATTGTTTTCCTTGCTAGGGTTGGTATCATCAAAGCGAAGGTTGCATACTCCATTATATGTTTCAGCAACTCCAAAGTCCATACATATAGCTTTAGCGTGTCCGATATGAAGATATCCGTTAGGTTCTGGCGGAAAACGAGTTTGTATTTTTCCTCCATTCTTGCCATTGGCAAGATCTTCTTCAACAAATTGTTCTACGAAGCTAATGCTCTTCTTCTCTTCGTTAATTTCTTCTTTATTTGCCATAATGTATATACTTATTATTTTTGTTTTGCAAAGGTAACTACATTAAGGTTAAGAATCAACAAATTTGTGTGATTTTTATTTATTAATGTAATTATTGACTGCAAAGATAGCGCAAAAATCTGATTAATCGAAGCGAATAGAGATAAAATTTCCATTATATACTGTATGGAATGCCATATCATTGGTTTTTCGCAATCATAAATTTATTTTCTATATTAGTAAAATTTAGTTATTCTACTAATAAATATTACAAATTGAATAAATATGATGGTAAAAACATGTTTATAAACATAAAAAAACATTTGCATGGAAATGAAAAATCATTTATCTTTGCAAATGTTATCCTGAATACAATCTTTTTACCTTAAAAAAAAGCTAATACCTATTGAGATTGATGCCGCACTCTGTGAAGAGGGCGGCATTTTTTTTTATTTAATCCCACGTTCGTTAAGTGCTTTCGAATATTTAGCTGCGTTCTTCATATGCTCTTCGTAAGTTGTTGCGAAGTTATGGGTACCGCTAAAGTCTTCTTTTGCACACATATATAGATAATTATGATGTACTCTATTTAGAACAGCATCAATACCTGCTACTGATGGAATGCGTATAGGACCAGGAGGAAGCCCAGGATTTTTGTATGTATTGTATGGGCTCTTTATAAACAATAAATTGTTATATATACGCTTGAGGTCGAACTTCTTCCATGCAAACTTTATTGTAGGGTCGGCCTGAAGTGGCATTCCTTCTGGATATTTCGCGTCGCGGAACATCAGACGATTATAATACATTCCTGCAATCATTGGCTTTTCAGAATTGTTAGCAGTTTCTTCGTCAATGATACTAGCAAGTGTTATGACTTGATTAGCTGTAAGATTCTCTTGTTTAGCTTTTTCAGTTCTTTCAAAGTTCCAGAATTTCTTACTCTCTTTTTGCATACGATCAAGGAATTTATCTATTGATACGTTCCAATAAATGTCGTATGTGTTTGGAATGAACATACAAGCAATAGTTGCAGTATCGTATCCGTATTTCTGACAAGTGGCTTCATCTGTTAATTTCTTGTACAGCTGTGTGCTGTCAATCATAAGTTTCTTAGAAATTTCAGCTGATAGCTTGTCTAAAGTTCTAACGCTGGGAATTGTTAGACTAACAGGAGTCTGCAATCCGTTTTTCATGTGTCGGAAGATTCTTAAAGCTCCTTCGCTAGGTTTAATAGCATATCTACCTGTTTTGATTTTGTCTTTGTAATTAAACTGGTGTGAAAGTGCCTTGAAAGCACTCATTCCATGACTAGAGGCGATTGGCTCAATCTTACTGTATACAGAATCGATGTTATCATCGTTGTCAATGTATACGTACTCAACGTCTTTCTTTACGGAAAAACCTGAAAAAAAGTAGTAGTAAATCACTCCTAAAACAATCAAAATGAAAGCTGTGGCGGGAGCAAGATACTTTTTCTTAAAATCCTTTTTCATAATTATATGTTGAAATCGTGCGCAAAGATACATCAATTTTTTTTATCTTGTGCTCATCAATCACTTTTTTTTCTTAACTTTGCATAATCTCATGTTATTATGATAGGTATTATTTTTAGGGTATGAAATATAAGTCTTATATTTTTGATTTAGATGGAACGTTGCTTGATTCCTTAACGGATATAGCAGCAAGTTGTAATTATGCACTGCGTATGAATAATATGCCTGAACGATCAATTGATGAAGTAAGGATGTTTGTTGGTAATGGTGTGCGTAAATTGATGGAACGTGCTATTCCTGGAGGAGATAATAATGAACTTTTTGAAAAGACATATTCTGACTTTCGCCAGCATTATCTGATTCACAATGTTGATCATACTTCACCATATAGTGGTATTCTTAATATGTTAGGAGAACTGAAAAAAAATGGTTGCAATATTGCTGTTGTTAGCAATAAATTTTATGCTGCAACTCAAGAACTTGTTAGACATTTCTTTGGAGAATATGTGACGGTTGCAATTGGTGAACGCGAAAATATAAAAAAGAAACCTTCACCTGATACGGTTTTAGAAGCATTAAGACAGTTGGATGTTGATAAAAATAGTGCTGTCTATATCGGTGATAGTGATGTTGATGTCATGACGGCACAAAATTGTGGCATGCCGTGTATCAGTGTGTTATGGGGATTTAGAAGTAAACAGTTTCTCATCGAACACGGTGCTAGTGTATTCGTTGAGAAACCGTCTGAAATACTTTCATTATAAAAGTAACACTAAATACTATGTTTTGCTACATATTTAAGGACATTCTCCTTGTAAGATTCTGATATAGGGATATTTAGATCTCCATATACAAGATGCATTCGCTCAATCATGTCTATTTTTGAAAGGTTAGCTATGTATGAACGGTGTATTCTCATGAAATCTTCACCGGTAATAGCTTTTTCGAGTTCTTTCATGTTCATGAGTGACATTATCGGTTGTTTACCGTTGTCAACATAGAATTTTACATAGTCCTTTACACCCTCAATAAATAAGATGTTTGACAGATTTACCTTTATGACTTTGTAATCACTCTTTATAAAGATGAAACTGTTACTCTTTAAGTCAGGTGTTTTCTCTGTTTCAGAGAAAAATGCCTTGGCTTTAGCGGCAGCCTTTAATATATCTTCAAAGTTTGCCGGATTCATTAGGCAATCAACAGCATTGACTTGATATCCTTCGATGGCATGTGATTTGTTGTCAACAAGGAATATCACTTTTAATGTTTCTGGAAGCATCTTCGCAAATTCCACACCACTCATTTCCGGTAATCGGATGTTGATGAAGGCTATGTCAATATGCGAATTTCTGATGACCTTCATTGCCTCTATGGCATTAGTACAACTATCTGTTAGATTGAGAAATGGTATATTTCTCAGATATTCGCTCATCTTTTCTGCCGTACTAGCGTCATTTTCAATTAAAATACAATTTAGCATCATACAAATTTGTTTGGGTTGTTATGTTATTTTCTCGTAATGTAATGTGTCATTTTATTTTATATCTCCATTCATATAGAATTTCAACATGTCTATGTTTAATATTGTAAGATATTTGCTTTGAAGCTCGTTTTGTTGTGCTCTCAATAGGTTGTCTTTTCCGGTCATCAACTCGATGATATTTTTTAAACCTAGATTGAATTGTTCACTTAATAGTTCATAGCTTTCTTTAGAACTTTGTGTACTAACCTTTGCACTCTTAAACAAGCTTTGATTATTATTAGCCTGTAACCAATAGTTTTCTATGGTCGAGTATAGGCTTGTTTGTTTATCTTTTAAGTCAAGCATATAATTCTCACGTTGTATTCTTGCTTTGTTTATTGCAGTCTTAGCTTGTCTGTTGTCAAATATTGGCACGCTGACAGTGAATCCGCCGCCCAACGCAAAGTTGTTCTTAATCTGCTTATCCCAAGCATTACTGTTCATAGATGTCGTGTTTGTGTTAAAACCAGCATTCATACTTACTGTAGGTAGCTTTTGGGCTTTGGCTATTTTTATGCTAATATCACTGCCTTGTATACCAAGTTGAGCACCTTTTATCTCAGGTCTGTTTAGCGCCAGATCGTATACGTCATTTATTGTAGGGATATTTTCTAAAGCCATTTCGTCTGTGGTCTCAGGTATGGTTATGTCAAAGTCTTCGTTGTTAGTAATCTGTAATAGTTGTTTTAATTGTCGTTTATAATTTTTCAGATTACTTTCTGACTCGATTATTGCATATTCATCCTTTGCTCTTTGTGCTGTTAGTTGAGCAAGATCAGCTTTACTCATCTTACCAACCTTCATCATCATTATTCCTCTTTCCTCGTTTTTCTTACTTGTTGCAAGGGTTTCATTGTTTACATTAACAGCCTCATTAGAATATAATATTTGAACGTATAATTGCGCTATTTGTTCCATAAGAGAATTTGCTGTAACAGCAGAATCCAGTTCCGTTTGCTGCTCAGAAACCTTATTCAATTTTATCTGATTGCGGTTTCTGTTACCATTCCATACAGTCCAATTTGCGTTTACACCATAGCTTCCGTTGTAATATGTTTTGTCAACACTTGTTTGCACTTTGTCCCCAGCAACTACAAAACTTCCTGTTTGAGGCCATGGATTGTATGTTAGGTTTTGTGATGTACTGAGTGATAAAGACGGCAACAGTTCTGCCTGACTCAGTTTTATATCTTCACGTGCACTTAGTTTTGCAAGACTCTTTTTCTGTATTGTTATATTGTTCGTTATTGCATATTCAATACAATCCTTTAATGTCCAACTTCTAGCAGAAGCGCACATCGGGAAAAGAATAAATCCTGTGCATAGTAGGACTTCTATTATGATTTTATTCACTTTGTATTTAATTATGTTATTGTTCATATCAAATCTATAGTTTTAGATGTAAAAAGATGATAAAAAGTTTATTTGTTGGTGTAAAAATTAACAAAACTTTTAAAATGTTGGCAATAAAAAAGATTGCAGTTGTTAAATAGACTGCAATCTGGCTATATACTTACCTAATATATCAAATTCTATATTTACACAACTCTCTAACTTTATATCGCAAAAATTTGTAGTTGCTTTTGTATAAGGTATTATTGCTACAGTAAAAGTATTTTCTGTAGGTTCACAGACTGTTAATGATACTCCGTTAACTGTAACTGAACCTTTATCTACAGTAAAATAGCCTTTTTTAGCCATTTCTTTATCCTGTTTGTATTCAAATGTAAAATAGGTACTTCCGTCAGCATCTTTGATATTAATACATTTTGCGGTTTCGTCGACATGTCCTTGTACTATGTGTCCGTCAAGCCTACCGTTCATTATCATAGAACGTTCTACGTTCACGTGGTTACCAATTTCAAGCAAACCAAGATTTGACCTATCAAGAGTCTCTTTCATTGCTGTAACAGTATAAGTATCGCCTTCAATGTTTACAACAGTCAGGCATACGCCATTATGAGATATGCTTTGGTCTATTTTTAACTCATTTGTGAATGAGCATTTCATTGTTAGGTCAATATTTCCTTTGTCTCTCTTAATAGCTACTACTGTAGCCATTTCTTCTACAATTCCACTAAACATAAAAATAAGATATTGATTTAATAAAAAGGGGAAAAAAGGGGTTGCTCGATGATGTGATGAAACTCCGAGCAATTCAAGATTTGAGAGCTCCCAGTTTTTGTAATCCGCTGGTCAACAGACTTACCTTCTAAGAAGTTTATGCGGCCCGCCATAGACATAAGAAACTTTCTCGGTTTTCGATATTATTTGATGAGTATCCCGATCAAACCGACACAACCCCGAATATCTTTCTCCTTTATACTGCAAAGATAATTTCTTTTATTGTATCTTCCAAATATTTTGCCTAAAATCTTTTTATTTTGATAAACCCTATTCTGTGGCTTATGCCTTTTTTATTTATGATTCTTATCGTGTACATACCATCTTCTAGGCTTGTAATATCAACGACATTCGATTTCGCATGTAATGTTTTTATTCCGTTGCCGTTTAATCCGGTAGCAATAATCATTCCGTCACACTCTTTACACCATGTCGGTAATATTGCTTTCTTTCCATCATTAGAGATAAGGTTTGATGTATTGCAAACCTTTGACACACTTTGTACGGCTTCACTTTCATTGCCATATCTATCCATTGCTGCAACAGCATAGTATCTGTCGTCATTTACAGGGATAGATATAATATTAGTTTCTTGCCTTGTAAGCATTAGATTTTCTGGCTTGCTTGTATCCACAGGCCATGTCCTACTGCTATATATGTTGTACGTAATATCTTTTTCCTTATTCCAACGCAATACTCCGTTGCTTTTAGTCAAGCCTGTAGGTGCCTTTGGCGCAATGCTGTCTATCCATGTCATAGCAGGCACTAGGGCAGGTGATGTATCAAATTCATTTTTTGCGAAATCATATATACCCTTTGTATCATCAGTAAAAAATTTACTTCTGAAATATGCGTGCCCCATACCGTATTGACGTGTTATTTCCATTTCACGTGTTATGTCATCAAGACTCCAATCTTTTTCACTTGGTGACATGAAGTATATCCCAAGTCCTGGACATATAATTTTATTGTCAGATAGTTCTTTCCAGTCAATCGCAAAAGGATAGAAATTGTTTTCTTTGAAATACATCATGGGAAACAGTTCGTCCATGAGTCCGCTTTTCAGCCATCCCTGTGCATCTTGTAACACCTTTGAGTAGGCGTTCCAGCCATGACTCCAGTATCTTGTAAGGTCATCAGCTTTTCCGATAGGCGAACAACTCATTTTCACCCAAGGCTTAATACTTTTTACTTGATGGCTGATAGCCTCTACGATTCTAGTGATATATTGTCTTCCTTGATTTCCGCTAACCTTAATTTTCCATGTTTCAGGATATCTTATATAGTCAAGGTTGATTCCATCTATATCATATTTCTCAGTAATCTCTTTGCATAAAGTCGCAAGATAAGTGGCTGTTTCTGGCATTTCTGGATTCATGTATCCCTCATCAGCAATCTTGCGTATTAATCTAGGAAATCTTTGTCGCAGTCTTTTACAGCCTAGAGAATTCCATTTACCAACAGGAATTGTCACAACCCAAGCATGTAGTTCCATTCCTCTTTTGTGGCATTCATTAATTGTAAATTCTAGAGCGTCATAACCAGGGCTCTTTCCAGGACAACCACTAAGGCAACCATCCCAAGGTTCATATTCTGAAGGGTAAATCATTGTACCTCTTACTCGTGTTTGTAAGAGTACAGTATTGATTCCTGCTTTTTGGAGCTTGTCAAGTATATTTGTCAGTTCTTGTTTCTGTTTTTCCATTGATTGGCTATGCTGTGAGTAGCTGTGGGGCCAGTCTAATCCACCAATAGTTGTAAGCCAAACAGCCCTTACTTCTCTTTTTGGTTGAGCAAAGGAGAGTAGGGTAGTTGATAAGAATGTCAAAAGTATAATGAAAGTTCTCCGGTTCATATTTTATCGTTTCTGTGTATAAGATAGAGCTGCACCAATAGCGGTACAGAATTCGCTGTATTTTGGTATTCTGAAATGTACACCATATAGTTTTTCCATAGAAGGGTAGACTTCTCTACACTGTGGCAGTAGTGTTAGATTTCCAATAATCACGAAATCCTTTATTCCACTTCCTTGGCTGCTTAATATACTACTAGAACCTACGGCTTGCAATACCATATAGATTAATCCAATCGCAATATCTTCACGGCTTGCATTTGCTTTAGCGTTACTAAACAAACTAGCAGTCGCTGTCATAGGCAATCCAGGTAATGGTTTTGCGCTAATGTCACCTATAAGAAGATTAATCTTTGATATATCGCCTTCCATTGCTAATGTTGCAACTTGCATTATATCATCTGTTTGAAGCATTATGCGACTCAGTCCTTGTAATGTTCCCCCGCCAATACCAATACCACCGATATGTCGAATGTCTTCGCCGTCACATTTTACAAGGCTTGTTCCTGTTCCCATACTGACAACAATCATTCTGTCTAGTTTACTTTCATATCTTGCTCCAAGACCGTCAGCAATGAATTCTTCAGCTTTGCCAGTAGACAAACCGTATATGTTTTCATCAATGTATTCGGCCCCTACACCTGTAAGCATTACTTTTTCCACATCCTCCAACTTGATATTGTTGTCGTGAAGATATTTGCCGAAAGCTCCGTATAATGAAGTTATCGGATCAGTTGCCTTAATGCGGAAGGGATTGATAACAACTCCGTCCTCATTAATACCTACAATCTTTGTAGTACTTATGCCTACGTCAATTCCAATTACAATACTCATAATTTTAATTGATTTACTTTATTTTGTATTACAGCTCTTCTCGTTTGGAGTAGAACGCTTGTTAATATCAGTATAATGCCAATATAAAATGAAAGGTTTACATATTTTGCTTCACCAAAGAATATGAATGCCATAAGTACGGTGTAGCAGGGCTCAAGGTTGTATGTAAGGTTTACTGTGAATGCGCTTAATGAACGCAGTGCCTGAATTTGCAGAAGATATAATCCTACAGTGCAGAATAAAGCATGGCAAAGCATCCACCATAAATTGCTCCCACTAGGTATCACCTGTATATCTTGATGAATATTGAATATCGTTGTATATATTGGTATAATTGCTGTTACAATAATCAATCCTGCAGACATTTCATAAAATAATACCGTTCTGCTTTTTATACCTTTACTATATTTCTTGTTGAAAATTGAATATATGGAACTAATTGCAGCACTTCCCACACCAATCAGTATTCCGTATCTGTATCTGGAATCAAACGAGAATACGCATAACAGTCCTAATACTGTAATAAGCGAAAACGCTATCTCGGTCCATGAAAATCTTCTTTTAAGTATTGCTGGTTCGAATATGGCTGTAAATACACCAACTAAAGAATAGCATATAACACCAATTGAAACATTTGATGCCTTAATGCTCCCATAAAACATCATCCAATGAAGTCCCAGTAATGCTCCGCACATAGCAAGTTGTGCTAGTTTCTTTAGACTAATCTTTGGAAGCCCAGTAAACACAATTAGTATTAGTGATGTGAAAAACATACGATACCATACGATGTCTACTTCATTAAGTGTTATTAATTTACCAAATAGACCTGTAAATCCAGCAAGCATTACACTTAAATGCAGTTGTATAAAGGCTTTATTCGTCTTTTCCATTTATATATTTAATGGTGCTCTGGAACTATAGCTAGATATTCAACGTCTTCGCTAGTAGTATTTTCCATGTAATGGTTATGGTTCATTGGACAATAATGCACCTGACCTTCTTTAGCAGTCTCAACATTTCCATCATAATGGAATGTCACGCTACCTTTAAGTATATATACTATTTCACAATTCCCCTCATGAGTGTGAAGACCTGTTGATGCTCCTGATTTAAGAACACTCTTCATAATCTTTACTTTTTCATCAACATAATTGCGGGTGTCAAGTTCGCCTTGACCTCCTTTAAAGCCCATTATCTTGGCTTCTTCAATGTCTTTAAAATCAATTATCATAATTGTTTTGGTTTATGGCTGAAAGTTTATCCTGCTTCCAGCTTATTAACATTCTCGGCAAAGGTAATAAAAAAAAGGTAACCTCAGAAAGAGATTACCTTTTTTTATATATTATCTAAGTTCAATTTCTATATTAGAAAATCAAACGGAAACCAATTTGTGCATGCCAGCGTGAAGCGATGTTGCTTGCAGTAGGTGTGTTGTTTGAATTATAATAGAATGTTGTTTGATTATTCTTGAAACCTGCAAATGTAAGTGGAGACAAGTTGTATGCATTGTCATATTTAGCACCCCATTTCTTATTAAGCATGTTTGCAAAATTCATTATGTCAAATGTAATCTGGAACTTTCCTAATCCCTTGCCATTATATATAGTCTGTGCTAAATGGAGATTGATTTCATGTTCCCAAGGAGTTAGCTGAGAATTACGTTTTGCATATTGACCACGATGATTCTTAGCATAGCTATCACTCTCAATCCAGTCTTCGTATGCCTGACGGCTTTGGTCTGCAGTCATGATTACAGCCTTAGTCTTACTATTTACATTATCTACGAAATTCATGACAGCAAGTTCTTCTTTAGTCGGAATGTAAAGTAAGCTGTTACCATTGAATCCATCGCCGTTGTAGTCGCTCTTTTCGTTCATTGTGAGGCTGTAACGACCACCACTATATCCGTTGTATGTAACAGCAACAGTTGTGCTCATCCAATTATTCCAGTATTTAGGAGAATCGTATGAAACCTGAACAGTTACCTGATGTGGGATATCAAATTTAGACCAGCTAAGTTCGTGTGCATCATTTGTGTTACGGCTATAGTTGTATTTCCAGTTAGAATATGCAACAGAAGATGTTCCGTCATTTACAGAATATGAGTGACCAAATGTGTAACTAGCCATTAAATTCAAACCAAAATCAAAGCTCTTTTCAAGTTTGGCTGAAACATTATAAGAATATCCTTTGCTTGTGTTACGAAGATTGATGATACTGTAGTAAGGCATATTTGCTTGAACCTTAGTGTAGCTTGTTACAGCAGAAGCCTCTACACCCTGTACAGCGTAAGTCTTATTACCTTGGTCGGAATATGCAAGATTCTCAAAGAAAACATTGTTCATATTCTTAGAGTAGATACCTTCTAATGTAAATTTGATATCCTCTGGTAGTCTCTGTTCAAGAGCAAGGTTAGCACGGAATACTTGTGGGTATTTAAAGTTTTTCTGAATTGTTACAATATCAGGAGACAATGAACCACCCTGATTTGCTGCATCAATGAGTTTATCTTTGTAATCTGTTATGTTAGGAGCTCCATTAGTGTAGTTTTTCTGTGCATCTTTTGGTGAGATTGTTGAACCTTTAGATTCAACACCATTATTACTATATGCATTAGACAACCATACAAAAGGAGCACGACCTGTAAATACACCAACACCACCACGAACAAGAGTACTGTGGCTGTCATTAGTATACCAACTGAAACCTACACGTGGAGAAACCATTAACTTAGCGTTTGGCATTGTTCCAACTTTAACTCCAAACTTATTTGCATCTGCAAATGTGTTAAAAGCATCATTAGTTGTAGGATTGTTAAGAGTTGAACTGATATCAAATCTTAAGCCATAAGTCAAATTCAAATTTGGTGTAATGTCCCATTTGTCTTGAGCATAAATACCAAATATACCAGCCTTCATTGTTGGTGCATATCTTGTGTCACCATTTGTCAGTGCAGGGTCTGTGTATTTGTATGTAAACTTGTAAGGTTGGTCATTCATGAATAAATCCAAAGAATTGTAATACCAAGCTCCTGTTGCGGCTTGAATAAATAAATTCTTCATATTATAAATTTCGTTGTGTGTACCGAATGTCAAAGAATGATCACCAAGATACCATGATAAGTTATCTTCTGCGCTCCAAATATTTTGATTCAAATAGTTTGCTCCTGAAGAAAATTCTGTACCGATATTTACAGTGTTTGTACTTTGACCATCTCCACCTTGTACGTTACTAATCTGTACAGTTGGTCCCATATAAGGAATTACTCTGTTATCGCGTATAAAGTTAGCTGAAACACGAGCCTCGTTATATAGGTTGTCACTGATATGTGATGTGAGCTCTGCTACAAAAGAATTAGTCTTGTTGTTCATACGATAGCTACTATTGTTGAATGTGTAGCTTGTTGAAGATGAACCAGTCTTATCATCGAAAGAATCGTTATGTTGGAAACGGAATGATAAGTGATTTTTAATGTCAATATTCCAATCAAGACGAGCTAGAAGTCCCAGAGATTGTGTGTTAATTTGGTTTTTACCATAATTATCCTGGTTACCTGTCAATTGATTGTATTTGTCTGATATTTGTTTAGCTACATCTTCTGTAATATATTTGTCTGTGTATCCTGGAAATATACTATTTGGATAAGATGTCTTTTTGTATTCAGCACTAGCAAAGAAGAATAATTTGTTCTTAATGATAGGGCCTCCGAATGTAGCTCCGTATGTATTTGTATTCTGTTGTGCTAATTTGTCAAGAGCATGACCATTAACCATATTATACTTACCATACATTGCTTGGTTTGTATAGTATGTATAAGCAGATCCATGGAATTCGTTTGTTCCAGACTTTGTAATAGCATTGATAGCACCACCTGTAAATCCGCTCTGACGAACGTCAAAAGGAGCAACAGTTACTTGTAGTTCTTCTATTGCATCCATTGATATTGGATTGGCACCTGTCTGACCACCATTTGTGCCAGAAGCAGAAAGACCAAATACATCGTTACTTACAGTTCCGTCTATTTGGAAAGAGTTGTAACGGTTATTCGTTCCTGCGATAGTAATACCACCAACTTTTGATGTTGATACTAAAGGTGAAAGTCTTGCTACGTCATAAATGTCTCGATTAACTGTTGGTGCGTTATCAATTTGAGATTTGCTGAAATTGCTACCTGCACCATTAGCATTACGACCTGATTTACCTGTTACTAAGACTTCGCCTAGCTGATTAATGTCTTCTTTTAAGTCAGCATTTATCGCTAGTGGTTGACCCAGTGAAAGGCTAATATTGCCTAAAACTTCGTCTTTGTAACCAATGTAGCTGATAGTCACTTTGTAAGGACCACCAACACGCATACCCTGAATGGTATAGCGACCGCTTGAGTTTGTAACTGCATTATAAGTTGTTCCTGATGGAACGTGAACAGCTGTGACGGTAGCACCTATAACATCTTCGTTACCTGCCACAACCTTACCATTAATGCTTGAAGTTGTTACCTGCGCCATAATGGATGTTGTAAAGAACAACATCAGCGCTAATAAAAAATGCAATCTTTTTTGCATGACTTTTAACTGAAATTTAATTAATAATTTGAGGGGGTATAAACCCAGTTAATAATTCAACGCTGCAAATTTAGTTAAAAATTTCCAAAGTTGTGTTACAAAACAGTTAAAAGTTTGTTTGAATATACAATAAATAAACCGTGTCACAAAAATGACACGGTTTGTGTTCGAAATGTTACGATTTTATTCTTTTCGCTTCCAAATACTTGCAATTTTGTTTCTTATTGCAATCAAGTTGCAAATACTAACAAGTACAAGAAGTGATATTCCAACAACAAATGTTGAAAGCATGCTGCCATCTTCCATGTCTGGGAATAGAGTTTCAATAATTCCTATGTAATAGTTTCTCACGAAGAACAGAATTATCCATGCCATAATTAATACAGCAATATTAAGTGATATTGTCAATAATTGGTATGGACGTGCAACGTGCCCTGGACTATATCCAATGAGAAGCAAGTTTTCTAGTTTGCTTGAATTCTTCTGTACCAATAGATAGATACTTAGCATGAGGATATAGAAACTGAGGACAGAGATGATAAGACCAACAACCATGACCATTGTCACCATCATCTTCAGGAAGTATGTTGTCTTTTCTGCATTCAGTTTGTCGTTTTCTATTTCATATCCCTTCTTGTCAAGGTATTTTGTGAAGTTCTGATCGCCAGGATTTTTCAACGACATGATAAGTCTTGTCGGTTCAGTCTGCTGACCAGGAGCATATTCATTATTACTCCAGTCCATAAATGCTTGTGGAACAAGGATAGAACTTAGTCGACTTGAGAATCCAATCACCTTACCTTTGAATTGTGCCTGCTTCTTGTTTCCATGTACGAATATTTGGAAATCAATCATACCGATTAGCCCGTCACTGATTTTAGGCAATGAATGACTTTGTGCGAAACCAAAGTTATACATTGTTAGATATATACGTGGAAGTATTATAGGCACAACTTTAGATCCTGGTGTATATTTCCAGTCGCTGAGTTGTTTTACTTCTACAAAATTATCAGGAACACTCTCAAAACTAATTTCACCGTTGTCCAATACAGGTACTCCGTTGACGCTCATGTTTGCATCTACTTTATATTCAGTACTGGTGAATTTGCCTATTTTATCAGAGAAAGCTTGTTCACCCATATCATCAACTTCTGTATTTGAGAATGTGTTTGATCTTCCACTGATAGAACTGGCAGTTCCTATCTTTTTGTTTACTATCATGAAATCACTTTTCATGAAACTGTCTTCTGCTGTGAATATTGGCACTACATCATGGTAGAACTGAAATCCAAGCAAGACGATTAACATACCAAACAAGTTCGCAAAGAAAAATCCTGCGAACTGTGGCACACTAATATGCTGACGTAATAATTTCCAAACTAAATTCATCTTAAAGATAAAATTATAAAGACATGCAAAGTGCCCTATTACAGTTTAAATGTTTTTTCGTAATCCAAATCCATGTGTTTACCTATTGAGGTAACAATGACACCAGCACCTTGTGCTTTAGCTTCTGTCATCATTATTTCAGCCATTATTGCTGAGTTTGTGTCATCAAGGTGACTTATAGGCTCATCGGCGAAGATAAAGTCAAAAGGTTGTACCAATGAGCGTATTAGCGCAACTCGCTGCTGCTGACCGAATGACATTCTTCCTATTTTGGCATCCAACTTATCAGCTATACCAAGCATGTCAAACCATTTCACAATCTGGTCTCTGCTTTTGAAGCCGGTAAGTTTGTTTTTAATTTCCACGTTTTCAAAAGCTGTAAGTTCAGGGAATAGTCTCAATTCCTGAAATAGGTGACTGATGTGATGTTGGCGCATGTCTACCCATTCCTTCACTTGGTATTCTTTGGTGTTATCATTGTCGAATGTTACACTTCCATCGTAGTCGTGTCTGTAGCCAACAACATAGCTACAAAAAGTACTTTTCCCTTTTCCAGAATCAGCTTCTACAAGATAGAGATGTCCTTTTTCAAAAGTAGCATCCGTGTTCCAAATATCCGAATCTAGTTCATTTACTCTTTGAGCAAACACTTGAGGGATAACGTAACTGAATTTAATCGTTTCCAATTTCTTTATTTTAAAGTATAAACTATTGTTTCTAAGTTTCCGAAGATAGGTTTCAGCATACTTGTTACAGCTCCAGCCTTGTCTCCTTTCATGGCATTCATATTAATTACCATTACTAGTTTCTGACCCTTTATTATCTCCTTCACTTTGTCATCAAGTTGATCCTTTGAAGCTATTATTGACTGTGCAGCTTCCTCTTTACTACTTCCGCTGAAGAATTGCATATCCTTACTAACTCCAAAATAGAATGTAGTCTTCTTATCTGTGTAATACCATGCATTTTTCTGCCAGTCAATTATTTTTCCACCAGCAGGGCAACTTTCTTTCCAGTAACCAACATCATTAATCCAGTTGCTGTTGGCTAGTTGTGCCGTCATACTCATAGATATGTTGTCAGAACCATACGTAGGAGTGATGATAGCCATTTCTCCATCAACGCTGCGTATGATATTATCCATGTCGATAGCAGCGTTTACACCCATAAGTAATTGTTGAATACCTTTGTTACTCTGCATAAGCGGAAGGAACTTGGTTCCATTTACGTTAAGGAACATACCAAGCATTGCAGTCTTAGGCATAGAATTTATATATTTGCCTTTTATAGGTCTGTATATCTTTGTTGCATCTTTCAGAGATTTGTCTATGGTCTTGTTAAAAGAGAAAGTTTCTCCATTAATGTGCATTATGCCTTTCTTTACGCTCATTTCTGCTGCAATCATCACTTGTGATGCATCTGCGCCTTTTGGTGCGCCAAGAGTGAATGGTGCGATAAATTGATCTGGTAGAGCCTGGGCTTGTGCTACCATTGCCATTGGTGAATCTATGGAATCTAATTTCTCATACATTTTGCTTGCTGTGATGCCATCTTCCTCGTCCTGTTTCAGATATTTAGCCATCTGTTGCTGAAGTTGTGGTTGTGCATCTAGAGTTACAGGTCCCATTATGAGTATTGAAGCATCGCTCCAACCTGCAATCCATGCGCCTTTGAGTACCGTGAAATGGAATCCTCTGCGCTCTTTTGGTTTTGGACAGGATCCTTTTGCTGCCAGTTTATTGAAAGTCTCAGTCAAGTCATCCTCGTCTTTAACCTTCGCGCATACACCCAAATTACCGTCAGGTGATTCAAAAAGATAAATTTTATTACTTGCATCAATACCACTCTTGTCGATATTGCTAAAGTGGAGTAGGGTTTTCAATACAGCCATATTATTTACTCCGCTCATTTTTACTGGATCCATAGATATGAGGGCTGTACTCTCGTTAGGAATGGCGTTAAGATAACTATTGTCTGAACATGATGCAAATATAAGCACCATAAGACATGATATAAGGTATACTACTTTCTTCATAATCTTAATGATAATTGTGACATTGTCACAGCCATGAGTCCGGCCGTTTCAGTGCGAAGTCTGCTTTGTCCCAAAGAAATACTTTCGTATCCGTTTTCAATGGCAAGTCTTACCTCTTCAATTGAAAAGTCTCCTTCTGGACCAACCAATACGGTTATACTTTCGTTCTCTTTATCACTATTTATAATATCGAATAAATCGTTTTTCTCTATTTCTTGATAGCAATGTGCTATGAATTTTCTTCCTTTACGCGGAGTAGAGATGAAATCCTTGAAAGATATCATTTCGTTAACAACTGGCTTCCATGGTTTTCGGCTTTGCTTTACAGCCGAAACGACTATTTTTTCAATTCTTTCAGTGCGTAATACTTTGCGTTCTGAAAATGTGCAGTTTAGAAATGTAAGTTCATCAAATCCAATCTCTGTTGCTTTTTCAGTCATCCACTCTATGCGGTCCATATTCTTTGTCGGTGCTATGGCTAAATGAATGTGTCCTTTCCAAGTTTTATTCTGTGGTAAGGTTTCTTTTATTTCATATAAGCACTTCTTGTTTGTAGCTAAAGATACTTCTGCATGATAGAAGTTTCCTGTTCCATCCATGATAAACATCTCGTCACCACTTTTCAAGCGCAACACCCTCAATGCGTGTGTAGCCTCTTCCTGTGGTAACTCATTGTTGTTTTCAGCATCTGGTACATAGAAATATCTAACTTCTTTCATTAGTTTTGTTTCCTCCTCTTTATTTCTTCGCTAAGATATTGTGCCATTTCGTAATTTTCTTCCTTAATAGCATTGTCAAGAGATGTCTTTAGCATTTCGTCTGTTAGTGCGTTTACTGGTAAAGACATTCTGTTCTGCCCTTTGACGTATTTCACACTTTGTGCTTTCATCAGTTCGTCATCTATGTAAATAGGGATATCGCATGTGGTGGCTAACAGAATGGAGTCACTTACTCTTATGTTAGTTGAAACTTGTGCAATCTTATCGAATATTGTTGCTTGGTATTCTCCATCAATAATATCGTAGATGCGAACTTCAATATTCATACACCCAACCTTCAATACTTGCCCTATAGCTTCTGGCAGTCTGTCTTTTGTTATGTCTGATTTTATAGTTCTTATACTGAATTCATGTATCATGAATTTGTCGCATGTAATAGTCAGTTGGCGCTTTTCTTCTTCATCTGTAAGCACCAATAATCCTATATCTGTATTGCCAACAATTTCTGATACACTGTTGAATTTCAGTTTGACATTAAACATTTGTTCTCCTCCTGTAATTTAAAATTATTTATCTTCCGCCACAGGTGCTTTTGGTCTGAACATCAGTGCGAAACTAATTCCAACAACCATCGCGTATCCAGCGAATGTGAACCAGCATGATTGCCAGTCTGTTACTCCGTTTGCGGCTGTGTGATTTGTTACCACAGCCTGAGCAGCGAATGCACCGACAGTAGCACCTATACCGTTTGTCATTAGCATGAATAGTCCCTGTGCACTTGAACGCAATGATGGATCTGTGGCTTTGTCTACAAACAGTGAACCTGATATGTTGAAGAAGTCGAATGCTACACCATATATAATCATTGAAGCAATAAACATCCATACTCCAGAACCAGGATTACCTGTTCCTAAGAGCCCGAATCTCAATACCCATGCAAACATGGCGATAAGCATAACGTTTTTAATACCGAATTTCTTCATGAAGAATGGTATCATCAATATACAGAGAGTCTCACTGAATTGTGATATAGAGTAGAGTATTACTGGATATTTTACTCCGAATGTTCCTGCATACTCATGTATGGTCTTAAAACTTTCGATGAAAGGAGTCGCAAAGCCGTTGGTTATTTGTAGACTAACTCCAAGCATCATAGAGAAAATGAAGAATATTGCCATTTTCTTTTGCTTAAACAACGAAAAAGCCTTCAATCCGAAAGCATCAGCAATGCTTGTCTTGTCCTGATTCTTCTTAATTCCACAATTCGGTAGAGTGAATGTATATAGAAATAAAATTATGCTGAGTAAACCACTTACTATAAATTGAGTCTGGTTGCTCTTGTATCCCATAATATCAACAAACCACATTGTGCAGATAAATCCAACTGTTCCGAATACACGTATTGGCGGAAAGTCTTTCACTGTGTCAAGACCTGCTTGACTTAATGAAGAATATGCTACAGAATTGCTCAAAGCAAGTGTTGGCATATAGAAGGCAACACTTAGCGAATAGAAGGTGAACAGAATACCAAAATTGGCATTTGTCCCTGTTTCATTGCCATACCATGCTGCAGCAAACATGAATAGTCCGGCTAGCAAATGGCAATATCCTAAAAGTCTTTGTGCAGGTATAAATCTGTCGGCTATGATTCCCATGATTGCCGGCATAAATATAGATACAATTCCCTGCATAGCAAAGAATATTCCGATATGGTCACTCATACCTATGTTTCCCAGGTAAATTCCCATACATGTCAAATAAGCTCCCCAAACCGCGAATTCCAGGAAGTTCATCACTGATAGTCTGATTTTAAGATTCATCTATTATTTTTTTATTTTGCATGCAAAGATAGCGCAAATCGTGAGCAGAACAAAATAAAATACAAAGTTTTTTGTTTTTTATAACAAGATGCTGTCTATCTTTAATGTTGTGCTAAGTTAATGCGAACTTATAGAACAACTTAAATTCAGAATGATGAAGATAAAATCAAACGTTATTACTAGCCAAATTCCGCTGAATTCTCGGCAAAGATACTGCTAATTTTTTGTCCATGCAATCAGATTTAGTTTAGACTGTTAGCCAAAGTTTTAAATACTTGGGACTGCACATCATATTACACGTGCTCACGTATGCGCGCACTCTGGGTTTTTCATAAAAACAAGTGTCGAAGTGTCTATCCGTTGAGCATCAACTTGTTTGAACTCTTTTCGGTTTGAATGAAGTGTCGGCTATTCGTCGGTAAAATCTAGGCAATTATTTTACTCATATTGCCTTGCATTTTACGAAGAATTTCGATGCGTTTTACGATGTTTTACAGTGCGTTTTACGTTATATTGCACTGCGTTTTACGAAGCAATAGGAGGTAAAACATCGCAGAAAAGTTTGTATTTCTATATGGAATGAGTTGCGTTTCTATATAGAAACGCATGTAAAACTCGAAATTTTCCTGTCAGATTACCGTCACTTTCTTTAGTCTAATTCGTTGATAAAATATTGATATTCATTAAGTTGACACATCGACACTTATATTTTGCAAAACCCTAAGTGCGCGTGTATGCACGTACATTAATATGAGCCGAAATGGACGACGTAGCTACAACGTAGCTCATCGAAGCTAAATGGACCTGGCTGCGTATCGTTACTCTCAATGTTTATAGGCTTTGCGAGAGATACCGTAGCTGCGTAGCTAAAAAATATAAAAATGCGGGGAAGGTACCCTAAACATAGAAAATTCAAATCTAGATTGAAAAGTCTAAAACTGTTTGTAATATGTTACACTAAATGCTAATCATTTTAAGAGAACACTAGTGGAAATGCAAGAAATATTATTTGTATTATAATCTCATTAGTTTGTTTTTCGTATGACCATGTTTTGTTGTATAAATTGCACAAAAGTATAACATATAGTTAAAATAGTATTATTGTTTAATGGAATAATTTGTTATTTTTGTGTGATAATATTGAATATGATATAATGAAGAAACTGTTAACGATTTTAGCGGCGGCTTTTTTCTCCGCAAGTGTCAGTGCAAATGGTGGTTTTGTGAAAGTGCAGAATGGGCATTTCATAAGAGACGGCAAACCATATTATTATGTTGGTACTAATTTCTGGTATGGTGCAATTCTCGGTTCTACAGGACAGGGCGGAAACCGTAAACGACTTGTTAGGGAACTTGACAATATGAAAAAACTGGGAATTAATAATCTCAGGATTCTTGTTGGTTCAGATGGTGTGCAAGGAATAAAAACAAAGGTTGAACCAACTTTGCAGAAGTCACCAGGAGAGTATAATGACACTATCCTTGCTGGTTTGGATTATCTGATGAAAGAATTAGGAAAGCGTAAGATGGTCGCAGTGTTATATCTCAATAACTCTTGGGAATGGAGTGGTGGATATGGTTACTATCTTGAGCATGCTGGAGCTGGAAAAGCTCCACGCCCTAATGAAGATGGATATCCTGCCTATATGAATTTTGTAGCGCAATATGCTAATAATGAAAAGGCACATAAATTATTCTATGACTATGTGAAATTCATAATAGGAAGAACTAATAGATATACAGGAAAGAAGTATACAGAAGATTCTGCTATCATGAGTTGGCAGATTGGTAACGAACCGCGAGCTTTTTCAGAGGAGGCATTGCCTGGTTTTGAGAAATGGCTTTCTGAGGCATCAGCCTTAATACGGCACTTGGACAATAATCATCTTATCAGCATAGGTTCTGAAGGTGCTTGGGGATGTGAGGGAAGTTATGATGTGTATGAACGTATATGTTCTGATAAGAATGTGGATTACTGTAATGTTCATCTCTGGCCTTATAACTGGGGATGGGCTAATAAAGACAGTCTTGATGAAGACTTGGCTAAAAGTTGTGCAAAAACAGAAGATTATCTTGATAAACATCTCGCAATTTGCAGACGAATAGATAAACCATTAGTAATGGAAGAGTTTGGATATCCACGAGACGGATTCTGTTTTTCTCCCAATTCATCAACTAAGAGTCGTGATGGATATTATAAATTTGTATTCTCATTGATATCTGAAAACGCAAAGGCTAAAGGAAACTTTGCTGGATGTAACTTTTGGGGATGGGGTGGAGATGCCAAACCGCAACATGAACAATGGCAGGTTGGTGACGACTACACTGGTGACCCCGCACAAGAACAGCAAGGATTGAATAGCGTGTTCATTACAGATAAGAGCACATTACAATTGGTAAAGAAATACAATTTAAAATAATAAAAAATGCGTGTCATTTAATGTGACACGCATTTTTTATTATTTGCTTTCAAGATATAAGCCATTCAGTTTGCTTAGGAATATTGTGTGTTCATTATTGTAGAACTTCATAAATCCCCGTATCTTGTCATTTCCTTCACCAGGATATGGAGTGAAGAAATGCCCACCTTTATAATCTCCATGATTGGCTCCGAACATGACGTATACCAAACGATGATGTTCAACAATAGGCAGCAGAATATTAGAGAAATAGTTACTGTCAGGTATGCTTTCAATTCCTGTTGTGAGACCTAATGTGCTGTTGTGTTCCTGTGCAAAACTTATGGCTTTAGGCAAGAACGTTTCAAGTGTATTCTTGTATTCATTAATATTTATATGCTCTTTTGTCTGCATATAAGTTATGTTTACAATCTCTGCATTGTCAGGATATCTTTCAAGGAATGCTTTGTTTACATAAGTTTCAGAATAACCGAAAATCACGTTCGTGACATCATTGTCATCAAGCATATCCTTAGTGTCCTCATAAAGTTTCTTATATTTGTCTATACTCATTTTGCAATACCATGACTTTCCATCAACAGGATAAAGATACAACACGATAGGGACTTTTATTCCGTATGAGTCTTGCAGACTGCTGATAAAGTTTGAAAGACTTTTGACGTAATCTTTAAGAACATCCTTATTGCCGTTATAATCAGGAGCTGTCCAGTTCATAACAATCATTGAACCGTGTTTGAAAGCGTTAATGGCATTCTTCGCTATCCAACTGAATTGCAGACCGTCACTATTTATTTTCTTTCCGCTCTCTATTCCTGACAGTTCATATCCGTTTACGGCAGGATTATCGTGGCATATACTGAAGAAGTCGCTTCTCGACTTTTCGTTTTTCCATCCGATACCTTCAAGAGTTCCATACATCTGACCAATCATCACACCCTTATTTGTGAATGTTGTGAGATTCAACTTCAAATTTTCTGTGCGAGTTGTACGCCCGCTACTGGCAATTTCGTCGTAAGATTTCTTTTTTTCTCCACATGACGAGATAACTAAAGTAATCATTAAAGTATAAAATAAAGTTTTTATTTTCATAGTTCTTATTCGTTATATGCATTCTCCATCGCTGTAGCTACTGTAGGCAGTGACCATTGTGGAACACTGCGGTCTGTGCCATCGATGATACTCATCCAGTAAAATGTAGATATTCCATAGGCTTTAGCCTGTTTTACCATGTCGGCTGCTTGGTCTGCAGCGGCTTTAATCTGAGTCGTTGTAGACGTCTTACTTACTGATGTCTCACCGTGGGTGCCATATTCACCAACAATCACTGGGATACCTTGACTCACGAAACGAGTATTAAGGCGAGTAAACATATTCTTGATCTCATTACTGCAAACTGGTGTCCACTGTCCGTAGTTCTTAAACCAGTTATAAGGATCATAAGTGTGTATTTCCACAGCTATATGTCCACTAACATTGTCGGTTGGAACCGTTAGATTATTTATAGCTACATCAGAGCTGTTTGCTGCATAGGTGTTTACAATTAGGTTACGAGTCGTATTGTTTCCACCTGTTGCTCGCACGGCATTTACGAAACTTTGCGCATAGTTATTAATTGCTGTATAGCTTGCACTACCTGCTACAGGAGGAGTCCAACTGTTGTTTGTGTCAAGCATCTCATTGTAGCCTTCAAAAAGCAAATGATGATCATAACCTGAAAATTCGTTTGCAATCTGAGTCCACAACTTTTCAAACTTATCCTTTGTAGAACTATATACATTAGCGTCTGCTTTAATCCATGACTTGAAACCAGTACTAGCATTGTCTGCACCTGTATCATGATGAATATTCAGAATACAATACATTCCAGAATTGATAACATAGTCAACAACTTCTTTAACTCTTGCCATCCATTTTGCGTCAACATTTCCATCTGCATCAAGATGTTCATACCAAGTTACAGGAACACGTACTGAGTTGAATCCTTCTTTTTTTAGGAATGTCATAAGAGCCTGTGTTGTAACTGGTTGTCCCCATGCTGTTTCATACGCCGAAACATCCTTTCCTGTACCAATATTGTTTGCATCAAGAGTGTTTCCTAGGTTGAAGCCAAGTCCCATATTGGCTACAGCTTGCTTTGCTGGTTCGTCAACAGTGGTAGAACCTATCTTAACATCGCTTCGTGAAACTACATAACTCTGATTCATTGCATCTTTCCACCAATCGTCCGAAGGCATGTTTTCTCCATACCAAGGCATGAAATATAACCATTTAGCTCCTCCGTTCCATACATCAGATATGTTTGCGAATGATGAAGTATTTGAAACACCACACTCCGCCAATGCAACCATCTTGTTGCTATATTGAGAAGTAAGCTGTGTGAATTCTGTCTTGTTTTGTGTGGCTGTATATCCATAAAGGTCGCGCCCTATCAAGTCTACATAGTTATCACCTGGGTAGAATGCATTGTCGTTGTCGTAATTATTGCTGTCTCCGTTGTAATTCTGTGCTGTCCATTCCCATATAAGATTATGGATGCCCTTCTCTTGGAAATATGTAAACATCGCTTTCCAAAGAGCCTTGTAGGTATTAGCTCCGTCTTCTCCCCACCAGAACCATGCAGTACCAGTGTATGCCTTTGCGTATGAGCTTCCTGCTCCTTCATGGAATGGACGCCATATAGCAGTAACGCCTGCATCCTGAAGTTTCTGCAAGATTGCTACAACCTTATCCATTTGTCCATAAAACCATGTGTTTTCCCATTTACCAGAAACAAGGGCATTTGACGCTTTGAATGTTGTTTCAGACGGTGTGCATGTTACTCCGCTACCATCAGCACCTATAGTCGTTGTTTCAGTCTTTGGCACATTGAAGTGCCACATCAGTGAAACAATACCACCGGCAGTAGCCCATTCTGTAACAGGAGTAATATTGTTGTAGTTTATCCAACCATTGTTGTCTGGTACATAGATTTGTATAAAATCATAACAGTTTATAGCTGGATATTTACCTGTAAGGGTGTTTATTTTATCTGCTTCAGTATGATTCCAATTTATATTAGCCATAATTGAAGACAGTATCTTGCTTCCGTAATTAAGTTTGAGATATTTATAAAGTCGCTTTGTGTTATCTGAAGCGGCAGCATCAGCAAGAGTAATGTCGCTGACATCGCTTTCATGATATATGTTGAAGACAACATTGCTAATATTGTCAACACTGAATTCATTGAAGTTGGTACTTCCGAATGCAGGATTCTGACTTCCGAATTTGTTTCCGCTGTCATAGAAACTTATAACAGGCAAATCTGTGATCTTCACACTTTTTGAAGTTCCGTCTTTTTGGTTTACTGTATAAGTATCAGTACTTATCTGCGCATTTGCCGTAAATAAAATCAGCAAAGAAGCTAGAGATAAAAATAACTTTTTCATTGTTTGCTTACTTTTACGGTTTTGTCATTTGCTTTTATAATATAAACACCTCTATTTAAAGAAGAAATGTCTATTACAGTAGAGTTTGAAGTGTTTGTTGTTTTTAGAGTAGCCGATTTCCCGTCTACAGAGAATATTCTTACATTAGCATTTGTGCCTTCAATAATAATTCTTTCACCTTCAGCTATTATAGAAGACTTATCCTCAATATTTTTAATTCCTGTAGTTCCTGAGAACGTAAATGTCTTTATTTTATATAAATCATATTCAGCGGTAGTGCTACCGGCAGAGATCGTCATTTTATTGTTAGACATTGTAATTTGTGGAAGGGAAGAGAGAACATAAGTCAGAGTAGTGTTATCGCTGAAAGTAATGATCAGTGACTTGTCTTCCGCTTGTGCAACGATGCTACAGAATAAAGCCAATAGTGAGAGTAATAATTTTCTCATAAGCTAATATTTTTGTTTTTAAATAATTGTGGCGCAGAATTACTACTGCGCCACAAATATACTTTTTTTTTGTTAACGACTATGGCTGAACAGTCATTTTTGTTATATCATCCAATCCACCTTGTATAACGATAGATGGTGATTGATTGATGAAATCCATGCATGTCTTATCTATAGTGAGAGTAAGAACACTTTCTGTACCGTTCCAGTCTGTCAGAGTTGTGTAGGGTTTCCAAGCACCATTGTTAATCTGAACCTGTCCTTTAGTTGTTGTCTTCTTGTAAAATCTAAGAACAGAGCCAACCTTGATTCCCATTTTCGTCATGACATCCTGTGTGATGGTAAATCGTCCGTCATCACCCCAAGTCATAGTATAAGGATATGCAATAGCAGTACCGTTCATGTTCTTTACATAATCTGCGACATCAAGTTCTGGAGAAGCTGCCGTGATTTTGCAGACAACAGTACTTGTTCCGTCTGGAGTTACCATCTTCAGGTCGTAAGTACCTGCAGCAACAGTTGCTGGAATTTGGAATGTCATAGATGTATTAGTGCGTGCCGAGAATTTAATAACCTTTGTGTCATCAATAGATACAGTTTCTACATTATTAAAATTCTTACCATTTATCGTGACATATTCACCTATTGTGCCTTTTATATCAGCTGATACAGCAGGAGTAGAAGATGCATTAATAGTGATACCTGTTACGTTAACAGTCTCACCATTCTTAAGAACAAATTTAATACCAGTACCTTCGGCAGCTTCAGGAATTGTTAATCCAATTGCTGTTTCTGTCTGTGTCAATGTTGTAACAGTTGGAGAGCCGTCACCTGGGAATACAACAGATGCAACAAGGTCAAGGTTGGTACCTTTTATAACAAGAGCATTGCCTGCAATAATTGATGTCTGGCTGAATTCTGTTACTACTGGTGCCACAAGCTTGTATGCCACAGTTACATTCTTTCCGTTTGCAAGAGATAGGGTGATGTCACCATTCTGTGCTGCTTCAGGAACTGTAGCTACGATTGTCGTTGCGTTTGAAGACTTAATACTTCCCGCTGCATTTGGAAACGCAATACCTGTAACAAGATCAAGATCTTTACCGGTTATAGTAACGTCAGCCCCGTTCTTTACCGGATTTGGTGCCGCTACTAGTTCTGTAGGTACAACGGTCTTAATACTTCCGGCAGGTATTTTAACACCAGAACTTGTTACAAGATTGACTTCACCGTCTGTAGCCTTAGAAGGAACAGTGACACTGATAGATTTACCATCCTGAGCAATCGTGAACTTCTCTGCAGGTGCTCCAGTGAACTCAATAGAAGCAATCTGGTCTAGACTTTCACCCGCAATAGTGATATTGTTGCCAGCTTTTATTGTTTCAGGAGCAAGAGATGAAACTGTTGGTAGGTTTATAACAAGAGCTTCAGAAGTCTCAATTTCGTTAGGACTTGCCGCTAAATCGGTAAGTTTAAAAGTACCAGTCTTGGCTTCCTTTGGAATAGCAACAGTGATCGTATAACGGTCGTGAGAAGTAAACTGTTTTTCATTAACAGTATCTTTATCTGCGAAGATAATACCATGGATAAGATTTAGATAGTCACCCTTTATCGTTAAAGTTTGGCCAACACTTCCTGTATAGTTTTTCTCTGTACCGACATAGAACTCAGTAAGTTTAATATCTTCACGATAAGTGATAGGAGTAACAGATGTAATCACTCCGCCTTTAGCTGTTTTAAGAGTAACGGTACCAGTCGTGCATTTTTCTGCAGGAACTTGAATTGTTATCTCACTTTCGCGTCCACTCTTCAACACTTCATACTGAGTGATAGGATCTGCGCCAGGAAGATCAATCTCACTAATTTGGTCGAGATTACTACCCATAAAATGAAGAGTACCACCGCGCAATACTGGACAAGGTCCGAAAGACAGGAGGGATATATCGTTTCCGAATTGGTCGGTATTCAAGTCATCGTTGCTGCAACCTGCTAGCGACAGCCCCATAAGGGCTATCACTAACATGATGAATGTATTATAGTATTTTTTCATATCTAATGTGATTTATAGGTTATTTATTAGGAACCACACGGATGTTATCAATCTTGATGATAGGGTGGCAGTCCTTACCAGTAGGTGTAACGGTCTTACTATCATAAGAACCAGTCGTTACGAAGATTGTAAGACTCGCAAAATCTTCAACGCTAGAGAAAGATTTCTTTGCTGCATTACCATCCCAATCCTTATTGAAATCAGATAGAGGTATTGTTACTGTAACCCATTTTCCACCAGTGTCATAAGAAAGGTTGTCGTTATTCCAAGGCATGTATAATGCACGTCCCCAACCATCACCGCTGTGGAAGAATGTGTTGTTGGCTGTAGGTAAAGTCACTTTATCTGTTCCAGCAAATATAACTTGCATAGGAGCTGCGCACCAAGGATTAGATGAAGGAATATACATTTCGAATTTTATACTCTTATTTTGCCAGTCTGAGAAATCGCCAACGTCATTTAACTTAGGACCATCGGCATCAAAAGTATGATTCCATGTACCAGCCCAATATTCAAATGAGAAGTTACCGTCGTTCCAAGCTCCGTCTTTGGTCATGTCGGCATCACCAAGCATAAGATAATTTCCACTTAGTGAAGTGTCATCATGCTGTATTTTTTGGCTATGCCATCCATGGTTGCCAAGAACATTAACTCCGTCCCAAGGTGTGTCGAAATCAAAGAGCATACCACGCTTGTCTTTGTATTGGAAAGCAGCTTTTGTCGTTCCATATTTTGTGGTAATGTAGAAGTTCTTTCCTGTTGGAACATCACTAGGCATAGTAAATGTAATGCCTGTCTTGGTTATACTCTGGATTGCAGTTTTTGGCAAAGTGTAATCATCACCAACTTTAATGCTTAATGGATAGTTTGAGTAATCAAGGAAATAATCACCAGTAATGGTAACAGTCTCATTTGCGGCAGCCCACTCATTGCTCATAGAACTGATTGTTGGAGCTGGAACAATGACCTTGAAATCATAAGGTATAGTGTCGTTCTTTGTTGTTATTACATATATCTTATCCGACACAGTTGAAGGGATAGTTTTTGGAACTGTAACGATAAGAGTGTTGTCAGTGATGTAGCTGGTGTTCAAAACGGCTTTCTGATCGTTGAAAACCAATTCCTTTATGCTGCGTAAGTTGTTACCTACCAAGCATATAGTACTGCTCATTGAAGCTGATGTAAGGAGCGAGTCCTTACTTGCTACATCAACCGGACGTATATAATTAATACTAGGCGTAGCTGTGGTTGTTTCATATTTGTCGGGCTCGTCTTCGCAAGATGTAAAGCCGATGCTAGCAGTCGCAAGAACAACCATCAACGTCCATTTTATATTTTTTATTTTCATATTATTAAATTCTAAAGGATTAATAGCTGTATGTGTTGCGTACATCAACATGAATAGGTGTGGCATTGCTACCCAAGTTTGGATTCAAGGCTACGTCTTCTGTTGGATAAGGGAGTGTAAAACTAGAAGCGGTAACATTTGGAGCAGCTGTTTTGCTGTCGTATTCGATCTGAGATCCATCCCACACACCAGACTCGTAATAAGTCTTGTAAGCAGTATCACAGTTCCACATTGCATTTCTGCGCTGTGCTGCAAGTTCCTTTATACATGCGTTGACATCATAGTAACTGCGGCGTACATAATCATACCAACGGTCACCTTCACCTGCAAATTCAAGACGACGTTCTTTCCATATATCGTCAAAAGTCAGACTTGTTTTCTCTACGTCTGTAGGAACTGCGCGCTGATGAACTGCATTGAAAACTTTGAGAGCATCGGTATTTGTTGTATTGCCAAGAAGAACTTCTGATTCTGCAAAAATAAGATAAACATCTGAAAGGCGAAGTATTTGTGTAGCGAGTGCATTAGCCATACGTCCAGGTGTGATAGCCATCTCTGCTATATGGTCAGCATTGTCACCATAAAGATTCTTTACGTTGTTACCACCGCAAGGACCTTGACACTGCCCAGTTGCAGCCTTGTTATAGGTCTTGTCATACCAAAATTGCAGATAGCTGAATCCTTTCTTGTTATTTTTCATTGTATGGTCACGCCAGAAATAACTGTATGTATCGCCAGCCATCATGATAGTAGCTTTGCGACGAATATCTTTGTCAATTCTCTTAGAAGGATCTGTTGCTGGTGAAATGCCAAATGCATCCATGAGATCAACAGACGGACCACCCCAACCACCCCAGCAGTCACCATTTTCATCGAAACCTTCTGGGGCAAGGTCACTCTGTAATGTATTCTGGCAAGTCCAGTGAGCACCAACAGTCCAACGCCATGCAAACAAGCTTTCATCGCTAGCGTTTTTGCTTCCACGGAATATATCCTCATAGTTGGCTAAGAGAGTACGTCCTGAATTTTTGATAACATCATCTGAATATTCAGCAGCCTTTGTTAGATCATCTTTGCTCAAAGTGCCAGAAACACCAGCTTTAGTTAGATAAACCTTAGCAAGCAAGCCTTCAGCGCAATAATAGTCTATACGACCAGTTGTGCTCTTTGTCTTAGGAAGAAGTGACATAGCTTTCTCTAAAGTCATAATGATATAATCATAAACATCAGACTTCTGTACCTTACTTAAAGTATTGTAGTCTCCATTTTTGATATTATCAGAGTTATTGTGAACGATAGGCACATCACCGAATGTGCGTACAAGGAAGAAATAAGACATTGCCTTCCAAGCAAGACATTCGCCCATGCACTGATTCTTCACAGCCTCAGAAGCCTTGGCTCCCTTTAATGACTGATATACCGTATTTGCATGTCCAATAACAGCCCAAAGAGAATATGACATATTGATAAGGTCCTGATCGGTACCATTTACACTGAAGTTCATGTATGCACTAGAACCCCAATACATATTACCAGACATTACTTCTCCAACCTTGATGAAACCGCGTTGGAAATCATACCATGGAGAATTATACAGATAGTCAACACCTGAAATACAGGCATCATCTGAAGTATAATAATTCTCGGTGTTGTAATTATCCTCTACAGGTCTGTCAAGGAAGTCACTACAAGATGACATTCCGAGCCCAAGGAATATTGCAACAGCTGCATATTTTATATTTTTAATTTTCATATTGTATTATATGTTTAGGTTGTTAGAATGATGCATTCAGACCGAATGTGAATGATGTTGGTGATGGGTAACGACCGTTATCAAGACCAAATACATTTGCGCTGGCTGTTGAAAGGCCAATTTCAGGATCATAACCATCATATCCTGTTATAGTGAACAGATTGGTTGCATTAAATGTAAGACGAAGGTTTGTGAGACCTATCTTCTGAATTAGTTTTTTGTCGAATGTGTACCCTAAAGTTACGCTCTTTAGGCGTAGATAAGATCCATTCTCTATATAACGGCTACTGAAAGCGTCGTTATCATTAGGGTCGTTGATTGAAGCGCGTGGCAATGATGCATCAGGATTAGAAACCATTATATTTGATATGTTGTCATACCAAGATCCTGTTACGTTACCGTCTGTGGCTGTAAGCCTTGCACGATTGTTAATATCTGCAAGTTGGTTAGTCCATGGACTATTCATATGAGTAAGTTTCAGCTTCAGGTAGTTGGCAACCTTGTTACCTACATTACCATTGATGAATATGTTCAGGTCAAAGTTCTTATAACGTAATGTGTTGTTCCAACCGAATGTCCATTTTGGAAGTGGTGAACCAATGTTTGTTTTATCCTTTTCATCAATAATACCGTCACCATTTACGTCTTTATACTTTAAATCGCCTACATAAGTAGTATTTGTGCGACTATATTTTGTTGGGTCTGTGCTCCAAGATTTCTTGCCGTTTGCATCTGTTATGATAGGGTTGTTTTTTTGAAGCGTATTTACAGGTGAGTTAAGAATATCCTGGAAGTTCTGATAAACGCCTTCAACCTCATATCCATAGAAACCATAAAGACTTTCGCCTGGTGTAGTACGAGATACAACGTCTGACCATTGACCATAACCAAGTAGGGCAGTACTTCCAGCAAGACTCTTCAATTTGTTTCTATTGATAGAGACGTTGATATCTGAATCCCATTCGAAGTCCTTGCTAACGAACGGCTTTGTGTTAAGTGCTAACTCGATACCATGATTCTCGATATTACCATAGTTGCCATAAGGAGCAGCAAGAGCAGAAGAAGAGTTGCCACTTGTACCCATGATAGAAGGCAATATAAGCTGCATAAGCATATTCTTAGATTCCTTTTTATACCAGTCTGCAGTGAAGTTTACTCGATTGTTGAACAAACCAAGATCAAGACCAATGTTCCACTGATCTTGAGTTTCCCACTGGATGTCGAGGTTTTTCAAGTTCTGTGGCCGATATGAAGTGCCAAGTCCTGTTTCCATAACTGACATTGCAGATCCCCATTTGTAACTACCAATGTTAGAGTTACCTGTTTGTCCCCAACCTATACGTAACTTACCATTGCTTAGCCAGTCGCCAGCGATATCTTGAATGAACTTCTCGTTAGAGAAACGCCATGCAAGGGCTACTGAGTGGAAACCAGCCCAACGCTTGTTAGGACCGAAGTTTGAACTTCCATCATAACGATATGTATATGTACCCAGATAACGGTCGTTGTAGTTGTAGGTTTCACGAGTAAAGAAAGAAGCCATAGAAGAACTTCCCCAGCCTTCTCCAATTTGTGGCGTACCAGAACCTAATGCAGGGTTGTGTACTATATCGTTTGGCAGGTTGGTGTTGAAGATAGAAGTAAAGTCATAATTTGATTCCCAACATTCCTGACCAAGCATTGCTGTTATACCGTGTTTACCAAACTGCATATTATAGGTAAGGTAATTGCTTAAAGACCAATAGTTATTGCTGTTCTTCTGAATACGACCTTGGTTCTGTGCTCTTACCCATGTTCCAAGGTTAACCATTGGATTATAAGTTTCAGCTTTTGATGCACCGATATCATAACCTAATTGTATGTGCCAAGTCAGGTTTTTCATAGGGGTTATATCAGCAAAGATACTACCGTTAAGTGATTGGCGATCTAACAGAATATCATCCAACATCGCAAGGGCAATAGGGTTTGGATTGGTAAATCCTTCCTTTGAAACACTAGAATATCCACCATCAATATTATAGATTTGGATATCAGGAGGTGTTGTCAGTGAGTAGTTGATAAGTCCCTCGTCGCTATCAGCAAGTTTCAGACTTTCTGAAGTCTTAGAATATGTTGCGTTAAGACCGAGTTTAAACCATTTTTTTAGTTGTGCTGTGAGGTTTACACGGAAAGAGTAACGGTTGAAATTACTACCAATGATAGTTCCGTCCTGATCTGTGTAACTACCAGAAACATAGTAGTTGATCTTATCTGTTCCGCCTTCAGCGCTAACTTGATGCTGTTGTTGCCATGCTGTTTGGAATATGGCATCTTGCCAGTTAGTTCCCTTTCCTAGAATAGAAGGATCACTATATGTTTTGTCTGGTTTTGAAATTTCACCTTGTGCAGCCATATCGTTATAAAATTCTGCAAATTCTCTTAAGTTGAGAATATCAAGGCGATTATTTTGACGTGATGCTGTAACGCTTCCACTATATGTGAACTTAGCTTCTCCAGCTTTTCCCTTCTTTGTTGTGATAAGTACAACACCGTTAGCACCCTGAGCGCCATAGATAGCGGTAGCAGAAGCATCTTTCAATACTTCTATATTTACGATATCTGATGGATTGAGAAGTGACAAAGGGGAGATAGTTGAATGCGAACCGTTGCCAAGAGCATCTCCTAGTCCAAGGCTAGCGCCACTGTTACTTTGTGATTGAAATATCACCCCATCAACAACATATAATGGATCTGCACCTGCATTGATTGTGGCATTACCACGGATGCTAACAGAAATGGCTGAGCCTGGAGCGCCAGATGTTCGAACAGCATCGACACCGGCTATACGTCCCTGGAAACTTTGGTCAATATTAGTCATAGGTGCAGACTTAAGAGTCTTTTCGTCCAATGAAGCAGATGCACCGGCAAGGTCGCTTTTCTTCATTGTACCATAACCTACAACGACAACTTCTTGCAGCGAGTGGTTGTCTTCTGAAAGAGTTACTTTAAGATTATTTTCGTTTCCTAATTTCACAGTACGTGTGATATAGCCTATATAGGAAACCTCAATAGTGGCATTGGCTGGTGCATTGAGAACGAAGTTACCGTCGATGTCGGTAATAGCTCCTGCATTGCTGCCTTTAACTTTTACAGTTGCACCGATTATTGGACCTTGAGAGTCAGACACGGTACCTGTGATTTTTTTAGTCTGTTGCACAGCCATAGATGTAGTTGTAGCATTGGCTGCTAAAGTTTGCGGAGAATAACCTAGGAGACCTAGGCTGCAGAACCCCGCAAGCAACTTTACTTTACTGTTTGAATTCATACATTATTGGTTTTTGGTTACAGCACTTTTGTGCTTTCGTTTTTAGGTTTAAATAAATTCGTATTAAGCAAGTTCTTATATGCTTTGTCGGTTACTTATGTTAAGATTTTCTTTTCCATAATTAGATTTTAGTTATAATGTTTTATAGTCGTAAAGATTATCGGTTGCAAATATACGCATTAATCTCTTATGCTTTTTGACTTTAATTGCTTATTGCTGATACTTTTTTGCTTAATAATGAAATGGTTTATATTTGGTCTTATATACATAATATATAATAGTAGAAGTCGTTTTTATTCGATTTTGGTAATATGTAATTTTGTTATATAAACCAAATTGTGTAGTTTTTTATTAAAATGTTATAATTGTAATTAATCAATATACTGCATGAAAGTTGAAGTAATGAGCAAGAAAGTATCAAATATATATTGGAATATTGTATATCTTTGCAGATGTAATTTTCAATCTGTTTTAAGTTTCTTATAAAAACCAAAATGAAAAAACTGCTATTCTTTTTATTTGGATTATTTAATATCTTATCTGTTTCCAGTCAAGTTCGCGGAAATAGTATAGTTGTTATGGTTCAGCCTGATCATAAGGAATGGAACTATGTCGTTGGAGAAACGGCTGTTTTTAAAGTTTGTGTATTGAAATCGAGTACGCTAATTAGTGATGTCAAAGTTTCTTATGAGGCAGGCCCAGTGATGTATCCAGATATTAAGAAAACCACTATACTCAAAAATGGGACAATGACATTCTGTGGAAAAATGAATGCTCCTGGATTTTATCGTCTGAAAGTTATTGCAAACGTAAACGGTAAAGAATATGAAGGACTTTGCACAGCAGGTTTTTCTCCTGAAAAGATAACGCCTTATGCTTATGAACCAAAGAATTTTGATACTTTCTGGAGCAAAGCGCTGAAAGAAGCAAGACTTAATGATTTGAATCCTACGAAAAGACTTTTGCCAGAGCGTTGTACTGTAGACGATGACGTATATGAAATAAGTTATGTTAACAATACATCTAATAGTAGAATTTATGGAATACTGTCTGTTCCTGTAAAACAAGGTAAATATCCTGCGTTGCTAAGAGTTCCCGGAGCAGGAGTCAGACCTTATAGTGGTGATACATATACAGCCCCAGGCAAAGCCATAGTGTTGGAAATCGGTATACATGGTATTCCCGTTACGATGCAGCAGGGTGTTTATGATAATCTGCTTGGTGGCGCATTGAATAATTATTGGGATACAAATATTGATAATCCTGATAAAAATTATTATAAACGTGTTGTTACAGGAGCAGTTCGTGGTGTTGACTATATAGTGTCATTGCCTCAATGGGACGGAAAAACGATAGGCGTGACTGGCGCAAGTCAGGGAGGTTTCCTTTCATTAGCAGTTGCTGCATTGGATAAGCGTATTACATTTCTAGGTGTAGTTCATGACGCTATGTGTGATTATTCGGCAGAAGTGCATGGAGTAGCAGGTGGTTGGCCACATTATTTTTATAAGAATACTGATAAGTCATTAAATGATAAAGTAGATGCTAGTATGTATTATGATGGTGTCAATTTTGCAAAAAGGATTAATGTTCCTGGATGGTATTCTTTTGGATATAACGACGAAGTAGTGCCTCCGACATCATCTTATGGACTTTATAATGTTGTTAAAGCACCAAAGATATTGAGTGTGTATCAGCAAACGGGCCATTACTGGTATCAGGAACAATGGGATGAATGGCAGAATTTTATAAAAGAACACTTAAACGTGAAATGATATAGGTTGTAATAACTAAATTTTTGATTATGAAGAGATTCGCAATTCTTAATGCAATATTTTTTCTAACTCTTGGTGTTAATGCTAATACACCTGCATGCAAATTGATTAAGCGCCTTAAAACTTTGCAAAAGGCTGGTATAATGATAGGACATCAAGATGATCCCGTATATGGAAAAACTTGGAAGTGGGATCTCGGTAAATCAGATGTCTTGTCTGTTACTGGTGATTATCCTGCAGTTATGGGATTTGATTTAGGAGAGATAGAATTAGGCCACACGAAGAATTTAGACAAAGTTTCATTTGATAGAATGCGGAAAGAAATAATAGCACAATATAAAAGAGGTGGAATTATTACCTTGAGCTGGCATCCTCATAATCCTGTTACAGGTAAATCTGCATGGGATACAACTGGTAATGCTGTTAAAGAGATTTTTCCAGAGGGGAGTATGTATTCAAAATTTGATGGCTGGTTGAAGATCGTAGCAGAGTTCATTAATTCATTAAAGACAGAAGATGGTATTAAGATACCTGTGATATTTCGTCCTTGGCATGAAATGAGCGGTGGTTGGTTCTGGTGGGGCAAAAATGGTTGCACATCTGATGAGTATAAAAGATTATATATGCTGACACATGATAAACTTGAAACAGAATATCATTGTGATAATATTGTGTGGGCATTCTCTCCAAATAGTGGATATAATGATTTTATGAAATATTATCCAGGAAACCGTTATGTTGATGTTTTGGGTGTAGACTTATATGAGTTTGACAAGGATAATGCAAAATATCAGCAGAGTCTGAAACATGATTTGGACGAAATAACACTGATAGGGAAAAAAGAAAAGAAAATAGTAGCTCTAACAGAAACAGGTTGTCAACAATTGCCTTATGCTGATTGGTTTACAAATACATTATGGACTGTGTTGAAAAATTATAAATTAAGTTATGTCCTGTTTTGGCGAAATGCTTGGGATAATGAGAAAGAACTTTATATTTCATACCCAGGACATTCAACAGAGGCGGATTTTAAAAAGTTTTATGACATAAAGCAAACTTTATTTGTAAAAGATCTAGATAAATAAAATAAACAAGATATAATTATGAATAGCTTTCAAGAAAAAGTTATATCACTGCGTGAGCATCACGAACAGCTGATAACAAAAGCAAATGAACCAGAAGAGTTTGGAAACGGAATTTATATAAGGTATAAAAATCCAATACTAACCGCTGATCACACTCCATTGGAATGGCGTTATGATTTTAATGAAAAGGATAATCCATATTTGATGCAGCGCATAATGATGAATGCTACATTGAATAGTGGTGCCATAAAATGGAAGGGGAAATATCTATTAGTAGTGCGTGTTGAAGGTGCTGACAGAAAAAGTTTCTTTGCTGTTGCTGAGAGTCCTAACGGAGTAGACAACTTCAGATTTTGGGACGAGCCAATAACAATGCCTGATGATGTTGTTCCTGCAACAAACATTTATGATATGCGACTTACAGTGCATGAAGATGGATATGTTTATGGCGTTTTCTGCGCAGAGCGTCATGATGATTCACAGCCAGAAGATTTAAGTGCAGCTACGGCAACAGCTGCTATTGCACGTACAAAAGATCTTATAAGTTGGGAACGCTTGCCAGATTTGAAAACAAAATGTCAACAGCGCAATGTTGTATTGCATCCAGAGTTTGTTGAAGGTAAGTATGCCTTTTATACGCGTCCACAGGATGGGTTTATTGATACAGGTTCAGGCGGAGGCATTGGTTGGGCTCTTGTTGATGATATTACCGATGCGAAGATTACCGATGAAAAAATTATTAACTTTCGCCATTATCATACAATAATGGAAGTTAAGAATGGCGAAGGTCCTCATCCAATAAAAACAAATCGTGGATGGCTTCATTTAGCGCATGGTGTGCGTGGATGTGCTTCTGGATTGCGTTATGTGTTGTATATGTATATGACAGCACTTGATGACCCTGCAAAGGTAATTGCAAAGCCAGGAGGTTCTCTTCTTGTTCCTAAAGGTGGAGAATATATCGGTGACGTAATGAATGTTGTTTTTGCCAATGGCTGGATTGCTGACGAAGACGGTAAAGTCTTTATATATTATGCAAGTTCTGATACTCGCATGCATGTAGCTGTTTCGACAATAGACAAACTTGTAGACTATTGTCTAAACACACCTGAAGACGGTCTCACGACAAGTGCTTCTGTTGAGACAATAAAAAAGCTTATTGCTAAGAATAAAAAACTATAATATTTGATCCATAAGTTATATAGAGTTATCTAATTTTTATTATATTTGCAATTCTGTGTAATTTATGGATTTATTTAAATAATAACCTAATGATAAAATCTAAACTAATTGAGAAAATAGGATATGGCTTTGGTGACATGTCTAGTAGTATGTTTTGGAAGATATTTTCTTATTATCTACCGATTTTTTACAGTGATGTTTTCGGACTGTCACTTGGCGCCACAGCAACTCTGATGCTGGTTACTCGTATTTGGGACGCTATATTAGATCCGATGATGGGCATTCTTGCAGACCGTACACAGACAAAATGGGGTAAGTATCGTCCTTATCTATTGTGGTTTGCTGCTCCTTTCGCAGTATGTGGAGTGTTCTTATTTACAACACCTCATCTGGGAGAAACAGGGAAACTAATATGGGCTTATGTTACATATATACTCATGATGACAGTTTATACAGGTATTAATGTTCCTTATGGTTCAATGCTTGGAGTATTAACAAATGATTCCGATGAAAAGACTGTATTTTCTAGTTTTAGAATGTTTTTCGCTTATGCAGGTTCATTCATAGCTTTGTTTGCTTGGGAACCTCTTTGCGATTTGTTTAAGGCGCATGGTTGTGCAGAAACAGGTGCATGGCAAGGGGCTATGATCGTAATTGCTGTTTTCTGCTTTTTATTATTCCTATTATGTTTTAGAATTACTAAAGAGCATATTAAGGTCGAAGCTACATCTCTAGGTTCAGATGTTTCTTCTCTGTTGAGAAACTCTCCTTGGTGGTTGCTGACAGCTGCTGCTCTGTGTTCAAATTTATTTAATACTGTACGTGGTGCAACGGTAGCTTATTATTTTAAGTATTATATAGGTGAAAATGTTCATATAAATTTAGGTATTGCAAGTTTTTTGTTCTTTGCAGGTTTATTCCTTGCTGTAGGTGAAGTTTGTAATATGGCAGGAGTTGTTATGGCTGTTCCTATTAGTCGAAGAATAGGTAAGCGCAGTACTTTTGCTGTTTCTTGTATAGGAATGGCTATTCTTAGCTGCTTGTTCTTCTATTTGCCGTGTACAAATGTTGGCTTTATTACAATGTTGTTATTGCAAATTCTGATATCTATCTGTACAGGAATAATCTCTCCTCTTATTTGGAGCATGTATGCAGACGTTGCTGATTTTGCTGCTGTAAAAGACCATACATCTTCAACAGGACTTATATTCTCATCAGGTTCCATGGCACAGAAGTTTGGAGGTGCTATTGCAGGAAGTGCAGTCCTATGGTTGTTTGCAGCTTTTGGACTAGTTCCAAATGCATTGCATCAAACAGACAGTGCAATTCTTGGAATGAAACTAACCATGAGTTACATACCTGCAGCTGTTGCAATTCTTATGGTTGTAATAATGGTTGCTTATCCGTTGACAAAGAGTAAGATGAAACAAATCAATGCTAAGTTAAAGTCTATACGTAAAATAGAAGATTAATGGATAGTTTTAAACAGACAATGCAGGATGTTCTTGAAAACAACATCCTGCGTTATTGGATTGACAATGTTACTGATAATGTCAACGGTGGATATTATGGTAGGGTAGACGGTCATGATATTGTTCATGCTGATGCTGAGAAAGGTGCCATAATGAATGCTAGAATTTTATGGAGTTTTTCGGCAGCATATAGAGTGCTGGGAAAGAAAGAGTATCTTGTTGCAGCAACTCGTGCACGAAATTATATTTTAGACTATTTCATTGATAAGGAGTTTGGTGGAGTGTTCTGGTCTTTAGACTATAAAGGAAATCCTTTAGATTGTAAAAAGCAGACTTATGCTATAGGCTTTACTATATATGGTTTAAGTGAATATGTTCGCGCAACTGGTGACAAAAGATCTCTTGAAGTAGCTATATCATTATATAATGACATAGAAAAATATGCTTTTGATGCAGATAATAATGGTTATATTGAAGCTCTTACTCGGGACTGGAAGCCTATTGAAGATATGCGTTTGAGTGATAAAGATGAGAATGGGAGCAGAACAATGAATACTCATTTACATATCATAGAACCGTATACTAATCTTTATCGTGTCTGGAAAGATAAAAAATTGGAACAGAGTATGCGTAACTTGCTTGATATATTTACTGATAAACTCCTTAACACCGAAACTCATCATCTGGATTTGTTTTTTGATGATAAATGGGATGGAAACCGAAACATAGAGAGTTATGGACACGATATTGAGGCTAGTTGGCTTTTGCATGAATCAGCACTGGTTCTTGACGACAAAAAGTTATTAAGGAAAATAGAGCCTATAATAAGAAAAATTGCTGTGGCGGCTGATGAAGGACTGCGTTCTGATGGGAGCATGATATATGAACATTGGAAAGATAATGATAGTTATGACATGCAGAGGCAATGGTGGGTGCAATGTGAAAATATAATTGGGCACATGAATATATATCAGTATTTTAGAGAGGAAACATCTCTTGGTATAGCTGTAAGATGCTGGTCGTTTATACAAAAGAATCTTGTTGATTGGGATAAAGGAGAATGGCATTGGGCAAAACTTGATGATGGAACTTTGAATATCGTAGATGACAAAGCTGGTTTTTGGAAATGTCCTTATCATAACAGCAGAATGTGCCTTGAACTTATAGAGCGTCGGTTTTAATACCGGTGCTTTTTTTTATTTATGTGATCTTTTTTTTGTTAATATAGCGTAATATTTATAATATTATTGCTAACTTTGCAAACGCTTTTGGCAGATCAGCTATCTGCCTTAGTTTAAGCAGATTATTAAAATAACGTTATAGATTTTATGTATTTTACTTTATTCATTACCGTTTTGATAACGGCTGTGTTCTTAGTATTGGCATCTTATGTCATTGCTAAGCTTATCGGTCCGCGTTCTTACAATCCGGTAAAGGGTGAACCATTTGAGTGTGGTATTCCTACTCGCGGCTCTTCTTGGCTGCCAGTACACATTGGATATTACCTTTTTGCCATCCTTTTCCTGATGTTTGACATTGAGACTGTATTTCTCTATCCATGGGCAGTCGTTGTTAGACAATTTGGGCCAATGGCTTTAGTTAGTATTGGTTTCTTCTTGGTAGTATTAGTATTTGGCTTGGCTTATGCCTGGCGGAAAGGAGCGTTGGAATGGAAGTAAGAAAACCTCACATTAAGAGTATTCCTTATGACGAGTTCAAGGATAATGATTCTCTTGAAAAGATTACGCAGGAATTAAACGAAGGCGGAGTAAATGTTGTGCTTGGTTCATTGGATCAGGCCATTAACTGGGGACGAAGCAATTCTCTTTGGTCACTTACTTTTGGTACTTCATGTTGTGGAATTGAGTTTATGGCTGTCGGCTGTGCACGTTACGATTTCTCTCGCTTTGGCTTTGAGGTGACTCGTAACTCTCCACGTCAAGCAGACTTAATTATGTGTGCCGGTACAATTACCAATAAAATGGCACCTGTATTCAAGCGCTTGTATGATGAGATTGCAGAACCTAAGTATGTTGTAGCTGTTGGTGGTTGTACCATTAGTGGTGGACCTTTCAAGAAAAGCTATAATGTAGTTCGTGGTATTGACGAGCTTGTTCCTGTGGATGTGTACATTCCAGGATGCCCTCCACGTCCAGAAGCAATTCTTTATGGTATGATGCAATTGCAGCGTAAGGTTAAGATTGAAAAGTTCTTTGGTGGTGCAAACCATAAGATGACAAAGGAGGAACGTGAACTATCTTTAAGTAAGGGTGGCTTACGTGGAATCAGCAATGAGGTTCTAACTTCATCTGAGAAACTTGGAAAGAAAACTCCAATCATCGTAACGGATGTTCCTGAAGATTTTGATCCAAATAAAGAGCTAACTGATTAATAAGGTACAAGAAAATGAAACTAAATAATATAGAACTCAATTTCGATAACTTTGCTTCTGAAATGGCAAAGTTGAAGAACGAGAAACATTTCGATTACCTTGTTACCATTATTGGTGAAGACTTTGGAGAAGAAGGTCTCGGATGTATCTACATACTTGAAAATACAGATACTCACGAGCGCTGCTCAGCTAAGACTATTGGTAAGAAGGTTGGCGATGATGTAGTTATTCCAACAACACTTAATCTTTGGAATGCTGCTAATTTGTTAGAGCGTGAAGTATTTGATTTCTTAGGAATAAAGTTCTTGGGACATCCAGATATGCGTCGCTTGTTCCTTCGTACGGATTTCACTGGTTATCCTCTTCGTAAGGACTTTGATGAGAGCCCTGAGAATAATAAGTTCCCTGTTACAGACGAACCTGAATCAGATTTCACTACAGAATGGAATCTTGATAGAAGTGGTAATCTTGTAGCTACACAGCATCGTCTTTTTGATGAAGATGATTTCGTTGTAAATATGGGACCTAACCACCCTAGTATGCATGGTGTGTTACGTTTACAGACTATTGTAGACGGTGAGACTATCAAGGGGGTATATCCACATTTGGGATATATTCATCGTGGTATGGAGAAGATGTGTGAAAGTATGACTTACCCTCAGACTCTTGCATTAACAGATCGTTTGAATTATCTTTGTGCGATGATGCAGCGTCATGCGTTGGTAGGTGTTGTAGAAGAGGGTATGGGAATAGAACTCTCAGACCGTATTCTATATATCCGTACAATAATGGATGAGTTGCAGCGTATTAACAATCACTTGTTGTTCCTTGGTACATGTGCGCAGGATTTAAGTGCTTTGACCGCATTCCTTTATTGTATGCGTGATCGTGAGCATGTGCTGAATGTAATGGAAGAGACAACTGGTGGTAGACTTATACAAAACTATTATCGTATAGGTGGTCTTCAGGATGATATCGATCCAAATTTTGTACAGAACACAAAAACTCTTTGTAAATATCTGCGCCCTATGGTTCAGGAATACATGGACGTGTTTGGTGATAATGTAATTACACATCAGCGTTTGGAAGGTGTTGGTCCTATGGGGCTTGACGATTGTATTAATTATGCTCTTACAGGTCCTGCAGGACGTGCAGCTGGATGGCATAATGATGTTCGTAAAAATCATCCTTATGGTGTATATGATAAGGTGAAATTTGACGAAATAACTCTTACTGGAGCTGATTCAATGGCTCGTTACATGGTTCATATAAAGGAAGTATATCAGAGCTTGAACATTATTGAACAGCTTATTGATAATATTCCTGAAGGTGAATTCTATATCAAGCAGAAGCCTATCATTAAGGTTCCTGAAGGTCAATGGTTCTTCTCTGTAGAAGGTGGAGCTGGTGAATTTGGAGTTTATCTCGACTCTCATGGTGATAAGAGCCCTTATCGTTTGAAGATGCGCCCAATGGGATTGACCTTGACCGGTGCATTCGACAAGATGCTTCGTGGACAGAAGATTGCTGACTTGGTAGCAACTGGTGCTGCAATTGATTTCGTAATTCCTGATATTGATAGATAAATTATGTTTGATTTTAGTATAGTAACAAAATGGTTCGATGCGCTCCTTAGTCAGACTTTGGGGTTGCCTAGTTTCTGGACCATTCTTATTGAGTGCGTACTCATCGGACTTTTAGTCTTGACAGCTTATGCGCTTATTTGTATCGTACTGATTTTTATGGAACGTAAGGTTTGTGCTTATTTCCAGTGCCGTGTAGGTCCTATGCGTGTAGGTCCTTGGGGTATATTTCAGGTGTTTGCAGATGTTTTGAAGATGCTTATAAAAGAAATCTTCACAGTAGATAAGTCTGATAAACTTTTATATGCGATAGCTCCGTTCCTTGTAATGATTGCTTCAGTTGGTACATTCTCTTTCCTTCCTTGGAATAAGGGTATGCACATTCTGGATTTCAATGTAGGTATTTTCTTGGTTACAGCAATTAGTTCTATTGGTGTGCTAGGTGTATTCCTTGCTGGTTGGGGTTCTAACAACAAGTATTCTGTTGTATCAGCAATGCGTGCTGCAGTACAGATGATCTCTTATGAGGTGTCTTTAGGCTTATGCCTTATTTGTGCTGTAATTCTTACAGGTACAATGCAGATGAGTGGTATTATTGAGGCTCAGACAGGTCCTTGGAAGTGGCTTATTATTCAGGGGCATATTCCAGCAATCATCGCTTTTATAGTATTTCTTATCGCTGGTAATGCTGAGGCTAACCGTGGTCCATTTGACTTAGGTGAAGCCGAAAGTGAGTTGACTGCTGGTTATCATACTGAGTATTCAGGTATGGGCTTTGGTTATTATTACCTTGCAGAGTATCTGAATCTATTTGTTATATCAGGACTTGCGAGTGCTGTCTTCCTCGGAGGTTGGGCACCATTGAACGTAGGTATTACCGGATTTGACAATTTGATGAATATGATACCAGGTTTCGTTTGGTTCTTCGGTAAGACATTTATGTTGGTATGGATTCTAATGTGGGTCCGTTGGACATTCCCTCGTCTTAGAATTGATAATCTTCTGAAACTGGAATGGAAATATCTCATGCCTTTAATGCTGTTCGTGCTTGTTCTTACAACTTGCTGTGTTGCATTTGGTTTGACTTTTTAATCCGCATAGGTAATAGAATATAAATATTGAATAATAAAATGGAAAATAATAAATCATATTTCGGTGAAATAGGAGCTGCAATCAAAACTCTTGCTACTGGTATGAAAGTTACTCTGATAGAGTACTTTACTCCAAAGGTAACAGAGCAGTATCCTGAGAACCGCAAGACTACCCTCCATGTTGCTCAGCGCCATCGTGGCCGTCTCGTTTTCAAGAGAAATGAGGATGAAAGCCATAACTGTGTTGCTTGTACAATGTGTGAGAAAGCTTGTCCAAATGATACAATCAAGATTACAGCTCACATGGAGGAAGATCCTGAGACTGGTCGCAAAAAGAAAAAGCTGGATGATTATCAGTATGATCTTGGCGACTGTATGTTTTGTCAGCTGTGTGTTAATGCTTGTAACTTTGATGCGATTGAATTTACAAATGATTTTGAGAATTCTGTATTCGACCGCAATAAGTTGGTATGTCATCTTGACAAAGAAGTATATAAAGGTGGTAGCCTTCCAAACATCCTTGATGGTGGCGCACCTTTGACTATCGGTAAGTTTAACACTAAAACCAAGTAATAGATTATGGCAAATTTAGTTATGTTTTGCATTTTGGCTGTAGTCATTCTTGGATCAGCCGTAATGTGCGTAATTACAAAACGAATCATAAGAGCAGCAACATTTTTGCTCTTCGTTTTGTTTGGTGTTGCAGGAATTTATTTCCTGCTTGACTACACATACCTGGGTGCCGCTCAGATTTCTGTTTATGCCGGAGGTATCACTGTTATGTATATCTTTGCTATTCAGCTTGTTTCTAAGCGTTCACTTCAAGGACTTATTGAGCGTTTCAAGGGTAGCCGTGTCATAAGCGGTTTGCTTTTATCGCTTGTAGGTCTTGCTACTGTAGGTGTAGTTTTAATTAAGAATAATTTTATCAATGCTGCTGCTCAGGTTACTGATACAGAAGTTCCTATGGATCAAATTGGTACAGCCCTTCTTGGAAGTGGTAAGTATCAGTATGTACTTCCATTCGAGTTCATTTCAGTATTTCTTTTGGCATGTATCATTGGAGGTATAATGATTGCACGAAAGGAGGACAAGAAATGAATATCCCTGTAGAATATTTTATAGCACTTAGTACACTGCTTTTCTTTATTGGAGTGTTTGGCTTTGTTACGCGTCGTAACCTTGTAGCTATGCTTATCTCTATAGAATTGATATTGAATTCTGTAGATATAAATTTTGCAGTCTTCAACCGCATTCTTTTCCCAGCACAGTTTGAAGGTTTCTTCTTCACATTGTTCTCTATCGGAGTAAGTGCAGCTGAGACAGCCGTGGCTTTGGCTATTATTATTAATGTTTACCGTAACTATCACAGTGACCAGGTGAACAGTATTGAAAACATGAAATTCTAAAAGAAATGGAATACAGTTATGCATTTTTAATACTTCTTCTACCATTCTTGAGCTTTTTGGTTCTTGGTCTTTGTGGTATGAAGATGAAAAAGCCGGTTGCCGGTTTAATCGGTACTATAATGTTGGGTAGCCTTTTCGCTATGTCATTGTATACTGCTTATGAGTATTTCTTTGTTATAGGAAGAGATGCTGCTACTGGTTTATACCCGACAGTTACCGTATTTAATTTTACTTGGTTGAAATTTACCGAACTTCTGACATTCAACATTGGTTTCCGTCTTACTCCAATAAGCGTAATGATGTTGATCGTTATCACAACGGTAAGTTTTATGGTTCATATTTACAGTTTTGGCTATATGGCTGAGCGTGATGACAAGTATAAGTTTGAAGAATACGAACATGGTTTCCAGCGTTTCTATGCTTATCTTTCTTTGTTCACCATGAGTATGCTTGGACTTGTTGTAGCTACAAACATTTTCCAGATGTATATGTTCTGGGAGCTGGTTGGTGTATGTTCTTATTTGTTGATTGGATTCTATTATCCTAAGCATTCTGCCGTACACGCTTCAAAGAAAGCTTTCATCGTTACTCGTTTCGCTGACTTGTTCTTCTTGATAGGAATCTTGTTCTTTAGCTACTATGTCGGAACATTTAATTACGACATGAATGCTAACCCTGAGCTTATCGGTAAGTTAGCTTCTGTAGCTGCTAAATATTCTTGGTTGTTGCCTTCAGCATTATTCTTAATGTTTATTGGTGGTGCTGGTAAGAGTGCGATGTTCCCATTGCATATTTGGTTGCCAGATGCTATGGAAGGCCCAACTCCTGTATCTGCGTTGATTCATGCTGCAACTATGGTTGTTGCTGGTGTTTACCAGGTAGCAAGTCTTTTCCCAATTTGGGTGCAATATGCTCCTAATCAACTTCATTGGGTAGCTTACATTGCTGCTTTTACTTCGTTCTATGCAGCTGCTGTAGCTTGTTGCCAGAGCGATATCAAGCGTGGTCTTGCATTCTCAACTATATCTCAGATTGCTTATATGTTGGTTGCACTTGGCGTAAGTTACGCTATCGACAATCATGAAGGTGGTTTGGGTTATATGGCAGGTATGTTCCACTTGTTCACACACGCTATGTTTAAGGCTTTGTTGTTCCTTTGCTCTGGTGCTATTATTGTCATCATAGGAAGCAACTTCAAGCAGTATATGGGTGGACTTCATAAGTATATGCCTATTACAAACATTTGTTTCCTTATTGGTTGTATCGCCATCAGTGGTGTATGGCCTTTGGCAGGATTCTTCTCAAAGGATGAAATTGTTTCAGCTTGTTTTGAGTTCTCTCCATTCATGGGATGGTTTATGACTCTTGTATCAGGTATGACAGCATTCTATATGTTCCGCTTGTATTATGTTATTTTCTGGGGACAGAGCTATTATGAGCTTGATCCAGAGAATCGCAAGAAGCCAGGTGAGGTTCCTTTCGTTATGTGGGGACCATTGGTATTCCTTGCAATAGTATCAATATTTGCTGGTTGGATTCCTTTTGGACATTTCATTTCAGCTACTGGTCAGAGTATGGAGATTGGATTACAGCATTTTGAGTTTTCTGGTGTTGCGTGGTTCAGTTTGTTGGCTGCTGCCATTGGTATTGGTCTTGCGACATGGATGTATCTTCCAAAGAACAATCCTGTTCCAGATATGCTAGCCAAGAAAATGCCTAGACTTCATAAGGCAGCTCTCAATCGTTTTTATATTGATGATGCTTGGCAGTTCTTTACTCATAAAATCGTGTTTGGTTGTTTCTCTAAGCCTATTGCTTGGTTTGACCGCCATGTTATCGATGGTACTTTTAACTTCATGGCATGGAGTGCTCAGGAAGCCGGTGAGACTATTCGTCCATGGCAGAGTGGAGACGTTCGTTCTTATGCTGCATGGTTCCTTACTGGTACTGTAGCTTTGACTCTGATTTTGCTTTGCATTCTCAGCTAATGAATAATGAAGATTTAATAAAGAATAAATAGAAAAATGAGTATATTAACATTATTCGTAGTAATTCCGGTACTTATGCTTGTTGGTCTTTGGTTAGCAAAGAATGACAATCAGGTACGTGGTGTGATGGTTGTTGGAGCCTCTGCGTTGCTTGGTCTTGCAATATGGCTTACTATCACTTTCATTCAAATGCGTCATGCGGGTAATACCGAACTGATGCTGTTTACATATAGCACACCTTGGTTTGCACCTCTTAATATAGCATATAGCGTTGGTGTTGACGGTATATCTGTTGTGATGATATTGCTTTCTGCTGTTATCGTTTTCACAGGTACTTTTGCATCATGGCAGCTAGAACCAATGAAGAAAGAATATTTCCTTTGGTTTGTTCTTCTTAGCATTGGTGTTTTCGGTTTCTTTATATCAACCGATCTCTTCACCATGTTCATGTTCTATGAAGTTGCTCTTATCCCAATGTACCTTCTTATTGGTGTATGGGGTACAGGGCCTAAGGAATATGCAGCAATGAAGCTTACCCTTATGCTTATGGGTGGTAGTGCTCTTTTGATTCTCGGTATTCTCGGAATATATTATTTTAGTGGTGCAACAACAATGAATATTAATGAAATTGCTGCATTACATAATATACCAGTAGCAGTTCAGAAGGTATTCTTCCCATTCATATTTATTGGTTTTGGTGTACTTGGTGCTTTGTTCCCATTCCATACATGGTCTCCTGACGGTCATGCTTCAGCCCCTACGGCTGTGTCAATGCTCCATGCAGGTGTGCTTATGAAGCTTGGTGGTTACGGATGTTTCCGTATTGCCATGTATTTGTTGCCTGAGGCTGCTCAGCAACTATCTTGGATATTCCTAGTACTTACAACATGTTCTGTCGTATATGGTGCACTCGCTGCATGTGTACAGACTGACTTGAAATATATCAATGCCTATTCATCAGTATCACACTGTGGTATGGTGCTCTTCGCATTGTGTATGATGACACAGACTGCAATTACAGGTGCTGTTCTTCAGATGCTTTCACATGGTCTTATGACAGCTTTGTTCTTCGCTTGTATCGGTATGATCTATCACCGTGCCGGAACTCGAGACGTACGTTATCTTGGTGGTTTAATGAAAGTTCTTCCATTCCTTTCTGTATCTTATGTTATAGCAGGTTTGGCTAACTTAGGTCTACCAGGTTTCTCTGGTTTCGTTGCTGAGATGACAATCTTCGTAGGTTCATTCCAAAATGCAGATACTTTCCATCGTGTATGTACGATAATCGCTTGTACATCTATCGTTGTAACTGCCGTTTACATTCTTCGTGTTGTTGGTAAGATTCTTTTCCAGAAGGTACCAAACAAGAAGTTCTTTGAACTTCATGATGCAACTTGGGATGAGAGGTTAGCAATTGGAGGTCTTATCTTCTGTGTTGCTGGTCTTGGTTTGTTCCCACTATGGGCAAGTAATGTAATCAGCGATGCAGTTGCTCCAATTATCAATCATATTATGAGCACTACAGTAGCTGCTCTGTAATGTAGATTTTAATAATTAAGATTAAAGATTTATTATGAATATAGATTATAGTCAATTTTTAAATATGATACCAGAAGTCACTTTGATGGCTCTTTTGGTAATCGTCTTCATTGCAGACTTTGCAACATCACAGCGAGCTGTAATACCTACTCCTAATGGAGAGGCTAACAGTTCTTCGCGTGCATGGTTTAATCCTTTGGTTTGTCTGCTGATGGCAGCACATATTGTGATAAATATATTCCCAACAACAGCTTCTGTAGCTTTTGGTGGCATGTATTATACAAACCCTTCTGTTGGTGTTATCAAGACTATTCTTGCTTTAGGAGCATTGATCGTATTGATACAAAGTCGTGAGTGGATACAGCGTCCTGATACACAATTCAAGGAAGGAGAGTTCTACATTCTTATTGCTTCAACTCTTCTTGGTATGAATATGATGGTTAGTGCAAATCACTTTCTATTGTTCTTCTTGGGACTTGAAATGGCATCTATTCCAATGGCTTGTTTGGTAGGTCTTGATAAGTATCGTCATAATTCTGCTGAGTCAGCTGCTAAGTTCGTTCTTACTGCAGCCTTCTCAAGTGGCATCATGCTCTATGGTATATCATTTATCTATGGAGCAATGGGTACTATGTATTTTGATGATATCGCAGTTAAGATTACAGCTACACCTCTTACTATAATGGGTATGGTGTTCTTTTTCAGTGGACTTGGTTTCAAGATATCTTTGGTTCCATTCCATTTCTGGACAGCTGATACCTATCAGGGTGCGCCAACAACTATCACAGGTTATCTTTCTGTTGTTAGTAAGGGTGCGGCAGCATTTGCTCTTTGTTCTATCTTGATCAAGGTATTTGGTCCTATGGTAGAATATTGGCAGTATATGTTGTTTATAGTTGTTGTTCTTTCAATTACTATAGCCAACTTGTTTGCTATTCGTCAGAGAGACCTCAAGCGTTTCATGGCTTTCAGTTCTATCTCTCAGGCAGGTTACATCGTTCTTGCTATTGTTGGTAACTCTGCAATGAGCTATACAACTCTTAGCTTCTATGTTCTTGTCTATGTTGTAGCCAACATGGCTGTGTTCTCTGTTATCAGCAGCATCGAGGAACATAATAATGGAACAGTAGATCTGGAGAGTTATAATGGACTTTATAAGACCAATCCAAAGCTTGCGTTCCTTATGACAATTGCTTTGTTCTCTCTTGGTGGTATTCCTCCATTTGCAGGTATGTTCAGCAAGTTCTTTGTTTTCATGTCTGCAGTCAAGGGTGCATCTTTATCTACAACACCAGGTGTTCTGGCTTATTCTGTGGTATTCATCGCTTTGATTAATACAGTGATAAGTCTTTACTACTATTTGTTGATAGTAAAGGCAATGTATATCAAACCAAATGAGAAACCTCTTCCTTGGTTCAAGAGCGCAAGTAGCACAAAGTTGGCCCTTGCTATCTGCACAGCAGGAATAATCCTATTTGGTGTATTCAGCATGGTTTATTCATGGATAGATAGTGCATCTGTAGCTTCAATGTAATCTACAGATATAACATAACAAAAAATCCCAATGTTCATTACGAGCATTGGGATTTTTATTTGTTAGTTTATTTATTATTTCTGTACTTGGAAATCATCTTTTGTTACTCCACATACTGGACATGTCCAGTCATCTGGAAGATCTTCAAATGATGTACCAGGAGCTATTCCAGCATCAGGATCTCCTACCGCTGGGTCGTATACGTAATCGCATACATCGCAAACATACTTTTCCATGTTGTCAAATTTTAAATTGTTAATAATCTTATTTTGTTGCTTTTGCAAATTCTTCACCATATTCAATGCAGTCATCTAAGTCTTTCTCGTCTGGAACCCATTGTTTCTTTATTCCATCGTTAACGACTTCAAATCCTGCTTCCTTCAAGTGTGCAGTAATCATTTTTGGAGCATCACCGTTCCAACCATAAGAACCGAACGCTGCAGCTTTCTTTCCTTTATATTTTATTCCGCGAGCCATTTCCAATATTCCGGCAATTGCATACGAATAACCGTTGTTTATTGTTGGCGAACCAACTAATATGGCTTTAGACTGGAAAATCTCTGTTAGAATATCATTCTTGTCAATTTGTGAGGCATTGAACAATTTTACAGTCACATCTTTATCTACGTTCTGAATACCATCAGCAATTGCTTCTCCCATCTTACGTGTAGATTGCCACATCGTATCATAGATAATTGAAATCTGGTTTTCTTTATATCCGTTACACCAATCAATGTATTTGTCAATAATCTGTTTCGGATTCTCTTTCCAGATGATACCATGGCTAGGGCAAATCATCTTAATATTAAGATTCATACCAATAAGCTCTTTCACTTTTCTGCTCACCATCATACTGAACGGATTAATGATGTTAGCGTAGTATTTCTGCGCTTCCCACATCAAGTCATCCTGCTTCACAGTATCGTTATATAGTGATTCTGTTGCAAAGTGCTGACCGAAGGCATCATTAGAGAATAATATATTTTCTCCAGAAAGATAGCTGAACATTGTGTCTGGCCAGTGAAGCATTGGTGCTTCTATGAATGTAAGTGTATTCTGTCCTAAATTAAGAGTATCACCAGTTTTGACGTTTACAAAGTTCCAGTCTTGTGGATGATAGTGACCACGGATAATAGATTCACCTTTCTTTGTGCAATATATCGGTGTACCTGGAATCTCACGCATTAATTCAACCAACGCACCACTATGATCAATCTCGTTATGATTCATTACAATGTAATCAATCTTTTTCAAATCTATAGTCTTCTTCAGTCTTGCTACAAATTCCTTATCATAAGGTTGCCATACTGTGTCGATAAGTGCAGTCTTTTCATCCTTAATGAGATAAGCGTTATAACTGGAACCATGCATTGTGGAGAGCTCGTCTCCGTGGAATTTGGTAAGCTCCCAATCTATCTTACCAACCCAAGATACTTTATTTGTGATTTGTTTTGCCATTATCATTTTGTTTAATATCCTACTTTTTTCTATACGCAAAGATATGAATTATCTTTTTCTTGGTGTAAACTAAACTTAAATATTTGCTTTAATTTAACTATCTTTATCAAAAAGTACAAATCTACAGAAAAACGAACGATTTTCGCCGTTTCGCATGAATTCTATTCCGTTACTTTGTCGCAACAAACAATCAATCTAATAACTAATTGATTCTTTAGAACTTTAATGTTTAATAATGAAAAAGATTTTATTATCCTTTTGGATTCTATTCTTGTGTCTAGGGCTTAATGCCCAACGCATGACAGATGCACTTGATCGTGGTCTTGTAGTAGTTCATCGTACAAATGGAACTAGCAATGAGGGAACTTTCGTAAGTTGGCGAATCCTTGCTAATGAGTATTATGATGTTACCTATAATGTTTATAGGGATGGTATCAAACTAAATGATAAGCCCTTGAGCGTGTCAAATTATAATGATACAGGTGGTAGTACTACTAGTGAGTACACTGTAAGCGCTATCGTTAAAGGGGTGGAGCAACCTCAATGCAAACCTCAGACATCTTGGAATTGTTATCTTTATAAGCTTATTGATCGTAATTATTCTGGCTATAAGGACATCACTCTTCAAAAGGTTTATTCTAATGCAGATGGTTCTGATATCACAGCTGATTATGAGCCTAATGATATCAGTATGGCTGATCTTGACGGTGACGGACAACTAGAAATACTTCTCAAGCGACTTAATACGAAAGATGCATCTTCTTTGTATCTGGAAAATGCTACAGATTATGCGATTCTTGAAGCATATAAACTAGATGGTACGCGAATGTGGTGGATTGATTGCGGTCCAAACATGGTGAGCCTTAATAGCACAGAACTTAATATTGTTGCTTATGATTGGGATTGTGATGGCAAAGCTGAAGTCGTACTTCGTGGTGCTGATGGTATGAAAATTCATTTCTCTGACGGAACAACTAAGGTTATCGGCGACGCAACCGTAAATACAAGAAATACGTTTGCTCATACTAATGCGCAGTATTGCTGGACTCACACAGGTAATGAGTATCTTCTTTATCTTAACGGAGAAACTGGTAAACCATATCAGGTTATGGATTTCCCACTAAAGAGATTAGAAGATGGTGAAACAGATCTTAAAGCAGCTTGGGGAGATGACTATGGTCATCGTTCATCAAAATATTTCTTTGGTGCTCCTTTCCTTGATGGTCGTAAAGCTAGTTTGTTCTTAGCTCGTGGCATCTACACCCGTGAGAAGATGATCGCTTATGATATCAATCCGCAGACGCATGAGTTTACTACCCGTTGGACTTGGAATTGTAATCAACCTGGTAGTGAATGGTATGGTAACGGTTATCATAATTTCTGTGTTGCCGATGTTGATATGGATGGCAGAGATGAGATTGTGTATGGTTCAATGGTCATTGATGATAATGGAAAAGGACTTAGCACAACTGGTCTTGGTCATGGTGATTCTCAGCATGTCGGTGACTTTGATCCATATCGTCATGGACTCGAGTTCTTTGGTTGCAATGAAGATAAGCCTGGAAACAATTATCGTAATGCAACTACATCTGATATGTATTATCGCTTTGAGACAACAGCCGATGATGGACGTGCTTTGATCGGAAAATTCTCTGATAGCTTTCATGGATGTCAAGCTCGTTCTTCTGCTTCAAATTTAATAAGTTCAGTTACCGATAATGTTCTTGGAATCACTGCTGATACTTTTCTAAAGTGGAGTGATTTGAATTTCCGAATCTATTGGGACGGTGATTTGTGTGATGAAGTTCTGAATAGTCCTGGTACTGCTAAGGAGGCTAAGATAGAAAAGCCTGGTTATGGCAGACTCTTTACATCTTTAGGCTGCAACATGAATAATGATTCTAAGAATAATCCTTGTTTTCAGGGTGATATTCTCGGAGATTGGCGCGAAGAGTTTATTGTAAGATGTGGCGGAAACCTCAGAATATATACGACAACATATCCTACTGAATATCGTAATTATACTTTGTGGCACGATTCTCAATATCGCCAAAGTGAAGTATGGCAGATGGAAGCATACAACCAAACTCCTCATATAAGTTATTTCCTTGGAAAGGCTGAAGGTATAACGGTAGCACCTCCTCCAAGTACGCTCACTGATAGGGTTGAAATTGCTGACGGTGCATCTATCAATACAGATAATAACGATAAGCATTTGCTTTTGGCTATGACTGATAATATGAATGTCAGCGTTGTTGATGGTGCTGCTCCATATATCCTTACAGACAATGCCCCTACATGGGTTGAGGGACATGATGATAATGCTAATATCACAACTACTACTTATACGCATACCATTACTGGTGGTGCATTCACAGGCGAGATGCGTCTTATTAAGCAAGGTGATGGCATATTGAAACTGCCTAATGTTACTGAGACCTATACAGGCAATACTGATGTATGGAATGGTGAACTAGATTTTGATGGAAATATGCCTTCAAGTCGTGTGTGGTTAAATCGTTTCGCTATATTGAAAACAAATGGTGGTAAGTTTGGTGCAGGTATCACAATGGACTATGCTTCAAAACTTATTCCACAGGGTGATGTATCTGCACGCTCAGTTACTTTGAATTTCGGTTCTCGAATTGTTATGCTATTGTCTTCTGCCAAGATCTCAGCTGATACGTTACGTATAAATAAGGTAGACTGGACTGATGGTCCAAAATATCTTGCTCCAGTCATTGAGTTCACTGGTAATACCAAACCTAATGATGGTGCCTATCTCCTTGGTACTTTTGCTAGGGTAGAGGGCAGTTTAAGTGATCTTACCATTGAAGGTATCAGTGGCGTAACCTACAAATTGGAAATGTCAGGCAACAATCTCTATTTAGTTATTGGAAACGGACAGGTTTCTACAGGTATCAACGAAATATCAAAAGATGATTCTCAGGGTAAGTACTATAATATAAAGGGCATGAAAATGCCAGATGTAAAAGCGTATAAAGGCGTTTACATCAAGGATGGCGTGAAAGTTATGAAGCGCTAGAATGAAGATAAAGTTGTAATGCGATTTCGCATTACAACTTTATAAATATATGTTTCTTCCACAATGGATAACCCATCAGTGCATGCAATAGCATGAATAAGATAGCATAAACAAGTGATGCTACGTATGGATTGATGACGACAGTGTTTATACCGTTGTATATGCCTAGTTTCAATCCTGTTGCTCCGAATATAATACTAACTAGTTCGCTGACTACATAGAGAAATAGGGGATTGGTTCCGAATATCAAAGCCATGTTAAGTTTTTCCTTCGCTACCCCCTTTATATCAATGTAATACATCAGTAATCCCTGACATATAGCAGCTAGTCCGCAAGTCATGCACACATAGCTTGGACTCCATATTCTTTTATTTAATGGCAATCCAAAGCTTACAAGATAACCTATGATGACTAGTATGCCGCCTGCAATCAAAAACTTCATCACCTTGTCTTCTGTGTCTTTTGCAGATGCCATTAGCTTTCCGCAATAAAAACCTATCATCGTGTGGGCTATTGCTGAAATCGTACTTAGCAACCCTTCTGGGTCTACAGGACTTTTGTGATATAGATGATCATATCCGAATATGCTTGTATCAACTTTTGATAGTATGTTCAAATGCGAGTCATAAGCATATCCGTTGCCAAACACGAGTATTGCTGCATATCCAGCAAGCAGTACTACAATTGTTATTGGTATATATTTATGCTTAAAGCTCAGTGCAAATATTGATACGGCAAGATAGCATAACGCAATTCGCTGCATCACTCCCCAAACTCTAAGGTGAGCGAAGTCAAGTCCTTTGCCGCTTAATAGTAATCCAAACCAGTTGATCAGCAATCCAATCGCAAACATCATGATTGTTCTCTTGGCAATTTTTCTGGCTGTGGTCTTGCTCCATGTGAAATTACTTTTCTTAAAACTAAGGAAAGTTGATATTCCCATGATAAACAAAAAGAATGGAAACACCAAGTCGCATGGAGTCATACCGTTCCACTTGCTGTGTTCTAGGGTAGAGTATATCATTTTTCCACCACCATTGTTTACAGTTATCATAAGAGCCACGGTAAGTCCTCTTAAGACATCAAGTGATATCAGACGTTGCTTTTCCATATCTATTTTATTTTAAAAATTCTATAACTTCCTTTGCCATTTCAATGGCGTCACCTTCAGGCTTGGCGCTATACTCATTATGTTGAAGTGTCCAAGGTTCTTCTATTGCATACCAGTCTATCTGTGGACCAGTAGGCATTGCCATAGCAAAGAGTTCCGAACTTGTCTTTGTGGCATTCTTGCCAGCTCCTAGAGCATCTTCATCTGGCAGTTGGTTCTGTTTCATCTGTTTTGCCAATGCGTCCATGTATATACTCCAACGCTTATAGTAGAAATCTTTCAGTAATCCTTCCCATTCCTTGTTAGCATAGTCGCGAAGTCCACCCTTGTCTGCGCAGATGCGATTACCCCATGTTGTGATCTGTACTCTTGCGTTCCATTCATACAAGTCTTTTTCTGCGTTGGTATGTCCCAGCTTTCTTGCAGCTTCAGTCCAGTGACCTAATCTGAATTCACTTCTTGTTCCAAGCAACTTGTCTTGCAGAAGTATCATCTTAAGAAATCTCTTTGAGTCTTTGTCAAATTGTCCGATGCTGAATCCGTTGTAGTCAGCAATAGTTTTAAGATATTGCAGTCTTCCTTGGTCGGCAAGTGCTTGACGGCATATATCAACAAGATCATATTCAAAGTTGTTGTTACCTTTAAACTTGTCAGCAACGCTAACCATCAGTCTTGCAGCTTCAAGTGTTGATGCAGGATCATAGTAGTTACGCATTTTCGACCAACTCTTAACTTGGAAATTGTTTAATCCTGGTCTACCACAGAATATGCTTTCGTGAGGTCCCTGTTGGTTGTTTCCTGCAGGGCAGTTGTATATTGTTTCTGAAAGTATGCTCCAAGCCTTTTGCAGATTAGCGTCGTTGCTTGAATATCTTGCTTTTACATAATTTCTTACCCAGTCTTCTTTCTTAAACTTCTCTGGTATCCAAGGCAGTTCGCTCATCATTTCAAACATCACGGGATTGTTTTCAGAACCTTCCATTGTGAATCCAATACCTTTTATATGTTCCGTATTTGGCGAAATAACCTTTGTCGCATAGAAGTTGTTTATCAGTTGATCCATGCGTCCGTGAAGTCCAACATTGGCACCAAAGTTCTCCAATAGGCAAAATAGCCAATCGTGTTGTTCATATCCTTTATCTCGTTTCCATATCGAAGGGATACCAAACATAGGGCGACATTCAGAGAATAGGTCAGCAATCAGCAAATCGCCATTCTTCATATCAGCTATCATCTGTTGACGTGGATTCTCTGTCCAACCTTGTATCACCCAAGTCGCCTTGTTGTTAGTACGTTTCATTGCGTCCATCACCGCCTTTCCTGCTTTCGCGTAGTCAATGTTCGCGTCATCGTTGGTCTCATGGAAAGGATCCATACTATAATAATTCGCTTTACCGTATAGTTTCGTTAATTCCTTATAATATAGGTCTGCTATCTTGTCGAAATGCTTATCCGTTGCTGATAGATTAGCTGGTCGTGTATATCCGTTCCATGTTCCTCCGTCTGTCACGTTGAGTCCTAGCTTTGTCTTTGCGTCGTGTGGCATCATACCGCAGAAGCCTGGCAATACTGGTTGCATGCCATATTCATTCATTCGTTTCAGAATCTTTTTCTGCAATGCCTCTTGTGCATTATACCAAGAGTCGGGTAGTGGACCTCCCCAACCTTCAAGGTTATTCATTTCCCACCATGCAAGGAATGCTGGTCCGGCAATGAACTTACCAATTTCTTCTTTGTTGTAGCCTAGTTTCAGTAGCATGTTTCTCCACACCACTTCTTCGCCAACAATCGCTAGCGGAAGGTTTACTCCGTGAAGAGCCATCCAGTCTATTTCTGTCTGCCATCTTTGCCAGTCCCAGAAAGCCATGGAATAAGAGAACGTACAGTAATTGAAATCATATCTTAGTTTCAAGTCCGTCTCATGGCGTTCCGGTTTTAAGATCTTAGGAAGTTTGTTTGGAATATCAGCTTTCATGTTGTTCCATGTCAGTTGTATTCCTGCATAGTATTTCAGATACCAGTTCAATCCCGATGCAATATTAACCCAAGTATTTCCTTTGATTAATATTTTATCTTTGTCTTGTGACAGTTCAAAAAAGTCTTTCTTGCTATTTACGAGTTCTGTTTCAAACTTATCTCCAGCCCCCTTGTCTATACGTTCAAGTAATCCTTGAATTGGATTCGCTTCAGATATAAGACTACATAAGAGAAAAATTGATAGTAATATATGTTTCATTTGGTGTTGTTTATTGTAGTGACTATGTGTTTCCCTTTTAGCCATTTGTACATCATAATTCGACTGCATTTTAAGTAAAGGCTCGTGATCTATACTTAACGCAGCTTCAATCATAAGTGCAAATTCTGTAGTGACAGGGCGTTTGTAATTTAAGATTTCATTTAAAACAGAGTATGACATGCCAATCTCTTTTGCCAACTGACGTTGTGAGATCCTTCGATATTCAATTTCATCCTTTAGAATTTCTCCAGGATGAACGGATATGTTTGGTATTACTTTGTTTGCAGTCATATACTTGCAAAGATATTAGTTTATTTTGTAATTCACAAATTATCGAACATAAATTTTGGAATGGATTTGGCTTAGAAGATATAGGGACTTCAAATCGTTCAGGTCAAAATTCAGGTAACAGGGACTATATATAGGGTGAGTAGTCTTTAAATTATTAAATCAATAAACTTACGAATTGATTATAAAATTATGACAAGTTTCTTTGCTTTTCCACTCGTTTGTATTACTTTACCTTCGGTGAAGATAAGCTGCACTCGGGAAAACAAAATTAAACCCGTTTTATTTTGCTTTTCCACTCGTTTGCATTATCTTTGCACATATAAGTATTGCTAGTTAAAGCAAACGAATAGACATAGTGATTTAGAACAATATGGAACTTTAAAAAGATGCAATTATGAAGAAGTCAAAACAAACAAAGTCTAATGATCCTGTAAAGATTCTCAGGATGATTTCTCGCAATGAAGAATTAGAAAGGCGAGACGGAAAATTTCAACGTCTGTTGATTAGTAAGAATAAGCGGAAATATGACCGCAATAACTCAAAAAGGGAGTTGGGCAACATGAAGGAGCTCGACTCCCATTTTATTTTTATACAAGCCTGTTGCTGATTCCTTCTTTGTAATTGTTTTATTTAATGGATAGCTATTTCTATTCATTTGTTTCTAAGCCTACTATCACAGCGAAGTATTTATTTAAGTACCTTCACACATTAATGTGAAGGCTTTTTTGTTTAATCTCCCGCAGATTTATTGCTTCAACTTAAACGGCCTGTTCTCCCGCAGATTACGCAGATAACCCCCAAAACAACATAACTACAAGATGTCTTTCTCTGCGAAATAATGCAGCTTGCTGCGTTCCTCTGCGACCTTTGCGTTATCTGCGAGAGAATAATACGCAAGAGGACTTAATCAATGTACAAGGAAATCCCATATGTCTCCCGCAGATAGCGCAGATCCACGCAGACAAACAGCAAACAGCACACAGCAAACAGCATGAACTACATTATCTTCCCTGTGTCCAAACTGTCTTTGTCAGCGAGATCAGCGGCATCTGCTTTAGCAGATCCATTTGAACAACCTGTCTTTTGTCTGCGTAAATCTGCGTAATCTGCGGGAGAATCGGCCGTTTATATTACGGTTTAGGATGATGGAAGAGCAAGCAAGCAAGAGCAAAGCCAAGTTTACTTGAGCTATGTTGAGGGCAGCTGATATTTATGGAATAAAAATATAAGGAAAAAACGTCAATAAAATCAATGTAATTAAAAGATTAGTTTTTAATAGAGTACGTGTAAAATGACTTAAAATCAAGGGATATTTATGGAGAATACTACCCCTAAATAGAAAAAGATTCCAGAAAAAAAGAAAAATAACCTACACTACCTACATTTTTGACTTAAATAATTACTAATCAGAATATTAGCCCATGTATATTAGTGCGTTTTCCTACATCTTTCCTACATGGTTCCTACATTATAAACGCGTATTTGTACCTCAAACGATGGGATTCGATCAAATTACAATATCCAAATCGCTTTTTTGTTCTGCCATTAGGTCGTTCCTCTGGCAGTAAAGTAAATCACAGTAATGCCTTTCTTTAGAATTATAAAGCTAGAAATGTTACTTCTGTTTGTAAATAAAATTTTAAAATAAATAGATTTATATGGCATTTTGATATGCCAATCTTTTCAGTAAAGGATTTCATACAACTATATTGATTATCTGTAATCGCTTTAAAAAATGTATAGTGATTCAGAATGTATAACTACAAATGTGTATACCAATTCCAGTTATAGTCAAAATGTATGAAGTGTAGCGAAAATAAAATCACCAATTTCGGTGCGCCTTTGAGTAATAAGGGCCTTATCACTCTGCAAAGCATGTAGGACAACAGAGTGATTAGGCCCTAATCACTCCCTAAAATGTATAAGAACGGACTTATATACATCATCTAACGTATTGGATAACAATGCGTTTGGTGAAATCATGTAGGAAACGGCATCAGAAAATTAAAAATAAAAAAATATTTTAGATACTCATGACTCAATTAGTTTCATAATTTTACCATCGGAAAGAACTAAATTTGTGGAGGATCGTGTGCTAACTTTTGATAAAGTTATATAGAATTTCTAACTTAATATGGTTAATCGCAGCGCTCACAGCGCTACCTAGCTGCATGGTATGGATTGCAGGATAACAACAAGGGGATGTGCGTTAGCACATCCCTTTTACTGTTTTTATGGTTCCCCGCAGATGATTATTGTTTGTTTTCCCGCAGATAAATTGAGTATGCTTATGTGGGGGGTGTTCTCTTGCAGATGGTCGCAGAGGAAAGACAGGTGGGGGAGATGAATCAGCCGGAAAACGAATCAACTACACCTCTATACTGTATAAAGAGGAAGGCAGGTTAGTTGACCTTGTCTTTTATATGGTAGCATAGAATATCTAATGGCTTTAAGTTCAGGCTTTGCTTTTAATAAAGTGGTGAGTGAATTAGCCTTGATACTGTATCCTGCTTTGACTTCAATAGGAAGTATATGATCATCGACTTGTATCAAAAAATCGAGTTCTAAGCGTGAATTCTCTGCTTGATAATAACATATTGGACATACACTTTTACTTTTCATCTGCTGAAATACAAATTGCTCAGTCATTCCCCCTTTGTACTCGGTAAAAATATCGTTTTTCACTAATACTTGTACAGGAGTCGTTTGTACCATAGCCCCTAATAAACCAACATCCGTTGTATATAGTTTGAATGCTGAGAAATCATTGTATATATCAAGTGGTAATGCAATCTTCGTGCAACGCGAAACTTTATAAAGTAAGCCAGCACTTATAAGCCATTGGATAGCCATTTCAAAGTCTTTGGCTCTAGCTCCAGATCTTATCGCTCCATAAATAAACTTTTTATTTTCTTTGAACAGTTGTGATGGGATACTATTCCAAACCATTCTTATACGTTGCGCTTGGTCTTTTGGGGCATGTTTCGAAAAGTCCATTTCATAACCGTGTAGTATTTCATTCTGAATTCTACGCACTTCTTGTAACGCATCTGTTTCTACGTATTTTTTTACAACTTCAGGCATACCACCTACGTAATAGTATTGGCGTAGCAGGTCAATAAATTTATCATGCAGCAATGAAATTGTATCGAAGTCACGACTAGCAAGAAGTTTGTACGCTTCATCTTCTCCTTTTGCTATCAGAAATTCTTCGAAGTTCATTGGGTATACATTCATCTCATTAACTTTGCCAACAGGATATGAGATACCCTCGTGTAATGAGATGCCTAACAAAGAACCTGCAGCAGCAATATGGTATTCAGGGGCATCCTCACAGAAATATTTCAAAGCTTCAATAGCTTCGGGAATGTCTTGAACTTCGTCCAAAACAATAAGGGTGTCATTTGGGGTGATGTCTACACCTGTAAGTGCACGTAGGGCACGTAATATTCTGTTAACATCGAAGTCTTGTGAGAATATCTGCTTTGCAAGTTTGTTATTTCTGCAAACAACGTAAGCCTCTTTAGAATATTCTCTTTTTGCGAATTCTCTTAACAGCCAAGTTTTTCCTACTTGGCGTGCTCCATTTAGTATAAGAGGCTTTCTGTCTCTTTTACTTTTCCATTCTGTAAGTTGTTGTAAAACAGTTCTTTCCATATTGTATATACATTTTTATGCACATGATATATGCTTATAAATACATAAATACGCACATAATTATGATGCAAAGATACATAAATCTGCACATGTTTAATACATTTCACAACACTTTTTTTTACTTTATTTTTAGTACTATTTTTATTCATTGATAAAAATACAACAAATGTTGTTTGCCGTTTTCAATTTGGTACTAATAAACTAAGCCATGTTTATTGGCGATAAAAGTATAATTGTATCCCTAATAAACAACTAGGTGGAGCTACGTATTCTCCCGCAGATGACGCAGATGAATGCAGCAGGGCTGCATTATTTCGCAGAGATTATAGCTTGACGTTAATGTAGTTCTTGGGGTTCGTCTGCGATCATCAGCGAGATCTGCGAGAGACATTGGGGTTTCTTTGTGCAATAGCGTGAGTACGCTTGTGTGATTATTCTCCCGCAGATTACGTAGATTAACGCAGAGAAAATGCTTCTTATAATTATAAAATTCATTTATTAATACCACGAAATGAAGTTTTTTGAGAAAAGGGTATAGCAGTTATCTTAAAAATCACTATATTTGTAACTTAATAAAATGCCATTATTTACATGGGGTAAAATAAATGAACTGTGTTAACATATAAAACATCGAGTATTAATATGCTGGATTTTCATATAGAAAAATACATAGTTACATATCCTAATCTTAAGACCATTAATGACATAGTGCTTCTTGAATGCATTTCATTTCAGGGATGTCACAATAATATGAATAACCATCAGTATGCAAGAAATTGGAGTTACTGATAACTGAAGAAATATAAAAACTTAATATGATAGAGCAAATTATTATCGAAAACTACAAATCAATCTGTTCTGCAAAGATTCCTATGAAGAGTCTTAATGTGCTGATTGGCTCTAACGGAGTTGGAAAAAGTAATTTCATCTCATTTTTTGACCTCGTAAAAAATATGCTAGATCAGAATTTGGGTAATTATATTTTAAGTAACGGAGGCATTGAAAGATTTCTCTATGGAGGATCAAAAAAATCTAAATATATAAAAGGAATTATTGATTTTAATAATACTAATGCTTTTTTCTTTAAATTAAATCCAACAACAGATAATAAGGCTTTCATTGAAGAATCTGGAGATTATTTCAATGGAATCGACGATGATGCAAAGAATTATACTATATGGCATAAGCATTATTATGATAAAGCTGTAGAAGAGTCAGGAATTATGCAAGCAAATAATTCTAGAGCAGCATATTTGAAATCATATATTAAGAACTTAATAGTTTATCATTTCCATGATTCTAGCAAAAGCTCTCCTATGAGGCGTGACTGTCCTGTTGATGATAATGAGAGATTAAAACATGATGGATCAAATCTGGCAGCATTTTTGTACAGACTTCAAGAAACAGAACCAAAATCATTGAAATTGATTGAAGGTGTAGTTAGGTCTATTGCTCCATACTTTAAAGGCTTTAAACTTCAACCCAATCGTATAACTCCAGATCGTATAAAACTAGAGTGGGAAGAATTTAACTCTGATATGTATTTAGATGCTCAAAGTTTTTCTGATGGAACAATCCGTTTTATTGCATTGGCTACAGTATTGTTGCAACCATATTTGCCGGATACGATTATTATAGATGAACCAGAGCTAGGTCTTCATCCTTCAGCTATCAATAAGTTGGCAGCTCTAATGAAAAAAGCCTCAAAGAAGACACAACTAATTGTGGCTACTCAGTCTGTAAATCTTGTAGATTGTTTTGAAGCCGAAGATATTTTAGTTGTTGATAGAAAAGATAATCAAACAGAATTCAATAGGTTGTCATCTGATGAGTTATCTGCATGGATAGGGGAGTATAGTCTTGGAGAGATATGGGAGAAAAATGTGATAGGAGGTCAGCCATGAAAAGACTTTGTATCATCGTTGAAGGTCAAACGGAACAAGAATTTGTTAAGACACTTATAGCTCCTTACTTGTTGGGATTTGGAATTTATTCTGTTGAACCTATTCTTATACATACTAGCAAACATGGGCGTGGAGGTTTCGTAAATTACGAACACCTAAAAAATGATGCGTTGAAATTATTATCATCATCAAAAAATGATATTATAGTCTCAATGTTAGTTGATTTCTTTAGATGTCCTGAATTGCCACAAAAAGAGCGTTATGAAAAGATAGCTGATCATAAATCAAAAGTGGATGAAATGGAAAAGTGTATTGGCGATGATATAAACGACTCTCGCTTTATTCCTTACATTCAGCTTCACGAATTTGAATCTCTGCTCTATTCTTCGAATAAAGGATTTGAAGCATATTTTTCAGATGATGAACAGAAGAACACACAAAAGATAATAGATGAATATCCAAATCCTGAAGATATAAATTCTAGTCCACAAAAAGCTCCATCAAAGCGTTTGCTGGCTATCAAAGACGATTATGATAAAGTGATAGAAGGTAATATTATAGCTTTGGAAGTAGGGTTTAAGCAAATTATGGATAAATGTCCAAGATTCAAGGCTTGGATAGAAAAACAAAAATCTGCTTGTGAAACAGTTTAGATATAAAACGCTTCTCGACTACGTCGTAGCGACAGGATGTCAATGATTTATGATTTACATTCAGCATTTAATATCTGATGTTTGATCTATCTATTTTATGTAGGGTAAATTCTTGTATGTGTGCAAGTTACAGTTTGCTCCCGTCATTAATGTCGGGAGCAAAGCAATCTGGCATCATATATGGCTATTAAATTGTATTCAATTTAAATGCTTCATTGTATGAAATAAGATTGTCGCAGTCATGATATTCTTTGTGACTCATTGCTGATATTTGCGCTGAAGACATATCTTTGAATTTATCAACGATAATATTCAGTATTCCAATTTCTTGTGGAGTGAGTTCCTCTAAATCAGGTTGCTCTGTGATATACAATTCTGTTCCACAGGCACCAGAATTAAACTCAACCAATTCTGATTCTACACCATCAATTAAACTATACACCCGATCCCATCTTAATGGCACTGGACCATATTGTATTGCCATGTATGATAAACCGGTAATGCCTTTACCATACGTCTTATATGATAAGAAATCAGTATAGAAAAGTAACTTGTTCATCTTTGTGTTGAAGACTCTACCACATTTGTCCAATAGAAAGAGAATTGTGCTTCTTAATTTATCATACGACTGTGTGGCATATCCGTTGCACAAGCCTCGTGATGATGTGGAGAAAATCATCTTTTCTTCTATCTTATGATCATTCATAGAGACTTTATGTAAAGCAGTAAGGAGCTTTTCGTAGTCTTTTACCTCAAACTGATTTTTGGCATTTTCAACGAATGTGCGAAAGACTTCTGGATTCTTGATTAAATTCAATATCTTTCCGTTAGCCTCACTCGGTATATCGCCATTTTCGTATAGACGATATTGATTATCTCCGAAACCAAGTATCTTTGACATTTTAGATGCAGACAAGTCATACATCCTTCTTATTTTCTTTATTTCATCAGGAAACGGTATTCCGTATTTCACCCTATATTGATTATAGACTTGAGAAAGATTTGCTGTATCAATTTCGGTTGTTGTAAATCTTTCCTTAGTATCTTCACATAAGTAATATGATGAAATATACTGGAACTTCTCTTTGCGGAATTCCAATTCAGCTTTTTCTGTTTTAAGTATAGCGTTTCCTCCTGTGAATGGACTTTTCATTGTTTTAATCTTTAAATGGGTATTTGATTATTTTCTACAAAAATACAAATAAAGTTGAATATTTGCAATTATTGTTGTTGATAATTAACTTTAAAGTTGTTTTTGTCTGTTATCATGGAACTTCACCAGAACAACAGTTCTATCTTTGTGCATTCCTGGTAATGGTTTGTTTATTTGTCTATTCTCTCGTAGATTTGATTCATTGCATGTGTAAACGGGCGATTCTCCCGCAGATCTCGCAGATTTACGCAGACAAAAGACAGTTAGGTAAATGAATCTGCCAAAGCAGATGCATCAGATAGCACAGAGAAACGCAGTTACGACACAGTGGAAGAATAGTAGTTTAGGTTGATGTGTTTTATCTGCGTGAATCTGCGTAATCTGCGGGAGACTATGTAGTTCAAGCTATTGCATTTTAATCTGCCGGAGAATATATCTGCTTTAGCAGATGCTGTAGTTACATACAAAGAAAAGAATATCAGTGGGATATCTGTGGGGAATAGACTGTTTTGCAGATATACGTAGTAATTATAGCTTTAATTTATAAATGGCTTCAAAGTGAGGAAAGTATATTTGTGCATATTTGGCAATAAATTGAGTGTATTGCCAAATATGCACTATTTTGTCAGAAGTTAAGTTAACAACCCTGTTTGGTGGTTATTAGTATTAAAAATAGATAATAATTAGTGCATTAATGGCAATAATTATTGATATTTGCCTAAATTGCACTATTTTTGTAGCAGTAATAAAAAGAAGATAAACATTGTATGATAGGAAATGTAGATATATTAGACTACGCCAAAAGAACTCAGACATTTACCTGTAAACAGATGTTGAGTGATTTTGCTAAGGACGGGAAATCATTCTCGCCAAATACTATCACATCTGCTTTGAGACGCCTAGTAAAGAATAATATTCTGCAAAAGGTAGATCGTGGAATGTTCCGTTTGTCGCAAACCGTGAAAATAGGTTTTTCTGCTTATTATGACGAAGAAATGTCTATGATTGAAAGTCTTGTCCGCACCAAATTTCCGTTCATAAGATTTTGCGTGTGGAACAGTTCTGACGTAAAACGCTTCTCGCATTATGTAAGCAATATAAATGTGATATTTGTAGATGTAGAGCGAGATTGTGAGAAGTCTGTCTTTAATGCTTTGATTAATGCCTTGCCCGACAAGAATATTTATCTGAAACCATCTCAGGATGATTATGTGCATTACATATTTGGTAAGCCAACTATTGTTGTCAGAACACTTATATCAGAAGCGCCACTGATATTACTTGGTGATAAAAGTACACGAGTTTCTTTGGAAAAGGTTCTTGTTGATTCTGTCCTTGACAAAGATTTCTTTTCTTTTCAGGAGTATGAAAGTCTTAGGCTATTCAGAAATGCTTACGATGTCTGCTCTGTTAATGAGCAAAAATTATTGCGCTATGCCAGAAGACGCAATAAGGTAAATTTAATTAAGAATATAATCACAGAAGTAAATAATACTAATATATTTGATTAATGATAAACGCAGAAAGTCGTTCTATGAACTGGATTAACCATGTTTCATCTCTATATCCTTCATTGGACAAAACTCTTATAGAAAAATCCATCCGTGCATTTTCATTGCTTGAATCCCTTGCGCGTTCTGGCTGTCCATTTACGTTTAAAGGAGGTACGGCTTGTATGCTTCACCTTGGTAGCAGTAAAAGATTATCAATAGATATTGACGTAATTTGTCCTCCAAATACGGATATTAAGAAGTATGTGGAGAAATATTCTGACGAATATGGATTTCAGAATATAGAATTGGTTGAAAGAAAATCTTCACATAATGTACCTAAATCTCATGCTAAATTTTTCTATCAGGTAAGTTATGTTACAAGTTCAGAAGAAGATAAAATTTTATTGGATGTGCTGTTTGAAGACATCCACTATGGTGACGTTAAGCAATTGCCAATTAGAAGTCCGTTTCTAAAGATGGACGGCGAAGATGTTTTGGTAAATGTACCGTCTGTAGCTGATATTCTAGGAGATAAGCTTACAGCGTTTGCACCTCACACAACAGGTGTTCCATTTTTTAAGGATAAAAGGAACTGTTCCCTGGAAATTATCAAGCAGATGTTTGATGTGGCTTCTTTATTTGATGTTGTTTCAGATTTTAAACAAACACGAAACACATTTACCAAGTTTGCTGATGTTGAACTTGGTTATAGAGAACTAAAGAATTTATCATATAAGGATATCCTTCTTAATACAATAAATACATCTTTGTGCATAGCATTGCGTGGAAATGTAAATTCTGAGGATTTTATCCAACTACAAAATGGTATCAAACGAATTGGCGGTTTGATTATTGGTGAACATTATGTTATTGACACAGCAATCAAAGATGCAGCAAAGGCTGCCTATCTTGCAACGATCATATTATATGACGTTAAGTCAGAAGTAAAACATTATAATGATAGTAGTGTTGATGAAATAAAAGATATGACCATAACAAAATTAAATACTAAGCTCAATAAACTGAAGAAATCTAATGTGGAAGCATTCTATTATTGGGCATTGATTGATGAAATGTTTAAAGCACATATTGTTATTGATCATTAATTTTATCTTTCAGTGGTATAAAGTTTAAAACCGTGATCAATAGTCACGGTTTCTTTTTTTATAAGTCTTTTCAAATAGAGTGGTGTATTTCTTCAATAGTTAGACAGCATTCAACTTGAATGCTTCAGTATATGAAATATGATGGTTTACGTTATGATTATCAGAAGACTAGGGGAGTGGTATAAACACAAAAAAACCGCTAGACTCTTGGAGTCCAGCGGTTAATCTCTCATTTTTCAGTTCGAGCTTCTGTTTACTTAACAGCAGCAGCAGTGTCAGTAGCAGCTGTATCAACAGCAGCTGAATCATTAGCTGAATCAACAACAGCTGTATCAGAATCAGCGTTTGCAGCAGGAGCTGCAGTTTTGTTACCACATGATGCGAAAGAGATAGCTGCGATAGCTACGAACATTAAAACTAATTTCTTCATTTTCTTTGCTTTTTTAAATCTGTAAAACAATCATTTGTTTATTAAAACGTTGCAAAGGTAAGTATTTTTTTAATACGTTGTTCACTTTTTAACGATTTTTTTTGCCTCCCTTTGTAACTTTTTTGTAATCTATTGTAAATCAATGCTTTATAAATGATAAATAAATGTTAATGATTTTGTGCACCCAAACAAAAGTGTTTTTTAGCATTATTGATTATCTATCTTCTTACCATGATAATACATGTTGAAGCCGTCTGAAGCGTATCCATTGCCCTGATATTTGAAGTTGTTTGCACTAGAAACATCTGGTAATTTTTTTCCTCGATAGTATGCATTGAATGCATCTTTGGCATATCCACCCTCAATAATCTGGAATGAACTGGCAGTGGCATCTTCGACTTTGTTTCCACGATAATACACGTTGAACGCATCTTTGGCATATCCACGACCTATTTCTTTGAATGTGCTTGCACTGGCATCATCAAGTTTCTTTCCGTTATAGAAGACATCAAAGTTCGTCTTATGGTACCTTGATGTTTCGCATCTGTTATTATCGTAGTCTTCGTTATCGTCTCTATTATAAATAATGTCATCAGCATTGCTTATTCTATAGCGGCTATCTATCCTGAAACTGTTGGGATCTACATATTCCAGAATGTTACCGTTTTGGTAGACGTGACGGGAATCCTTGGCGTAACCGTAGCCTAAGTCCTGGAATGTTTCGATGTTGGCATGTCTTAACACCATTCCATGGTAGTAAACATGATTATCGTCGTGTGTGTAATCATGTTGAGCGAATGCTGTGATGGACATTGCTAGAATAATTGCGGTTAAAATGGTTTTCTTCATATTTAAGTTTATTATTTGAATTGTCTTTATATACTATATGTTATTGCAAATTTACAATATATTTTGTTATTATACAAATATAAATGTTTACTTTTTGAAGTTACGAAAAAAGTCTATATCCGGTCTGATAACGCAAACTTGCATTTCACTAACACGAAATTCTATTTCACGAAATTAAATTTTCTAGCTAGAGACATTTTCTAACTTTGTACACATTAGAATGATATTCAATCAGTTTACCCCTAAAAACAATAAAATCCTTTTTCCCCAGTGTCTCTCTTTTTTATCAGAATGCAACGATTCTACAAAAGCAGTTGCGATTGGCTGATGGCTTAGTAAATCTGGACGACCTAAATATAACCATAGAAAATGAGAAAGATGAAAACGCATATAGAACAGTCTTTTATCATAAAACGTAGGTTGGGAAAATTTATTCCATAGAATATCCGTTGTCAGTAACAGCCGTAGGAATGTATATAATGGCAGAGAAGCGGATTCTAATTTCATACACAGACAAGGATTAAGAATTGTTGTTTTTCTCTCACCGTAGTATATACCGCAGATTCGGAGACACTGACTAAAACAGATAACTTTGTTTTCACTTGCATGATTTTTAATTATCAAAATAAATTTCAATATGGAAATAACTAAAAAACCGAAAAAAAACAAGGCACTTAACCTTCATGAGAAAAACCAAGTCATAAAAGTCAATGACGGCTTCTTTGCAAAGCCACTCAATGAGGATTACCACATCAAAGTTTATTATGATGAAATCATCTGGGTGGAGGCTATAAGTAACTATTCGTATATCCACTTCAAAAAATCTAAAACCATGAGTCTTGCTTATAATATAGGTAGGGTTGAAAAACTTCTGCTAACGGAAACATTTGTTCGTATAAACCGGTCTGAAATCATTAATATCCATCTTGTGGATAAATACTGTGGGAATATGGTTAGCATTGCTGGACATGGTTTCACGGTAAGTCCTTCATGCCGCCAGTATGTGTTCTCGTGTTTTCTTGAATTGCGCAGAGATGAATGAAATGCCTTCGATAGCAATAATATGTGTTTTGACAACAGAAATACACCACCTCATGAAAATTCTTTGCCTATTCCAAACTAAAATAGGATTTTTGCATTGTAAGCTTACCTTTAACAAAATAGTATTAATCTAAAAAAAAAATTATGGCAATTAGTAATGCACCATCGCAAGTGGCAACCAATGCGTTGCAGGCGATACCTTTCAGTTCTATGATCGGTGGTCCTTTGAAGGCTTGTATTGAAGCCCAGGCCATGGCAGCCAAAACAACATGGGACTTCATTCAGGAAGTAGGGTTGAATACCAACCCCGATACAGGAGAGAAGACTGCGGTCAACGTGTCGTTCTCATTTAATCAGAATGGTCGTTTGGTACAGCTGAATGTACCCTTACTTACCATTGTTCCTATTCCGTATATAGCTATCAATAGCGTTGACATTAACTTTAAGGCAAGCATCTCTGCTTCTTCTTCAAGTGTGAATGAAAACACGGAAAGCACATCAATGGGTGGCAGTGCGGAAATCAAAGCCGGATTGAAAATCGGTCCATTTCACATGGATGCCAAGTTGAATGCCAACTACTCTTCAAAGAAGGATTCCAAGGCTACTGAAGAATCTAAGTACAGTGTAGAATATACGATGGACATAGCAGTAAAGGCAGGTCAGGACAGTATGCCTGCTGGTCTTGCTAAAGTTCTTGAGTTGCTTGGTAATTCGCTTGACGTATCAGATCCAAAGGGAACTTTGGAATTGAATGCTCAAAAATTTAAGGTTGGTGATAAACTCATCGCTACGTATAAGAACAAGGACGGTTTGTTCGCACCTGGAGATATCAAGTGTGAAGGTGATAAACTGACATTCACTGAAAGTGGTGACAGTGTAACAACCGATCTCGTCGCTGGAACTTATAAGATTATGGCAGGAGGTTGCACCGCTGAAATTCTCGTTGAAGCTTAAGTGAGCATACTTAATAAAAGGCAAGGATGAAAATCCGGGATGCGGTTTTTTAATGCCGCATCCTTTTTCGAAAACCTGTAATATATTCAATAAATAAAAAACATTATGGCACAATTAAGTTCTGTCATCGGCTCGATTTTGCGAGACATCATCTCTGCACAACACGAGGCCAATCTTTATTCCCTTTCTTTAAGTGAATCTTATGGGAAAGACGGTAAGGTGAAAGATTTCCAGTTGCCCAATGTCGTGGTGAGCGATATGGAGTTGGAACTGAAATATGGAATAGTCAGCACTACTGAAAATCAAGAGCAGCAAAATATTAAATATTCCAAATTCCGGCAATTTATCAAGGAAGTTTGCACGGAAGCGGCTAAAACAACTATTACAAGCGTCGTTTCAGCTGTTCTTACGTCTGACATACGTAGAAATGAGGAAGACAAAAGATTTTTTTATCATCTGAAACAAGAAGAGGAACTGAATAAGAAATTCCGTTCATTCCTTATGCGTAATATGCGCAATGCCTTTGACAACAGCCTGCATGAGTCGTTGGATGCAAGCACGGGACTGGTTTTGGAGGATGTTGTTGTAAACAGGCTCATGATAGTTGTTAAAAAGAAATTTCTTCAAGACACCGATCTTAGCACCTTATTTGACGGTGTGGATGGCAATTCTTTAAGGAATGAGTTGGAAACTGCTGCTAATTCAGCCTTGACAGACTTGGTAAAAACAATGTCTGAAGGACAATCGTTTAAGAGGGTCAAGACGTTCCCTCAATTGGATGTCGCCGTTACCGCCGAAGAACTGGCAAAGATGCCAGAAGAAGCGATACATTCATTTAAACTGAAATTCAGTCCGACGGCTTGCAATATTACAGAATTGGATAATGACAATGATCTCGATGATTTTGTCATGGATTAAAACAACGGAGGATTAATTATGGAAGATAAGAAAATCAGAAAGACGAGCAGTCAGGTGATGGAGCTCCAACAACTGATTGCCGGACCGCTGATAGCAACGATTGAGGCTGATGCACTTTCCGCCCAAAAGTATTTGGATTATCTGATGCGGGTAGCCTTTGAGTCATACAATCCGGTAACAGGAGAAACGGGCAAGTTGAGGATGCTTACATTCACCTACAACGAACAGGATGTAAACGGCTCTAGCAAGAAGAATGTAAGTATTCCATTACTCACACTCGTTCCATTGCCATTGCTTCATGTGGAAGAGGCAGATTTCGATTTCGACATAAAGATACTTGACGCACTGTCGGAAAATGTGGAAGAAAAGTTTTCTGTGGAAAATGGAGAGAGTGTTAAACAACCGCAAAGCACAGGTTTCAAGATGCGCGCCTCACTTGCTCCGCAGCGGGAAGTCAAGGACGACCTGCAACAAAGCCTTTCTGCCAATATGAAAGTGAAAGTAAGAATGAGGCAGGCGGATATGCCTGCAGGATTATCAAACCTGTTGCATCTGACAGCTAATAATGTACAGGTGGAAGATGCCGAGGCGGAAGAAGAGATAAACGGTAATACGGAAGGAGGTTCTGATGGGCGATAATAATATAGGCAGTCATGCACAGGAACAGAAAGTAGGGTTGAAATGTCCCCAATGCGGTGTTTTTATAGAAACAAGTATATTTCAACTGCTCACTACGAATGCCTTGATATGTCCCTCATGTAATCTCAGGCTGAACATAGACAGAATGAAATCAAGACCTGCGTTTGAGGCTCTCCGCAAGGTAAAGTCTGCACAGGACAATGTGGAAAGCAAGAGTAAGTTTAATAGATGACACGTCATGTTTGATAAGGTAAGAAAGTTTTTCTCAACAATCGCCAATCAAATAAGGACTTTGACAGAGCATAAGAAATCTGAGATCGGCGAGAAGGTTTTAATAAAAAACGATCAGTCTAGAAGAATGTGCCTTGTTCTTTCACAATTGGAGCTAGTCAGGATGAAACCACAAGTAAGGTTACTGAAAGTAGATAATATTTTCGATGTGCTTCGGTTTATGCTACGGCTTTGCGATGTGGAGCATGTGGACTGCAAAATGATTGGCGGGTGTATGCGATGTATTGTCAGGTTACCAGAGAATGCCGGAACACTGTCGCTGACTGAAAAGAAAGCGGATAATAGTTGCAGGATTCTAGCTATATTAAATATAGACGTACCGCTCATGAATCCTCAAGTAGAGGAAGTAGTATTCAAATTAAAACAACATTAGAAATTTAAAAGTAATAAGACAATGAAAACAATTAAATTAGGTTACACAGGCAATGAAGTTCAGTTGTTGTCTGACAGTTTGAAAAGAAATGGTTATCCGGTGGATTCCACTACGGTTTTTACCGAAAGTATGTCACAGTCTGTTATCAAATTCCAGGCTGCAAATGGTTTGGATGCGGATGGCATCGTAGGTTATCGCTCGTGGGAGCAACTTCTATTCAATGGGCGTGCAACCACACAAAAATTGGTGGAAGATGATTTTCAATTGCTTGGTCTGCTGCTTGATTGTGAGCCTGCTGCGTTGAAAACGGTACAGAAGGTCGAGACAGGAGGTCGAGGAGGATTCTTTGCTCTAGGTAAACCAGCTATTTTGTTTGAGGGACATATCTTTTGGTCACAACTGAAGAGTAGAGGCATTGATCCGAACAAGTTTGTTGCGGGGAATAGCAATATACTTTATCCGAAATGGGAGAAGGGGCATTATAAAGGAGGCTTGGGGGAATACGATCGCTTAGAACAGGCAAGGACTATTCACCGTGAGGCTGCTGATGCGTCAGCTAGTTGGGGAATGTTCCAAATAATGGGATTCAACTATGCATCATGTGGAGAGAAAAGCGTGGAAAGTTTTGTAAAATCCATGCATGAGAGCGAATGTAAACAACTTATCCTATTTGGGCGTTTTATCCGTCAGGCAAAAATGCTCCCTGCTTTACAATCAAAAAGTTGGGCGACTTTTGCGAAACAATATAATGGTCCGGCTTACGCTAAAAACGAATACGATAAGAAGTTGGCGGCAGCCTATGCAGGCTTTTCGCATAAATAAGAAAGGGGCTGAAACATTATAGCTACTTGATGATAATGCGCTATTTATCATATTTTTAATATATTAGCAATAAATTTTCCCCATTATGTATATGTGTTCTCGTGAATTTTAAAAAAATGTTTATATTTGCAAAAGAAAAGTTCAGTTAACGGCAATTTTAAAGAGGTTCTGATTGCTCGTTAATGAATACATTTAAGAACCTTCAATAAAAAAAGCTATGAAAAAAATACTATTATTGACTTTAATGTCATTGTGCTTGATAGCAACATCCTGTTCCAAGGATGAGAATACTACTTCTCAGCGTACAACTGAGGATGTTACGGCACGGTTTAAATCTTATTTCTATGATGCAAGTGGAAATGTAAGGTGTGTCAAACTATCGAATTTTTCCGCACAAGAATGGGCGATAGCTGCACAAAAAAGCTCGGACATATTGGAAGTGTTCAATGATATTACTGGTATGGACGCTCCTCTCACTGATTCATATAAATACAGGTTCGTCTCATCAGATGGGCAAAGTACCATCAGTATCTCAGGAACAAAGAATGCTGATGCAAATGCGCAATATGCTACAATAAGAGTAAGTATTCCTTCATGTTCCGAAATACAGACCATACATATAGGTACAGAACAGTATTTCAAAGGGACTAATGATGGGGATGTACCTATTGTATTTCTAAGATGAGTAGATTTTCAGGATTACTTTTGATTGCATTATTGTTTCTGTTATACGGTTGTAATTCAGAGTATACTTATGAACAGGTAGACAATCCGAAACAGTTGGTTCGGATTGTCTTTTCGCCTGGCGCTTTGGGTGATTTTTCGTATAGCGACGATATACTGCGAGGAATATTGCTGGAGCAGAAAGAAAGCGGATTCAGATTATATTGCCAAACCCCTTCAGATATGAATAAAACTGAAACCCTTATACGTCAATGGCAGATGGAAGATGGGGATTCAACTTGTTTCTATACCATATTGGCAGGAAGCCAATTCGAGAAAGTGGCGAAGTACACCCGACCGGATAGAATGCGCAGCAACTATTTGATGTTTGAGACAAAAGACACATCTTTAAATGTTTCTACTTTCCGTTATTGTGGATATGGTACATCCTTTCTTGCCGGTATCGCCGCCTATGCCATGACTAAATCAGATTCGACGGCATATTTGGGTGGGTGTAAGGATGAATCCTTTATTGAAGACTGTTACCAAGGATTCAGGGACGGATACATTTATGCGGGAGGTCATGGGGTGGCAGAAACTTATATATCTGATTCTTCTGATGGTTTTTCGATGCCATCACGTGCTTATGAAATGGCGGATAGCCTTTTTGAGAAATATCCTTTCATTTATGCCATGGCAGGAGGTTCAAACAATGGTGTTTATCTCTATTTACGTGAACATCCAGGCAAACAGGTCTATACTAATGGAGTGGATATCGATCAGTCGCCTTTTTGTGACAGAATAATCGGCTGTATGATAAAGCACATAGGAAGCCGTGTGGGAAATTATATCCATAGTTGGATAAAGGGAAATGTAGTTCCCAAGCATATTGAATATGGCTTGAGTTCTGGAAGTATAGGTTTTGTAATTGCGGAACCATACAAAGCAAAGCTAGAGACCATTGTAAAGAGTGCCACAGGTACAGCTATAAGAAAGGAAAAAGAATATGAAAATACATCATTTTAAAATTTACATCTTATTGCATATAGTGGTATTTCTTCTCGGCATGTCGTCCTGTACCACAGAAAAATTCGTAGGATTGGATGAACAAGTTAGAAAAGACTACCACATTGCAGTTGTATTGCCATACAGTGATGGTATGGAAGAACAATGGAGGCATTCAATAGACTGGGCTCTGGAAGATTTGAATAAATCGCTGATACCTCAACGGGGCATCCGCATTACGGCTGAATGGTACAACGAAGATGATTATTCCATTAAAGATCTTTTTACTTCTTTGGCTGAAAAGACAGATATTTATGCCATCATCGGTCCTTTATATTCTGCCCATGCTGCAATTGCCTCAGAATGTTGTGCAAAGACAGGTAAACCTTTATTACCAGCTTTAGCCTCTTCAGAGCAGATGATGCGTGCCTATGCAGGCAAGGGATTTCTTTGGTGTTTGACGGAGAATGACATTTCACAATGTGAAGTTCTTCTTACCAAAGCTATACAAAAGGGAGCAAAGACAGTGTCTCTGATAACGAGTGATGACTTGTATGGCCAGACGTTTTCTGATTGGTTTGCTTTTGAGGCAAAAGAATTGGGATTGTCTGTCTATGGCATGGAAGTCTATACGGACACAGATCTAGAAGAAAAAATGCGTAAGCTCATTTCTGGTCAGCCGGACTGTCTGATATGCGTGTCTCCAAACAATGGGATAACCAAGCGGATGAATGATATAAGGCGGTCAGTCTCTAACGACAAGCCTTTCTTTTTGTTCTCTGATGGTGCATTCCTTTTACCCAAGGATAAAAATTATGAAGGAATGGAAGGTGTTGTGCAGACACATGACCCCTCTTCTGGCTTCCAAATCAGTTATGAAACCCGATACGGGAAATCTCCATCATTCGGCAATGCTCATTTCTATGATGCAACGTTGCTTGCCGGACTTGGTATTCTTCAGGCGGATATTGATGGAAACGATGATGTGAATGAAGCAATCAAACATATTGTGAGTATGGATGGAGATGAAATCAATGCCTGTACGGATGAAGGGATGAATCGCATAGTCAGTTCTATTTTAAGGAAAGAAAGACATCATGTTACAGGTGCAAGCGGCAAACTTCATTTTGATCCGACTCTTTATACGAATGTGCTGCATTCGGTATATTGTCATTGGACGGTCTATCAAGGAAAACATCTTATTCTTGAATATAATACGTCGGATGACAGTAATCGTACCTATGCTTCTGTAGTAAACTGGAACTGGAGGGTTACCCAGATGCAGGACTTTATTTATTCAAATACGACCGAATATGCACCGAAAAAAGATTTGTATGCTCTTATTATCTCGGCAGCCAAAGGTTGGACTAACTACCGACATCAGGCTGACGCATACGCTGTTTATCAGCGACTGAGGGAAAACGGATTGGATAAGAAACATATTATCTTAGTTGCGGATGATGATTTGGCTTATAATGCGTTGAATCCGACACCAGGTAGTGTCCGCCTGTCTGATAATGGGAATAATCTCTATACCGATATACCAATATACAGACATCCCTCGGACATTAGCTGGAAAGAATATGAGAAAATGATTGTAGACAACGAGGATTGTATCCTTCCGTCTGACAGTACAACGAATCTTCTAGTGTATTGGGTCGGACATGGTACACCCAAAGGGTTGCAATGGGCGGACCAAACTGTTCGTGCAGATGAAATCGGAAGCTTTTTTAATACATTGGCAAAAGAAAGGCGTTTTCGGAAAGCATTGCTTTTGTTTGATACCTGTTACTCAGGAATGGTTGGAGCCAAATGTGAAGATATACCTGGCTTACTGTGTATTACCGCAGCCAATGCAATGGAAACTTCCAAAGCAAACAGATATAGCCCCTTTTACAATACATGGATGTCAAACAGTTTTTCTGATGCCTTATTAGGTATGTTGGATAAAGACAGACATCAAAGCCTCTATGAAGTTTACTCTACGCTGTATAACCAAACGATAGGTTCACACGTATCAGTTTATAATGCGGAGAGGTTTGATAACCTGCACAAAGCGGGTATCAACGAATTTCTGTATCCGCGTTGATATCCGGGTATGCCTTTTTTATGGCATTTTGTGTATCTCTCACTATTCCGTCTGCAATTTTACAGACGGAAAGTGATGACTTGGAAAACATGGGAAGTACCACCATTATATAATTTCTGAATTGTTTGTTTGCATTAATCTGTTTCCATTGTTCTAAAACAGTTCCGTTATTTTGACCGTCAACAGGAAATTGGTTAAAGAATTGTAGCAGCTCATTGAAACGCTTTTCTCTGTAACTTTCCCCCATTTTTTCCACGACTTCCATATATTCATAACATTCAAACATCTTAGTTAATAAGACTTTATCTATGCGTTGCATGGTTGATGATTCACACACCATCTTGAAGGCATGACCTTTCAATGTCCAATAGTGGTATAGGCGATGTTGATTTTTAAATTTCTTTATGGAATCCTCCTTTACATTATTTAGTCCAACAGAGATACCGGACTTGAAACTTTCAGACAGGAGGATGTCTGCTTGGTAATATTTCTGCATCTTGTTCAATTCTGATATATTGGAAGCCAGTTCTTCCTGTACCATTTTGATGGCTTCCTTATCCTCTTTCCTTTCAGTATAACTATTCATAAGGCTATCTCCATAATAAGTGATGCATAATCCGATAATAATGACGGATATTTCACGTAGGTAATCTTTGAGCCATACTAAATGGTTTGGTATCCGTTTCTTGATTTTTGTCCAAGTTGAATTCATCTCTTTGTGGCTTTTATATTTTGGCAAACATAGTAAAATAGATGTGAAAGGAAGTATAACTTGCTTGAAAGGGATGTTTTTGTATTTGAACATCTATTTTTTATTATTGAATGCTGCTTAAAGAGCATTCAATCACATATATACAGGTTTGGATAACGCAACAGTCACTATCACTCAAATGATTGTTATCTCAATTTTTACTTCTTTATTTTTGCACTGGTAAGTTTACAAATAACCAGGCGTAACCGAAAAGCCTAAGATAGAGTAGGGAAAAATATTATCTAATTATGATAAACAAAAAAGTAAAATGCTTATTATTAATATTAAGCTTGTTATTACCCGATTTAGTTTCGGCACAGTGTCGCAACGTATTCGAAGCACGTCAGAAAATGAATCAATTGGTTATGTTAGAAAATGCTAATGGAGGACTTTTCTTAAAAGAGATAAATAATTTGAAAATAGATAGCGATCAATACATAATTAATCATGATACTGTAACTGTTGGATTATTGGTTCTAAATGATAGCCCTACTGACAGAAATAAACATGATTATAGCGCATACTGGAAAGGTAAAAATCAAACAAGCGGTCGTTATACATGGGTTTTTGTTTTGGACGATTTTAAAAATCGGTGTAAAATGAAAGACATTGATAGTAAAAAATATGACGTTAAATCTGGCGCTTTATCTAAAAGACTTTGTCAATTTTTAGGACTTTCAGATACAGACAGAAGGGATACTCTTGTTTATATGCGAGTCTTAGCAAAAAAACTTTTTCGTCCATCGTATAATACCGATATAAAAAGGCGAACCACACAAGCTTTTGCTGGAAATAACGATTACATCAATTTGGATATTAACAATCGACTTTGGATGTCACAGCAACAATTTTCCAATACTTATCCATGGACAAGGATGGGATATACCTATGATTGGGGAGAAGATGATTATATAGGGGTGACAGAATTTATTCTAGAGCCCAATACAACATTTGTTAGCAAACCAAATTACTATGTTGTAGGTGATTATTTAAAATAAATAATATGCAAAAAGTTGATTTATCGAAACTTTTACTGATTCAATCAGTAGCTTTCAAAGGAGTGTTCCTCCGTATGGACGGAAAAGGTATCAAAACGACAAGCGGTTCTGGTGCAGGTAAAGTTAATTGTCAGAAAAGCTTGACAACAATATGTGTATTCAAATTACATCAAGAGAAAGATGGAACTTTCACTATTGAATCTGTTGAATATCCTGGAGTATTTCTTCGTATGGATGGAAGTAGTGTAAAGAGTTTCTCTGGTTCCGGTGCTGGTTCTGTAAATTGTCAGTTTGGTGCAGCCGAATGGGAACATTTCAGACTTCGTGATCAAAAAGATGGCTCTTTTGCAATTGAATCAGTAGCTTTTCCTAATGTCTATCTTCGTATGGATGGTGATAATCCACAGGGAAAGGATGATGATTTTGGAATTGTAAATTGCCAATTTAATGTAGGGAGTTATGAGTGTTTTTATCTTGTGAATAGAATTGAAATGCCTACTGATGAAAAGCTAGGAGACATAATGAATAAGATAAAAATCTGATAAATAAGAAATAAGGTTCTGTTTAGTTACAATTTTTGTTCATAAATGAAAGACGGAGATTAGTCCTTATTGACAATCTCCGTCTTGTTTGTTTATTATGTAAATAAGAATAGAATTGAAGTACTATAGAAATTCGGATGATAATGCGAGATTTGTCATATTCTAAATGTATTGATAATAATATCCCCCCTGAAATATATACATAATATTATCATAAAATTTAAAAAAATGCTTATATTTGCAGAATGAAAACTACGTTAACGGTAATCTTAAAGAGGTTCAGATTGCTCGTTAATGAATACATTTATAGATTATTCAATAAAAAACTATGAAAAAAATACTCTTATTGACTTTAATGTCATTGTGCTTGTTTACAACATCCTATTCTCAGGGCAAGGATACTACAACGGTATGTTCTACTTTTAAACGTACAACAGAGGATCTAACGGCACGTTTTAAATCTTATTTCTATGATGAAAGTGGACATATGAATTGCAGTAAACTACCGAACTTTTCTGCGAAAGAATGCGCAGTTGTCGCACAAGACGGCTCTGACATCCTAGAAATGTTAACTGATATTACTGGTGTTGACGTTCCTATCACTGATACATATAAATACAAGTTTGTATCATCAGATGGGCAAACTACTATCAGTATCACAGGAAAACTGAATCCCGGTAAAACTTTTGAATATGCGACAATGGAAGTGAATATTCCTTCATGTCCTGAAATACAGACCATACATATTGTTACAGGTGAGTATTTCGACAAGATTGAAGAGGATATACCTATTAGGCTTATTAAATGAGCAGGTTTTCATTAGTACCTTTGATTGTATAGCAGTTTCTGTTATACGGTTGTGGAACTCATGCCTTTCGATTCTATTACTCCTTATTTCCGTTTCCCCCTCTCTATTTCATCGTATCTTTGCACTCCAAATTTACTTTTTACAGAAAAAGTATTGAAACTTATGAATTTATTCATAACTTAGCGGAATAATTTAAAAAATACGGTATCCATATATGATAAAAATGAATGTCGCTATCGTCGGTGGTGGTGCTTCGGGATTCTTTGCAGCGATAAGAGCTAAGAGTAAAAATCCAAACGCCAATATAACTATCTTTGAGAAAAATCAAAATGTTTTGGCTAAGGTGATGATTACTGGTGGGGGAAGATGTAACCTGACTAATACCTTTGAAGAAATTTCAGATCTTAAACATGCTTATCCAAGGGGACATAAACTGATGAAACGCTTGTTTAAGCAATTTGACTATAATGAAGTTTATAAATGGTTTGAGGATAATGGCGTTCCATTGGTTACTCAAGAAGACTTGTGTGTGTTTCCTGAATCACAGGAAGCAGCATCTATCGTGAATTGTCTTATCAATGAGGCAAAGCGTCTGGGAGTAAACATTATGACCGGATATAAAATGGAAAAAGCTGTGCAGACTGAGGACGGACTTTTTATGTTGTATTTCAAGAACGGGAAGACGCAAGTTTTTGACAGAGTCGCAATTACGACAGGTGGATCGCCTAACATAAACGACTTGCAGCATTTGCGAGAAATGGGACATGGAATAGAAGCACCGATACCTTCACTTTTTACATTTAATATATCAGATAAAAAGATATTGGCATTGATGGGTACTGTGGTTAATCCTGTTATAACTTCAATTCCTTCAACCAAGTTTCGCTCACAAGGACCGCTGCTTGTTACGCACTGGGGATTCAGCGGACCTGCAATATTGAAACTGTCATCACATGCTGCACGATATTTGCATGAAAACAATTATAATGTAGACATATCAGTGAATTGGGCGAATGTGGTAAATCGTGATGAAATAGAGGAATATATAAAGAATATTGTAAACGAATATCCAAATAAGCAGCTTGCTTCGCTCAGACCTTATGATATGCCTTCACGACTCTGGACATATATTATAGATAAACTAAGTTTGCCAAAGGAAAAGAAATGGTCGGAATTAGGCAAAAGTGGTATAAACAGAATGATAGAAGCCTTGACGAATGATATTTATCACGTAAAAGGGAAGGGAGCATATCGTGAAGAATTTGTTACTTGTGGAGGAGTCTCATTGAGCGATATTGACTATCATACTCTTGAAAGCAAAATATGCCCACACTTGTTTTTCGCAGGAGAAGTGCTTGATATAGATGCAATAACAGGTGGTTTCAACTTGCAGGCTGCCTGGACAACCGGATATATTGTGGGGCAGAACATCGTGGAATAGCTAGCGAATAATATGTGCAAATGTACAGAAAAAAAATAATTATGATGTGTAATATCTAGATATATGTATATTGATGAACTAAAAATCAATGATTCTTTTTGTGCATGTGATGATTTTTTTGTATTTTTGCAGAGTTTTTGAGTAAATATAAAAATCATTATAATGAATATTTCTTATAAATGGCTTAAAGAATACGTCGATTTCGACCTTACACCGCAGGAAACTGCTGATGCATTGACATCTGTGGGACTAGAAGTAGACGCTCTTGAAGAAGTTCAGACTATAAAGGGGGGGCTTGAAGGACTGTATGTCGGCAAAGTACTGACATGCGAAAGTCACCCAAACAGTGATCATCTGCATATAACAACGGTAGACTTAGGAAAAGGTGAACCACAGCAGATTGTTTGTGGCGCCCCAAATGTGGCTGCTGGTCAGAAAGTAATCGTTGCCGATTTGGGCTGCGTTTTATATGATGGTGAGGAGTCATTTACCATTAAGAGAAGCAAACTACGTGGTGTTGAGTCATTAGGTATGATTTGTGCCGAAGACGAGATTGGCGTAGGTACAGATCATGCAGGAATAATTGTTTTGCCAGAGGATGCTGTTGTAGGAACTCCTGCAGCTGATTACTATCACCTTGAAAGTGACTGGATAATAGAAATAGATATAACTGCTAACCATGGAGATGCTTTGTCTCACTATGGTGTAGCGCGCGATTTCTATGCTTGGTTAAAGCAGAACGGATATGCAACAAGTTTGCATCGTCCTGATTGCTCTGCATTCTGCGTAGATAATGAAGATCTGAAGATTGATGTAGACTTGCAAAATACTGATGCTTGCAAGCGCTATTCATGTATAAGTATTTCTGGATGCGAAGTGAAGGAGAGTCCTGAATGGTTGCAGAATAAATTGCGCATTATCGGTTTACGCCCTATTAATAATATTGTGGATATCACAAATTATATAATGATGGCTTATGGTCAGCCTATGCATTGCTTTGATGCAGACATGGTGAAAGGTCATAAGATCGTTGTGCGCACTCAACCAGAAGGAACAAAATTTGTTACTCTAGACGGTGAGGAGCATACACTAGGTGCTCGCGACCTGAGTATATGCAACGCAGAAGATCCGATGTGTATCGCTGGTATCTTCGGCGGAAAGGGTAGTGGAACTTATGATACTACGACTAACGTGGTATTAGAAAGTGCATACTTCCACCCAACATGGATTCGCAAGAGCACTCGTCGTCATGGATTAAGTACAGACGCAAGTTATCGTTTTGAGCGTGGTATTGATCCTAATGGCAATATCTATGCATTGAAGCAGGCTGCTATCTTGTGTAAAGAACTTGCCGGTGGTAAGATCTCTATGCAGATAAAGGATGTATATCCAGAACCTATTGAAGGTTTTAACGTAGATTTGTCTTATGAATATGTACATAATTTAATAGGTAAGGAAATAGGCAAGGAAACCATCAAAGAAATCGTTACAAGCTTGGAAATGAAGATTGTATCTGAGACAAATGAAGGTATTTCAATTGTTGTTCCTCCTTATCGTTCTGATGTTCAGCGTCCATGTGATGTTGTTGAGGACATACTTCGTATATACGGATATAATAATGTAGAAATTCCTACTCAGCTAAAGAGTTCTCTTACAATAGCTGGTGATGAAGATAAGAAACATCGTCTTCAAAACCTTGTGAGTGAGCAACTTGTAGGTTGTGGATTCAATGAAATATTGAACAACTCGCTTTCAAAACTTTCTTATTACGCAGATAACGATTATAACGCATACAGTCTTGATACAACCGTTAAGGTGATGAATCCGCTTAGTGCTGATTTGGGCGTTATGCGTCAGACAATGTTATTTGGTGGTTTGGAGAGTATTTTGAGAAATGTTAATCGCAAAAGCAGTAATCTTCGTTTCTTTGAGGTTGGTAACACCTATAAGTATGATAAGTCTAAATGGACTGAAGAGGATCCTGCAAGAGCATACGGTCAGGAGCAGCACATGGCTCTTTGGCTTACAGGAAAGCGTGTAGAAGGTTCTTGGATTCATCCTGATGAAGATTCTAGTTTCTATGAGCTAATGGCTTATGTAAAGAATATCTTCGCTCATGTAGGTCTTGGAATAAACAAACTTGTGCTTGAAAAGAGCGACAACAATATATTCTCTAAGGGGCTTGTTTACAAAAACCGCGGAGGTAAAGTGTTTACAGAGATTGGTATTCTAAATAACAAGGTTCTTAAGAAATTTGATATAGAACAGACAATCTTCTATGCTGATATCTATTGGGACAATGTTACTAAGGCTGTGAAGAAGGAAACTTTGGAATATCAGGAGATAAGCAAGTTCCCAGCTGTGAGCAGAGACTTGGCATTGCTGATAGACAAGAACGTAGAGTTTGAGCTGATTGAGCAGATTGCATTGCAGACTGATAAGAAACTATTGAAGAGTGTAGACTTGTTTGATGTATATGAAGGTAAGAATCTGCCTGCTGGTAAGAAGAGCTACGCCATTAACTTTATCCTACAGGATGATACAAAAACCCTGAACGACAAGGCCATTGACGCAATCATGCAGAAGATGATTAAGCAGTTGTGCGCTAAGCTAGGTGCTGAATTGCGATAAAAGATAAAGATAATTTAAGTAAAAAAATAATCGATAAATTTAAAATTCAATGGGAAGAGCATTTGAATATCGTAAAGCTACGAAGATGAAAAGATGGGGTCACATGGCCCGTACATTCACAAAATTGGGTAAGCAGATTGCTATTGCAGTAAAAGCTGGTGGTCCTGAACCTGAGAACAATCCAACACTTCGTGCTCTCATTGCAAACTGCAAACGTGAGAACATGCCTAAGGACAACGTCGATCGCGCAATCAAGAATGCGATGGGCAAGGACCAAAGTGATTATAAGGATGTTACTTATGAGGGATATGGCCCTCACGGAATAGCTGTGTTTGTTGATACTCTTACAGACAATACTACACGTACTGTAGCCGATGTTCGTTCTATATTCAATAAGTTTAACGGAAACCTTGGTACACAGGGTAGTCTTTCTTTCCTTTTCGATCACAAATGTGTATTCACATTCAAGAAGAAGGATGGTATTGACATGGATGAACTTATCCTAGACCTTATTGATTATGGAGTAGAAGATGAATATGATGAAGACGAGGAAGCTGGCGAGGTAACTATTTATGGTTCTCCAACAAGTTTCAGTGACATTCAGAAGCATCTTGAGGCAGACGGTTTCGAGGTTACAGGTGCAGAATTTACTCGTATTCCTAACGATTTGAAGGCGGTAACTCCTGAAGAGCGTGCAACTATTGAAAAGATGGTTGATAAATTGGAAGAGTTTGAGGATGTACAGACTGTATATACCAACATGATGCCGGAAGAAGATACAGAAGAGTAAAAATTATGTCTCGTCATATTTCATATAAGCCAAAGGGTGTATGCTCTCGCATGATAAATATTGATGTTGATGACAACAATATAATCACAAATCTGGAATTTGTGGGTGGTTGCGATGGCAATACGCACGGAATTATGGCATTGGTCAAGGGAATGAAAGTTGATGATGTTAAATCAAGATTAAAGGGAATTGCTTGTGGAACAAAAGCTACAAGTTGCCCTGATCAACTTGCAATAGCTCTTGATAAACTAGAAAAGGGAGAATAATTTATACAGATAAAACAAAAAAACAGAAATCTTTATTTGATAGAGATTTCTGTTTTTTTTATTATTTTATTTCTTTGTTATTGAAGTCATGCTTGAAAAGAATTTCCTGTGGGTCCTTGTGTGAATGAACAACATATCTGAAATTCAATCCTCCGTCAATATAACCTTTTATACCAGTGTTATCAGAAATGCCTTTCTTCAATCCGTCAATAATCTTCTTGTTGTTTTTGTTGATGATAACAGCATTGTCCATCTTGTCAGAGAATGAACAGTAGTATATAATTGTTCTGGTAGAATTTTCGAAAGTCATACTGTCAGTACGAGTATAGTTGATAAACGGTGTAGGACAGTACTTCTGAGTGTATTCTTTAGTCTCTCTTTTTGCACGTTCATCAATGGTTTCATGGTGGCAAGCTGTGAGAACAAGCACCGAAATAATCAAAATAAATGTTTTTTTCATAATACAAATGCTTTATTTTCGTGCAAAGATAATAATAAATTGCGGAAAAATCGTTATCTTTGCGCTTTAAAAGGATATAAATTAACATGGATAATATAAATAAAATACGTAATTTCTGTATCATTGCTCATATTGATCATGGTAAATCAACATTGGCTGATAGACTTTTGGAGCGAACAAAGACGATCCAAATTACGGGAGGTCAGATGCTTGATGACATGGATCTTGAGCGAGAGCGTGGAATTACTATTAAGAGTCATGCTATACAGATGGCATATAAGGCTAAGGATGAGCAATCATACATTCTTAATCTTATAGATACTCCGGGACACGTAGACTTCTCTTATGAGGTTTCTCGTTCTATTGCGGCGTGTGAGGGTGCTTTGCTTGTAGTTGATGCTACACAGGGCGTTCAGGCTCAGACGATATCAAATCTGTATATGGCGATAGAGCATGACTTGGAGATTATTCCTGTAATCAACAAGATTGATATGCCTAATGCTATGCCTGACGAGGTAGAGGATGAAATTATAGATCTTATTGGTTGCGACAGAAGCGACATATTAAGAGCATCTGGAAAGACAGGTGAGGGCGTTGATGATATACTTGAAGCTGTAGTTGCTCGTGTTCCTCATCCTGTTGGTGACGTGAATGCTCCAGCTCAGGCTTTGATTTTTGACTCAATATTTAATAGCTTCCGTGGAGTTATCGTACTTTGTAAGATTATTAACGGTAGCATAAAGAAAGGTGAAAGGGTAAAGTTCTTTAATACAGATATGGAATATACTGCTGATGAAGTAGGTGTGTTGAAAATGGATATGGTTCCATGCAGCACATTGTCTAGCGGTGAAGTGGGATATATCATAAGTGGTATAAAGAACGCTACTGAGGTAAAGGTAGGTGATACAGTCACGTCTGTAGTAAACCCATGTAAAGAGGCTATTGCTGGATTCCAGGAAGTAAAGCCTATGGTGTTTGCAGGTTTATATCCGATAGACCCTAATGATTATGAAAATCTAAGGGCTTCTTTGGAAAAATTGCAGCTTAATGATGCTTCGCTTACATTCTCACCTGAGAGTTCTATAGCTTTGGGATTTGGTTTCAGATGTGGATTCCTTGGACTTCTGCACATGGAAATTGTTCAGGAACGTTTAGAGCGTGAATTCAATATGGATGTAATCACAACAGTTCCTAACGTTTCATATATGGTATATGATAAGCAGGGAAATGAGAATGAAGTTCATAATCCATCAGGATTGCCAGATCAGACATTAATAGACCATATTGAGGAACCTTATATCAGAGCTACAATCATTACTGGTGCTGAATATATAGGTCCGATAATGAAGTTATGCCTTGACAAGAGAAGCGAGCTTATAAATCAGGAATATGTGAGTGGTAACAGAGTAGAGTTGCACTTCATGATCCCGTTGGGGGAAATTGTGATAGACTTTTATGATAAGTTGAAGAGTATATCAAAGGGATATGCCTCATTTGACTATCATGTAGATTCTTTCCGCCCATCAAAATTGGCTAAGTTGGATATTTTGCTGAACGGTGAACCGGTTGATGCCCTTTCAACGTTGACACACGAGAGCAATGCTGTGAACTTTGGACGCAGAATGTGCGAGAAGCTGAAAGAGTTGATACCTCGTCAGCAATTCGATATAGCAATCCAGGCAGCCATAGGAGCTAAGATAGTTGCACGTGAGACCGTAAAGCAGGTGCGTAAGGATGTAACAGCTAAATGTTATGGTGGTGATGTCAGCCGAAAGCGTAAGCTCTTGGAAAAGCAAAAGCAAGGTAAAAAGCGCATGAAACAGGTTGGAAATGTGCAAGTTCCGCAGAAGGCATTCTTGGCTGTCCTTAAACTTGATTAATTTATACTATAATACTTGGAAGATAACTAAAATTTGGAGGAAACTTTATGAAAGAACTAGTAAACACACCACGCGATATTGCACGTGAATTAGCACGAAAGTATAGCACGATGACACATGAAGAACTAGATACTTTGGAAAGTATTCTTGTTCCGATGAAAATCGCAAAGGGTGAAATGATTATCAAAGAAGGTGATATTTGTGAGAATATCTACTATATTGATAAAGGACTTGTGCGCCAGTTCTATTTTAAGAATGGCAAGGAAGTTACTGAACATCTTGGTGAAGACCGTACAATATTCATGTGTATAGAAAGTCTTTTTAAAGAGACTCCATCACATTTGCAGGTTGAAGCTTTGGAACCTTGTATGATTTATGCTCTTCCTAAGCATCATCTTGAAAGTGTAGCTCTTCATAATGTCAACATTCAGATTCTTTATCGAAAAATACTCGAAGAAAGCCTGATACTTTCTCAGGTACATGCAGACTTAGTAAGATTTGAAACAGCTGGTGATAGATATAAGAAAATGTGTAAGTTGATGCCTCAGGTTGTTTTGCGTGCTCCATTAGTGTTTATAGCAAGTTATCTCCAAATGACTCCAGAAACTTTGAGTAGGGTAAGGGCTTCTACTCTGGTTGATTAATAGTGATATCAATGTGTAATTTCCAAAAGAATTTATATAAAAAAGAAGGATGAAGTATTTTTACTTCATCCTTCTTTTATATTTAGGCTTATTGTCTTATTTGTTGTTCTTAAGCTTTTCAACGTAAGCGTCAATTACTGCAACAGCGGTAATATTTACAACATCGTTTACAGAACTTTCAAAGTCTGTGAAATGTATAGCCTTGTTTAATCCCATTTGGATAGGGCCTATAATCTCGCAATCAGGGTCTAATGCCTGAAGAAGTTTATAGCTACAGTTTGCACTGCTCATGTTAGGGAATACAAGTGTATTTACATCTTTGCCCTTGAGACGGCTAAATGGATATTTGTCGTCACGCAATTCTTTGTTGAGCGCAAAGTTGACTTGCATCTCTCCGTCGATAGCGAGCTCTGGATATAAATCCTGCATGTGTTTTACGGCTGAATGCACTTTAACAGGACTTCCCTTGTCGTCTGTTCCGAAGTTTGAATAACTAAGCATAGCAATAACTGGTTCCTCATTGAAGAACTTGACTGTATGTGCGCTTAGTTTTGCAATGTCTGTAAGTATATTCTCGTCAGGATGCCTATTGATAAGTGTATCTGCAATATAATATGTACCCTTCTTAGTATTCAGAATATGCATTGTTCCAAAGGTGTTAAACTCAGGTCTTACTCCAATAACTTCCTTTGCAACCTTTATCGTATTGCTATATTTTGTGTATAGACCTGTGATGAAAGCATCTGCATAGCCGTTTTCAACCATGCTCATACCGAAGTAATTGCGCTCATACATCTTGTCGTAAGCTTCGTCGAAAGTATAACCTTGGCGAGAACGTTTTTCTGTAAGATGTTTAGCGAATGTAGCACGGCGACCTTGTTCCTGGTCTGCTCTCATGTCAATGATTTCTACACCACTAAGGTCTAGTTTCAAGCGAGTTGCAAGGCGAGTTAGACGGTCTGGATTACCAAGAAGTATTGGATTGCATATACCTTCCTGCTTAGCTTGAACAGCAGCCTTCATCATAGTAGGGTGTCCGCCTTCGGCAAATACAACCTTTTGTGGATGTAAGCGAGCTGTATCGTGAAGTTTGCGAGTCAGTGCAGTCTCTTGTCCAAGAAGTTGGAGCAAGTTTTTCTTATATGCTTCCCAATCAGTAATAGTTTTACGTGCTACACCACTTTCAATAGCGGCTTTAGCAACGGCAGCACTAACTTCTGTGATAAGTCGTGGGTCAACAGGTTTTGGGATGAAATATTTAGGACCGAACGTAAGGTCACTGACATGATATACGTCATTGACAACATCTGGAACAGGTTGTTTTGCAAGGTCGGCAATTGCTTTTACTGCAGCCATTTTCATTTCTTCGTTGATAGCTCTAGCATGAACATCAAGAGCACCACGGAAAATATAAGGGAATCCAATTACATTGTTTATCTGATTAGGATAGTCACTACGTCCTGTGCTCATTAAAACGTCAGGACGACTTTCCATAGCATCTTCGTAAGAAATCTCTGGAACAGGATTGGCAAGTGCGAATACGATAGGGTTATTAGACATTGAGCGAATCATATCCTGTGTAAGGATATTACCCTTGCTAAGTCCCAAGAATACATCAGCATTCTTCATTGCTTCTTCCAAAGTATGAATACCTTTGCGGCTAGTAGCAAATAATGCTTTCTGTGGAGTGAGCTTTTCTCTGTCTTTAGTTATTACACCCTTAGAGTCGAGCATTATGATATTCTCAACTTTTGCTCCAAGAGCTACATATAGTTTGGTGCAACTAATAGCTGCTGCGCCAGCACCATTTACAACAATCTTGACTTTACTGATGTCTTTCCCAGTAACTTCAAGAGCGTTAAGAAGTCCAGCAGAAGAAATGATCGCAGTTCCATGCTGGTCATCATGCATTACTGGTATATCTAGAGTCTTCTTTAATCGTTCCTCAATATAGAAACATTCAGGAGCTTTAATATCCTCAAGATTTATACCACCGAAAGTAGGTGCAATCTTTTCTACAGCTTCGCAGAACTTTTCTGGATCTTTTTCTGCTACTTCGATGTCAAACACATCAACACCACCATAAATTTTGAATAGTAAGCCTTTACCCTCCATTACTGGTTTACCACTCATAGCACCTATATCACCAAGGCCAAGAACGGCAGTTCCATTACTGATTACGGCAACAAGATTGCCCTTGTCAGTATATTTGTATACACTGTCCGGATCAGCTTGAATCTCAAGACATGGGTATGCAACACCAGGTGAATAAGCTAAACTCAAATCAGTTTGTGTGTGATAAGGCTTAGTTGGCTTTACTTCAATTTTGCCCGGACGTCCATTCTCGTGATACTCCAGAGCAGCTTCCTTAGTAATCTTTACCATTTTCTAGTAATTAAAGTTCAATTCTCTACTTTTAATTTTTCCTTCTAACATGCGCAAAGTTAGTAAAAAACGTTTAAATGAGTGCGAGTTTTTTGTTATTTTTTGTAACTTTGCAGAATAATATTTAAACTCATTACGGTGAACGGTTGCTTATGCATAAAATTAATATTCAAACTGAGTATCGGGAACAGTTGAAAGACCGCATTCTGAATTTAGCCATGCATGAATTCTATGTTAATGGAATCAAGCGTGTCAAAATGGATGACATAGCGAAAAAACTGGTCATATCAAAGCGTACTCTTTATGAAATATACAACAAAAAAGAAGATCTTTTACTTGAGGGTATAAAGATGTCTGAATGTTTGTGTGATAATCACATGGAGGAATTTCAAAAAGAAAAGGCTCCAGATGTGATGGATATTCTTGTGGAATTTTATAAGGTACAAATGGAGAAGGTTCGTACAGTAAATCCTTTGTTCTTTGCTGAATTACATAAGTATTCTAAAATTGTTAATTATCTTTCTAAGCGGCACGAATTGCGTAGGAACAAGTCGCACATGTTTTTTAAGCGTGGTATTAGGGACGGGTATTTTCGTGATGACATTGATTATTCTTTGGTTGAACGTTTCAGCAATGCAACAATGGAGTATGTGATGGATAATAAGTTGTATGAGACTTATAGCATGCAACACATCTTATATAATGTAATGTTCTTGTTTATGCGTGGTTTCTGTACTGATAAGGGACTGGCTATAATGGACATGAAAATAAAGAGGCTAAAATGAAAATTTCATTGATTGGCTCAGGAAACTTGGCTACAAATATAGGAGTGGCTTTATTTAATTCAGGCAATAAAGTCGTTCAAGTTTATAGTAACACTCTTTCTCATGCCACTTCTTTAGCTGATAAAATAGGGGCAAATGCCGTAGATGATATTTATAATGTAAGTGATGAAGCTGATTTGTATATCGTGGCTTTGAAGGATGATGTGCTAGAGAACATCATTCCATCACTATGTAAAAATAAATCTGATAAGTTCTTCTTTCATACAGCAGGTAGTATGCCAATGGATATCTTTAAAGGATATGCAGAGCACTATGGGGTGCTTTATCCTATGCAGACTTTCTCAAAACAACGCATTGTAGACTTTAAAGTAATTCCTTGTTTCATAGAGGCTTCTGATGAGTTGGCTAAATCTATACTTGAAAATATTTGTAGTGATATATCTGACCGAATTAATGAGCTCTCAACAGAAAGAAGAAAGTATTTACATCTAGCAGCTGTATTTGCATGTAACTTTGCTAATCACTGTTATGAAATTTCGTCGGAGATATTGAATGAAAATGGTATACCTTTTGATGTGATGCTGCCTTTGATTGACGAAACTGCAAAGAAGGTGCACGATGTGAAACCAAAGGATGCTCAAACTGGTCCTGCTGTGAGATATGATGAAAACGTAATTAGTCGTCAGATGCAATTACTGGATGGTAATCCATTTAATCAAGAAATCTATGAACTTATGAGTAAAGCAATCCATTGTACCGCAATAAATAAAAATTCAGACCTATGATAAACTATGATTTGAGTAAGGTTAAAGCTATCGTTTTTGATGTCGATGGAGTTTTGTCTGCTGAGACAATAGTATTGTCGCATGACGGAGAGCCTTTGCGCACAGTGAATATAAAGGATGGTTATGCCATTCAACTTGCTGTTAAGATGGGTGTTAAAATAGCTATTCTTACAGGTGGAAATACAGAGGCTGTGAGAATGCGCTATGAGCATCTTGGCGTTGAGGATATTTACATGAACTGCGCTGTTAAGGTTACTGTTTATGATGAATTTCTTAAAAAGCATAATCTTAAAGATGATGAAGTTATTTATGTAGGTGACGACATTCCTGACTATGAGGTTATGCGACGTTGTGGTTGCCCTTGTTGTCCAGCAGATGCATGTACTGATATTAAGAGTATCTGCGTCTATATAAGTTCTCGTAATGGAGGACATGGTTGTGGACGTGATATCATAGAACAAGTGCTTCGTGCTAATGGAAAATGGCTAAGTGATGCGAAGGCTTTTGGATGGTAATATATAATTATGAACTATAAAATAATACTTGCCAGTAATTCTCCACGTCGTAAAGAATTACTTTCTGGTTTGAATATCCCCTTCAAAGTATTTGTAAAGGATGATATTGACGAGACTTATCCTGAATCTACACCTGTAGACGATGTTTCTTTGTATTTATCAAAACTTAAATCTTCTGCTTATTTGAAAGATATAAAAGAGGATGAATTGATTATTACTGCAGATACTGTAGTTGTTGTGGATGAAGAGATCTTAGGCAAACCAAAAGATAAAGAGGATGCCGTTAGGATGTTGCGAATGATTAGCGGACGTACGCACAAAGTCATTACAGGCGTCAGTCTTACAACAATTTCTAAACAGCTTAGCTTCAAGGTTACAACTGAAGTTACATTTAAGAACTTAGAAGATGAAGAGATCAATTATTATATCTCAACTTTTAAGCCGTATGACAAGGCTGGTTCTTATGGAATTCAGGAATGGATAGGGTATATAGGGGTTACTTCTATTAAAGGAAGTTACTTTAATGTGATGGGATTTCCTGTGCAGAGAATATATGAAGAGTTGAAAAATATGTGATACATATTGTCACTAAATATTCAGAACGGTCACTATGTTTTTGCGTAGTGACCGTTCTTTGTAATCTATACTTTGCAAAACCCAGTTCATTGTGGTTACAATCTTACACTTTATCGTTAAACCAATATAAAAAACTGATATCATGTTTGAATGTTTCAGAATAATTGTTAACTTTGCGACTAAATAAAATAAACTATGACGCTTATAATAGTCGCTATAATACTGCTGAGCTTTTTGCTCATCGCTACAGAAAAAATCACCAATGTGAATAAAGCTGCAATAGCTATTTTCGCTGGTACTGTAGGATGGGTCTTATATATTTGCTATGGCACTGATTTCGTAATGAGTCAGCATTATGGTGAATATGCAAGTTTCCTTGACAGTGCGACTTCTTCAAGCGTAGTAGTGAAACAATTTATTGCCAAACGTATTTTTCTTCCTTATGTAGGTGAAGCTGCTGAGATAGTTCTGTTTCTGTTGGCAACAATGACGATTGTTGAAATATTGAACAATAATGGATGTTTTGATTTCCTTTCTCAATTGCTTAAGACAAGAAATAGTAAGAGAATGCTTTGGTCGCTTGGAATTATTACGTTTTTGATTTCGGCAAATCTTGATAACCTCACTACAACTGTTATGATGATCACGATGATGCATGAAGTTGTACCAAGTCGTCGTCAGAGGATGATATTTGGTTCAGCTATAGTTGTAGCGGCAAATGCAGGCGGAGCTTTAACTGTTATAGGTAATCCAGAGGGATTGGTGTTGTGGAATATCGGAGCTGTGAGTGCTACTAATTTTTCAATGTCTCTTATAATTCCTTGCATTATCGCTTGGGCTATACCAACGTGGATGCTTGGTCGCATGCTTCCTGGTAGATTGGATACCGAATGGGTGGTGATGCCATATAGAGGAGATGATACAAATCTTAATACTTGGCAGAGATTACTGATGCTATTCGTAGGAATAGGTGGACTTTGGTTTATCCCAACTTTCCATAATATAACAAAGTTGAGTCCATTTCTTGGTGCATTATGTGTTCTTTCAATCTTATGGATCGTTAATGAAATATTCAATCATAAATTGATGAATGCAGACCAAATGATACAACGTCGCACCCCGCGCGTGTTGCAGTATGGAGTGATTCAGATGATGCTTTATGTAATGGGAGTTATGCTTGCCCTTGGTGTAGTTAAAGAAACTGGTGCAACTAAATTGTTGTGGGATTTTCTTCAGGAAAATATAAATAGTGTTTGGATATATGGTGTTATAGCAGGTGTTGTTAGTTCTGTTTTGGATACATTCGCAACTGCAATGAGTTTCATTCAGATAAAACAGAATATAGAATTGAACGACATATATTATAAGGTGATAGCATTTTGTGTAATGTCAGGAGGAAATGTATTAGCAATAGGTAGCATGAGTGGTATCGCTTTATTAAAAATGGAACGTATGCATATTGGTTGGTATTTCAGGAATGTAGGATGGAAATGCGTGCTTGGAACCGCTGTAGGCTTTATGGTACTGATGTTGGTGAATTTATAAATACGAGAATATAAAACTTATCAAGAATAAAAAAAATTAAGGTAATAATTTGATTATGGCAAAAATTAAAACAATAGGTATTCTTACTTCTGGTGGTGATGCTCCTGGAATGAATGCTGCTATTCGTGCGGTTACGCGTGCCGGAATTTATAACGGTTTCAATATTAAGGCTGTATATCGTGGATATGATGGCCTTATTAATGATGAGATTGTTGATTTCACGACAGAGAATGTCAGTGGTATTATCAATCAAGGTGGAACGATACTTAAGACTGCTCGTTCGACAGATTTTATGACAGACGAGGGAAAGAAAAAGGCTTACGATAATATTGTAAAAGAAGGTATTGACGCGCTTGTTGTAATCGGTGGAAACGGTTCTCTTACAGGTGCTATGTTATTTGCTCAGGAATATGATGTTTGTTGCATCGGACTTCCAGGAACAATTGACAATGACCTATTTGGTACAGATAATACCATAGGTTATGATACGACAATGAATACTATCGTGGAATGTGTTGACCGTATCCGTGATACAGCCCAAAGTCATGAACGAATATTCTTTGTTGAGGTTATGGGACGTGATGCTGGTTTCTTGGCACAGAACTCTGCTATTGCGAGTGGTGCTGAAGCTGCTATTATTCCTGAAGACCGTACTGATGTAGACCAGTTGGCTCAGTTTATGGAACGAGGAATACGTAAAAGTAAAAAGAGTTGTATCGTGATTGTGAGCGAAAGTCCTAAATGTGGTGCTCTTTATTATGCAGACCGTGTAAAGAAAGAGTTCCCTGAATATGACGTACGTGTTTCTATCTTGGGACATCTTCAGCGTGGTGGTCGTCCTTCTGCACGTGATCGTATCCTTGCAAGTTGTACTGGCTTAGGTGCTGTTGAGGCTATCATGCAGGGACAGCGTAATATTATGGTCGGAATGAGAAATAATGAAGTTGTGTATGTTCCGATGAGCGAAGCAATACGAAGTGACAAACCTTTTGATCGTAAATTGATACAAGTACTAGATGAACTTAGTATCTAATATTAAAAGGTATTAAAAAGTGGTTAATATGTGGTTAATAATGGTACAAAACTCGGATTTGTTTTGTAGTTTCCGCAAATATTCGTACTTTTGCTATATCGAAAATAAATAGAACATTAATATAATATAGTAGCTTATGTCACAAATTATCGGGCGCATTTCTCAGATAATCGGTCCTGTTATCGATGTTTATTTCGATACCAAAGGACAGGATGCTGAAAAGGTGTTGCCAAAGATTTTCGAAGCTCTTAAAGTAAAGCGCACGGATGGCAGTGACCTTGTGATTGAGGTTCAACAGCATATCGGTGAGGACACAGTGCGATGCGTTGCTATGGATAATACGGACGGTCTTCAAAGAGGACTAGATGTTATTCCTGTTGGAAGTCCAATAACAATGCCAGCTGGTCAACAGATAAAGGGCCGTATGATGAATGTAATAGGTAAGCCTATTGATGGAATGGAAAACCTTGATATGCAAGGTTCTTATCCTATCCACAGAGATGCTCCTAAATTTGATCAATTGTCTACACATAAAGAAATGTTGGCGACAGGTATTAAGGTTATTGACCTTTTGGAGCCATATATGAAAGGTGGAAAGATTGGTTTGTTTGGTGGTGCTGGTGTAGGTAAAACTGTTCTTATCATGGAGCTTATCAATAATATCGCCAAAGGCCATAATGGATATTCTGTATTCGCCGGTGTAGGAGAGCGCACACGTGAGGGTAATGACCTGTTGCGTGATATGCTTGAAAGTGGAGTTATTAAGTACGGTGAGAAATTCCGTAAGGCAATGGATGAAGGCAAATGGGACCTTTCTCTTGTAGATAAGGACGAACTTTCAAAGAGTCAAGCTACACTTGTTTATGGACAGATGAATGAACCACCTGGTGCACGTGCTTCTGTTGCTCTTTCTGGTCTTACTGTTGCCGAGGAATTCCGTGATCACGGAGGTCCTAATGGCGAGGCTTCTGATATAATGTTCTTCATTGACAATATCTTCCGTTTCACTCAGGCTGGTTCTGAGGTGTCTGCACTTCTTGGCCGTATGCCTTCTGCCGTAGGTTATCAACCAACATTGGCAAGTGAGATGGGTACTATGCAAGAGAGAATTACATCAACAAAAAATGGTTCAATCACATCTGTTCAGGCTGTTTATGTGCCTGCTGATGACTTGACTGACCCTGCTCCTGCAACAACATTTACCCACTTGGATGCTACAACCGAACTTTCACGTAAGATTACCGAACTTGGTATTTATCCTGCTGTAGATCCACTTGGTAGTACTTCTCGTATTCTTGACCCACTGATTGTTGGTAAAGAGCATTATGAGTGTGCACAGAAAGTGAAAGAAATTCTTCAGCATTACAATGAATTGCAGGATATTATTGCTATTCTTGGTATGGATGAACTTTCAGACGAAGATAAACTTACTGTGAACCGTGCACGTCGTGTACAGCGTTTCCTTAGTCAGCCATTTACTGTTGCAGAACAGTTTACTGGACTAAAGGGGGTAATGGTGCCAATCGAAGACACTATCAAAGGTTTTAATGCTATATTGGATGGTGAGGTTGATGACCTTCCAGAACAGGCATTCCTTAACGTTGGTACAATCGAAGATGCCAAAGAGAAGGGTAAGATGCTGCTAGAGTCAGCAAAGGGTAATTAAACTGATGACGGATATGAGTTTGAAACTAAAAATCGTATCGCCGGAAAAGGTGGAGTTCAACGGTGAAGCCGACATTGTTAAGGTTCCTGGATTAATGGGGATGTTTGAAATTCTCAGCAACCATGCTCCGATAATATCGGCACTTCAAGAAGGTATTGTTGAATTTGTTACCAATGAAGGTCGAAAAGAGGTGGCTATAACCGGAGGTTTCGTGGAGGTCCAGAAGAATGATGTCAATATCTGTGTAGAAAAAGCACAATGAGCATATTGATAATTTTTCTATCTGTATTCTTTTATGTCCTTTTAGGTACAGCTTACGTTAAAGGATATGATTTCGTAAAAAGTCATGCTCCGGGTAATTTAGTAAATTTCTATCTTATTATGGCAACAATACGCATATTACTTGTGGCTACGATAGTCGCTGTTTATGTGTTGTTGTCTAAGGATAGGAACGATTCTATCCATTTTGCGGCAATGTTTCTAGGAATGTATGTCGTAACGATGGTAGTAACGCTGATTTTAAAACATTAAGTAGAAATGAATCACATCAAACGACTGTTAGGTATTTTAATGGTAATGCTTGCCGTATTGCCGACTTTCGCAAATGGCAAAGGTGGTGATCCAAATATTAAGGATGTGGTGCTTGAGCATATCAAGGATTCTTATGACTGGCACATTACTAATATTGGAGATAAGCCTTTGGTAATACATTTGCCGATAATCGTGAACAGTTCAACTGGTTTCCATGTATTTTGCAGTTCGCAATTTTCAGAAGTTGCAGATGCTAAAGGATACCGTCATGGACCGTTTAATTTAGCAATAGCAAGCAAGGGCGACAATGCCGGTAAAATAGTTGAGATAGACAAGTCGGGGGCAGAACTGCGTCCTTTTGATATCTCTATTACTAAAACCGTGGCGGTGATGTTTATAGATGTCATCATATTGCTTTGTTGCATTTTGATACCTGCCAGATGGTACAAGAAACGTAAAGCTGGTGATCCTGCTCCTAAGGGATTTATAGGATTTATTGAAATGATGGTGATGTATGTCGTTGACGAAATCATCAAACCAGGTGTAGGAAAGGGTTATGAGAAATACACTCCATATCTGCTTACATGTTTCTTCTTTATATTTACATGTAATTTAATGGGCTTGATGCCATTTCCTCCTGGTGGTGGAAACGTGACGGGAAATATTACCGTTACATTTCTTTTGGCATTGTGTACATTTATAATAGTACAGTTTAGTGGAAACAAACATTATTGGAAAGATATCTTCTGGCCTAATGTTCCTACATGGTTGAAAGTACCGGTACCAGTTATTCCTGTTATCGAATTTGTAGGTGTCTTCACAAAACCGTTTGCTCTTATGATTCGACTTTTCGCCAACATGATGGCTGGACATGCTATCGGACTTGCTATAACATGTATAATATTCCTTGTCGCAAGTAAAACTGCAGCAGTATTTCTTAGTATGTCTGCTTTAAGTATTGTGATGAGTATATTTATGATGTGTTTGGAATGTTTGGTATGCTTTATTCAGGCAATGGTATTCACTATGCTTAGTGCAGTATTCATTGGATTGGCAAGAGCTGAACCAGAACACGAATAATTAATATAAAAAATAAAATAACAATTTAAACATTCAAGATTATGATTTCATTATTATTAGCAGCAGAAGGTGTTGCAAAATTAGGCGCCGCAGTAGGTGCAGGTCTCGCAGCTATTGGCGCAGGTCTTGGTATTGGTAGAATTGGTGGTCAAGCCATGGATGCTATGGCACGTCAGCCAGAAGTTATGAATAAGTTATTCACGAATATGATCGTTGCAGCCGCACTTATCGAGGGTGTTGCCCTTTTCGCTGCCGTAATCGCATTCTTGTGTATTTAATATAAAACTTTTTTGGAGGAATGTTGCAATTGGATTAGTTCCAAATGTATAAAAACATTCCTCTACATATAATTAAAACAGTGTATGGATTTATTGATTCCTAGTACTGGCTTGCTATTTTGGATGTCTTTGACGTTCCTTGTCGTACTATTTATCTTATGGAAGTTTGGTTTTCCTGTTATCGTAAAAATGGTAACAGAGAGAAAGGCTTTCATTGATGATAGTCTACGTCAGGCTCATGAAGCAAACGAAAAACTAGCTAATATACAGAAAGAGGGTGAATCCATCTTGCAGGAAGCGCGTGAGAAGCAAGCCGTAATATTGAAAGAAGCTGCTAACACACGTGATGCAATTGTTGAAAAGGCCCAGGATAAAGCACGTGAGGAAGGTGCCCGCTTGATTAACGATGCCAAAATAGAAATTGACAACGAAAAGCAGGCTGCTATAAGTGATATCCGAAAGCAAGTAGCAACATTGAGTGTTGAAATAGCCGAGAAGATTCTTCGCGAAAAACTTGGTAAAGACAAAGCTCAGATGGATTTGATTGACCGTATGCTGGATGACGTTTCTTCGGCAGAAAATAAATAATTAGTTATGGATATAGGAGTAATATCGGTAAGATATGCGCGTGCACTGCTAAAAGGCAGTACAGATGCTAAAATCGAGGATTCGGTGTATAAAGATATGCAAATTCTTGCAAAGAGTTACATCGATGTACCTGAACTCAGATTTACGATAGACAATCCAATGCTTTCAAAAGACAGTAAGGAAAATCTTCTCGTTACTGCGGCAGGAAGCAATGTTTGCGAACTTACGAAGACTTTCATTTCTCTTGTCTTGAAAGAAGGTCGTGAGGGAATAATGCAGTTCATGGCTAATTCGTATATCACACTTTATAGAAAACAGAAGAATGTCATCCGTGGCAAACTCATTACCGCTGCTGCCGTATCTGATAACACAGAGTTGAAAATGCGACAGATGGTGGAGAGTAATACTAATGGAACTGTGGAGTTTGAGACCGAGGTTGAACCTGATATTATCGGGGGCTTTATCCTAGAGTATGATACTTACAGAATGGACGCTAGCGTGAAATCAAAGCTTAACGGCATCCTGACACAGCTTAAGAAATAATTTTTAAAATACAAATTATGTCAGATAAAATAAAACCAAGCGAAGTGTCTCAAGTTCTTCTTGAACAGCTCAAAGGTGTCAATGGCAGTGAGAAGTTTGATGAGGTGGGTACTGTGCTCCAGGTGAGTGATGGTGTTGCCCGCATCTATGGACTTCGCAATGCTGAGGCCAATGAATTGTTGGAGTTTGAGAACGGAACAAAGGCAATTGTGATGAATCTGGAGGAAGACAACGTAGGATGCGTGCTTCTTGGATCTACCGCTGGCATTAAGGAGGGAATGACTGTTAAGCGCACAAAGCGTATTTCTTCAATTCTCGTTAATGACAACATGCTTGGGCGTGTGATCAATCCTATTGGTGAAGCTATAGATGGCAAAGGCGATATAGATTTGACTGATGCCTTTGAAATGCCTCTTGATAGAAAAGCTCCAGGAGTTATCTTTCGTCAACCTGTTAAGGAACCGTTACAGACTGGTTTGAAGGCTGTCGATTCAATGATTCCTATTGGTCGTGGTCAGCGCGAACTTATCATTGGTGACCGTCAGACTGGTAAAACTGCAATTGCTGTAGATGCGATTATCAATCAGAAAAGTCTTTATGATGCTGGAAAACCAGTATATTGTATATATGTAGCGATAGGTCAGAAGGCTTCTACCGTAGCTACATTGGTTGCTACTCTTAAGGAGCATGGTGCAATGCCATATACTATTATTGTAGCTGCCACAGCTGCAGATCCTGCTGCTATGCAATATTATGCACCTTTTGCTGGTGCTGCTATCGGTGAATATTTCCGTGATCGTGGATATAGTGCTCTTGTGGTATATGATGACCTTAGTAAACAGGCTGTTGCATATCGTGAGGTATCTTTGATATTGAGACGTCCTTCTGGACGTGAGGCTTATCCAGGTGATGTGTTCTATTTGCACTCTCGTCTTTTGGAACGTGCTGCACGTATCAACAATCAGCAAGAAATTGCTGAGCAGATGAACGACCTTCCTGATTGTATGAAGGGCCATGTTCGTGGCGGTGGTTCGTTGACGGCTTTGCCTATCATTGAGACACAGGCTGGTGACGTTTCTGCATACATTCCTACAAATGTTATTTCCATTACTGATGGCCAGATATATTTGGAAACAAATCTGTTTAACCAAGGTTTCCGTCCAGCTATTAATGTTGGTATCTCTGTATCTCGTGTAGGTGGTTCTGCACAGATTAAGAGTATGAAGAAGGTTGCCGGTACACTTAAGATTGACCAAGCTCAATATAGGGAACTAGAGGCTTTCTCTAAATTCTCAAGTGATATGGATGCCGTTACAGCAATGACTTTGGATCGTGGACGTAAGAACAATCAACTTCTTATCCAACCACAGTATAGCCCAATGTCAGTAGGTGAGCAGGTTGCTATCCTTTATTGTGGAGTACATGGTTTGATGCATGATGTTCCTGTTGAGCAGGTTCGTGAATGTCAGAATCAGTTCTTGGATGCAATGCGTTCTTCTCATAACGATATACTTGATACCTTGGCTGACGGACAGTTGAGTGATGAGGTCATAAAGGTTATTGAGGACACAATGGCTAATGTTGTTGGACAATATAAAGGTTGATAGTTTTAACAATTAAGATTAATAGTTAGCAATGCCGTCATTAAAAGAGATAAAAACACGTATCGAATCTGTTAATAGCACTCGTAAAATTACAAGTGCTATGAAGATGGTGGCTTCTAGTAAACTTCATCATGCCCAGACTGCCATTCAGAGTATGCTGCCTTATGAGAATTTACTTGAGCATATCCTCAAGTCTTTCTTGTTGACAGTGCCTGAAGCGTGGAATGAGCTAAAGTCTGAGCGTCAGGTAAAAAAGGTTGCGCTTGTTGTTTATACCAGCAATAGTTCTTTGTGTGGTGGATTCAACAATAACATAATAAAGATGCTCGGCTTGGCTATAGATGATTATAAAGCTCGTGGCATTGATGACATCATTGTTTACCCGATCGGTAGAAAGGTTGAAGAATATGTCGTTAAGCAAGGGCTAACTAAAGCTGGGAGTTATCTTGAACTTGTAGATAAACCAAATTCAGCAGGATGTGCGGCTATCGCAAAGGAACTGCGTGATAAGTTTATTGCTCATGAAATAGATAAGGTTGAAATTATCTATCATCATTTCAAAAGTGCAGGTTCGCAGATTCTTACGCGTAAGACTTATTTGCCTATCGACTTGTCTACAGAGTCTATCGGTAATGAAAACGATCGTGATTTGAGTGGTAACACAACTACCGCTAAGGCGCAGGAATATCTAAAGAAGCGTAAACTAGAGGAAGAAAGAGAGAAGGCTGAGGCAAAACCTCTTAATGATAATTTCATTGTCGAGCCTGATCTTAATGCTGTTTTGGGTATTTTGATACCAAAACAACTTAATCTTCAGCTATATACAGCGTTATTAGATAGTAATGCCAGTGAACATGCTGCTCGTATGGTAGCAATGCAGACAGCCACAGATAATGCTAATGATTTATTGCGTGGATTGAATTTGCAGTATAATAAGAGTCGTCAGCAGGCAATTACTAATGAGTTGCTTGATATTGTAGGAGGAAGTTCCAACAGATAACGATTTCTTCAAATAAATATGAAAAAGGAATATTGCATTATAGCAGTATTCCTTTTTTGTTTATCACATATATGTAATTTTATAGGCATATCTCTCTGCATTTATATTTTATATTAGCTAGGTTATGTTCTAATAGCTTTAAAATAAAGTCTTTAGCAGCAATTATCTTTAAATTATAGCTATGCCAAGCTATATTGATTTGCGGCGTTATTACGATGAGATGTATAAATTAGCTTGAAATTCATGTTGTTTTATAACGACATAATGCAAACGTTTGATCGACATAATGCAAACTTTATATCGTAGAAACGCAAACGTTTGATCGACATAATGCAAACTTTGTATCGTAGAAACGTAAACTTTTGATCGATGAAACGTAAACTTTGCATCGTAGAAACGCATTTCAGAATTGAAAACACGAATTATATGGCTTAAAATGTTGGCCTGTAAACATACAAAACTTACTATTTATTACTAGGATATTATTATTTATTACGCATCTATATAACTTTAAAATCAACAATTCCCTACATAGGTTTTTAAAAAATATAAGCGTCTAAGTGACTTTTTGCTGATTATCAGCAAGTTATAATTCTTTCTATACATTTATTGTGTCGAAGTAACGTCATATATAATAAATCAGCTATAAAATATACTATCATTTGCATTATATCGTAGAAACGCAGGTTTTAACGACACTTGCACATAACCATTCATTATCACAAAAAGTTTCTAATTGATTGATGGTCAGTGCGTAGACACATAGACACTAAAAAGACGAAAGATCTGTAGTGCATGTGCGTGCGTACATTATGGATAATAGAATATATATTTTGTGTTTGCGTATCTTCTAGTTATAAAATCATCTCTAGTTTCGCTTTCAAATATCCACTATTACGTAGACACGCATTTCCATGATGTAGTTTAAACATAGCTTAAACTATCTTTTGTATTCTCTTATCACCTTTGTTTAAAGGCAAAGAGAATGAAGACATAGTTGCGTAGCTAAAAAACAGTAAAAGCAAGTAACCTAATTCAATAACTTCAAATGGATTTATTTAGAGATACTTTTTCCTGCTTGTTCCCATTCCATGATTCCTCCACGTAGGTTTATTACTTTAAACTTAGCCTTTTGAAGTATACCAGCACCAATCAAACTACGCTTACCAGAACGACAATATATAGCAACAGGTTTATCTTTACTTAGTTTCTCTTCTGCTAATTGTTTAAAGTTACCTTTTTTCACATCAATGTTTGTTGCTCCAGGTATTCTTCCACTGGCATATTCTTCGGCAGTACGAGCATCAACAAGTTGCACTTTAGAAGATTTTACTAGTCCTTCAAACTTATTTGCATCAACTGTTACAATTTTATTTGTATTACAACTGGCTAGAGACAAAACAGTTCCTAATACAGCTAACATTACTTTCTTCATTTCTTTACATTTAATATTTTGCCGGTAAAGTTAGGGAATAATATTGAAGTATCAAAAGTTAATTTACATAATTTAATGATCATCATAATGTAAATATCGTTTTTATTTCATATTTTTACAGTTGCAATTATTGAATTTAAAACGTAAACATTATGAAGTATATTACAGAAAATAATCGTATATATGTAGATGGCAGTGACGATAAGGTCATTGCTGAAATCACATTTAAAACAAATGATGGTGTAACAACAATTGACCATACATTTGTTGATAATTCTCTTCGGCGCCAAGGGGTAGCTCCAGAACTTGTACAAATGGCGGTAAATAAAATCATTGCTGATGGTAATAAGATTGCTGCAACTTGTCCGTATGCGCTTAAATGGTTAAAACAACATCCTGAGTATAAAATTGTAGATACTGATGATACAATTTCATAAGAGACAGACTACATACATAAGGGTGGATATTATATAAATTAAATCCTATAATTTGTACAGAATCTACTTGAGGTTCAGTATGATTATGTTTCTTTTCTAAAGGAGAAGGAATAGATGATTTTGTGCCTAATACTGATAATCTAGCGTTTGTAAATACAGATAAAAAGAAACCATAGAAAATAATTCTGAATTATAACAGAAGAGTATATGATGAATAAATTAAGATGTTCTATTGTATATATTAACTCAACAATAATCATTTTATGCAAACGTTTACGTTTAAGAGTTGTTAACTAAAAGCCCGTTTTGGGTAATAATAATGTCGAATTTTTTGCATATTGGAAAAATCATACTATCTTTGCAATTGCCAACTGGAGATTACAATCTAGTATAATAAAAAACAACATGAGCAATAGAATCGAACATTTAGGAGTGATAGATGCTATAGAGGGGAATTGCCTCCATGTCGCAATATCACAATCATCAGCATGTGCGGAGTGCAAAGTTGCCGGACACTGTAACGCATCAGAATCAAAAGATAAAATAATAGATATTATTACAGATAAAGCCAACGAATATAGCATTGGAGAAAGTGTCAAGGTTTCAACTACAAATGGAGTCGGGATGATGGCAACTATATATGCTTATGTGTTGCCGTTGGTGATTATGATGGCCGTTTTGTTCATTGTTAAGGCGATAACTGAAAGTGATGGTTGGGCTGCTATGTCAGCTTTGTTTTCATTAATACCATATTATTTTTGCGTATATATATTGAGAAATAAGATAAGCAATCAGGTGTATTTTGAAATAGAAAAAATGAATAACTAAAACAAATACAAACAAATTATGAATTTTATTTTAACTTCGGTAATCGCTCTTGGGGCAATAGCACTAATATCCTCTGTGGTGCTATATCTTGTGTCCAAGAAGTTTGCCGTTAATGAAGATCCGCGTATTGGCACGGTCTCAGAGTTGCTGCCCGGTGCTAATTGCGGTGGCTGTGGCTTTGCTGGATGTTCCGGTATGGCTTGCGCTCTGGTGGCAGGTGCCGACAAAGGTTCCATAGAAGGACTTCGTTGCCCTGTTGGTGGAGACGAAGTGATGGAAAAGATCGCCGATACATTGGGTATGGCAGCTTCATCATCAGAACCTTTAGTGGCTGTTGTACGTTGTAATGGAACTTGTGATAATCGCCCTCGCATAGCTGAGTATGATGGTTTGCATACATGTGCAGCTGTAAATTCAACAAGTGCCGGTGAAACAGAGTGTGGTTATGGATGCCTTGGTTGTGGAGATTGCGTAAGCGTATGTCAATTTGATGCAATTCGCATGAATCCAGAAACAAGTCTTCCAGAAGTGGATGAAGAAAAGTGTACAAGTTGTGGCGCATGCGTAAAAGCATGTCCTCGCACCATAATAGAACTTCGCAAAAAGGGACCTAAAGATCATCGCGTTTACGTGCAATGCGTGAATAAAGACAAGGGAGCTGTCGCAAAAAAGTCTTGTAGCGTTGCTTGTATAGGTTGTGGTAAATGTGAAAAGGTTTGCCAGTTTGACGCTATAACAATAGAAAATAATCTCAGTTATATTGATTTCAACAAGTGTAGCGTGTGTACAAAGTGTGTTGATGAATGCCCTACTGGGGCTATCGTAAAGACAAACTTTACAATAGAGAAAAAAGCGGAGGTTGAAGCATGAAATTACATACATTCAAGATAGGTGGTATACACCCTGAGGAAAACAAGATAACAGCTGAGGTTAAGACAAGGAATGCCGCATTGCCTAAAGTTGCAATATTCCCATTGGGACAACATATTGGCGCTCCTGCAAAGCCAGTTGTTAAACGTGGCGATGTCGTAAAGGTCGGTACGTTGATAGCAGAAGCCGGTGGTTTCGTTAGTGCTCCGATATACAGTTCTGTTTCAGGAACTGTTGCGAAGATTGATACACGTATTGATGCTACAGGATATCGTAAGCCTGTGATTATAATCAATGTTGAAGGAGATGAATGGGAAGATAGCATTGACAGAAGTGAAAAACTTGAAAGTCTTGCTGAGCATCCAGAACTTACTCCAGAAAATATTTCAGATATAATAAAGAAATCTGGCATTACCGGTATGGGTGGCGCTGGTTTCCCAACTTTTATTAAGTTATGTCCTCCGCCAACAGCAAAGGCTGAATGTGTGATAATTAACGGAGTGGAGTGTGAACCATATATTACGTCAGACTATCGATTAATGATGGAGCATGCTGAGGAAGTAATAGTAGGTTTGCAACTGCTAATGAAAGCAGCTAAGGTAGAGCGTGGATATATAGGTATTGAGGAAAACAAACCAGAGGCTATCAAGTTGTTAACGCAGCTCACGGCTGATGATTCACGTATAGAAATAGTGGCACTTGCACAGAAATATCCACAAGGTGGTGAAAAGCAGCTTGTGGATGCCGTCATAAATCGTCAGGTTCCAGCACCTCCTGCAATTCCAGTGAATGTTGGAGCGATAGTTCAGAATGTGGGTACTGCCTATGCTGTATATCAGATGGTTATGAAGCATAAGCCTTTGTTTGAAAGATATACTACTGTAACAGGAAAAAAACTAAAGAATCCAGGTAACTACCTTGTAAGAATGGGAACAACCTTTGCTGAACTTATACATGCATGTGGTGGAATGCCCGAAGGCGATAATAAAGTATTAGCAGGTGGTCCTATGATGGGTAAATCAGTTATGTCTTTGGATGTACCTGTTACGAAAGGCACAAACTCAATAACAATCCTTAGTGGTGACGAAGCCCACCGAAAGTCTGTTCAGCCATGTATACGTTGTGGAAAATGCGTTGATGTATGTCCTATGGGATTGGAACCATATCTTTTGGCTACGCTTTCCGCAAACAAGTTGTATGAGCGTCTTGAAAAAGAGGACGTTACATCTTGTATGTCATGTGGCTCATGCCAGTTTACTTGTCCTTCTCATCGCCCTATACTTGATAATATCCTTCAAGGTAAGGGTGTTGTAATGGGAATGATTAAGGCTAGGAATGTTAAGAAGTAGTATTTTAAAAAGAATTATCAAAAATGGGAAAATTAATTGTATCTCTTTCACCGCATGCCCATGGAACAGACAGTGTCGAGAAAAATATGTTTGGAGTTGTCATTGCACTTATTCCGGCAATACTCGTCTCTTTCTTTTATTTCGGACTTGGTTCAGTTGTTGTATTGCTTAGTAGTGTTGCTTTCTGTATGTTCTTTGAGTGGGCAATTACAAAATATATGTTGAAACGCGAACCTACATTAACAGATGGTTCGGCTATAGTTACTGGTTTACTTCTAGGCATGAATCTGCCTAGTAACCTTCCTGTATGGATCATAATTATAGGTGCGCTTGTTGCAATAGGCGTAGGAAAAATGACTTTCGGAGGACTTGGAAACAATCCATTCAATCCAGCACTAGTAGGACGTTGCGTATTGCTTGTAAGCTTTCCTGCCCAGATGACGTCATGGCCAATGGCAGGACAGTTGACTAGTTATCTTGATGCCCAGACTGGAGCCACTCCGCTTGCAATAATGAAGCAAGCGATAAAGAGTGGTGATGTGTCCATATTGGATAAGTTGCCATCTGCCACACAACTGCTTTTAGGTTCAAATCCAACATTGGGACTTGGCACTATTGGTGAGGTTTGCGCGTTGGCTCTTTTACTTGGTTTAGCTTTCCTGTTGTGGAAGAAGATCATAACATGGCATATTCCTGTATCAATAATTGCAACGGTATTGGTCTTCAGCGGTTTGCTTCATTTGGTAAATCCTATTTATGCCAATCCTTTGAGTGAAATTCTTAGTGGAGGATTGATGCTAGGCGCAATCTTCATGGCTACGGATTATGTGACATCACCAATGACTCATAAAGGACAGTTGATATATGGTATAGCAATTGGATTTCTTACCGTAGTAATACGTAACTGGGGAAGTTATCCCGAAGGAATGAGTTTTGCTATACTTATAATGAACGCTTTCACGCCGATAATCAACTTATCAACAAAGCCAAAGCGCTTTGGTGAAGTTATGAAGAAGTAAATAAATAAATGTATTTAAAGTAAAAACATACGAAGATGGAAAAATTAAAATCATCTTTACCAAATATGGTTGGCGTTCTTGTTGGCTTCTCTATTATAATAGGAGGTTTACTTGCTTATGTCAATCACATCACGGAAGGACCGATAAAGCAAAAGCAAGAAAAAACTCTTGCGGCAGGAATAAAAACCGTTATGCAGAACAATAATGTGCAAGTTGCTGATCCTGAAACTTTAAACGAGACAATAGATGGCAAGGTTGCCACTTTTATCATTCATCCATGTAAAGACAATGCTGGAAAGAATATAGGCTCAGCTATTGAAAGCACAACTAACGGATTTGGTGGTGACCTACAAGTTCTTGTAGGTTTTGATAATGACGGAAAGATTCTTGGCTATACAATCCTAAAGAGTTCAGAGACACCTGGACTGGGAGCAAAGGCTGGAGTATGGTTTCAGAAGGATGGTAAGGGCAATGTCATCGGTATGAGTCCTAAAGATAAACCGTTGGTAGTAAGCAAGGATGGAGGAGATGTTGACGCCATTACTGCTTCAACAATAACTAGCCGTGCTTTTTTAAAAGCCATTAATCAGGCTTATGCTGCTTATGCAAAGAAAAAATGATGTGTATTTAAAAATTAGAAAGAATGAGCAATTTTAAAATATTACTGAATGGACTGATCAAGGAAAATCCTACATTTGTATTGTTCCTTGGTATGTGTCCTACATTGGCGACAACAACCAGTGCTATAAATGGACTTTCCATGGGATTGGCAACAATGGCTGTGCTGGTATGTACAAACTTTGTGATATCTTGTATAAAGAAGGTCACTCCAGATATGGTTAGAATTCCTGTGTTTATTGTCGTTATAGCAGCTTTCGTAACTATTCTTCAGATGTTTATGAGCGCCTATGCACCAGATTCTATAAACAAGGCTTTAGGTATCTATATACCACTTATCGTAGTAAACTGTATCATCCTTGGGCGAGCAGAAAGTTTTGCCTGCAAAAATAGTCCAATAGCAAGTGTTTTTGATGGTTTAGGTATCGGCTTGGGATTCACTTTTGGTCTTACATTGCTTGGTTGCGTAAGGGAATTCCTTGGAGCAGGAAGTCTTTTCGGAGTAGTGGTGATGCCTGAGACGACAAACATACTCTTGTTTGTGCTTCCTCCAGGAGCATTCCTTACATTAGGTTATCTTGTTGCTATTTTCAATAAATTGAAGAGTGAGTAAATGAATAATAAACACATATAATAATAAAATATATGGAATACTTATTGATCTTTATATCAGCGATATTCGTTAATAATATCGTGCTGTCCCAATTCTTGGGAATATGCCCTTTTCTGGGAGTCTCAAAAAAGATAGATACAGCAATTGGCATGGGCGGTGCATTGGCTTTCGTGCTTACTCTTGCTACAATAATAACATGGCTAGTCCAGAAATATGTTCTTGATGTATTAGGACTAGCTTATTTGCAGACTTTGTCATTTATTCTTATCATAGCCGCACTTGTGCAGATGGTGGAAATAATTTTGAAAAAGGTATCTCCAGCTTTGTATCAGGCTTTGGGAATTTTCTTACCGCTTATCACAACAAACTGCTGCGTACTTGGTGTTGCAATTCTTGTAATTCAAAAGGATTATAATCTAGTTGAGAGTATAGTCTATGCTTTCTCAACAGCTTTGGGATTCGCATTAGCTTTGGTCTTGTTTGCAGGAATACGTGAACAACAGGAACTGGTGAAAATACCAAAAGGTATGCAGGGAATGAGTATTGTCTTAATAACAGCTTCGTTATTGGCCCTTTCTTTTATGGGATTCAGCGGATTGGAAAGTGGACTTCGTACATTGTTTGGATTGGCATAAAGTCAATAAAACAAAAAAATATTTCAAAGGTATATAATTTTAAATAAATTGTGTACCTTTGTGCGGTTTAAACATTTTAAAATCTTATGAAACAAACAATACTTGTTACAGGTGGTACAGGCTTCATTGGCTCTCACACCACTGTGGAATTGATTGAAGCAGGCTATAAAGTAGTTATTGTCGACAATCTGAGTAATTCAAAGGTAGAGGTTCTTGACGGTATCGAAAAAATTACTGGTGTGCGTCCAGCATTTGAAAATGTAGATCTTCGCGATAAAGCAGCAGCAGAAAACGTATTCAAAAAATATCCTGATATTGAGGGTATTATTCATTTTGCAGCTTCAAAGGCAGTGGGCGAGAGTGTAAAGATACCTCTTGTTTATTATCGTAACAACATAGTTTCACTCGTTAATCTTTTGGAACTTATGCCAGAGTATAATGTAAAGGGAATTATTTTCTCTTCAAGTTGTACTGTATATGGTCAGCCAAAACCAGAGAACCTTCCTGTAACCGAAGACGCACCTCATCAGAAGGCTACATCTCCTTATGGTAACACAAAGGAAATCAACGAGCAGATAATTTATGACTACATACATAGTGGAGCAAATATAAAGAGTATTGTACTGAGATATTTCAATCCAATTGGAGCTCATCCTAGTGCTTTAATCGGTGAATTGCCAAACGGTGTTCCTGCTAACCTTATTCCTTATGTAACACAGACCGCTATCGGAATTCGTAAGGAACTTACAATCTTTGGTAATGACTATGATACAGAAGACGGAACATGCATCCGTGATTATATTTACGTAGTAGATTTAGCAAAGGCACACGTAGCAGCAATGAGCCGCGTTCTTGATAAAGAAACAGATAAAATTGAATATTTCAATATAGGTACAGGTCGTGGAAATTCAACAAAGGAACTTGTTGATACATTCGAGAAAGCAACCGGTGTAAAGGTTAATTGGAAGTTTGGACCACGTCGTGAGGGAGATATTGAAAAGATATGGGGTGATTGCAGTAAAGCCAACAATGTTTTAGGTTGGAAAGCAGAAGCCTCACTCGAAGAAGTTATGGCCAGTGCATGGAAATGGCAGTTGAAACTTCGTGAAGATGGAATAATGTAATTTTATGAATTATAGATTCTGTTATCGGTAAGTCGAACAGAAATTTTGTGTTTGTGTTGTTTAAGTCCACGATGCGATATCGTGGACTTTTTTTTTGTTAAATATGATTAAAGTTTAGCGTTATCAGTTTTTCAGTTCAGTCTATTCCAACAATTCTTGTTACCTTTGCAGGCGCTGTCACGAGATGGCAGCATTAATTCAAACCTAATTAAATATTAAATTAAAATGGCAACAAAAATCAGATTGCAGCGTGGCGGTCGTAAAGGCTATGCTTTTTATGGTATCGTAATCGCTGATGTTAGAGCACCACGTGATGGTAAATTTACTGAGAAGATTGGTACATTCAATCCAAACACCAATCCAGCTACTGTAGATTTGAATTTCGAACGCGCCCTTTACTGGGTAGAGAGTGGCGCACAGCCAACAGACACAGTTCGTAACATTCTTAAAAGCGAAGGCGTTTACATGATGAAGCATCTTCGTGGTGGTGTTAAGAAGGGTGCATTTGACGAGGCTGCTGCTCAGAAGAAGTTTGACGCTTGGAAAGAAAACAAGTTGAAGGGCTTTGAAGCTATCAGTGAAAAGGATGCAAAGGCTAAACAGGATGCTCTCGCAGCAGCTCTTGAGGCAGAGAAGAAGGTTAATGAAGCTATCGCTAAGAAGGTGGCTGACAAGAAAGCTGCAAATGCTACTGCTGAGGCAGAGGCTACTGCAACAGAAGAGACAACAGAGGCTCCTGCAGAGGAGGCTACTGAAGCTCCAGCTGAGGCTTAATCTTCTTAGATTAAAATCTATAATAAGGATGATTTCTGTTGAAGTCATCCTTATTTTTTTGAATTTTATCAATTTTTCTTGATGTTAATATGTAAGCGATATTAACATTGTTATGTAAATTTATTAACGTTGTAACGAAATTTAGGAAGTTACCATCATAAACTGCTATAACATTAAATGTTGTTCATTTTATCGGATATTTGGGTGCTTGCGATTGAAAGTTTCTTAAAATATACGTTTTTGGAAACTTTTTTAATATTATTTAGTTGCTGATGTTAGTTACTCTAAGCGATTTATTGTAATTTTGTGGTCACTAATTTATAATCGGTTAAATACAAATAATTATGGCTGAGACGATTGATATTCGTGAACTAAATATTATGATTGAGCAGCAGAGCGGTTTTATAACTAATCTTGTTGCTGGTATGGATAAGGTTATCGTGGGTCAGAAACATCTTGTTGACTCACTTCTTATCTCACTTCTTAGTGATGGACATATTTTGTTGGAAGGTGTTCCTGGTTTGGCAAAGACTCTTGCTATAAAGACTCTTGCTCAGCTTATAGATGCCGATTTCAGTAGAATTCAGTTTACTCCTGATCTCCTTCCTGCTGATGTCATTGGTACACAAATATATTCACAGAAAGATGAAACTTTCCATGTAAAAAAAGGTCCTGTATTTGCTAATTTCATTCTTGCTGATGAGATTAACCGTGCTCCAGCTAAGGTTCAGAGTGCTCTTCTTGAAGCAATGCAAGAGCATCAGGTCACTATTGGTGATCATACATTTGCTTTGCCAAAACCTTTCTTGGTTATGGCAACTCAAAACCCAATTGAACAAGAAGGCACATATCAGTTGCCTGAGGCTCAGATTGACCGTTTTATGCTAAAGGTAGTGATTGATTACCCTACAATAGAAGAGGAAAAACTTATCATTCGTGAGAATATCAACGGAAGTCTTCCTACTGTTACAGCTGTAACTTCAGCAAAGGAAATAATGGCCGCTCGTGATGTTGTCAACAAAGTTTATATTGATGAGAAAATAGCCCAATATATTGCTGATATCGTTTTTGCAAGTCGTTATCCTGAGCGTTATGGACTTTCTGAATTGAAGGGAATGATTACTTATGGAGGTTCTCCACGTGCAAGTATCAACTTAGCTAAGGCAAGTAGAGCTTATGCTTTTATAAAGCACCGCGGTTATGTTGTTCCTGAAGATGTACGTGCTGTTGTTCATGACGTTATGCGTCATCGCATTGGTCTTTCTTACGAAGCAGAGGCTAGTAATGTTTCTTCAGAGGAAATCGTATCAAAGATTGTAAACAAGGTTGAAGTTCCATAATTCGTACTTTGCAATCTAAAGAAAACAAGAACAAAGGATTAAGTTAATGGAAACATCTGAAATCATAAAGAAAGTAAGGAAGGTAGAGATAAAAACTCGCGGACTGAGTCAAAACATCTTTGCTGGTCAGTATCATTCTGCCTTTAAAGGTAGAGGTATGGCTTTCAGCGAAGTGCGTGAGTATCAGTATGGCGATGATGTACGCGATATTGATTGGAATGTAACTGCCCGTTTTCATCATCCTTACGTCAAGGTGTTTGAGGAAGAAAGAGAGCTTACTGTCATGTTACTTGTTGACGTGAGCGGTTCACTTGACTTCGGTACTATTCACCAAACAAAACGTGACATGGTAACCGAGATTGCTGCAACTCTGGCATTCAGTGCCATTCAGAATAATGATAAAATCGGTGTGATTTTCTTTTCTGATAAGATCGAAAAATATATCTTGCCAAAAAAGGGTAGAAAGCACATCCTGTATATTATCAGAGAATTGTTGGATTTCAAACCGCAAAGCCGTCGCACAGATGTTGGTATGGCTGTTTCATATCTCACTAGAATGATGAAGAGACGCTGCACCGCATTCCTACTAAGTGACTTCTATACACGTGATGATTTCTACAAAGAAATGCAGATCGCTAATTCAAAGCATGATATGATAGCCATTCAGGTATATGACCAGCGTGCCAAAATGTTGCCTGATATCGGACTAATGAAAGTTCGAGATGCAGAAACAGGACACGAAATGATTATAGACACGAGTTCAGCTAAATTTCGTCATGCTCATACTGCCTATTGGTTGGAGCGTGAGGAAGATTTGCGTAGGCTCTTTGCTATGAGTAACGTAGACTGGACTTCTATTGCTACAAATGAGGACTTTGCTAAAGCTCTCATGCTATTATTTAAGAAAAGAGCGTAAATGAGATATCTGAAAACCATAATATGTTTGATGTGTCTGTTGGGAATGACTTTCAGCGGGCATGCACAAACTGTTCAGGTGGAACAGAAAATAGATTCTGTTTCTATACTTATCGGACAGCAGGCTCACATGACTGTAACTGTTACAGCCCAGCATGGTGCTAAAATTGATTGGCAGAAATTCAAACCATCACAGTATATTACTCCAGGTGTTGAAGTTGTCAATTCTGTGAATGGCGAGACATCAGAAGTAGATGGAATGACAAAGGTGAGCAAGATTTATACTCTCACTAGTTTTGACGAAAGATTATATGCTATTCCTCCTGTAAAGGTGAGTGTAAACGGTAAGCCTTATGTTGGAACTCAATTGGCTCTGAAAGTACTGACTGTTGATGTTGATACAGTGCATCCAAATCAATTTTTCCCACCAAAAGACGTTCAGAGTAATCCTTTCCAATGGGCGGATTTCAGTTTGGCTTTTTGGTTGAGCGTAGTATTGGTAATTCTTTGCTGCATAGTATATTATCTGTATAGTAGACTGAAAAGTAATAAGCCTGTTATAACAAGAATACGTATCGTAAAACATATACCTGCCCACAAGAAGGCTTTGAACGAAATCGATAAGATCAAGTCAGAACACATGCAGGTGTCTGAAAATCAAAAAGAATACTACACAAAGCTTACTGATACTGTTAGACAGTATATTCAGGAAAGATTTGGATTCAATGCAATGGAAATGACGAGTAACGAAATCATTTACAGACTTCGTGAAAGTGGTGACCAAAAAAGTATTGATGAACTTCATGAGTTATTTGAAACTGCCGACTTGGTAAAATTCGCAAAGCATAGCGCGTTGATTAATGAGAATGATCTTAATCTTGTGAATGCTATTAATTTTATTGATGGCACGAAGACGGCTGCTGAAGAAACAGAAGAAAAAATTATACCACAACTAAGTGATGACGAAGAGAAATCTAGAAAGAGTAGAACGACTATAAAGTCGCTTATTTCTGTTATTACTGTAGCTGTTGTTGTACTATTGGTATATATTATATATAGTGTATATCAGTTGTTAGGATAAGATTATGGAATTTGCAAGTAAAGAATACTTCATATTATTGATATTGCTTATACCGTATATATTATGGTATTTCCTATATCGAAAGAAAAGTGAACCGACAATGCAGTTGAGTGATACTTTTGCATATCGCTATGCACCAAAAAGTTGGCGCATGCGACTTGTAAACCTGCCCATGGTGTTGCGTTGCATTGCTTTTACTCTTATTGTCATTGTTATGGCGCGTCCACAGACACATAATTCATGGGATAATAAGCAAGTTGACGGAATAGATATTATGATGGCAATGGATGTTTCAACATCAATGCTTGCCGAAGACTTAAAACCAAACCGTCTTGAGGCTGCCAAAAATGTTGCGTCTGAATTTATCGCTGACCGTCCAAACGACAATATCGGTCTGACTATATTTGCTGGTGAAGCATTTACTCAATGTCCAATGACAACAGATCATGCGTCACTTATTAATTTGTTGCAAAGTGTGAGGACTGATATTGCATCTCGTGGACTTATTTCTGACGGTACAGCTATTGGCATGGGATTGGCGAATGCTGTAAGCAGACTTAAAAATTCAAAGTCAAAAAGTAAAGTTGTAATTTTGCTTACCGACGGTAGTAATAATATGGGTGATATATCTCCTATGACAAGTGCACAGATTGCGCGTAGCCTTGGTATAAGAGTTTACACTATTGGTTTGGGTACAAATAAGGTAGCTCCTTATCCAATGCCTGTAGCAGGTGGTGTTCAATATGTGAATATTCCTGTAGAAATAGACACAAAGACGTTGAGTGATATTGCTGCTGTAACCGAAGGAAATTTTTATAGAGCAACAAATAATAGGGAATTAAAGCAAATATATAAGGATATAGACAAATTGGAAAAGACCAAGATGGATGTTAAGACATACTCAAAGCGTTATGAGGCTTATCAACCTTTTGCAATAGCTGCTTTGCTAGTCTTGCTTTTTGAATTGATATTGCGTACAACGGTATTACGTCGTATCCCGTAAATATATATAACTATGTTAAGATTTCAAGATTCAATATATCTGTGGTTGCTGCTCATTTTGCCTGTAATGGCAATAGTGAGATTTGTAGTTTGGCGACAGCGTCGCAGCAAACTACGTAAGTTTGGTGACCCTGAATTGCTAAAACAACTCATGCCGGATGTTTCTAAATATCGTCCAACAGTGAAGTTTTGGCTACTGATGTCGGCAATAGCGATTCTTATTTGTATGATAGCTCGTCCGCAAATGGGCACAAAGGTGTCTCATGAGAAACGAAATGGAATAGAGGCTATCATTGCTCTTGATATAAGTAATTCTATGATGGCAGAAGATGTAATGCCATCACGATTGGCAAAGAGTAAATTGCTAGTTGAGAATATGGTCGACCATTTTAATAATGATAAAGTGGGACTTGTTGTCTTTGCGGGTGATGCATTCGTTCAGTTGCCTATTACAAGTGATTATGTTTCGGCAAAAATGTTTTTGCAGAATATTGAACCGTCGCTCATTGCTACTCAAGGTACTGATATCGCAAGAGCTATTACTTTGTCTGAAAGCAGTTTCACTCAGCAGGATAAGGTTGGCAAAGCTATTATTGTAATAACTGATGGCGAAGATCATGAAGGTGGTGCTCTGGAAGCTGCTAAAGATGCTCGCAAAAAAGGTATTAACGTATTCATACTAGGAGTTGGTGATCCAAAAGGGGCACCTATTCCTGACGGGAATGGTGGATATCTTAAAGACAATACCGGACAGACCGTTATGTCGGCTTTGAATGAGCAGATGTGTCAACAGATTGCTGAAGCGGGTAGCGGCACATATATTCATGTAGACAACACTAATGAAGCTCAAGAAAAACTTAATGACGAATTGACAAAATTGCAGAGTGGTGAGACCAACAGTGTGATTTTTAGTGAGTACAATGAACAGTTCCAGGCATTTGGACTGATACTTATATTTTTGCTTATTGCTGAAATTTGTGTATTGGAATCTAAGAATCCATTGGTTAAGAATGTCAGATTGTTTAAAAAGAAAAAATGATGAGAGGTATTAAATACATATTCATTCTTTTGTCTATCTTTGTTTGTGCAGGTGCATTTGCTCAATCAGATAGGCAATATATCAGAAATGGCAATAAACTATTTCATCAGCAAAATTATGCAAAGGCTGAAGTGGAATATAGAAAGGCAATCTCAAAGAATCCGAATAATTCTCAAGCTATATATAATCTCGGTAATGCTTTGCTAATGCAGCAGAAGGACTCTGCCGCAACATCTTTGTTTCAGAAATCAGGACGAATTGAAACTAGTAAGATAAGGAAGGCTATGAGCTATCATAATATCGGTGTAATTTGTCAGAAACATCAGATGTATGGTGACGCAATTAATGCCTATAAAGAGGCTTTGAGAAACAATCCTAATGATAATCAGACGAGGTATAATCTTGCGTTATGCAAAAGACTGTTGAAAAATCAACCAAAGGATAAGAACAAGCAGAATAATAAACAGAAGGACAAGAAAAATAAAGATAAAAATAAGAAAGATAAGGATAAAAATAAACAAAATAACAATAACAAGGACAAAAATAAGCAGGACAAGAAGCAACAGCAGCCTGAAGACAGAATGAGTAAAGAGAATGCAGAGCAGTTACTTAATGCTGCACTGCAGGAAGAAAAGGCTACTCAGCAACGTATCAGCAAGGCTATGCAGCAAGCTGGAAGTAAAAAGTTGCAGAAAAATTGGTAAAATGATTATTTTATATTGACTTATATGTATAGATATATTCGTTATATTGTATTGATATTGGCTATAACTCTTTGTGATATAGGATGTTCTTATGCACAAAGCATTTCTGTACAAGCACCTTCTAAAGTGCCTGCAGGTGATAATTTTAGACTTTCTTATACCGTAAATACTCAAGACGTAGAAGATTTCCGTGCTGGCAATATTCCTTCAGGGATAGAAGTTATTGCTGGGCCTTATACATCTCAACAGTCTAGTTATCAGATGGTAAATGGACATACTAGTTCTTCTTCTTCGATTACGTTTACATATACATTATACGCAGTAAAACATGGTACGTATAAAATTCCAGGTGCTCATGTTGTTGTGAATGGTAGAAGAATATCTTCACGTCCTGTAACTATAACGATTGTTGGCAATGCTGCTGCCGGAAGAGGTTCGCAGGGTGCTAACAATTATGATGACGATGGTGGTGCAGCTATGAAAGCTGCAGGTTCTCGTATTTCAGGTAATGACTTGTTTATCCGTGTGAGTGCTAATAAGCGTAATGTGCATGAACAGGAGCCTGTATTGCTTACATATAAGGTGTATACATTAGTTGAACTGACACAGTTGGAAGGTAAAATGCCTGATTTGACAGGTTTCCATACTCAGGAAGTACAGTTGCCTCAACAGAAGAGTTTTCATGTTGAACGTATAAACGGAAGAGCTTACAGATGTGTCACATGGAGTCAATATGTGATGTATCCACAGATGACAGGCAAACTGACAATTCCAAGTATAACATTCAAAGGAATTGTAGTTCAGCAGAATAGAAACGTTGACCCATTTGAGGCTTTCTTTAATGGTGGATCTGGATATGTTGAAGTTAAACGAGACATCAAAGCGCCTAGCCTTAGCATAATGGTTAGTCCTCTGCCTAAACGTCCTGTTGGTTTTTCTGGAGGTGTTGGTAAGTTTAATATATCAGCACAGCTTAACAAAAAGAGTATAAAGGCAGGCGAACCGCTTCAACTTCGTATTGTTGTTGGTGGAATGGGCAATTTGAAACTAATCAAGCAACCTGTTGTAAATTTCCCTAAGGACTTTGAAAAGTATGATGCTAAGGTTACAGATAAGACTAAACTTACAGCTAATGGACTAGAAGGAAATATGGTTTATGACTTCCTTGCAGTTCCTCAGAATCAAGGACATTATACTATTCCAGCAACACAATTCACATATTATGATACTGGTAGTAACACTTATAAGACGATCAAAACTCAGGCATTTGATATAAATGTAGATAAGGGAGATGGCAAATCTGGCAGTGTTACAGACTATGCAGAAAAGGATAATGATATTCATCCATTAATGGAGGAAAATTCGAAGATTCATAATATTAATGAATTCTTTTTTGGTTCTGCTGAATATTGCGTAGTTTTATTCTTGCCATTAATCGTTTTCGTTGTATTGCTTATACTATTTAGAAAGCGTGCAATGGATTTGGCTGATGTTGTTAAGACTCGTGGTAAGAGGGCTAACAAGGTTGCTACAAAGCGACTTCGTAAAGCTAAAAAACTGATGCAAGCATCTAAGGCTAATGAATTCTATGATGAGGTGTTGCGCGCATTGTGGGGATATGTAGGTGATAAACTAAATATGTCAGTAGAGAAGTTGTCACGTGAGAATATCTCCGATAATCTTAAAGGTAGTGATGTTGATGACAATACGATAGATAAATTTATCAATGCTATTGATGAATGCGAATTTGAAAGGTATGCTCCAGGTGATGTAGCCGGCAATATGAGTCGTACTTTTGAATCGGCAATGTCTGCAATCATGGAGATTGAAAATGTCTTTAAAGGCAAGTCTAAAAGAAAACATTAATGTGAATTGAAAATGAAAAGACATATTTTACATATCATATTTTGCGTAGTTGCTTTTCTTGCTTTCAGCATGACTGTTGGTGCTGTGACAAAAGATATGGCTGATGCAGAGTATAAGAAAGCTAATTATCAGCAAGCTATAAAAGATTATGAAGAGTTGTTGAAACATGGAGTAAGTCCTGAACTCTATTATAATTTGGGTAATGCTTATTATAAGGTTGATAATATTACTCGTGCATTGCTTAATTATGAGCGTGCTTCAATGCTTGATCCTGGTAACAAGGATATAAGATTCAATCTGCAATTTGTGCGAAACAAGACAATAGATAAGGCAGCTGACGATGACGAGATGTTTTTCGTTACATGGTATAAGTCTGTTGTAAATTTTGAGAGTGTTGACGGATGGGCTAAAATAAGTGTTGTGTCGATAATTATGGCTTTGCTGTTATTATTGGTATATTTATTCTGCGAAAAAGTCAGTCTCAGAAAAGTTGGTTTCTTTGGATCGCTTACTTTTATCGGCTGTTTTATTTTAAGCATATTATTTGCTTATCAGCAGAAATATTTTTTTGAAAACCGTTGCGGGGCTATTGTTACATCTCCTGTTGTTAATGTGAAAAAGACGCCGTCAGCAGGAAGTGCTGATGAATTTATTATTCATGAAGGAACAAAAGTCTATATTACTGATCGTGGTATGAAAGGCTGGACAGGAATTAGGCTCCCTGATGGTCGTGAAGGTTGGATTCTTAAAGGCAAGATAGAAGAAATTTAGTATATTAACATATATAATTAAAAAGCTTTGGATGCTGTTAGCATTATAGAATTGGACAGAGAATTGCTTTCATTTTTTAATCAGAATGACAATCTCTTTATCGATGGGGTCATAAAAACACTTACATCGGGGATTACGTGGATACCTCTGTATTTGGCGTTGTTTTATATCGTCGTGAAGAATAATGAGACGATGGCTCAAATATTTTTTATTGTTGGTGGGGTACTACTGAGTGTTATGCTTGCTGGTGGTGTTGATGACTTAATAGTGAAACCACTTATTGCACGTCCCAGACCGGTAAATGATTTAGCTACAAAATATATTATCGATACCGTTTATGGAGTAAGCAGTGATCAGTTCAGCTTTTTCTCAGCTCATGCAGCAAATACATTTGCAATAGCAACATTCATGGCTTTATTGGTGAGAAGTGGAATTCTTAATTTTGGATTATTTGCTTGGGCAGCAATAAATGCTTATACTAGATTATATTTAGGAATGCATTATCCGTCTGATGTAATTGTCGGCACTTTGTGGGGAATGATTTGTGGTGCCGTAGCATATTTCATGTATTCCTATTTATATTACAAGCGCAATCCTCACATTAATTACATATCTTCTCAATATACGTCAACAGGATATAGTTTTATTGATGTAGATATGGTAATAACAACACTTTCGCTTACTGTATTATATGCCTTGATTTTGGCAACAGTAAATGTATTTTAGAAACAACAATATTGAGAAATTAATTGATAATGGATACAAAACATATTAAAATTAGTGATTTTAACTACGAGTTGCCTGATTGCAGAATTGCGAAATTCCCATTAGAGGAACGCGATCATAGCAAACTTCTGATATACAATCATGGCAGTCTGAGTGATGATGTTTTTTATAATCTACCACAATATCTTCCAAAGAATGCCTTAATGGTATTCAATAATACAAAGGTCATACAAGCGCGTATGCATTTTAGAAAAGAGACGGGTGCTCTGATTGAGGTGTTTCTTATGGAACCGGCTGAACCTGTAGATTACGAATTGATGTTTCAGACTACAGGACATTGCTCATGGCTTTGTATGATTGGTAATCTAAAAAAATGGAAGGATGGTTCGCTGAAACGTGACTTTGAAATTAAAGGTCAAAAACTAACTTTGGCAGCCACACTAAACAGAGATGAAAGTGAGCATAGTGCTACTGGAACAAACTATTGGGTGGATTTTGATTGGGACAATGATAATATAAACTTTGCTGATATTTTGGAAACAGTTGGCGAGTTGCCTATTCCTCCATACCTTAATAGGGAAACACAGGAAAGCGACAAAACTACTTATCAGACTGTTTATAGCAAGATAAAGGGTAGTGTAGCTGCTCCAACAGCTGGACTTCATTTTACTGATAGAGTGCTTAGTGCACTTGATGAACATGGCATAGACCGTGAAGAGGTGACTTTACACGTTGGTGCTGGAACTTTTAAACCAGTTAAGAGTAAGGAGATTGATGGACATGAGATGCATACTGAATATATAGTTGTTCATCGCCATAGTCTTGTGAAATTGGTTAATCATGAATGTAATGCTATCGCTGTTGGTACAACGAGTGTTAGAACTTTGGAGAGTCTGTATTACATAGGTGTGAAGTTGGCTACTAATTCTGATGCTACAGAGGAAGAACTGCATGTAAATCAGTGGGAACCTTATGATAATGGCAGAGACGGAAAGATTGCAGAGGGTATTTCTCCTGTTCAGGCTATACAGAATATCATTGACTGGTTAGACAGATGTGGAGTAGAGGCATTGCATAGCAGTACGCAGATTATCATCGCTCCAGGATATGAATATAAAATCGTGAAGATGCTTGTTACTAATTTTCATCAGCCACAGAGCACATTGTTGCTTTTGGTGAGTGCTTTTGTTAAAGGTGACTGGAAGAGCATTTATGATTATGCTTTGGGACACGATTTCCGTTTCCTTAGTTATGGTGACAGTTCTTTATTAATTCCATAAATATATTTGAATATGAAAATTGGAGATAAAGTAAGATTTCTTAGTGAGACAGGTGGCGGAAAGGTTGCAGGTTTCCAAGGAAATAATATAGTGCTCGTTGAAGATGAGGACGGTTTTCAAATACCGTTCCCTATAAACGAGGTTGTTCTTATTGGGGAGGATAACTATGCAACATCAAAACTTGTGAGTTCAAAAATGGCGGCTGAATCCAAACAAAATGGAATCGAACCTGATGGACGCAGTATAAAGACATTATTGAAAGACGGTCAGGATGATGTTGATGTTTCTCTTAATGAAGAAGATAAATATGACACTGTTGACGACGAAAAGGAAGTTACTTTTCGTGCGCCAGTAGAGGAACGCAAAGGCGGTAATATGCTTAGTGCATATATAGCATTTGTTCCAATGGATATAAATAATGTTACTTCGACTCGTTTTGAAACATATTTCGTTAACGACAGTAACTATTATATTCAGTTCTGTTACATGATAGCTGAAGGTAATAGTTGGAACCTTAAATATAAAGGAGAGGTAGAACCAAATACCAAACTGTATATTGAAGAGTTCGGTCGTGATGCTCTTAATGATATGAACCACATTGCGGTACAGTTTATATCATATAAATTAGAAAAGGGCTTTATATTAAAGCCTAGTGTGGATGCACAGTTCCGAATTGATCCAGTGAAGTTTTATAAGCTTCATACTTTTCAAGATACACAGTTTTTTGAATCTCCTGCTTTACTTTACAGTCTCATTGTTGATGATGTACCAGCAAGACCTCTTGTAATAGATCCTAAAGCTTTGAAAAAGGAAATGTTTGCAAGTGCTGATAATGAAAAGAAAGAATCACAAGAGCATGTAGGAAGTTATATCCGCAGATATGAAGACGGAAAAAATGGAAATGCCTTTAAGATAAAACATCGTGGAGATGATGATATCGTTGTTATAGACCTTCATGCTGATGAGTTATTGGATACAACTGCAGGTATGAATACTGCTGATATTCTGAATTATCAGATGAAGAAATTTCGTGATATCTTAGCTGAATATGCAAACAAAAAAGGACAGAAAATAGTATTCATTCATGGAAAGGGTGAAGGTGTGCTGAGAAGTTCTATAATTAATGAATTACATTATAGATATAAAAAATATGCTTATCAGGATGCTTCTTTCCAAGAATATGGATACGGTGCCACTCAAGTTACTATACGATAAGACATTAAGTAGAATATAATTTGTAGTAATAATGAATTACGGATTTATAAAAGTCGCAAGTGCCATACCGTCAGTGAAAGTCGGTGACGTAAAATACAACACTGCCCAGATTGAGAATCTTATTGCTCAAGCTGAAGGACAGGGCGTTGAAGTTATAGTTTTTCCGGAGCTTTCCGTTACAGGATATTCTTGTCAGGATTTATTTCGTCAGGATATCCTTTTAGAGTCTGCTGAGACAGCGGTTATGATATTGCTGGATTTTACAAGAAAACTTAATATCATAACTATTGTCGGCGTTCCGGTTATAGCTGGTGACTTGTTGTTGAATTGTGCAGTAGTGATTCAGCAAGGAGAAATCTTGGGTATTGTTCCAAAAACATATCTTCCAAACTATAACGAGTTTTATGAGCGACGTTGGTTTGCGTCTTCTGCTGATTTGTGCCATGAAGAAATTCGTTTTGCTGGACACAAGATGATTATGCCTGCTAAATCTCCAGTCTTTACTACTTCTCAGGGAGTAAGGTTTGGCGTTGAGATTTGTGAGGATGTCTGGGCCCCGACACCACCAAGCAATAATCTTACTTTGGCTGGTGCTGATATAATTTTTAATATGTCGGCTTCTGATGAACTTATCGGAAAGCATGACTATCTCAAGACTCTTTTGTCTCAACAGAGTGCACGCACAATGTGTGGATATGTTTATAGCAGTTGTGGATTTGGTGAGAGTACTCAGGATGTTGTATATGGAGGTAATGCTATTATACATGAAAATGGCAAGTTACTTGCTGAGGGCGAGAGATTCTCTTTGTCAGCCCAGATTGTAACTGCGCAGATTGATGTCGAGAGATTGCGTGCAGAACGAAGAAACAATACAACTTTCGTTACAGCGCAACATAATGCTATTATAGGTGATCATGATGTTGATTGCCATGGAATTGACGTGAAATCTGATTTTAAATTGGAACGTGAAGTTGACCCACATCCGTTTATTCCTCATACAGATGACATGAAAAAGTCGTGCGAGGAGATTTTCAATATTCAGGTTATGGGGTTGGCTAAGCGTATCGTGCATACCAATTGTAAATCTGTAGTCATTGGTATCAGTGGTGGACTTGATTCTACGTTGGCTTTACTTGTATGCGTTAGGACATTTGACAAACTGCAACTGGAAAGACGTGGTATTGTAGGTGTCACTATGCCTGGTTTCGGAACTACCGATCGTACTTATAATAATGCCTTAAGTTTGATGAAACGACTTGGCATTACAATTCGTGAAGTTAGTATCGCAAAAAGTGTTACACAACATTTTGAGGATATCGGTCAAGATATAAGTGTTCACGATGTTACTTACGAAAATGGTCAGGCACGTGAGCGCACTCAGATACTTATGGATTTAAGCAATAAGCTGAATGGAATGGTTATCGGAACAGGTGACCTTTCTGAGTTGGCTCTTGGTTGGGCAACATACAATGGAGATCACATGAGTATGTATGGTGTCAACTCAAGTATACCAAAGACTTTGATTAAATATCTTGTTAGATATGTTGCTGAAACGATGGAAGGTGGAACTTCTGCTATTTTGAATGATATTATTGATACTCCTATAAGTCCAGAACTTATTCCAGCAGATGAAAATGGAAATATCAAACAGAAGACAGAAGACCTTGTAGGACCTTACGAGTTGCATGATTTCTTTTTGTATTATTTCTTACGCTTTGGTTTCCGACCACGTAAGATTTTTATGTTAGCACAAAAGGCTTTCTACAACACTTATAACGATGAAGTTATAAAGAAGTGGCTTACTACCTTTTGTCGGAGATTTTTTGCGCAACAGTTCAAGCGCAGCTGTCTACCTGATGGACCTAAAGTGGGTAGCGTAAGTCTCAGTCCTCGTGGTGATTGGCGAATGCCAAGTGATGCAGCAAGCACACTTTGGATAAAGGAATGCGAAGAATTATAATATAAATAATAAAGGCATCCGATTCGGATGCCTTTATTATTTCATATAGTCTGCTACTTAATATAGCAATTTTATCTTAGAATCTGAAATCAACTTGTGCGTCTAATATGTTGTAATCAGATTGAGCACGATTGTTAACTCGTGCATATTCCAAATCTATTTGGAAATTCTTATTAATCATATAGTTTACACCAGCTTCGTATTGTGTGTTAGAAGTAGCCCATGTTGCACTTGGACGATACATATCGTAACGAACTTTTGCATATAATTTTTTGCTTACAACTGGAGCTATAACCATTCCGTAGAAACCATCAGCTTTGTCACCAATAGTAGTGTTTAAATCGCATTTAGAATTGTCTTCATTGCTGTTTATTGTAGTCTTGAATGCTTTACCTGTTGAGTGAACGTATTCAGAACGGAATGTCCAATCGTTGGCAATATATTCACCGCTTATTGCATATCTATATTTTGGTAATGAGCGAACACCTGTTTGTGTTTCACCATTTTCATCTTTCCATGTACCTTTTCTTGCACTAGAACCTTCCCAGCCAAATGCTCCAAGTCTCATCCCCTTTACAGGCATTATCCAGAAGCCACCAATGATATCTTTGCGTTGGTCTACATCTTTAGTATTGGTACCTTGTCCGTTGAATACACCGATTTGGTAATGAAGAAGATTTCTACCTTCACCATTTCTTAGGAAATCACCTTGGATTTGCAAACCGATATCACGGCCGTTACTTGCCTGTTCGCCATTGCGGTCATTGAATCCTGCTAGTTTTGAAACAGCTTGACTATAACTCATAAAACCTTCGTCAATAGGGTGAAGAGGGTTTTCAAATGTAAACGGACGTTTGAATTGTCCAATTTTAACTTTGAAGAAATCGTATTTCTGCCATTCTGTAAACAAGTCAACAACACGAGGACTATTTCCAAGTGTAGATGTGTTGCCATTAAATTGAATCTGGGCTTTCCAATAAAAGTCATTCTGGATTCTTCCGTCAAGAACAAGACGCAACATTCTAATATTGAAACTGTTGCTTTCTTCGTCCTTTTGCCCTTTATAAGTATACTGGGCCATACCATAACCTGACAGTTTGATATTGTTGAACAATGGTTTAGACTCTTGGGCATTGCTGGATATTGCAGCTAATGCCATCGTTGTAATTAATAAAAGTTTTTTCATATTATATTTATACTCTCTTAATAAATGTTTTTCTACTTTTTTTCCAATAGCACAACATTTTCAACATGTGGAGTGTGTGGAAACATGTCCACGGGTTGTACCTTGGCTACTTTATATTCAGCATCCATCAAAGCTAAATCACGCGCCTGTGTTGCTGGGTTACAACTTACATAAACGATTCTCTTTGGTGCTGCGTTTAGTATCACGTCTACCACGTCTTGGTGCATTCCTGCACGTGGTGGGTCAGTGATAATAATGTCTGGATGTCCGTGTTCAGCAATGAAATCATCTGTAAGAATGTCTTTCATGTCACCGGCATAGAATAACGTATTGGTGATATTGTTGACTTCACTGTTTACTTTTGCGTCTTCTATTGCTTCTGGTACATATTCTATACCTATAACCTTTTTTGCTTTGTGAGCAACAAAGTTTGCAATCGTTCCTGTTCCTGTATATAGGTCATATACAAGTTCGTTACCAGATAGGTTGGCAAAGTCTCTTGCCACGGAATATAGGTGGTAAGCTTGGTCTGTATTTGTTTGGTAGAAACTCTTTGGACCTACTTTAAATTTAAGGTCTTCCATCGTTTCATATATAAAGTCTGTTCCCTTGAATGTGGTAAGTTCTAAATCTCCGAATGTGTCGTTTCCCTTTTGGTTGTCTACATAGATTAGACTGGTTATTTCTGGGAATTTGTCGGCTACATGTTCAAGTAATGCTTTAGCTCTGTCTTCGTCACCTTCAACATCATAATGGAACTGAATCAGAACCATGAATTCACCGGTATTTGAATTTCTCATCATGATGTCGCGTAGCAATCCGTGCTGTGCTCTAATGTCATAGAAAGTCATACCCGTTTCTTTTGCGTATCTTTGTATTTCATTACGAATAGAGTTATGGAAATCGTCCATAAGCCAGCATTTCTTAATAGGGTATATTTTGTCGAAAGCTCCTGTAATGTGAAAGCCGATAGCACTTTCATTCAGATTACCTTCTTTTCCTTCTTCACGAGGTGGCATCGCATTTATTTCCTCTTGCGTATACCAACGCTTATTAGCGCAACCGAATTCAAGTTTATTGCGATATTCACTTGTCTTAACACTTCCAAGAATTGGATTTATTTCTGGTAGTTCTATTTTACCAATGCGAGTAAGTTGATCAAAAACCTGTTGCTGTTTTGCCTTTAATTGTTCTTCATAAGGTAGGTTCTGCCATTTGCAACCACCACAAATTCCGAAGTGAGAACACATTGGGGTAGTGCGTACCTTACTATATTGAATGAATTTAATAACACGTCCTTCCATGAAGCTGTGTTTCTTTCTTGTTATCTGTATGTCAACAATGTCACCAGGAACACAGAAAGGTACAAATACTACTTTATCCTCATGATGAAAGAGGCATTTGCCTTCAGCTGCAATAGCTTCAATCTCGACATTCTCCAATATAGGGTATGGCTTATGTTTTCTTGTCATATATATATTATTATTTCCGTGCAAAATTACTAAAATAATCCCAAATTCCTTTATTCACTGTGTAATTAAATTATTCTGTGTCCGCTAACATCCTAAAATGTAAGGTCTAGTTTGCAAAAAAGCATATAAAAGTTTTGGCTATTAATATATTTACATTATATTTGCATTATGAATTTGAAATTTTAACGTATAAAAACATTTAGAATACCTAATCAACTATGAGTGAAAAAAGAATTTATACCTTTGGAAATGGTATGGCGGAAGGTAAGGCAGATATGAAAAATCTGCTTGGCGGAAAAGGAGCTAATTTAGCCGAAATGAATCTTATTGGAGTACCAGTTCCTCCTGGCTTTACAATAACTACCGATGTTTGTAATGAATACTTTGAAAAAGGCAAACAACTGGTCGTCGATCTTCTTAAAGACGATGTAATAAAATCAGTAAAACATATTGAAACTTTGATGAATTCAAAGTTTGGTGATATAGAAAATCCCCTTTTGATGAGTGTACGCTCTGGTGCACGCGCAAGTATGCCAGGTATGATGGATACTATTCTTAATCTTGGATTGAACGATGAAGTCGTTGAAGGCTTAGCTCGTAAAACAGGCAATGAATGTTTTGCTTACGATAGCTATCGTCGTTTTGTTCAGATGTATGGTGATGTTGTTATGGGTATGAAGCCTGTAAATAAGGAGGATATTGATCCTTTTGAAGCTATTATCATTAAGGTAAAGAAACAGCGTGGAATATCTCTAGACAATGAAATGAATGTTGACGAGTTGAAACAGCTCGTTGCTGAATTCAAGGCTGCGATCAAGGAACAGACAGGATTTGATTTCCCTGTAAATCCAATGGATCAACTTTGGGGTGCCATCTGTGCTGTATTTGATTCTTGGATGAATGAGCGTGCTATTCTTTATCGTAAGATGGAAGGTATTCCTGCAGAGTGGGGCACAGCTGTTAGTGTGATGGCTATGGTATTCGGTAACATGGGTAAAACTAGTGCTACTGGTGTTTGCTTTAGCCGTGATGCTGCTACTGGTGAAAACCTTTTCAATGGTGAATATCTAGTAAATGCTCAGGGAGAGGATGTTGTTGCTGGTATTCGTACACCTCAGCAGATTACGAAGGAAGGTTCTTTGCGTTGGGCTAAGCAACAGTCTGTTGATGAAAAAATTCGTGCATCTAAATATCCTTCAATGGAAGAGGCAATGCCTGAGATTTTCGCACAATTGAATGATATTCAAGATAAGTTAGAGAAGCATTATCATGATATGCAGGATATGGAATTCACTGTTCAGGAAGGACATCTTTGGTTCCTACAGACTCGTAATGGTAAGCGTACTGGTACAGCTATGGTAAAGATTGCTATGGATTTGCTTCATGAGGGAGATATTGACGAGAAAACAGCTCTTGAGCGTTGTGAACCAAATAAACTTGATGAACTTCTTCATCCTGTTTTCGATAAAGAGGCTTTAGTTTCTGCAAAGGTTCTTACTCGTGGTCTTCCTGCAAGTCCAGGTGCAGCTTGTGGACAAGTTGTCTTCTTTGCTGATGATGCTGCAAAGTGGCACGATGAGGGTCATCAAGTTATCATGGTTCGTATAGAGACCAGTCCTGAAGATCTAGCTGGAATGAATGCTGCCGAAGGTATTCTTACTGCTCGTGGTGGTATGACTAGTCATGCTGCTGTTGTTGCGCGTGGCATGGGTAAATGCTGTGTAAGTGGTGCAGGAGCTATCAATATAAACTATAAAAATAGAACTGTAGAGATTGACGGAGTTCTTGTTCGCGAAGGTGATTACATATCACTGAATGGATCTACCGGTGAGGTCTATCTTGGTGAGGTTAAGACTAAGCCAGCTGAGGTTACTGGTGATTTCGCCAAACTGATGGATCTCTGTAAAAAATATACCAAATTAGTTGTTCGCACTAATGCTGATACTCCACATGATGCTGAGGTTGCTCGCAATTTCGGAGCTGTTGGTATTGGTCTTTGCCGTACAGAACACATGTTCTTCGAGAACGAAAAGATAAAGGCAATGCGCGAGATGATCCTTGCTGATACGAAAGAAGGTCGTGAGATTGCTTTGGAAAAACTTCTGCCTTATCAGAAGCAGGATTTCTATGGCATTTTTAAAGCGATGGACGGTTGTCCTGTTAATATTAGATTGCTTGACCCTCCTTTGCATGAGTTCGTTCCTCATGATATTGAAGGTCAAAAAATCATGGCTAAGGAAATGGGCATTTCTGTAGATCAAATTCAGCATCGTGTAAATTTGTTGAGCGAACATAATCCAATGTTGGGACATCGTGGTTGTAGACTTGGTAATACTTATCCGGAAATTACTGCTATGCAGACTCGTGCTATTATTGGGGCTGCTATTGAATTAAAGAAAGAAGGTTATAATCCTCAACCAGAAATAATGGTTCCTTTAGTTGGTATAGTTAATGAGTTTGATGCTCAGGAGGAAGTTATCCGCTCTACAGCTAAAGAGATATTTGAAAAAGAAGGTGTTGAAATACCGTTTAAGGTTGGTACGATGATTGAAATTCCACGTGCAGCCCTCACAGCTGATTATATTGCTCAAAGAGCAGAATATTTCAGTTTTGGAACTAATGACCTTACTCAAATGACATTTGGTTATAGTCGTGATGACATTTCAAGTTTCTTGCCTGTATATATTGATAAGAAGATTCTTAAGGTTGATCCTTTCCAAGTTCTGGATCAGGCAGGTGTCGGTCAGCTTGTTGAGATGGCAGTAAAGAAAGGTCGTGCAACTCGTCCAGATTTGAAGTGTGGAATATGTGGTGAGCATGGTGGTGAACCAAGTTCAGTTAAGTTCTGCCACAAGGTAGGCTTGAACTACGTAAGTTGTTCACCTTTCAGAGTTCCTATTGCAAGACTTGCTGCGGCTCAAGCTGCGATTGAAGAATAAAGCTAAGATTTAAATATCAATTATTTAGGCGGTTCTCCCTGATATAGTAGGGGGGGCCGCCTAATAATTTAAAGTGCGCTTTTGCTTATATAATTGGTAGAACAAAAGTATATGTTTATAATGATCATGATATTAAAAAACTATTAATCTTAATTACTAGAAAAAGTTTTTTTAATGCCACTAATGTCATAATGTCACAAACCCTGTGTTTATAAGGGTTTAGCGAGTGACATTAAGTGACATTATCGGGCTAAAAGTGACATTAAGTCCTAGAGTACACCTATTTTTTGCGTTTTTTTCATAATTATGCTATTTGTATAATATAGGTTTATTCTTAATGGAGTCTTATCTAACATCAAAGCAGACTTCGACTCTGTTCATAAACTTGTGGATTTAATAATTCTACGCATTGTTTTTAGCAACCCAAAAGAGGAAGAATCTTGTTATGTGCAAATTAGAAATTCTATATTACTTTATCAAAATTAATCACACGATTCTCTCCAATATAGTTCTTTCCATCAGTCAAATTATGAAACCAATAGGATTATGATGATCAAAAACATTTTTTGTTTTCAGATCTTTTAATGCCGTTTCCTACATGTTTTTGCGAAACGTATTGTTATACAATATGTTAGGCCATGTAGGTAAGTCCGTTGTTATACATTTTAGGGAGTGATTAGGGCCTAATCACTCGGTAATCCTACATGCTTTGCAGAGTGATAAGGCCCTTATTACCCAAAGACGCTCCGAAAAAGGTAATTTTATATTTGTTGTACTTCATACATTTTGACTATGATCGGAATCAATATACACATTTGTAGTTATACATTCTGAAACACTATACATATTTTTAAATCATTACTGGTATACTTTACGTATTCTGAAATCCTTTACTAAAAGGGTTGATGTATCAAGATGGTTTATAAATCAGTTTGTTTTATGAATTTAATTTATAAATAAAAATAAGATTCCGATATTCATAATTTCTAAGAAAGGCATCATGATGATTTGCTTTACAGTCGGATACACGACCTAATGTTCCAACCTAAAAAGAGAATTTCGTATTGCGATATCATCAAAATTCATCTTTTCATGCAAAAATGTGTGCTTATAATGTAGGAATCATGTAGGAAAGATGTAGGAAAAGGCACTAATATACATGGGTTAATATATTGATTGTTAATCGTTTAAGTCAAAAATGTATATAATGTAGGTTTGTTCTATATTTTTTTTTGGGATTATTTATTTATTAGAGGGGGATGTCTTCGGTAAATGGTCTTTGATCTTAGTAATTTTTATCCCTGATCTATTAAATATTAATCTTTTTATTATCTTAATTTTATTGACGATTTAATTTAAACACAGTAAGCCCAAACTTATGAACTAAGCCCAGATTCTTCCTTTTCTGAGTTGCTAAACTTTATGAGTAGAATTGTTAAATCCCCCAAGTTTACGAACTGAGCCAATATAAGACCTATTTAAATTGGTTGACAAGAAAGGGATATATCAATCAAAATGACTTTGAATTGTTGTCAGGGATCCTTAATAAATTCTGCCATAATGAATTTCTAGACTAGGTAAAGATTGATTTTTTGCCGTCTTTTGATGTCACCCAATATAATTTTTCCCATCAGATTGTATCATGGTATGAGAAAAAGATAAATATAATAATGGAGAATTTGGGCAATGATGCTAGTATTGCGTAATGTTGTTTATTATAATAAAATATAGCTGTCCGATAAAAATAGCATAGTCATATAATTAGGACTGGTTCCATTTGAAGTGAACCCGAAGTCCTATTTAAAAGGGCTCCGGGAACTATCTATATCTTATTTTTAGTTTATCGGACAGCAATATATGTAAATAAAAAAAACGCTAAAAACAGATGTAATCTAGGGCTTAATGCCACTTTTGATATATAACAGGAGTAATTGTTCTGTTTATATATATGTATTTGCTTAGTAAAATTTTTACACAATACCAATGGTGTTGTTCTGTGGATCTTTTATTTCAAAGAAAGAGTCATCAGAATTATCATGTAACCGTTCTAATTTTAAACCAATGGCTCTTTTTCTAATAGCATTTTTATTTGATTCTCTTACTGTAAACCTAATGCCGGTAGTGTCTTTATCTGATTGGATAAAGGTAAAACCGCCGCAATCATCATTACAGTTGTAAATATCTATTGACTTAAAATCAACTTTTTCAATTTTAAGATTGAATAGCTTGGCATATAAATCTGCCATTTCTTTTGCATTTCTGCTATCTATTATTATCATTATGTTCATAACTATTTGTTTTTTTTGCAAATATATATAATATATTGCATAAAAACAATGTCTTTATGAATAAATATTATTTTTATCTATATTTATACTGCTAGTTCAGTAAGAATAAATACAGTATATGTTCAATGTTAACTTATCAGAGAATTTAGATATAGCATATCTAACAGTAGATGCAATGCATTATAGGCTTAAATATGTAGGTTAGGCAGACTTGATAATAAAGTCTCACGGTCTTAAATCTATTTTAAACCGTGAGACTTTTGGGGTTACATAATTTCAACAGTCATACTGATGTCTGTTTTTGGGCGATCGTTACGTGATGTATCACTGTTTTGTATTTTCTCAACAACATCAAGTCCACTTTCAACCTCTCCAAATACAGTGTATTGGTTGTCAAGATATGGTGTTCCGCCAATTGTGGTGTATGTTTCTACTTGTTGGGCTGTAAATTTTGGAATACCAATCTCCTTGCATTTTGCCTTTGTGTCAGCAACAAGTTTTTCTTGTAATGCCTGGACTCCAGCACGGTCTTTATTGCGACGCAAATCCATTAACTCAGCTTTATGTTCTTGCGTAATTTGATTGAAAACAGTTTGTTCTTGTTGCATAGCCATTTGACGTTCAAGCTGTTTTAGTTCCTGTGACTTGAGAGTGTCACCCCATACAATATAAAACTGACTACCACTGCTTTCGCGGTTAGGATTCACTTCATCTCCTAGACGTGCTGCACTTAATGCTCCACGCTTATGGTAGAGTTGCGGGTACACAAATTCTGCTGGAATAGTATAATCTGGTCCACCAGCACCTAGATTCTTTCCAGCTGGTGCACCTTTACTATCTGGGTCACCACCTTGAATCATGAAGTCTTTTATTACACGATGAAACAATGTTCCGTCATAAAATCCTTCGCTAGCTAATTTGATGAAGTTATCTCTGTGAAGAGGTGTCTCGTCGTAAAGGCGAACAATGATGTCACCCTCTGTTGTCTTGATTTTAATTCTGCTTGCCATATTTTTTTGATTACAAAGTTACAAAAAGTATTTGAAATAGTCTACTTGGTATTTAAATACTTTTTTCAGACTATCAACAACCATTAGTTTGATTTGTTGGCAGTCATAAGCATCTCGCCGTCTTTCGATATGTGTACTTTGTCTATTTTGCCTGAATCGTCTTTTGTGAATGTAATTTCAAGATTTAAACCGCTAATCCTTATTAAAAACTTATTTGTTGCTATAGCATACATTTTTGATGTAGCCATGCCTGTTGATATCATAAGCGAGTTGTTAACTATCGAAATTTTAAAGCTATTACTGGGAATAGATGCTATATAGTTGCCAACATATTCTTTCTTAGACTGTTCAGAAAGCGATATTAATGGTGAAGAAATAACTTTCTTAGCGCCGAAATATGTTATGCCATTTGCATACATCGTAAGTGAATCTTTAGGAGAAAATTCAAACTGAATGAGTGCATTCTTTAAGTGCATATCATTAAGAGCCGTCTCTGTTTTAATAAAGAATTTGTTTTTAGACTCAGGATATACTGTAAACGAAGGCAAACTATCACATGAGATAACAAGAGAATTCTGCAACTTCTCTATTGAAATTAATCTTCCATACGAATCTTGGTATAGTCCACTATAGTTAATCAAATCTGCTGTTGACACTTTTGCTATCTTTGGATTCGCTACTGTTTTATCTTTTGATGGGACCGTGAAAGATTTTTCAGCAGAGGCGAAGTCAACCAAAGGATAAGACCAGTTGCTAAATATAAATTTCACGCCATCCCAAATTCCCTTATAATTAATAGTGTTGTGTATTTCGTCAGGATGCTTGTCATATCTCCATACAAGTTGTTTGGGTGAATATTTTTTTAGCAATGATGCCAGCGAATCAACTCCCATTGACTCTCCCTCATTTGCCAACGTAATGAATAGGCGAGTGGGGAGCTGTGTCGATTTAGAAAGTAGCTTTTCTGTGTTTTGCAAAGCAATCTGATTGTCCCACCACATACTAGGACTCATTGCTATGTAGCCATTAAAATATAAAGGGTCTTTTACAAATGCATTCATCACGAATAGTCCACCATAAGATGCACCACCAAGTATTCGATAATTGTATGTATGGTAGTTTTGTTCTACAAATGGTATCACTTCTTTTTTAATAAACATGTATAAACTATCAGCTCCTCCACCATTTCCTGTACCAATAGTAGGTGTGAGGTCGTGTTCACGTTTATCTCCTCCCGAACTTATACCAACGACAATTGATTGTGGAATAACTTTGTTATCTGGGCTAGACAGCCATGCAAGATTTTGTGAAGCGTGATTAAAACTCCATTGAGCGTCTAATATGTAAACTACTGGATATTTCTTATTTGAAGTAGCATATCCTTCAGGAACAGAAACCATAATCGTGCGGTCTTCATTAAGAATCGCAGAATGGAATTTCATAGTATATCCTGTAGTAACCTTTATTGTGTCAGGTTTAAGGTCGGCAATTGTGGGAGATTGCGCTGATGCAAAGGCTGAAGTTAGAAGCCATATTGCACATGATAGAATCACTTTATTCATTATTGCTAGATATTATCATTATTTTGCTAGAGATGGGCATTTACGCATTATTTTCTTCATGACATTCTTTCGTGTTGATTTTAAAGCCGGAGAGAGTGGTTCTTGCGAAAGCATGTCAAGGCATGAATTGAGTTCCGTCAACAGCTCTGGGTAAAACTTGCATTGTTCGTATGCTAGTTTCATGCAAAGTGCCCTTATAGCGTATGGCTCTACTGCTGATGGAATCTTTGAAATACAGAAATCAATAAAATCTGTCCTTAACGAATCTTCATGAAAAGGTTGTTGGTTTAAAAGTGATAGCAGAAGACGTCGCTTTCCAACGTGACTTTCGTTTATTGTATGATCTATTATTTCATTTTGTTTCTGATATAGCCATTTAGTTGCAACAGAATCAAAATGAGATAATATCCATAGCGCATTATATGCTATGCGTTCATCTTTTCCTATTGTAAGATTGTAGATTTCTTCTTTAATTCTATTATCATCATGTGCGAGAAGGCATATTTCGTGTATCATATTCATTTGAAGTCTGCCTGATAGATTCTCACGTAGATTGATGCTTTTGTTCATATACTACTTTATAATTTATTTGTATGTTGTTGCGTCCAGCCAACATGAAATTCCTACTAGAGCCGCATTCCAGTTAATTGCTATCTCGTTAGAAGCATAAGATTCTGTCTGGTCCAGATACGACTCGTCTGGACTGTTTGAAGGATATATTAGATTCTTTTCAACCTTGTCTTGTTGCGCTGGGTTTGGACCTCCGACAAGTAGTCCTGGAAAAGGAGCATCTATTCCGTCAGAAGCTGAAATACGGTGATGCGGATGCATAGGACTAAGATATCCGAATCCTGTTACATAGCAATATCCTGTCGCATTGCGACCAAGTAAATAGTCCATATTTTCTATAGCGTATTTCTTGTATTTTCCAGGATCAATATATTTGTCGGCATAAAGCATTGCTATTGCAGGAAAACAGCAACTACCTCCAAGACATCCCCAACCAAAATCAAATTTTCTACTTCCAAATGGCGATTGAAAATCAGATTTGTCAACATTGGCTATGATATTGTCACAATATCTTTTTAGCATGTTAAGCGACTTTGTTCGCATTTCGGAGTCATTGCTTGATATCCATGAAAAAAGTCCAAGTTCGCTCACCATGCCCCATGATGAATTCATGAAAAACGATGGCATCATCTTCGCGGCATCTTCCTTATATTGTGACATGCCCGTGAGCCTATATAGTTCTGTTGCTGCCCAGAATATTTCATCATTACTGCGAAAATCTCCATATTCACCAGTAGTTATGCTGGGCTTGAAATTCATGTTAATATTGATTTGCTTATAAAAAGCATTCGGGTTTTTCTTAGCCCACTCATAAGCTTTTATTGCAGCTTCGCGAGCTTTTGATGAAAACTCAGGATAGTCTTTGCTTCCTTGTAATAGTCGTGCAGCTTGAGCCATACACGCGGCAAAGTCCAATGTTCCTGTTACGCTTTTTGCGACAACATATCTTGGTTGATGGCATTTGTCGGGCATGATAAAATTCTCGAAGTGAGGTGTTGTAAGTTTATGATACACACCGCCGTCTGATGGATCCTGCATAGTTAGAAGCCATTTCAGATTAAACATCATTTCGTCAAGAATGTCGGGAGTAGAGTTCTTACTCTCAGGTATGTTTGTATTTAGCTTTGCAAAATAATTTTGATTTTGCTCATATACATCAAGCATCAGCCCTATTGAATATGCTGAGTTTACAGTGTATTTATTGTAATCGCCAGCATCATACCAACCATAAGGTGATGAAATGATTGTTCCTGAAGGTCTGGCAGCTGAGGCAGCTGATGGATGCACTATCACTGTTGTGTCTGGATGACCGCAATGACGAGCATATTTACCCGCATACTTCCTTGATATGTCTATGCCAGAGCGTATTAGATAGAAAGCTTTTAGCGAACTTGTAGCTAAATTGTGAAAGGCCTTTTCTGATATGTTGAATGATGATTGATATTTATCCAACTTAATTGTGTATCTACCTGGAGCCTTTATTTCGCTAAGGTCCACAATATATCTAATTTTACCAGACATGCTTGATTTTGCAGTGCGGACAACTTTTGGTCTGCAAACAACATGACCTTTTTCGTTTTTTACAATAAGCTTGTTCTGCGGATTAATCTGGTCTATAACCACGTATTTCTCTTCTTGTGGTAGATAGCCTACTTGATTAAGCCTGATAGGATTGGCTGATTTGGCAGAAAGTCCCAATGCAGTCATAATTACTATTGATGCTAAAATGATTCTTTTCATGGTATTCAGTATTATTCCATTGAGCATAATTATTTTGCAAATATAAGTAATGTTTCTGATAAAATCAATATATTGTAGCCAATATATATCAACATTTGTTATTGTTTAAATAAACATATTTAATTACACATATTTAATTACACATGCCTTTTAAGCCATTCCATAATAACGTCTACAGCATATTGCTGCTCATCTTCAGATAATTGTCTGCCTTTAGGAATATTGTGCCACTTTTCAAAACATCCTCGGCAACAGCATCCTGTAGCATGTTGTGCAATGAAAGGTGGAAAAATTCCATGACGCATAGGTGTTTGTCTGCCGTCATTAGGTATGTCGGCAGGTGCGAGACGTTTTGATATTATGTCTGCAGTATTTTTACGAATTGTATTCCAATCTCTTTTTGCAATATAGTCCTTGTCTTTGTTGTTAAGATAGAAACTACTGCGAAACTTAGAGTGGGAGAGTCTGTCAAAGATATTGTCGAAATCAAGTTTGCTTTTAACTTCACTGCTGGGACATTCTTTCTGATTATCTATTGGAAATAAATCAAGTTCTTGCGTCTTCATTGTTGTTTATGTATATATAGTAAAACATGAACCGTTAGATCCAATTCCTTTATAATCAGTAAATAATGACATCTGTGAACATAAATCGGATGCATTGTCGTCTGTCAAACTTTCGTTTAGTTCCAAATAAAAGTAATCAGCTTCACGGTCATATTTTAAATCCCAAATAGTATAACCTAAAGCGTTGACTGTTGATGTTATCTGATCTTGCCACATCCATGCATCTTCATATCTCATCTCGCAGACCTAATTCTATTTTAGCATCCTGTTCCGTCAATGCTACATACAGGTCCGTCTGGCATTGGTTCTAATCCAACTTCAGCCGAAGATAAAGTAATAGTTCCATCTTCCTTAACATAGCAAGGAATACCTACATCACCTATCTTTTTGGCTTCATCGAAAGCGGAATTATTGTCTCTAAGATCCAAAAACTCCTTCAGCTTCTTTACATGTGTGCTAATATCAATAACCTCAAATTGATTATTTCCCTTAACCTGCTTCTCAACATATTCACAATATGGACAGGTTTTCATTACATACATTTTAATCATAACTATTCCATTTTGAATTTACCCTCAATTTATTCTTCAATGTTGAAGTTTATAAAATTGGCTCTTAATGCAAAGTTAGTAAAAAAACATCAATTAGCAAGAATGTAGATTGAATTTTTTAAATGGCTCAATGGTTTAACATCGCTGTATTGTATTGAAAATGAAGCATATCGGTTAAATAATGTATTTATAAGCACCAAATGTGTAATTTGAGAGTTTTAAATCGAAATAAGTCTTATTTTTCTCGTCTTTCTCGAATATTTTGACTATATTTACAAGAAATCAATATGTCTATATATTTTGTAGACAAGTATTTAACATTTTAAATTTAAGATTATGAAGGATAAAGGTACTCGAGAAATTAAGAAAAAACCTCAAACAGATAAGATAAAGGTTAAAAGTGATTATCAGATTGAGAAAGATAGAACTGGAGACAGTTTCACCCGAAGTATAACAAAGAAAGCACAATGATAGCAGTAAAAAGAGAAGGTGTTATTCTTGAAACAACCAATTTAGACTTTGAAGATGAAAGTGTTATTAATCCAGCTGTAATTGTTGATGGTGGCGTGATACACATGTTTTACAGAGCAGTAAAGACAGGTAATATTTCGTCAATAGGCTATTGTAGGCTTGAAAATCCATTAAAAGTAGTTTATAGGGCAAGTAAACCTATATTATTTCCAAGTCTTGATAATGAATGCCATGGTATAGAAGATCCTCGAATAGTAAAAATAGATGATACTTTCTATCTGACATATACAGCTTATGATGGCGATAATGTCGTTGGAGCGCTTGCTACTTCAAAAGACTTAAAGCATTTTACGCGTTCTGGGGTAATTACATCTCAGATTTCTTATTCAAAATTTGTTGAATGGCTAAAGAATGATAAGCATCCCCACAACGATAAGTACTTTAGATTATATAATCGACGACAATTTGCCACAAATACGGGTAAGCTTCTTTATATACTGGACAAGGATTTAGTTATGTTTCCAAGTAAAATAAATGGAAAATTCTTCTTTCTTCATCGCATAAGACCTGATATTCAGAGCTTATCTATCAATAAGATTGATGATCTTACTCTTCCATTTTGGAAAGAATACTATTCTAATTTTAGCAAGCATATATTTTTTAAGCCACATTATAATCATGAATCAAGCTATATAGGGGCAGGCTGTCCGCCAATAAAGGTAGATGAAGGCTGGCTTATGATTTATCATAGTGTTTATGATACAACAGAAGGATATGTTTATTCTGCAAGCGTGGCTTTGCTAAATAAATTCAATCCATCTATAGAAATTGCAAGATTGCCATATCCTTTACTAAAGCCAGAAAAAGATTATGAGACTAAAGGTGTCGTTAATCATGTTTGCTTTCCTACTGGTGCGATAATCTGGGACGACAGACTTTATATATATTATGGGGCAGCAGATAAATGCATTGCATGCGCTTCTGTGTCTTTAAAAGAATTAATTGATGAATTACTAAATTATACAAAATGAAACACGTATTATGTATTACAACTTTTCCTCCACGTGTATGCGGGATAGCAACCTTTTCTTACGACTTGATACAAGCTATAAATAAGAAATTTCAAGACGATTATATTGTTGATGTGTGTGCTGTAGAATCAAGCCTTGAACATCATTCATACGACGACAGAGTAAAGTATGTTTTAAATACATCAGATAAGAAAGATTTTGATATAATTTCAAAAAGAATTAATAATGATACCAATGTTGATTTAGTCTGTATTCAGCATGAGTTCGGACTTTATATTGAGAATCAAGATGCTTTTTTGAAATTTGTTAAAGCTATAAAGAAGCCTGTAGTTATTGTTTTTCATACCGTATTGTCTAATCCTAAAGATTTCTCACGAGAGTATTTGTGTAATGTGATAGATGCTTGTCAGGCTGTTATAGTGATGACAAAATCATCATCAGATATTCTGCAAAAAGAGTATCATGTTGAAAACAGTAAAATAAGCATCATTCCACATGGAACTCATTTGGTTTCACAAATTAGTAAAGATGAGCTAAAAGAAAAATATGGATACTCCGGGCGCAAAATACTATCTACATTTGGATTACTAAGTCCTGGTAAAAGCATTGAGACAACTCTTGATGCTTTACCTGCTATCATAAAGGAACATCCATCTGTTTTATTTTTAATTATAGGAGAGACTCATCCTACGTTGGTTAAAAAATATGGAGAAGTTTATCGTGATAGTCTTGAGGCAAAAGTGAAGAAACTTGATTTGTCTAACAATGTAAAGTTTATCAATAAATATCTTGATACAAATATATTGCTTGAATATTTGCAGATGACAGATTTATATTTGTTTACATCTTCTGATCCTAATCAGGCTGTGAGCGGCACTTTTGTTTATGCACTTAGTTGCGGATGCCCAATCATTGCTACGCCAATACCTCACGCATTTGAACTGTTGAGCGATAATACTGGAGTCATTTTTAATTTCAATGATTCATTGCAGTTAGCAAAGTCTACAAATATACTACTGAATGATGATAATCTTCGTGCACAAATGAGTATTTCTGGATTGCAAAAAACTGCATTCACAGCTTGGGAAAATACAGCCATAGCTTATACTTTGCTTTTTGAAAAGATTCTGCAATCTGATAAAAGGTTGACATATTCGCTACCAGAGATTAATCTAGATCATATTCTGAGTATGAGTCAACAGTTAGGAATGATACAATTCTCAAATGGAAACCAACCTGATTTAGAATCTGGATATACTCTTGATGATAATGCAAGAGCACTTATTTCTATCTGTATGGTAGAGGAGGGCGATGAGCATCCCAAATACGGTGAATACATTGAGCGTTATTTAAATTTCATTTCGTTGTGCCAGCAAGAAGACGGAACACTGAAAAACTATGTAGATAAAGATGGTAAGTTTACTGCTCAAAATGAAGATGTGCTACTTGAAGATAGTAATGGACGTGCTATATGGGCTCTTGGATATTTTATTTTACATGGTAACAGCATTCATAAATCATATATTTGGGCAGCAGAAAAAGCGATCAGACTCACATTTCCAAATCTTAGTAGAATAAAATCTCCTAGAAGCATTGCGTTTGCGATTAAAGGATTATACTATTATTATATGAAAAAGCCTTCTCCATATTTATATGATAAGATAGAAATGCTTGCTAACAAATTATCTGACTTGTATATTTCTGCCAAATGTAATGGATGGAAATGGTTTGAACCTTATCTTACATACGAGAATGCTACTTTGCCAGAGAGCATTTTATGTGCATATAATGTGACCCAAAGTCAGAAGTTTAAAGATATTTCTAAAGAGTCGTTTGACTTTTTGTTAGAGAAAATATTTATTGATGGAAAAATCAAAGTTATCTCAAATCATAATTGGCTGAATAAGGGTGAGCAGAACAATAAATATGGCGAGCAGCCTGTTGATGTTGCCGGCACTGTAATTGCTTTAGCTAAATTCTATGATGAATTTCAAGATAAAGAATATATTCAAAAACAAAAGGTAGCTTTCAGTTGGTTTATGGGCAACAATCATCTTCATCAAATCATATATAATCCTGCTACAGGTGGATGTTATGACGGACTTGAAAAGAATAATATAAATTTGAATCAAGGTGCCGAGTCAACCGTATGTTATCTTATGGCCCGACTTTCGCTTATAAAAGAATAAGATAGATAGTTATTTCTTATACAAGAGCCCCAATACATTATTTTGTATTGGGGCTCTTAATATTATATATTACTTATTCTGTTTTATCTTAGCCGATTTATTCTTTTAGTGGCAAACTCAGGAATAAGTTCCACTATTTGCTTAGTTAGTTGTGTCGTTTCAACATCTTCACATATTTATTTAGCGCATTGTCAAGAATCTTTGGAGCTTCGATAAAAGGGAAGTGACCGCAATCAGCTCCTACTAGTAGCATATCAGGGAAATGGACACTTTTATAGAATTTCGGACCAATAGCATAATCTTTTTTGCCATAGAAGAATAGTACAGGTTTATTTACTGTTTTTGTAAGTGGACGGAAATCTCTCCAATATTCATCCATAAATATAACTTTGCTGCCATCACTATTGTGTTTGGAATAGTCTGTAGCCGAGTCTACTATGTCATTATACTTCTTCTGTGGAGTAAAAATCTGCCATCTGTTGTCATTATTCAAAAATGGAAAGACCGCCATCATTCTATCTATTGTTTTGATATTTGGATCGAGTGCTGTTTTATTAGCTTTGTTGCCAATTATTTCGATAGCTTTAGGTAGCCAACTTTCCTGGAAACTTGCATCCATGCATAGAGTGCAATTCATAAAGATCAGCCCATCAATATCATCTTTATGTGCTTCCCAATATGCCATAGTAAGTATTCCCCCGAAAGAATGACCTAACACAAGCCATGAGTGAAATCCTAAAGCTTTTCTTACTTCCTCGAAGTCTTTGATTTGTCGTGAGAGAGTATAATCGCTATCACGTGGACTCTCAGACCGTCCGACTCCTCGTTGATCAAGGTATATCATCTTGAAATGCTTTTCAAGTATATTTCCCCCAAGCTTTTGCATCCATTCTGATCCAGAACCAGGTCCGCCATGTAGATATAGGCAGGGAGTGCCTTCTCCGCGTACTTCAACATATAGTCTTGTCCCGTCAGACATTTTAATCATCTGTTGAGCGGATGATTGTAATGTAGAGAGTAACATCATTATTATTGCTATTTTTCTTAGTACTTTCATATTATTCTTAAATCTCAAATTTGTAATCGATAATATACCGATATAGTAGCAATACATGTTAGCTACTCATTAAATGGCATTATATTCAAAGCACAAAGATAATGTAGTTTATTCATACTTCAAAGTAATTAATTAGATATTTGTTGAATAGATAAGTTGCATTTCAGTTGACACTCGCTACAATTAAAAGATTACCGGTCTTATTTCTTTGAAATCCCAATCGTTTCAGTTATCTTTGCAGAAAAAGATAGTCTTATGATTAAAAATGTAGTTTTTGATTTCGGTGGTGTGCTTGTTCAGTATGACTTTGTGGGTTTCTTCGCTAAGATATTAGGTAGCAGGGAACAAGGAGAATGGTTTATGCAGAATGTTTTGCCACATAGCATTAATAATGATATGGATCTTGAGTTTCATAATTTCCGTTATTATATTGAACAGCAGCAGAGACTCTGGCCTGACTATGCTGAGGCTTTGGATATCTTTGATGAGCATTATATTGATGTCTTTACTTGCGAAACAGAAGGCATTAGAGACTTGATACTAAGTCTTAAAGCTCGTGGTTATAGAATTTTGGGACTATCTAATTGGTCGAGTAGAGTATATGATGTGATTGATAAATTTGATATTTTCAATTTGATTGAAGATAGTCTTATTTCTAAGGATGTGCATCAGCTTAAACCTAATAAGGATATATATGAATCATTTCTCAATAAGTTCCATGTTAAAGCTGACGAATGCGTATTCATAGATGATAAACCAGAAAATATAGAAGGCTGTAAAACTGTTGGAATGAACGGAATCGTTTTTAAGAATAGCAAACAGCTTAAGCAAGAACTTGATAAACTTTTGCAATCTGATAACTAGATTTATAGTTCATAACTAGTTGCGTAATTTAGTTTAATGATTATCAATTAAAACTATCATTTACAGTTCTTTATGTGCTTAGTATATTTTATATAACTTGCCATATTGAGCAATGCGTAGTAGATGAATAAATATAAAAGGAGTAATATGAAAGAGATTAACTACAAGGACATGAAGTTTAATCCGTTTAACCTCATTGGTGGTGAATGGATGTTAGTGACTGCTGGTAACGAACAGTCTGGTTGTAACACAATGACTGCATCTTGGGGGCATCTCGGATGCTTATGGGGACATAATGATCCTACGGCTGTTATTTATCTGCGCCCATCACGTTACACGAAGGAATTTGTTGACAAGGAAGAGTATTTCACACTTTGCGTAATGGACAAGTCCTTCAAGAAACAAATGGCATATTTAGGTAGTATGTCTGGTCGTAATGAGAATAAGATAGAAAAGGCTGGTCTTACCCCAGTATATACAAATGAATCTGTTTACTTCTCAGAGGCTAAACTTGTACTTATCTGCAAGAAAGAATATAAGGCAGAACTTCAGGATAGCGGTTTTATTTATCAAGACACGATAGATGAGTGTTATCCCAAAGGTGACTTCCATACGATGTATGTGGGCAAGATTGAGAAAGTTTTGGTACGTGATGATGAGTATCTAAAATAAATGAGCTATGCCCGATTTACTAATCGTGGCTACCTTCTATATATAAAATTTGCCTTCAATCTTCGCAGACATACACCATGCAGATTGAAGGCAATATTTTAAATCTTGGTTCTATTAGAATTTAACGAGAATACGGAAAACTTTACCTGGATTAGAAGCCCATTCTTTCATAGCATCAAAGGCTCCATCAGGGCCAGTCTCGTTTGATATAAGTTCGTCTACAGGACAATTACCCGCCTTAAGATAATTTATCACTGCACGGAAATCAGCAGGAAGGGCATTTCTTGAACCACGAATATCAAGTTCTTTCTGAACAAACAATTTGGTTTGAAAACTTACTTCTGTTTTGCTATAACCAATGTATGTTACTCTGCCCGTAAAACTAACTTCTTCTACAGCCATAACATATGTAGCCGGACTTCCTACTGCCTCTATAACTACATCCACGCCGAATCCGCCTGTAATACTCTGTATCCGTTCGTGAACATTTTCTGTCATCGAATTAACAGTATATGCCGCTCCTATTCTTTTAGCCAAAGCAAGTTTCTCATCATCTATGTCTACTGCGATCACTGATGCACCTCGCTGAGATGCACGGATAACAGCACCTAGACCGACCATTCCACAGCCTACAACCATAACAAACTCATTGTCAATAACCTGAGCACGAGAAACAGCATGAAATCCAACACTCATCGGTTCGATAAGCGCACATGTGCGACTTGATATTCCTTCGGCTGGTATTATTTTCTGCCATGGCAATACTGCATATTGGCACATTACTCCATTACGCTGTACACCTAATGTCTCGTTATGTTCGCAAGCATTAACACGACCATTTCTACATGATGCGCATTTACCACAATTGGTATATGGATTTAGCGTTACGTTCATTCCTTTTGTGAAACCTTCGGGCACTCCTTCGCCTATTTTTTCTATTACGGCGCCTACCTCATGACCTGGGATAATGGGCAGATTTACCATTGGGTTTCTTCCTAAAAATGTATTCAAATCTGAACCGCAGAAACCTACATACTCTATTTTAACCATTACCTCACCGACACCTAATACAGGTTTGTCGATATCTACTACTCTCATTTCATGAGGGTTTACTATTTGAACTGCTTTCATAATTTATATATTTAAATCTTTAATTTCTTGATATTACGATTTTATTTTGTAACCTTTCCATCCGTAATATGCACAGAAGGCGAAACATATCATCGGCACTATATATGCGATGTAATATATATGTTCGTTGCAGTGCATGATATAGGCTGTAAACTGTGGTAGGCAGGCATTACCGACGATGGCCATGACCAGAAACGCCGAGCCACTTTTGGTCTGATCACCAAGTCCTTTAAGTGCCAACGAAAACTGTGTAGGATACATGATAGACATGAAGAACGATACTCCAAGCATACAATACAGTCCGACCATTCCTCCTGTTGTTACAATAACGCAGCATAATATTATATTGATTATTGCGTATGTAAGCAACATATTTTGAGGGCGGAACTTCACCATCAGTGCGGTGCCAATCCAACGGCCCGCCAAAAACGATAGCATATACAGACCAAAGAATGTTGTAGCTGTTTTCTCATCTATCCCTGCATACGAGCAACAGTAGACTAAGAATAGGCTGTTTACGGCTGTTTGTCCTCCGTTGTAGAAGAACTGAGCTATTACTCCCCAACGAAGATGTGAATGTTTCAATACTTTGAAGTCGATAAGCTTCTCATCTTTTGTTTCTGCTTTGCTCTTCATTTCATCGCCAGTCTTTGGAAGTCGATAGAAAATAAATACCACTGCAACTATGATCAGTAATATCGCGAGCATGAGGTAGGGTAGTTTCATTGCATCCGTTTCTGTTTGGATGTATCCTGCCCACCCGCCAGGATATGTAGACGGAAGTGTTTCTTTTGTATAGTTTGCGCCAGAAAGTACTAACTTGCTAAGAAACATAGCTGCAATGAAAGCTCCAAGTCCATTAAACGACTGAGCTAGATTGAGTCTGCGTTCTGCTGTTTCTGGTCTTCCTAATATTGTAACATAAGGGTTTGCTGCTGTTTCGAGGAAACACATTCCTGTAGCTATAACGAAAAATATACACAGGTATGCCCAATATGCTTTCAATATCGCTGCAGGGAAGAATAGCAAGCCTCCACAAGCAGCAAGTAGCAGACCGAAGATGATACCTGCCTTGTAACTATAACGTTTAAGAAACATAGCTATTGGTATTGGGAATATGAAGTATGCCAGCCAATATGCGCTCTCTGTAAATGAAGCTTGAAAAGGATTCAGTTCACAGGTCTTCATCAACTGTCTTATCATTGTAGGCAATAGGTTGCTGCTTATCGCCCATAAGAAGAAAAGGCAAAAGATTAATGCCAAAGGTATTTTATAAGATTGTTTTTTCATAATAATGTTTATTCAGACATGTTTTTAATATAAGGTATCTCTGGGAAAGAACCGAATCCATAGAACTTACGTGCATTCTCACCAAGGAACAGGCATTTCTCTTGTTCGGTAAAATCAGAAGACTTTGTAATAAAGTCATACGACATACGATAGGTTATCGCTGTAATTGTACGTGGATAATCTGATCCCCACATCAGTTTGTTCATTCCCACAAGATCGGCTGCCTCACGTATAGCTTTTACAGCTCCCTTGAAAGGGTAGAATTCATCGTTAAAGAGCCATGTTATACCGCCTGATTCTATCATGACATTCTCATTGCGGGCAAGCATTATCTGGTCTTTCCATCCACTGCAAGTTACCATTCCGAAATGTCCCAAAGCTATTTTCAGATTTGGACACTCTTCAATCACTTCTTTTATTTCTGGTATCTGGGTAGTGCCTTCCTCTAATACCAAGGAGAGAATGATGCCGTTGTCGTCCATATAATGGAACATCTGCATCATTTCTTCACAGTTAAGTTTTACGCGCCCATCGGGTGTCTGCAATCTATGACCGGGGATGGCTATAGCTTTAAATCCCTTTGAAACTAATTGTTTAGCTTCTTCAAGGTAACCTCCTCTGTGATAATCACATAACCCACATACAAAGAATCTATCACCGAAGCGTGATGCTACATCAGCAAGATAATCATTCTGACATCCGTCTATGAATTCTTGAGTAACCACAGCTGCCTCAACCTGAGCATAATCCATGTTAGAGAGAAATACTTCAGCGCTGTTTTTCCCGTCTATCATAAACGGTGGCAACATCTGGCGCATCTCGCCCATAAACATAGACCTTCCGTTGTTGCATGTCTTTATCTGTTTTCCATTCACCATTGTGTCTTGTTTAAGCCACAGGTGAGAATGTGCGTCTATAATATGATAATACATGTCTCTTATGTATTAGACCAACTCACACGTTGCTGATCACCTATAATATCTCTTACCTCTTTTACTAAGTCCCAATCTATTGGCTCATTTATTGAGTCAATGTTTTTCTTCACATTCTCTGGGTTAGTCGTGCTGAATAGTGTTGTAGCTATTCTGTCATTACTTACAGAGAACTGCATGGCGAGTTTTTCAATTGGGAAATTCTTCGTCTTACAATATTCAGCAGCTCTGGTGCAAGCCTCAATCAATGATTTTGGTGCAGGATGCCAATCTGGTACTCCTCTTTCTGTGAGCAATCCCATAGACAGAGGTGAAGCATTAACGATTCCAACTCCTTTCTGTTCGAAATAATCAAGGAAATCAGCAAGTTTATCATCGCACAGACAGTAATGGCAAAAGTTAAGTACTGATTCTACTGTACCCTCTGGCACACGGTCAATGACCCATTTCAAGTTTTCAAGTTGCAGGTCTGTTATGCCGACGTGCTTTACAACGCCTTCTTCTTTCAACTTAACAAGAGCAGGCAAAGTCTCGTCTACCACCTGATGAAGATCTGCAAATTCAATATCGTGTACATTGATAATATCCAGATAATCCACATTTAGACGTTCCATACTTTCATATACACTGGCGGTGACCTTCTTTGCAGAATAATCCCACGTGTTTTTATCGTTTTCGCCGTATCTTCCAACCTTTGTTGAAAGATAATATTTGTCTCTCTTAATATCTTTAAGAGCCTTCCCAAGCACCGTTTCGGCCTTGTAATATCCATAATATGGAGATACATCAATAAAGTTAATACCCGATTCTATCGCAGTAAAGACAGCTTCGATGCCCTGTTTTTCTTTAAGGTCATGGAATACGCCACCCAAAGAAGAGGCACCAAAACCAAGAGAAGATACTTTCATACCGGTTTTACCGATTTCATGATATTGCATAATTGTTTATTATTTAGTTATTACGTCGCAAAGATAAAGATAAATAAATCACCTACAATTCTAATGATAAGCAAAACGTAACGTAATGGATTACGTTAAAACTAGTTTCTTATACTTTTTAATTTATTTATTTTTGTACATTTGTGCACTTAAACGATTTACTACAGATGGAAAGCAAGAAATATATCTCCATGAAGGATATGGCAAAAAAGCTAGGTGTGTCTATACCTACAATATCCAGGGCGTTGAAAAACAGTCCTGAGATAAGCGACGAGCTATGTGAAAAAGTGAAAAGACTAGCTAAAGATATGAATTATCGTCCCAATCCTTTTGCAATGAGTCTGCGCAAAAACGCTCCACGTACAATAGGTTTGATAGTGCCTGATATTGTTACTCATTTTTTTTCTTCTATAGTTAAAGGTATTGAAGAGACGGCTGTGGCTAATGGATATTTTGTTATTATAACCACAAGTAGCGAAAATAGTGAACATGAGAAACGCAACATCGAGAATCTTGTTAATATGAGGGTAGAGGGCATCATCGCATGTCTATCACAAGACACAACAGATTATTCGCATTTTCTTGCACTCAAAGATATTAATATGCCGGTAGTTCTGTTCGATCGCACCTGTATGCCGGATAAGTTTTCTACGGTAATAGCTGACGGAGAAAAATCTGCTCAAATGGCTACGCAGCACTTTATAGACAATGGCAGTCACCGCATTGCTTTTATCGGTGGTCCTAATCATCTTGATATAGTAAGAAGGAGAAAACATGGTTATCTGGAAGCATTGCGTGCCAACAAAATACCTATAGAAAAAGAATTAGTGGTATGCAGAAAAATAGATTATCAGGAAGGTAAAATAGCTACACAACAATTATTGTCATTACCCAATCCCCCCGATGCAATACTTGCGATGAATGATACTCTTGCCTTTGCAGCAATTGATGTTATCAAGAGTCATCATCTCAATATTCCCAATGATGTCGCTATCATCGGATACACTGATGAGGAGCATGCCAATTATGTGGAACCTAAATTGTCGGCTGTATGCCATCAAACGTACCAAATGGGACAGTCAGCTTGTGAACTGCTATTATCGCAGATAAAAGGTGATACCAAAGTAAGGCAAATTATAGTACCTACACAACTGCAAATAAGGGAAAGTAGTAAAAAAACACACAATTTATGAATAAAACTCGTTATTATTATCTTGATGCCTTGCGCGTCTTTCTTTCATGTATAGTATTCTACCATCATGCTGCTATCGCTTTTGGAGCTTCTGGTGGTTGGTATAATAAAGCTGTTGTTACAACTACAGGTTTAACACAAGCATTGCTTTCTGCATCAATGGGGATAGACCAATCCTACTTTATGAGCCTTTTCTTCTTCATTTCCGCACTACTGATTCCTTCATCTTTTCATAGGAAAGGAACTAAAGTATTCCTTATTGATAGACTTAATCGACTAGGTATTCCACTGGCAATATATTTTTTCATTCTCAACCCATTACTAAATTATTGGATATATGGTTGTTGGGGAAGTTTCGGTCTAGGTCCAATGTGGTTTGTCTTTACATTACTATTATTTGAATCATTATATGTAGTTTGTCAAAAGTTACCCAATGTGTCATTTCGTCATTGCAGTAAACCATCTACGCTAGGAATAATATTTTTCATGTTTATAAGTGGGGCTGTAGCATTTCTTGTAAGACTTATCGTTCCTACAGGGAATACTGTTTTTGGATTGCAACTGGGCTATTTCCCACTATATATAGGGATGTATGCACTCGGTATAGTTGCCCAACACAACAAATGGATGGATAATATAAATATCAAAGACTCAAAACCATGGTTTCTTTTAGCTATATTAATTGGAATCCCAGCAATGCTCATAACGATGGGCAGTTGTAGTAATAAAATGGAAAACTTCTCTGGAGGATGGAATATGCAGGCCGTTTTCTATGCATTTTGGGAACCTATAATGTGTGTTGGTATATCTTATTTTTTATTGACATTGAGTAAGAAAATTTTCAATAGACCCAATCGTATTATACAAAAACTATCTGATAATAGTTTTGCATTCTATTTTATACATCCATATGTTGTTGTAGGATTCACATTTTTAGTAGGATTATTTGTAATTTCCCCAATCACAGGTCTTGCCATAGTATGTATTTTGGGTATACCCGTATGCTTCATTATAGCAATGATTATAAAGTATTGCTTTAGATTTATAGGGATAAAACTATAATAATATACCCGTTGGCGGAATTAAATTTTCAAATAATAAGGTTGAACTCCAGAATAGTGGATTTATCTATCAAGACACGAGAGATGAAAGTTATCCAAAACGTGACTTCCATACTATGTATGTAGGTAAGATTGAGAAAGTTTTGGTACGTGATGATGAGTATCTAAAATAGTCAATAGATCATTGGTTAAATGAACAAAAGAGTAGGGAAGTTTACATTTGTAAACTTCCCCTTTTATTATGTTAGTATTTATGCCGTTTTTAGAAAATGTTCTCTAATGGCATCACTTATTTTATTCAATAATTGTAGCCACAACGTGTCTGCTTCCTCCATGATTACGGAATTCACATAAATAAATACCTTGCCATGTACCAAGATTCAATTTGCCGTTTGTGATGGGAATATTGATGCTAGCTCCTGTAATAATGCTTTTTGCATGAGCCGGCATGTCATCTGCTCCTTCGAGTGTATGTTCGTAGTAGCTTTGATTTTCAGGTATAAGATGATTATAAATACTTTCCATATCACCACGCACAGAGCTATCCCAGTTTTCGCAAATAGACAGAGCACAACTTGTGTGCTGAATAAATAAATTAAGCAGTCCTATTCTTGGTAATTGTGGAATATGTTCCATAATCTCATCTGTGATAAGATGAAATCCTCTGCGTCGAGCCCTTAATGAAAACTCTATTTGTTGTGCCATTGTTATTGTCTAGTTTTTACTGATAAAGCAAAAGTAAAAAGAAAAATCGATAAAACATATCTATTAATCAAAAAATGTAAGTCATGCCGATTATAATGGAGAAATTTACACAATTTTCCAAATCTAAATGTTTCAGACAGTGGTAATCGGAATCGTAAAATAATAGTATGCATTATTTTTACTTTCGAACATAGTGCCGACATGATGATAATTATGTTTTTATTTTTTTTAATATGTATTTTACTATCATAACATCAAATAACTTGCAGAAATAATCTGCAATACAAAATATTTCACTAACTTTGTCCTCGGTGATTATAGCGGTTATTGTTTGTTATATTGATTCTTAACACATTAAATTTACAACAATTTTTGCAAATCACTAAATTTTTAAACATTTATAATTAGTCAAACTTACGTGAATTACGCAATAAACCTGAATAAGCAAATATAATTGTAATAAAAAGATGGGAAAAAATAGAAGTAAACAAAAAAAAGAAAAGAAATCAAAGAGTTACTTGATAAAGATGCCTGTTTATACCACTACATCAATTGATAATTTAGAAGGATTTTTCGGAGGAATATCTTTTATAGATTTAGTTAATTTCCTTAAAAGAAAGCTTGATAATTTTCAGCCAATTACTAGCCCTAATAGGAACCAAACTTCAATAACAGTTGTCAATACAATTGAACCTATCGATGTGAATATAGGTGCTGTCCCATGTCTTTTATTGAAAGTTTCTTACTATAAAACAAATGTATATGATGGATACTTTGAAAGCAACGAAAAAATTAAATTCAGTCAAAACTCCAAAATAGGAAGCGATTCGAATTATATACTTTTTTACCCTCGAATAGTTGGAACAGAAAATCAAACTTGTTTTTATCTAATGGTTGCATATGAAGACCCTGGTAAATTAAATAATGAAGTGGCTAAACTTGGAAAACTAATATCAAATAAGGTATTTGATAGGCCTGTTAAGAATATTAAGATATCAGAAATTCTACAAGAACTAAAAGAAATTGGTACAATTCCAGAACTTGAGATTCGTTTCTCTAGTTTAGAGAATATGGACGATGATATTGATATTAAGTATCGTGAATATCTTCAAAAAAGTGAGTTAACTAAGTCACGTAAGCAAAACTTTAGGAATATCCCTGCTGATACAGCGGAGGAATTGGTTATGGATTCGGGTGCAAATGATCCTTATCAGAAGAAAACTTCATTTTATAAGATAGGTAAGAAAGAATTCCGTATTACTAAAAAGATTATAAACGATACAAGCGCTGAAATTAATGAATTTGGTGAAAAAATTTTTAATGCAGAGTCTGCAATTACGGAACAGGAACTTAAAAATAAAGTTTATAATATAGATTTTATGACAGAAAAAATGAACAATGTAATATCTAATTTTTTAGAATCAGATGAATGATAAGATAGATATCATTAAGATATTGCTTCAGGACTCTAATACAGCATTCCTAGCAATCTCAAGTGTAATGGCTTCTGTTGTTACATTATTATATTCTATTGCTTTTAGTAAACATGATGAACTAATAGTTATCTGTGGTATTATTAAACACGGCAATAAAGACCCCCTTGTTAAGGCAAAGAAGAAATCTACTATAAATCACATAAAGAGGGTAAAAAAGGCACTTAAACAAAGTTTTCTAATATTCGTTGTTTCCTTAATCAACTGTGTGCTTAGTTGGATTGCATTGGGTTGTCGTGATTCTCCATTTAAGGTGTTACTTCTAGTAGTAATATCAATTACAGCAATTCTAATTATTTATTTGGTCATAAAGCTTATTTGCAAGTTGGTTCGTTTATATTATACTGAACTAAAAACTTAAAAAGTTTGAATGACAAATACAAGGGGTATATTCATCTTTCTAAGGTTTATTTTAAACGCAAAGCTTAGGGTCGATCGGTTTTTATATTCACATAATCTGTTCCTTAATCACGAAAACCGCATCTTCGAGCACTAATGATACCTTAAATTGTCGGTTCTGTTGTAACCTCTCGCAGATAACGCAGATTTCGTAGAGGAATGCAGTAAGGCTGCATTATTTCGCAGAGAAAGACAGTTAGTGTAGTTTGGGGCTTGTCTGCGTAATCAGCGAGATCTGCGAGAGAATAATCATATGAGTCAATCTATCTACAAAGAACCCACAACGTCTCCCGCAGATCTCGCTAATTCTCGCAGATAATCACACTTTAATATGCAATCATCTACGAAATAAGTTAAGCCTCATAAAGTTTACTTAATTAGCTTCTTGTTTTAATCAAATAATTTCTTTAGTTCATCATGGCCGTTATCAATTTGTTTGATACAGTCATCTTTATCTTTTTCTGGCATGTTAGAATTACCAATTAATTGCTTTATTTTGTTTATAGGCTCAAGCAATTCCTGTTTATATTTATTGTCTTCTTGTGCTGAATCAATACGTATAATGGCATCAGATAATTTATATATATTAGGTAATATATTAATAAAATCTAGGACTTTGGCTAATTCATTAAATTCATTTAGTTTTGATAGCTCGTCTAAAAGAAATGGTAGATTAAATGCTCTTTTTTCTCTTAGATGTATATAATAATGGCGAATGCTTTTAATTATATTATTGTTTTCGTATGAATTTAGTATCTGTTCCACAGAATCACTTTCTTTTTTTAAATCATTATATTCTAAGGGAATAGACTCGTATATATTTTTTTCCCAAAGAGATTTCTCTCCTGCATTTTCTGGAACATATATTTTCTTCCATCCTTCATAAATTATTAAATTTATTCTAATAAGATTCCAACGCTTTTCTATATTTGATTCTGATTTAATATATCCTCGGATAGCTGTACCTAGGTCTAGGTAAATATAGGGTAATAGTATTCCTAATTTACATTTATCTAGTATCTCTTTTATTTTAGTAAGTCCGTTATCTCCTAATGAAGATAACAACTCCTTAGGTAAATTCTCTGGCATATTGTATACTCTCATATTTTTATCTAGAATTGTAGAAAACGTTTGTAATGAGTCACCTATTTTGGGGTATAAATCATTTTTGAACTTTCTAAATATAATATCATCTTTTTCCGTAGCGAAAGATCCTGTTTTTACGTCTTTATTAAGAACTGCTATAAGTATAGTTGATGGGAGTAATAATAATTTATTCAAAGGTTGTACAATAGATAAAAAATGACATAATCTTTTTGCCTCAGCTTCTTCACTAATATCAACCAAGTATTTATATAATTTATTTATATCAAAATCATAATGGACACTAATATCTCGCTTTTCTTTATCTTTATCATAATAAATATTTTTATATGTGTTAACATGATCATTAATACAATTTATTGTTTCATTTAAATCATCGTTATTATCTGATGACAGCAAATATTCAGAAACCTTATTCCACATTCCATTTGATGACGTAAATGTAGCTTTAAAAAATTCAGAAATGATAAATACAATATATTTAAGGTTGATTCTCTTCTCTATCACTTTTTCCGAATGTAAATCTGCACGAAAAGCAATTCCTACCTCTATTATAGCATATAACACAGAAGCATGAAGTTCTAGTATATTCTTATAATTGTTAAAGCTATCTTGGTCTATTCTTCCTTCTGATAGCATATTATTTAGTGCCGCTAATGAATTAATGCGTTCTTGTAACAAAGGGAACATTTCTTGAACCGAATTTCCTAATACATCACACAAATGAGAAAGCGACTCTTTTGATATTGGCTTATCCATAATATTTATTTTTTGGTTAATACTATTTTAATTGTTCTATTCTTAATTTTAAAGTCCTTATTAATTGAATATAGAGAACTGTCTTTTAATTATATCGTTTCATCTTATGTCGACTTAACTTGTCATGGTGCAAATATAATACAACCGGAACACAATTCAAAATAAAAAGTGTTTTCATTTTTAGATTTATTTAATATTTTGTATATTCCTTGCATATTTTTAAATAAGCAAACTAAATTGAACGTAAATTATTAGAAGAAGAAATTAGAGTTATTAATAATGTGGTGGATAAAAAGATTAAAAATGTAATGGATAATTTTTTAATCAAAGTTGAAAGTCTTGACAGGCGAATATCTAATCTTGAAAAAGAGAGTCAGACTATTTATCAAGCGCTGAATTTTTATGTTGCTGAGATTAAGGCAAATTCTGCAAATAATGTATAAAGAAAAATATATCAGCGCCATCTGCGAGAGAATATGCCGTTCACATGTAAAGAAAAGAATATCTGCGGGAACAACATAATCCCAGCGGGAATATCTGCGGGAGACAAATGCCATTTATGCATGTAAAGAAGAAAATTTGTGGGAGAATGCATATGGTTTTGCAGATACTGCAAATATATACAGAAAAGAAAATATGCGAGGAGCAACCTTTGTCTATTATTTTGAACATCATATATAATCTGTACTTAAATAACAGTGATTCGTGTGTTATTAAATTTAAAATGAGATTGTAGGTTCTTTTTATTGGTCTTTGATTTGTAAATTTGTAATTCACTTTTTAAATATTATTTTTATTATTATCATTATTATGTCAGTAACATTCTCTTCTTTTACCCAGACCTGTATTCGTGACCTTCGGCAAGAGGGTCGTTTTTCAACCGCCCATTTGTATGACATTTCACTGCGCTCTTTCTGTAAATGTCTCGGTCACGATGTTATCCGTTTCAGTGAGATCAACCGTAATTCCCTTCATGTTTTTAAAATGTATCTCATTCAGCGGAATTATTCCCCCAATACTCAGTCCACTTATATGCGCATGCTCCGTGCCCTATATAACAAAGCTGTGTATGCAGGGCTTACCAAACATGTTTATAATCTGTTTCACGATGTTTATACGGGCATTGACAAAAGCCATAAGAAGGCGATGTCGCCCGTTGACCTGAATAAACTCTTTTTTGGCAAGGTAAGCAGTCCAGCCCTTATCCGTGCCCAGCAGATAGCCAGGCTGATGTATTGTCTCTGTGGTATTCCCTTCGTTGATTTTCAGCATGTCGGCGCTGACTCTGTCAAGGACGGATCTCTGAACTACAGCCGCCGTAAGACAGGAGTCTGTGTCAGCATTCCTGTCAATAAAGAAACAGTTGCTCTTATAGAGAAAGCGGCAGTATGCCCTTCAGACATGAATACCGAGGAGGGCTACCGCCATTACCAGTCATTGCTTCGCAAGTTCAACGCCAGTCTTTCGCGTCTTGCCAGTAAGCTTGGTATCAAGGCTCATGTGTCCTCTTACACCATCCGCCATTCCTGGGCTACCACGGCTCTGTACTGTCATGTTCCTGTGGAGGTGATCAGTTCTGCTCTCGGTCATGCCGACATCAAGACCACACAGATATATCTCAAGGGCTTCAATGCCAAAGAGATCGGGCTTGCCAACAGAAAGGTATGCAGGTGCGTGGAAAATAAATGAAGTGTTGAATTGTCTTTTTGACAGGCGATTACGCCCATAACACAGACTCTCAGGTACAAATAAAAACAGCCGTTACTTTACAAGTAACAGCTATAAATATTATTTGGCAAATGTAGTGATTAATTTATTGAGTTACATATAATTTTGCATTAATTAACCAAAAACCGCGGAAAAACATATTAATGAGGACACAGACGTTCAAAACATACTCGTATTTGAACATATTTTAAATATTTTCTCATCTATATCCTCCTGTCACACGTAACAATATTTACGCGTGCCAGCCCTCTTCGTGCAATTTTATACTCTAAAAGTCCTTTTTTCCTTTCTGTTACTTGTAAAGTAACGGAACGTGTAATTATAGAAGAGATAATTGGATGAGTAAATTAAAATTTCATAGTACGAAATGTAGGATGAGTGATATTATATTAAAGTCAATTTTGCTTTTATTGGTATCTATGCCATCCTTGCGCCTTCATGCGCAGCATGTCGCGCTGAAGTCCAATTTGCTTTATGACGCATTATGCATTCCATCCCTGGGTGCTGAGGTCCGCCTTGACAGTACTCTTACCCTGAGTGTTTCCTCAACCTATTGCCCGATATCCTACGGCAGTGACCGTAAATGGAAGAACTGGTCAGTTCAGTACGAAGCCCGTCACTGGTTCCGTAAGGCATTCAATGGTCCCTATATCGGAGCCTTCGGCATTCACGGAGGTTTCAACTTAAGCCGACTTCCCTTTTTTCATCTTACCAGTCATCGTGCTGAAGGCAACTTCAACGGTGCCGGACTCACCTTTGGCTGGCACAGGATTCTCTCTCCCCACTGGGGCATAGATACTTCGCTGTCTGCGGGCTACCTTCATCTGCGCTATCGCCATTACCGTGAGGGAACCTATGGCTACCTTGAATATACAAAGGGTAGGGACTATGTCGGTCCGGTCTCCCTTTCCGTATCGCTGGTATATATAATCAAGTGATAATAATAAGATAATAACAATGAAATAATATTTATAGAGAAATGAAACTATTACATTCTGCATTCTTTCTTCTTGCCTTTAGCGGAGTCGCATCCGCAGCATCCGCCCAGACTGTCTACGGCGGACAGATCTACGTCAACTCCGAGAACTTCACCCGTCAGGGCGACCTTCTCCGTGTACGCATGAAGGTAAGCTATGACAGCAGCGTTGTCGGCAGCTGTGAGTCGCTCGTCTTCACTCCAGTGCTTAAGACCGACAGTGCCGTCTCTGTGCTTTCCTCAGTGGTCATCAATGGTCGTGAGCGTGAGCGCGATGCTCATCGCACAGAGGTCCTTTCCGACAATCGCCGCAACATGCCCATCGTTGTCAAGGACAGCCATGCCGCCAAGCGTTACTTCATCTACGACACGACAGTTCCTTATAAGGACTGGATGCAGGAGTGCCGCATGTATGTAGAGAGCGAAGAGCTTAACTGCACAGGTCACCGCGGACATACCTATGAGGACCTTGTGCTGAAAAATATCTACCTCCACGATATGAGCAACGACAATCCCGATCCCAATGTGCACTATTATAATCTGATGGACTATGTACAGTTTCTTCAGCCACAGGGCTCAGATATAGATAAGTTCCACCGCAGCGGTGAGATTCAGATCTTCGGTAATAAGTCGCTTGCCAAACTCAGCGGCAGCAGATTCAACCGCACTGTGTTCAATACCATCGCCTCTGACGTGAAAAGTGAATTGCAGCGCTACGGAACGAGCCTTGTCGGGCTTCGTATCAATGGCTTCGGTGCTCCTATCGGCAACTACCGCCGCAACGAGAGTGAGGCTATGGAGCGTTCTCTTGATTTGAAGAAATATCTGATGAGGCAGAAGCTCACCAACCGCAACGATCTTACTGTAGGCTGGCTTGCAGAGGACTGGGACAGCATCTCTTCTCTTGTAGCAGGTAGCGGTATGAATCTTCGCGAAGCCGTTGTAGATATCATCAAGAGCATCGACGTTGTCAACGGTCGTGAGCGTGAAATCCAAGATATTGGTCACGGCATGCCTTATGAGTATATGGTGAAGTTCATCTTTCCGAAAGTCTACCGCATCAAATATACGCTGACGTTCCGTCACGATGGTTTCGACAGCAACTCTGCTATGCAGCATCTAGGCTCAAACCCTGCCACGATGACGCTGGGTGAACTCTATGCCACCGCGGGATTCTATAAGAAGGGCTCTCGCGAATACAACGATATCGTGGATCTCACAGCCCGTCTCTTCCCAGATAATCCAGAGGCAAACATCAATGCAGCCGGTGTAGCCCTGACACGCAACGACGTAGCCCTTGCGCATAAGTATCTCAAGCGCTGGGAAACTGATCCAAGAGCCTACTGCAATATGGGACTCCTTTACCTTAGCGAGGGAAACCGCGATAAGGCTGAAGTATACCTGAAGATGGCAAAGGCAGCTGGAGTTGTACAGGCAGACAAAGCCCTGAGTGAACTGATGAAGATGAAATAAAGGAATAAAATGAAAAGAGATATAAGGACTAAATATAGTATTAATAATTAAAAAGAAATAAGATTATGAGAATTAAAACCATCATGACCGCCTGCCTTGCAGTGCCTGCATTGTCAGTGCTGTGCCTAATGTCCTCATGTTCAAGTGAGGAGCTTCCTACAACAGAGAAGCCTTCAACGGGTCTTCAGACCTTAACCCTGAATCTGAAACCTGCCGGTACCCGTGCCGCCATCTATACAGATCCTGCTTCCCTTACTCCCAATCCTGAGAGCGCCATCAGTATTGTGACCATCGGTATCTTTGACCAGACTGCCGACGTAAATGGTAACTATCCGGTAAAGACTATTCAGGAGGTAACCACGAGTTCCACCAGTCCTTCCATTACGACCAGTCAGCTTGCCTCCGGTGATAAGGTCCTTGTTGCTGTGAATGCGAAGGCAGGAACCTTTACCGGTGCCAAGAATCTGACCGAATTCGAGAACAAAACTCTTGCTATTGATGACGCCCTTGCAGGCGGAAACCCTTCTGCCACAACAGTTGCCACCGGTAATCTTCCCATGTTCGGTACCAGCACCATTACTGGATCATCACCGACCTTTTCTGCCTCTGTAGACGTATATCACATGGTATCAAAGATTACGCTTAGATCACTCAGCGTGAACTTCAGTGCCACTGGTGCCTACTCGGCTGCAACGTTCAAACCTACTGCTGTTTTCCTGTCAAACGTTCCAGACAAGCTTGACTTTTATCCTGTAGACGCCGCTAATATGACAAGCTACTCTACCTTTGCCACCGTGGGAACCCTTCAGCAGGGAGAATCAGGAGTTTCTTCAAACCTTAAGGCATATCTCGGTACAGCTTCACCCATAGGTTTCACTCCAGTGAATGCTACGCTGAGCGGTGTGAATACAGGTAGCACTTATAACTGGGGAACGGTATCACCGTCAGTGACCAACATTCTCTATCTTTATAGCATGCCTAGTAGTGCAGCAACTTCAACCCGCCTTGTCATCAGAGGTGATTTCGATCCTGACGGTCCAGGATCAGCTTCAGCTGTTCCAGTTTACTATCCTATTAACATTAACTATAATTCATCTGGCAGCACCATTCCAGACGGAGGCACTGTTGCAAAGCAGATCTATCCAAACAAAAACTATATCATTGATGTGACTATTCAGGGTAAGGGTTCATCAAGTCCTACAGTAGCTATTGATCCTCAGACAGCAACGGCAAACATCACAGTGAAGGATTTCACACCCGCTAATCAGAGTAATGTGTTCAACTAAAACTGCATATTCTGAATAACAGTAATCAAATAACAACAATAAAACTAAAGCTCAATGAAAATTAGGCATATACTTATCACCTGCATCCTTCTGGCAATGCTTTCGCCCCTAATGTGTAGCTGCATCAACGACGACGATAGCCTTCGTGTGCAGTACAATGTCGGCGTTCGCCTAACCACGAGGACAGGCGAAGTATTGCCTGATTCTGTGGCAGGCAGCGTGCATGCCTATATGTTTATAGACGGCCGCTACTCCCATGAGGTATCCAGAGAGCCTGATGGTCGCTACTATCTCTGCTTCGACAACCGCCAGACGATGCGTCTTGTTGCAGTGGGCTTAGGCAGTAGTGACAGCGTTCAGCTCGTTCCTCCAGTCTTGGGAGATTCCCTTGGCAGTGTCTGCGCAAGACTCCGCAGCTCTGGTGAGTCCCGCTCTGTGACACGAACCTCAGGCACAATCACCGAGGTCACTCCGATGAGCTATATCTGCTACGGCGGTTTCAGCTACAGTCCCGGCGATGCACTTCGCGACTCCAGTTTTGCCACTCTTACGATGATGAATAAGAACGTGCGCATCCACGTTGTTATCCGTAATCTTCTCAGCCAGATGGGAGAGGGTAACTACACCGTAAAGCTAGAAGGCTTCCGCAGTGCCCTTGCCTTTGACGGAAGTATAAAGGGTGACAGCGTGGTCTATGAGCCTCATGGCGGCTTCGACAGCAATGGTGTGTTCTCTACGGATATCATCAATGCCCTTCCCACGGCTAATGGCGAGAAGGTTACCTTCACCCTTTACAAAAACGACAACCCGATATTTAAGCGTACTACGGACTCCTCTGGAGATCCTATAACCCTTTCACCGGAAGACGACAAGGCAATTGTTGTTGATGTGGGTAAGATGGGCGTCAATATTAATGTGATGCCATGGAGCGATGCAAACAATGGCACCATTTTCTACTAGATATGAAAGTATGTTTGTAATCCCTATACATTCATCATAGTTAAGTTAATAAGTAAAATGAACAAATATCACACTATATATTCCCTTTCAGTCCCAGTATTCTTATTGTCCCTGTGTCTCATTCTTGCATCCTGTGCAGGCGAGGAATTCTCCTCGACTTCGAATAGCGGAGATACAACAACAGTGAAGCTGACTTTCTGCATCAGTGATGGCAACCAGACGCGTGCCATCAATACTACCAATGAGAATATCGTGAGCGATATCACCGTAATGATCTTCGATACAAGTGGTTCTCTGATTGGTAGCACATATCAGTCTTCAGTGGCAGCAGGTTCTGTTTCAGTACCTGTCACCACACGTTCAGCGAGCAACTGTAAAATCTACGCTATCGCCAATACAGGCTCTTCAAGTTATTTTGCTGGTGTGAATACAGTAGATAAGCTGAATACGATGTACACCACGATAACCAACGCTGCAGATTTAGAGAACAACGGCAGTACAGCTGGTAGTACAGGGGCAATGATGATAGGTCATATTGATGTACCGACAATAGATCCTGGCACCAATCAGTTTGCCATCCCATTATATCATCAGTGCGGCAAGGTCACCTTCACGATAACCCCAGCAAGCGGAGTAACAATCACGGGGTATCAGCTCTGCAATGTGCCTCTTAGCAGTTATATCACAGACAGCCATGTGCCAGCATCAGCCTCTGTTGTTGCAGGTCCTCCAGCAGGAGCAAGTAGCTATGGTAACTTTACGGCTGTAAGCAGTCTGAGTCAGACCACAGCCTTATCAAAGACTTACTATGTGTACGAGAATCTCTGCGGCAGCAACAGTAATGCTACGACAGAAGTACTTCGCAACAGCAGCAACGTTCCTGTTTCTGCTTCAGCCAGTGCCAGCTATCTTCTCGTTAATGCGAAGGGTAGTGGTTGGTCATCTACCTATCGCATCTATCTTGGCGGTGTAACGAATGTAGCCACACCTGCGACCGATCTTACCAACTTCAATGTCTACCGCAACTTGAGCTACCAGTGCAATATAAGCCTTGGCGCAAACGGCGGCAACGGCGATGCAAGGGTAACCTATCAGGCAACGATAACTAGTGGTAGAAGTAATATGTATATGGGCGATGCTCCTATAGGTAACTATCTTTATGACGACGGAACTAATGGAAGTGCATATAGCCCTAATCATACGGTAGGTCTCATCTTTTCTAGTGAGGTTACTCAGGCTCAATATAATGACGGTTGCCGTCACGGAAGAGCAATCGCATTGAAAGATGCATATAATGGTAGTCCTTGTGCTTGGTCAAGTAATTCTACTCCTAATAATTCACCTTATCCAGACAAGACCGTTCATCCATACTGCCAGGCATTTAGCACATGTTTTAATGATGTAAGCAGCGGCTATGATGCGGCAAGTAGTGCTTTTGCTGGTTTATCTAGTAATCCTGCATGGTATTATTGTAACATCTACAGCGATGGTACTACACATACCGGTTCATTATTAAATAGAAAATGGTATCTTCCAAGTGCTGGTGACTGGTGGGATATAATGGAAAATCTTTGTACATGGACAGATCCTCAAAAGACGACTATAAAAGGTATGCGTATAAGTTCTAGTGGTATAACTACTATAATATCAGGTTTGTCAGGTTATTATTCAACCTTTGATACGAAATTAACAGCGGCAGGAGGCACAGCTTTGAAACATACTAGTTACTATTGGGCTGCGTCAGAGTATGATGGCGGCAACGTCGTGATTGTGTACTTCAATCCCTCGGCCGTGATCTTGTACTCCAACGGTAAGGGGGTCAGTAACGGCTACTGCGTTAGGGCTGTCCTCGCTTATTAATCACTTTATCTATTTATAACTTTATCTATTTTAAAAAATACCGCCTTTGGCGGTCGAAACATACTTACAATGTCACAATCTGATCATCTTCCTATCTATAAGGACACTTTTACCATGCTAGGCATGGTAATAGAACGAGTAAAAAATTATCCACGTTTCTATCGCTACACAATAGGCGAAAAGATGGTGAATATCAATCTGGATATGTTGTCTCTGATATATAGAGCAAACAGCAGTTACAATAAACTGCCTATAATAACCCAACTTGATGACCGATACCGCATGTTGGTAATGCTGTTCAGATTAAGTGTAGAACAGCGGGTGATACCGCAGAATAACTATGCAAAGTATGCAGAAAATTGTATGGTATAAGAATAAGATATAACTCAATTCTACGATGTCCCTTGTGACTCGTTCATGTGAAGAGTAGGTTCGTGAGAATCGAAGGACGTCTAAATAATTATCACTATAAATAATTAATGAATAGTTAGTTCTATTCATTTTCTTCTAAGGCTATTTAGTCTAAGAAGAGTATATCCCAGTGGGGATGTATTGGAGAGCCTTCACACGCGAGTGTGGGGCTCTTTTTTAAAGAGCCCGCTGATTCCTGTAGATATTTCTTGGGGATATCGCCTTTGTATCTGCTTAAGCAGATGTTGTTTCCCGCAGATTCCCGCAGACAAACGGCCAACAGCATGAACAGCATTGTCTCCCGCAGATAATGCAGAGGAATGCAGCAAGTTGCATTATTTCGCAGACAAACAGCAAAACAACAAACAGCGTGAACCGCATTATATACAGCAGTGTCGCAACTGTCTTTGTCAGCGAGATTTGGGCATCTGCTTGCAGATCCATTTGTCCTAACTGTCTTTTATCTGCGTGAATCAGCGAGATCTGCGGGAGAACGGCCGTTTATATTACGGTTTAGGATGATGGAAGAGCAAGCAAGTGAGAGCAGATCCAAGCTAGCTTGAGCTATGTTGAGGGCAGCTGATATTTATGGAAGAAATAAAATACAAGGAAAAAGCGTCAATAAAATCAACGTAATTAAAAGATTAATTTTTAATAGAGCAAGCGTGAAATGACTTAAAATCAAGGGGTATTTATGGAGAATACTACCCCCCTAAATAGAAAAAGATTCCAGAAAAAAAGAAAAATAACCTACATTACCTACATTTTTGACTTAAATTGTTATTTATCAATAGTTTATATGATGTATATTAGTGCCTTTTCCTACATCTTTCCTACATGGTTCCTACATTATTAGCACGTATTTGTATCTAAAACGATAGAATTTGATTAAAGTATAATACCAAAACCGCTTTTTAGTCTCACCATTAAGTCGTGTCTCTGGCAGTAAAGCAAATCACCGTAATGTCTTTCTTGAGAATTATAAATCTAGAAATGTTACTTCTATTTGTAAAAATAAAATGAAATAATTTGTTGCTGTCCGATAAAAATAAGGAATAGCATGTGAATAGTTCCCGAAGCCCTTTTAAACAGGGTTTCTGGCTCATTTTTTTTGCAGAACAAGCCCCCTTAATCAAAGAGTGATGGTTCGGTGGACTCTCAGCCTTCTCTTTCATATAAAAAAATTAAAACATAAATTTTGCTCAATTCCTTAAGCGCAGAGAGAATCGTGCATCATCCTTTAAATTATTATATAGCTGAAGATAAAATGATGCAATTAAAAGTAGGCTTGTTGGTATTTGTAGAAGTACCAATAACTCTATTCTAATTTGTATTTAAACACAAGTGAATTTATTTATCGATAAAGTAAAAACGTTAGTACTACATAATAGAAAACGTTTGATCGTAGGATTAGAAACTTTATAACGATACAATGCAAACTTTATAACGTAGAAACGCAAACGTTTGATCGTAGGATCAGAAACTTTGTAACGATACAATGCAAACTTTATATCGTGAAAACGCAAACGTTTGATTGTAGAAATAGGAACTTGATGATATAGCTTTGCCTTTATACCAATGGATTTTGGTTGATATTGCTTTGTTATGTGGCATAATGTAAGTATGTTTGAATTTATATTTTTTTTTAAAGTTTAGGTTTACTGTTGATAATAGTAATATATTTTTAAATAGTTTACAAAAACGTGGAGGATAGTGGAAGTATACCTCCACCGATAAAATATTATCAATCAAGTGTTTATGTTACTAGTGGAGGTTATTTGCTCTTTTTGAAAGTTTTGGGATATTTCTATTTTTCAGTAATTGAAAATGTAATAAAAAAGTCTTTTTTAAATTTGATGGAAAGTTCTATAATGATATCTGAAGCTGTTGTGAACTAGGGTAATACTCGTTGCCGGATTTAAATATTTACTAATTTAATTCCGCTAACAGGTTGTTATATCTACTTATAAAAATTAAAGCCGAATAGAACTAGTTACCTTTTAGTGAAATAGTGTTGAGAAATTTGTATGATAGTAAAAAAATGTCTATATTTGCATTGTATAGAAAGATAATATAAGATTTAAAATCTATACATATAGCAAAATATTTATATATCTAAATGCAGATTATGAAAAAGAAACTATTAATGGTTTTTGCCGCTCTTCTGATGACAGTTAGTGCCAGTGCACAATTTGAAGAAGGCAAGATGTATTGCGGAGCCTCGCTTACAGGATTGAATTTGAGTTATAATGGTGCTGATGAACTTAATCTTGGTTTACAGGCTAAAGCAGGATATTTCATTACTGATGACATAATGCTTTCGGCACAGTTAGGTTACCAAACAAGTTCGAGCGATGTAATTCCTAATCATTATGAAGTGGGTGCAGGTGCACGTTATTATATTGAGCAGAATGGCATCTTCCTAGGAGCTGGTGCTAAATATGTGCATACGGGGCACTATAATGATTTTATGCCAGGAGTAGAAGTGGGGTATGCCTTTTTCATAAGTAAAACCGTAACAATTGAGCCGGCTTTATATTATGATCAGAGCCTTAAGGATCATAGTCAGTATTCTACTATCGGACTTAAAGTTGGAATCGGTATATATTTGTAAGATATAATAGTACTTAGAAATATTATATGTCCGAAACTTATCCCTCGGCGTTATTAGAAAAAGCCGTAAGTGAATTCTCAAAACTACCAGGCATAGGGCGTAAGTCAGCTTTGCGTCTTGTCCTGAATATGTTGCGACGTGATGTCTCTGATGTTGATGAATTCTGTAATTCGATAATGACACTAAAGCATGAAGTGAAGTATTGTAAAGTCTGTCATAATATCAGTGATACGGATGTTTGTCCGATATGTTCTGATCGTCGTCGCGATGCATCAACGATATGTGTTGTAGAGAATATTCAAGATGTCATGGCTGTTGAGAAAACGCAACAATTTAATGGACTTTACCATGTGCTCGGTGGAATAATATCACCAATGGATGGTATAGGACCTGGTGATATTGAGGTTGACTCTTTGGTTGATAGAATAAGTACAGGAGATGTTCGGGAAGTTATACTCGCATTAAGTTCCACAATGGAGGGAGATACGACTAATTTTTACATATCGAGGAAACTTATGCAATATGATGTGAAACTCAGTGTGATAGCTCGTGGTATATCTGTTGGCGACGAATTGGAATATACGGACGAAGTTACTTTGGGGCGCTCAATATTAAACAGAACACCATTTAAACAATGAAACAAGCAGTAAAAATACTCACAATAAATTATTTTATCGTGTTGGCGTTTGCTTTGGCAATAATAGTCTGTGGCGAAAACGACTGGTTTAATAATGTTGGGATTATGCATGATAACAAAAGTTCTGATTTCATGATGACTTCATTAATGGAAATCATAACAATATGTTTAATCCCTGTATCATTACGTCTATTTAAATTCAAGAACGTACGTAATGCTATACTATCAGATAATACAGAACTTCATTCTTCGTTTATAGCCTGGGCTATTATACGTTTGGATATGTTGCAAATACCGATGATAGTAAATGCTATTTTGTATTATATGTATATGAATGTAGCTTTTGGTTATATGGGAATAATCTTGTTTCTAGCAAGTTTCTTTATATTTCCAACATTAGAAAGATGTAACTTTGAATACGAAAAGATAAAAGGCGAGCAATAATGCTTCTGTCTGTAATAATTGTAAACTATAATGTGAAGTACTACCTTGGGCAGTGTCTTCATTCCTTAACTAAGGCTTTGAAAGATATAGAGTCAGAAGTTATTGTTGTGGACAATCATTCAGATGATGGAAGCATTGAATATTTAAAGCCTATATTCCCTTATGTAAGATTTGTTCACTGCGGGCATAATATGGGCTTCTCGCGTGCTAATAATATTGGCATAAGGCAGAGCAACGGGGAATACGTCTTGATGGTTAATCCTGATACGATTGTTGGAGAAGATGTTATTGCTAATGCGTTGAATTTTATTAGGACGCATGTTGAAACTGGAGCTGTAGGTGTGAAGATGCTTAAGGCTGACGGTAGCAATGCTATGGAAAGCCGAAGAGGATTGCCTACTCCGATGGCTGCATTTTATAAGATGAGTGGATTGTGTGCAAGATTTCCCAGACATCATAAACTTGCACATTATTATATGAGTTACTTGTCATGGGATGAACCGCATAGAATAGAAGTCGTTAGTGGTGCTTTCTTTATGATTCGTCGTAAGGCATATAATGAAGTAGGGGGACTTGACGAAGATTATTTTATGTATGGTGAAGATATAGATTTAAGCTGCCGTCTTTTAGAAAGTGGATGGCAGAATTGGTATCTGCCATTATCTATACTTCATTATAAAGGTGAGAGCACCCAAAAGACATCTTATAGGTACGTGCATGTGTTCTATGAGTCTATGCTTATTTTTATGCGAAAGCACTATTACAATTCATCTTATTTGATAAATTTACCAGTGAAGGCTGCTATATTTTTCAAAGCGATGGTAGCTCTTGTAAAAAATGGACTGTTAAGCATGTCTAGATCTCTTGGATTCAGAGGAAAAGAAAATAACCCAAAATCAGCATATATGTTTATTGGTGGAAATGACATGTTGGAGCAGTGCAAAGGGATTGCACTTAATAATGGATTAGATGCTGAATATATAAATGCCAGTCAAGATAGTTGTCCTGATGGTCATCTGAAATATTTGCTTTCTGATCCAGAAAGAATGATATATGTTGTATATGACATGACTGTTTATAGTTATTCGCATGTGTTGAGCATATTTGCAGGTTGTCCTATGAAGCATGTATCCATTGGAACATATTATGATAATGTATTAATAACAGCAGAGGAGGTGATGTGTAATGAATAAAACTGATAAATTACCAGAGGTTACTTTGAGGGCAATTGAACCAGAAGATCTGGAACTGCTTTATCATTTAGAGAATGATGATAAGCTGTGGCATGTAGGAGTCACAAATGTTCCGTATTCTCGCTTTCTGCTTCATGACTATATTGCTAATTCAAGTGGCGATATCTATACGGATAAGCAAGTGAGGTTAATGATCGTTGATTCTGATAATAATTGTGTCGGTATTATAGATCTGGTAGATTTTAATCCACAACATCGTAGGGCTGAGATAGGAATAGTTATAATGAGTGAGTATAGAAATCGTGGTTTTGCCAAGGCTGCATTACTTAAGGTTATTTCGTATTGTCACAAAGTAATACATTTAGCACAAATCTATGCTATAATAAGAAATGATAATAAAATTTCAATAAATCTATTTAACTCTTTGGGTTTCAGTAGTAAAACACAATTAGAGGGGTGGCTTTTTGATGGCGAAAAATACAATGATGCTGTTTTAATGCAAATTTTTTTAGAAAAAACACTTTAAAAGTTTTGGAGAAATAAAATATTATCATTACCTTTGCACTCGCAATTCAGAATAAGGCTCTTTTATGGTGCGTTAGTTCAGTTGGTTAGAATGCCTGCCTGTCACGCAGGAGGTCACGAGTTCGAGTCTCGTACGCACCGCCACAAGCCTTTCATGAATTTGTAAAACTGGTGCGTTAGTTCAGTTGGTTAGAATGCCTGCCTGTCACGCAGGAGGTCACGAGTTCGAGTCTCGTACGCACCGCTTAAAATCCTCAAAACTTTATTGTTTTGAGGATTTTTTGTATAAAGAAGTTTCCTATGAATGTCTTATTAAATGTATCTCGTGATCAATGCAGTTTGGTAGTTCTTCTTTATAGTGAGTCACTATAATCATAGTCTTATTGCATCTTTTGCAGAAAGTCTCTATGATATCTTTCACCATTCGTCTATTTGTGTTGTCAAGTCCGTGTAGTGGCTCGTCAAGAATTAATAACTCAGGATCTTTTACAAATGCTCTTGCAAGAAGTACTAGTCTTTGTTCACCGCTAGATAGTTTAAGGAAAGTTCGATCTTGAATTTTATCAAGCCCGAATATTTTCATCCAGAATTTGCATTGTTCAAATTCTTCTTCAGATGGTTTCATGTACAGACCGACAGAATCTTTCATACCACTAGCTACAATTCTTATAGCGGGCATGTCACGTTGATAAGCACGGTGCATTTCAGGTGAAACATATCCTATATGTTTTTTGATATCCCATATACTCTCTCCGCTTCCGCGAGGATTATCAAATAGTGTTATGTTGCATGCGTAGCTTTGCGGGTTGTCAGCGCAAATCAAACTTAACAGTGTTGACTTACCTGCGCCATTTTGTCCGCTGAGCGCCCAATGTTCTCCATTCATAACAGTCCAGTCCAATTTGTCAAGAATAGTTCGCTCGCCATATTTTATGCAAACCTGATCCATCTTAACAACTTCATTGGTATGATATTCGTTGCTTTTATAAGGTAAGTTTATTATTTCCTGTTCATATTCTTTACTTAGTACTCTACTAGGTATAGCCTGACGATTATTGATATAATCCTCAAGTTTAACTTTTGGATATACTTTCATCTTCTTTACTTCAACAACATGTGTTATGAAATCTGGAATATCATCGCTTTTACTTAATACCAATATTATTTGCAGGGCATTCTCCAAAGACAATTCTTTTAATAATTCTTTCAGTTGATCTCTTGTGTTGGCGTCAAGACCAATAAAAGGGTTGTCCATTATTAATATTCTTGGATTGGCAAACAGGGTAGAGGCTAGTTTAAACTTTCTTAGTTCACCGCTTGACAACAAAATAATATATTTATCCAATAGATGCTCTATGTGGAACATCTTGTATATATGCTTTTGTAGTTCTCTTCTTTTTGGTGTGTCCACTCCTGCCAAACTGTAAGCTTCTTCTAGTTTGTCACCAACGGTAGGAGTGTTTTCGTCAATTTCTTGTTGGTTCCATCTTTGTTGCAGGTAATATGTGCGGTCATTGTCACTTCCATAACTATCACGGAAAGTTATGTATTTAATGTTGTCTGAAACAAGTGGTTTTTCACTTGGTGAGAAATCGTATTCCGGATCATGCATAAGCAGTGGATGTGTGCCAACAATAATGTCAACTAGCATTGATTTTCCCCCACCGTTTGGTCCGACGATAGCTATATGTTCGCCATCATTTGTTTCAAAGTTAACAGGTTCAGCCATACGCCATTCTGGCATACGTGTTGTTCCATCCTGAATTTTGATAATCTTTTGCATGATAAGTCTCTATTTAAATCTTTATATTGTTCTTCAAGATTGAATTTTATCTTTGTTTTTTATGGCAAAATCTTTCCAATTGGAATAATGTTTGGCTTCTGTTGATGGTCTTCCCATTTGCATAAAATGACAATATGCAGCTCCGAGTGCGTCTGTTGCATCCATAAACTTAGGCATATCTTTCTCATCAATATTAAGAAGCCATTGAAGCATGCCTGCCACTTGTTCCTTAGATGCTTGCCCCATACCGGTGATAGCCATTTTTATTTTTAATGGTGCATATTCATGTATTGGTATGTCTCTGCATATTGCGGCTGCAATTGCAACTCCTTGAGCTCGTCCTAGTTTTAGCATGGATTGTACGTTTTTGCCGAAGAAAGGAGCTTCAATAGCTAGTTCGTCAGGGAGGTATTCTTCTATCACACCCGTAACTCTTTCAAAAATTTTTCCTAGCCTAAGATATGGGTCACGTATCTTTCTCATATCAATGACCCCCATAGATATCATCTTGGCTTTGTTTCCTGTGACTTTTAGTACACCGTATCCCATGACGTTAGTACCAGGATCAATGCCTAATATTATTTTATCAGTTTTTTTGTCCATATACTTATCTGTCAAGATATGGATTTTCTGCTAGTTCTTGTCCGATAGATGTCTCTTCACCATGTCCAGGGAAGATACGTGTATTGTCGGGAAGTTGACAAATAATTCTAAGACTCTGTATAATCATGAATTTAGAACCTCCTTCAAAGTCTGTTCGCCCTATTGAATTATGGAATAGAGTGTCACCAGAGAATGCGACATGTTCTTTTTCACAATAAAAGAAAACGCTACCCGAAGAATGACCAGGCGTTTCTATGATAGTAAATGTGTGATTTCCAAACTTTACTGTATCTCTTCCCGTAAGATATTTTCCTACAGGTGGCATTTCGTAATCTAAATGGATGCCGGCGATAGATTCAGCCTGAGAATTCAGCTTATTCATCAGTTTCTCATCAGAAGAATGAACCTCAGGTTTTAATCCAAACTGTTCATAAATATAGGCATTTCCAAAATTGTGATCAATATGTGCATGTGTAGCAATAAGATGCTTTGGCACAAGCTCGTTATCACTAATATATTCAGTAATAGCTTTCTTTTCCTCTTCCCAAAATGCACCACAATCGATGATAACACATTCTTTGGTCTCATCGTTAACAACGTAGCAGTTTTCCTGTAGCATGTTGCACGTAAAGCGTTTGATATTCAGCATATATTTAGATTTAAGCCATTGGTAAATAAATAAGTTTCTTATCTTCCTTAAACCACTCCTCGTCAAACATGTCTTCAAGCGGCATGACGTCAATAATATTCAGATATGGTTTAAGTTCTTCTTTAAGGTCACCGCCTTTAAGACAAAGTAGGCCATTAGGAAGTGCATTATTTTGTTTCTTGCTGATATTCTTTTGGATGATTTTTGTCAACAATGGCAATTGCATTACGGCACGACTCACAACGAAGTCATATTCTCCCTTTTCTTCTTCTCCGCGTCTATGCAATGCTTCTACGTTTTGTAATCCCAATGCGTTTGCCACCTCATTGGCAACCATGATTTTCTTTCCAGTCCCATCAATAAGTCTGAATTTGCATTTTGGAAACATAATAGCTAAAGGTATACCAGGAAATCCGCCACCTGTTCCGAAATCAAGTATTCTGGAACCGTCTTTAAATCTTATAGCCTTCGCTATAGCTAGTGAATGTAATACGTGATGCTCATAAAGATTGTCTATATCTTTGCGAGATATAACGTTAATCTTTGCGTTCCAATCACGATATAAAGCATTAAGCATTTCAAACTGTTGCTTTTGCTTTTCGTTAAGCTCAGGAAAGTATTTTGTTATGATTTCTATCATGTGTTATATATTTACTCTATATTTATGATAATGTAATAATTATAAGAACGTGACGATTGTATAATTAAAGTTACTATATGCACAATTATCAAATTCATTATAATAGGGGCAAAGTTACAAAGAAAATTTGTAACTTTGCATAGCAATTACAATAAAAAGGTAAAATGATAGATAATGAAATCGCAGAACTTAAAGCCGCTCTATTTGATTTAGATGGAGTGATTTTCGACACCGAGCCACAATACACAAACTTCTGGCGTAGTCAGTGTCAACTTTACCATCCGGAGATTCCTGGATTGGAGAATGATATAAAAGGACAGACTCTTGTTCAAATTTATGATAAGTATTTTGATGATGTAAAAGATCAGCAACCAATTATTACACAGCGACTTAATGAATTTGAAAAGACAATGAGCTTTCCATTTATTGATGGTGTTGAGGCTTTTATCCTCGATTTGCGTGCTCATGGAATAAAGACTGCTATTGTGACAAGTAGCAATATTGAAAAAATGAATAATGTGTATGCACAGCATCACAACTTCAGAAGTATGTTTGATCGCATTTTGACAAGTGAGGATTTTTGTGCAAGTAAACCTGATCCTGATCCTTATTTGAAAGGTGCAGAATGTGTTGGTGTAAAGCCTGAGGAATGTGCTGGCTTTGAAGATAGTTTTAATGGTTTGAAATCTGTTAGGGCTGCTCATGAATTCACTATAGGACTGTCAACAACTAATACAGCCGAAAGTATAAAAGAATATTCTGATATAGTTATTGAAAACTATATTAATGTTGATTATGAATGGCTGATAGAAAAATTTCATTAACATTTGTTTTGCAATCTCCATCAATTGATGTAATTTTGCACTCAAAATAAAATATATATAATGGGATACTTATCTACTGATAAAAAGAAGATTACTTCTAAGACATTTGTTGATATGAAGCAAGCTGGTGAAAAAATCACGATGCTTACCTCTTACGATTTTACGACAGCCAGCATTATAGATGCAGCAGGAATAGATGGAATATTAATAGGTGATTCTGCTTCAAACGTAATGGCTGGTAATGATGATACAATTCCAATCACCGTAGATCAGATGATTTATCATGCGCGTTCAGTTGCTCGTGCATGTAAGCATTGTCTGGTTGTTTGTGATATGCCTTTTGGTAGCTATCAGATTAGTAGGGAAGATGGTGTACGCAATGCCATAAAGATTATGAAGGAATCTGGTGTTGATGCTTTGAAACTTGAAGGTGGTATAGAAATTATTGATACGATAAAGGGAATTATTGATGCAGGAATACCTGTTATAGGACATTTAGGATTGACACCTCAAAGTATTCATAAATTTGGTGGTTATGGATTAAGAGCCAAAGAAGAGGCTGAGGCAGAGAAACTGTTATCAGATGCTCGTGCATTAGATGAAGTTGGATGTTTTGGTATTACTTTAGAGAAGGTTCCTGCAAAATTGGCTGATGAGGTAACAAAAGCTGTAAGTTGCGCAACTATTGGTATTGGTGCTGGGAGTGGAACTGATGGTCAAGTACTTGTTTATGCAGATGCTTTAGGAATGACACAAGGATTTAAACCAAAGTTCCTTCGTCATTTTGCTGATGTTAACAAATGCATGACAGATGGTGTTCAGGAATATATTCGTACAGTTAAGGAATCTTCGTTCCCTAATGTAGACGAAAGCTATTGAACTATTTAATGGCACCATATTATTGTCATTAATTCTTGATAATTTATTTGTTCATCAATGGTATATGCAAAATAAAATTCTTTAGTTTGCGTTATATCACTGATGAACAAAATCATAACATTTATTTTATTGACTTTTGGTTTGTTATTTTTGTCATGCAATGATGATGAGAGGTTTTCTACATCTACGGCAGACAAACTGACATTCTCTGGCGATATCATATCTCTTGATACCGTGTTTTCGACTATTCCTTCTTCTACAAAATCTTTTTGGGTTTACAATAAGAATAATGCAGGAATAAGATGTAGTAACATTAGATTGGAGTCTGGAAACCAAACAGGATTTAGAGTCAATGTTAATGGTTTGTATCTTAATTCGACGAATGGATATCGTGCAAATGATGTCATGTTATATCATGGTGATAGTTTGCGTATCTTTGTAGAAGTAACGTCTCCCGTAAATAATGAGGTTACACCTAAAAAGATTTCAGACAATCTTATATTTCAACTTGAAAGTGGAGTAGAGCAGAATATTAAATTGCAGGCTTGGTCATGGGATGCGACAAAAATATCTTCATTACATGTTAATAATGATACTACTATAGATGGTAGTTCCAGACCAATATTGGTTTCTGGTGGAATAACCATAGCTAAGGGCGCTGTACTAAATATTGCAGCTGGTTCAGTACTTTACTTTGATTCAGCTGTTGGAATTGATGTTTATGGACGCCTTCATATAGAGGGTCGTAGCGACAACGAGGTTGTCATTCGTGGTAGTCGTCTTGATAAAATGTTTGACTATTTGCCATACGATCGTATGAGTGGTCAATGGAAAGGTGTTCATTTTTATGAATCTTCTTATGGTAACTCAATAAAGTATTGTGATATTCATAGTGCTTTTAATGGAATCGTCTGTGATAGTAGTGATGTAGATAATGTAAAGCTAAATATAGAAGAATCAACTATTCATAATTGTCAGGGATATGGATTGAAGTCTGTAAACAGTAATATAGCTTTGTTGAACACCCAGATAACCAACACGTTGAATAATTGTATTTATATTGATGGTGGAAAGGCGATTATAAATGCCTGTACTATAGCTCAGTTCTATCCATTTGATTCTAATCGTGATGTAGCTTTCTGTTTTCTTTCAAATCATGCTCTGAAATCTATGTCTGTATACAATAGTCTTATTACTGGATATGCAGACGATCAATTGTATGGGGGGAAGACGGCAGGTAAGGATTTTAATTATAAATTCAGTAATAGTATTATAAGGACCCCAGTTGTTTCAACCTCTGATAGTGTTTATTTTAGTAATGTTATTTATGAGTCTACTGTTAATGCTGATAGTGTGGGGAAAAATCATTTTGTTAAAATAGATGCAGACAATCAGTATTATGATTTCCATCTCTCAGCTAAATCTGCCGCAATAAATAAAGCTGATAAAACAACAGCTCCAACTTCTGATCGCAATGGTAAAAAACGCATTGGTATTCCAGATGTCGGAGCTTATGAGTATTAATCTATTGTGTCTAAATATCTTATTTGTCGCTATATCCTTTTGCTAATCCACCTTCTCCTGTCTCCTTGTAAAGTGAAGGTAAATCATGTCCTGTTTGCTTCATGACGTTAACAACTCGGTCAAAACTTACACGGTGACTTCCGTCACTGAATGATGCATATAATTGTGCGTCGAGAGCACGTGTGGCAGCAAAGGCATTTCTTTCGATGCATGGAATCTGAACTAGTCCGCATACAGGATCACATGTCATGCCTAAATGGTGTTCTAGTCCCATTTCTGCAGCGTACTCAATCTGTGCTGGACTACCGCCGAAAATCTGGCATGCAGCTGCGGAAGCCATAGCACAGGCGACTCCAACCTCACCTTGACATCCAACTTCAGCTCCGCTTATCGAAGCATTCTTCTTTACTATACTACCAAACAGTCCAGCAGTTGCAAGAGCTCGTATAATTCTATTGTCGCTGAAGTTGTGAGATTTGTATATGTGATACAGTACTGCAGGTACTACACCGCATGCACCACAAGTAGGAGCTGTGACAATCACACCTCCTGATGCATTTTCTTCACTTACAGCTAAAGCATAAGAATAAACCAATCCACGGCTTTGTAACGATTGTTTGTAGCCGCTAGCCTTAACATTATATGTTGAAGCTTTTCTCGGTAGGTGAAGTGGGCCAGGAAGAACACCTTCATGATTTAATCCCCTTTCTACTGAATCTTTCATTACCTGCCATATCTGTAGAAGATAATCGTTTATATCATCATCTTCATGAATGTCTACATATTCCCAATAACTGCAACCAGTGTTATCACACCATTGTTTGATTTCATCAAGAGAGTTAAGAGGATATACATCTTTTGTTCGGAAATAGTCATCGTCTCCTTTCCCCTCAGACAATGCACCACCACCAACACTATAGACAGTCCAGTCATCAATGGGTTTCCCGTCAATGTCGTAAGCTACGAATTTCATTCCATTAGGATGAAATGGAAGAAACGTTCTAGGTTTCCATGAAATCTGGACCGGTGCAATAGGACGTAATACATCCTCAATAGCAATGTCGGTCATGTGTCCTCTTCCGGTTGCAGCAAGTGAACCGTATAGAATAACGTTGAATGAAGATGCATCTTTGTGGCGTTCTGCAAAGATGGTTGCTGCTTTTTGAGGCCCCATAGTGTGACTACTAGAAGGACCTATGCCAATGCGAAAAATTTCCTTAATAGATTCCATTGTCTAAAGCTTTAAAAATGAAAAAAGCCCACAAATCTTAAGATTTGCAGGACTTGTTGTAGTCGATAGGGGAATCGAACCCCTATGCCAAGATTGAGAATCTTGTATCCTAACCATTAGATGAATCGACCATTGTGCATTCTTGAACTTTGCGTGCGGAAGGAGGGGGATTCGAACCCCCGGTACGATTACTCGCACGGCAGTTTAGCAAACTGCTGGTTTCAGCCACTCACCCATCCTTCCAATAAGGATTGATATCGTTACCGATAAACAAGCATTGTTCTTAAATGCGGTGCAAAGGTAATTCTATTTTCCTATATTACCAAATCTTTTAGCTATTTTTTTTGAAAAAAGTTTCATTAAAAATGTATTATATTGAAAATCAGTATGGTTAGCGATTTTATCTTTTAGGAGAAAACGTGAGTTGGCAGAATAGGATAGAGAAAGTATATGTAAATAAAAAGAGAGAGAACAAAAGTTCTCTCTCTGATTTGTGCGCCCTTAGGGATTCGAACCCTAGACCCACTGATTAAGAGTCAGTTGCTCTACCAACTGAGCTAAGGGCGCTTGGTGCAATTTGTTGTTTCTGAGTTGTGTTTGTGCGCCCTTAGGGATTCGAACCCTAGACCCACTGATTAAGAGTCAGTTGCTCTACCAACTGAGCTAAGGGCGCATATTAAACTCTCCCAGAAATCATATTTCTGAATTGCGTGTGCAAAGGTACGTCCTTTTTTATTAATTGCCAAATCTTTTAGAGACTTTTTTCAAAAAAATATTAATTGGTATTTATAAAGTTGTGTATATTAACGCTTTATAAATTTAATAATTGTGCTGTTGTCTTGTAGTAGATATATACCGGTATTTAGTTTGCTTATATCTATAAATGTTTGATCATTATTTGTAGGCATGTCCTGAATTTTTTTACCTTCAACATTGTATATATTAATATTAGATCCACCTTTTGTACCACTTACAATTATACTATTGTCATAAATACCTCCAATAGATGCAATGTAAGCTTTGTCGATGTCATAATTAGAAACTAGTTTTGCCATTGTTGCCGCAAGTTTGTTTGTCATTATAGTGTTGTCACTCCAATGTAGCGTTATGATAGAATCCTCATAACTTATTTCTGTAACGCTCTTCTCTGCTTTGTTTCCATTAATGCTAATCGCACTTTTATCACTTCCGGCAAATGTGTTTGTCGAAATGAATAGCGTCAAAAATATGGCAATAATGTGTTTCATAGGCAACTATTATAAACAATATAGTCGCAAATATACTAAATAATTGTTTAGTATGTTACTATTTTGAAGAATATAATGCTATTTTTGAAGAATTTTAACCTAATGCTAATATTCATTGAGCGGCATGCGGGGGTCGAACCCGTGACCTTCGGCTTGGGAAGCCGACGCTCTACCAACTGAGCTAATGCCGCAATATCTGAGCCGATACCGGGACTCGAACCCGGGACCTATTCATTACGAATGAATTGCTCTACCAACTGAGCCATATCGGCAATGAAATCAAATTAATGTTTGGTGTTCGGAATGCAAAGGTAATTGATTTTTTCTAAAGGTCCAAATTTATTCAACAATTTCTTTGTCATATATTCTTTCGAATTCGGTCCTTAGTAACTCGTCATCACTTATGATATTTTGTATGGTTTTCAGATTGTTAGCGTTTGGACTTCCTGGAATCCATAGGTGAATGTATCCGTTACATGAATATTTCTCATTCATGTGCTTTTGAAAGCGTGTCCATTGTTCTTCCTTATTTTTAGTTGGTTCGTTTTCAAGACCAAATTCTACCGCTCTTGTAAAAACAGTTTCAGGATCCAGATCACGGTCTGCTTCAGCTACTATTTTCCCATAAAGGCTGCGTGGTACATGACTGGAGCTCGCTCTATGATCTTCTACAGCTTCTTTCATTATCCTTAGTTGGTCATCACTGAACCATTTTTTAAGTCTGTTATCAGAAGATAGAATTTTACCGCTTGTTATATGGTGTATTGCTCTTGGACCACTCATGCCTAAATCATGGTAAGCAGCAATGACGTATGCTATATTGACATCCGCGCCTGTTTGGTGTGCCAGTTGAATGGAATTATCAATAACTCTCATTACATGTTGCAGCCCATGGCTTTTGCCGAAGTCGTTGTATTTTGGAAGAATGTTTCTTTCAATGAATTCCATTATCTCTAGTGATACTTGTTGCATTATAGTATAGATATTTATTCGTTATAGTAAGATTGATAGGGCAGAAAGTGCACAGAATATAAGCATGTTTCGTGATGTCTGTCCTAATATTGAATTTAACTCTTTTCCATGTTTTATTCTGATCATTTTACGATATGCTAAGTAATGCATAGGCACATATAATAAAGGTAGTGCTGTTAAAATCAGATTCTTTCCTGTGATATATGCGGCAAAACACATTGCGATTGCTCCCATAAAACCAATAAAGAAATATAATCTTTCACCTATTTTCTCACCAACCCTAACTATTAGTGTTATCTTGCCGTCATGTTTATCGTTATCTCGGTCTCTATAATTATTTATTATTAATAAGGTATCAATAACTAATCCACAACCAATTGAGGCGGCAAACACATTAAGCTGTATATCTTTTTGTATAAAGGGTACTACAACATAATATGTTATGCATACTGGTATTATCCCAAAGAACACAATAACCAATACGTCTCCGAGACCGAGATATGACAGCATTGTGGTATATAGAAAACAACAAACAACGCATATAAATCCTATTAAAAGCATTTCTATACCACCATAAAGTATAAGTGGCAAACCAATAACGCATGCTATGAGCGTAGTTGCAATAATGCCGTATTTCATGGCATTTAATGTTATCCAGCCTTCAGAACATGCTCTTTTGGGACCAAGACGAGTTTCTGAATCATCGTTTCCTTTAATACAGTCAAAGTAATCATTAATGAAATTTGCGTCAATTTGCATTATTATTGCAAATAGAAAACATAAAGCTGCTGGTATTATGTTGAAGCCGGTTACTCCTGTTTTATTAAAGACAAGCGCTAAAGCTACAATGACAGGTAATGCTGCACCAGTAAGAGTCTTTGGCCTAGCCGCGAGTATCCATGCCTTGAAGCTGTTAGTTATAATATTTTGATTATTCATATTTACCTCTTTCCTGTTTCTAGTTAAAGAAATTCCAACTTATTCCAATTCTGAGTATTCTCTCGTTTAGTGGATAGTGGGGACTCAGGAAGTAGTTCTTGTTTCCATTTCCTGCATTAACATGACTCATCATTATAAAGAAACGTGTATGCTTTAGATGAAAATTAGCGTAAACATTAACGATAGGATAGTTTCCTATATTTACTCTGCTATCTGTTCCGTTTGTTGTACTTGTATTTGTCTGTACTGTATACTGTCCAATTCCAGGGATATATTCTGGAGCATAATATTCCGTAAAATATCTAACATCACTACCCAAATCACATTTCAGTACATGTGCAATCTTGAATCTAAGATACAAATTACTGTATATGTTCAAATCCGGTACAGGAAGAGCATCTTTGTTGCTTGATTTTTGATACGTGATTTCATTCTCCCAGTTAAGAGGCCCTAGTGTGAAATCCTGTGATAACGAAGCTGTTATGAGATTTATTGCTCCACTATTTTGCTTCACAGTAATGGCGTTGCCAAGTCTATTTAGATCTTTGTCTATTGTATACGAAGATGCAAAATAAGTATAATTCTTTATTTCGTCTACTGCTACACGTAGTGACGTGCGCGTCTTCTTATAGCTAAACACACCCTGAATACGTGAATGAATAACCTTGTCCAAATCGTTATTATCCCACCAATAGTGCATTGAGTGGTAATGACGATAGTAGAAAGTTGGATTCAGTCTGTATAAAAAGCCGCTTGCCGCAAGAGTTACAGTGTCGCCAAATAGCTTGAAGTTAAGATCTGCTGTAGCATCAAATTTCACTTGTCCTGCATCTGCACCAGTAAGCCAAGTCTCACCGATAACACTGTAATGGAATGTCTTTCCTTGCGTCTTGTTTATCATTCCTCCAATGCTTATATTATGCTCATTGTAAGATTTTGTACCAATAGAGTCGGGGAGTGTGAAATGACGTAAGTCTGATGTTACAAATGCTTTGATTCCAGATTTCGCCCATTTATTAAATCCTTCAAGAAGAGATATTGCAAATGTATTTTTAAGACTGTAATGGCTCGTTTTATCGTATATAGAGTCGCCTGATAGCTTTTCGTCTACTTTATAAGTATTTGCATAGAACTTGTCTGGAGTTTCATAAGCTTGATATATACGTGTGTAGTTGTTAAATTCCAACGTATGAATAAAACTTGTTACTGGAACGAACTCATTTTTTAACCATGCGGTGTCTTTTTTTGTATTTTTCTCTGCTAAGAGAATACTGTCAGCTGATTCTTTGCTGATTGATAAACGTTTGCTGGTATTCTCTTTTTTGTCTGGTTCTGTGCCGGCAATCTTTGCATTGTCAGGCCTTCCGGCAAAAGATTTTGGCTCTTTTTCGTTGGGGCTGTCATTAAGCTTATTATCTTTATTTTTCTCTGCAGTGGCGTTTTCTTTTTTAGACTCCATCGCAAATTTCTTCGCCTTGATTTCGTCTTCAGTCATTTTCACCTTTCTACTAAAACCAATGTTGTAGCGTTGTGTGAACAGAATATGTTGGTTATCATTTCTATTCCAGTTCTTTTCTAATACAGTTGGTATCTCGTTGGTTGCATAATTATCACTAAAACTTTCGGGATGCTTTATGTAATTATCGTCTTTAATACCTCCATTCTCAGCCATCTTCTGATGATTTGTAGAGACAAGAAGATGTGCTTGGTAATTGTCGTCAATATATGAACCATACATCGTATAGTTGAAATTTGACGCACTTTGGTTTTGGTAATATCCACGACCGTATAGATAGTCAAATTTAAAGCCAACTCCAAGCTTTTTACCGGCGTTGACACCGAATTTAGCCGTGAAATGATCTTCTCCATTTATTCTATCTCCAGCATTATTATACGTAACATTAGTAAATGGTGACAATGTGTTGGTGAAATCGAATTTGTCTTCAGGCGTAATGAAAAAGTCATAAGGTTGTGTGAAGATAAACTGTCCAGTATTGACTCGATCAATAAATACACGGTTGATGCGTGGCGCACCAAGGTTACCGGTGGTATTGAATTCACCTCGCATGCCAGTTGTGAATATTGAATTCATAAACATATGAGGAATGGTGTCAAGTACAGCATCTGTCCTGTCACCAAACCTTTTGTCTATTGTCCAAACCTTAATACCCTTTGGTATTTCTTTGTCAGAGCCTAATGAATCTATTTTATTTTTGCCTCCTCGTTTGGTAATATTTCCTGCTTCGTCCATTTGGTTGTAAGAACCGTTATCATTGAATTGGGCGAATATATTAGATACCGAAAGAAGGAGGACGACTATAAATAATATTCTTTTCATTTATGGAACATTCGTAGTGACACTTCGATAAATTTCAATACTACCGCAATGATAAGTACCACTGCACCTGTAATCTTAAAATCTGATTTTGTGTAAATTATTACTCCAGTAATAGCCAACACCATAAATGCAACGTTTATGATATTGCGATATTTAAACATTGAATCTTTGCCATTATTTAATTTCGGCTGAGTATGATGTGGCTTAACAGCGTATTCTCTCTCGTCTTTATTTATATTTTCTTCCATAATCTTTTTATTATTTTTGTTCTAATGTCAATTTTATATTATTGAAAATTTCGTTTATTCGATCTATAGTCTTGATTCTGAACTTAGCGTTAAGTCTGTTCATTTTTCCTTTACGATTGATGCTTTCCTTATCAGAAATCAGATTTTCGGCAGAATCTTTGAAACCTGTAACACGACCCTGTTCGTAGTTGTAGTTAATACGGCTTATTGTGACTTTAGCCTTGTTGTCATCGCATTCTGCAATGATAGTATATGAAAACTCTGTTCTGTCAAGAGACAGAAAGTTGTTTGAGAAAACAAGCCATTCAATGCACTTTGCAGCAATAATATGTTTTTCTTTGTTTACGAGCGCAATTCTGCTATTTGTTTGATTAGCGTCAGTTGTTATTGAACTGATCGCAGAATAAAGCTTGTCGTATATCTCGCTAGCGTCCATTCCGGGTAAATCTTCGTTGAGCGAAAATACAACGTTACCATTCTCTTCAGGTACGGCTCCTGCAAGGTATTTGGAGTTTTCTTCAGGAATTTCTTCTTTTACAACTGTATTTGTTTTTGGTGCTTGTGTTGGAACCGTCCATTCAGAAGCACTATTATCATCTTTTTTGTTATTTGAAGTAGCTTGTTCTAATTCTTTGGCAGCTTTCAATGCATCATCGGCAGCTTTTTGTGCTTCCTCTGCTGCTTTCTTAGCTTCTGCAGCCTTCTTGGCGGCCTCAGCCTTTAGTTGTTCAATTTTTGTATTACTTTGTGTTGTCTTAATATCTTGTGCAATTCCCAAAATTGGCAAAAAGCAGAGTGACAATATAAATAATTTCTTCATAATGCTAATTTATTACAATAATATAATTACGGCAAAAGTAATAAAAAAAGATGAGAGCAATTAGATAGGTGTAGGTAGATTTCTTAAACTTAACTATAATTAATAGATTTACTCCTTTAATTTTAGCTGGTCTTGCAACCTTATAATTTCATCTCTATATTGAGCAGCCTGAATGAAGTCAAGATTTTTAGCAGCCATTTTCATTAACTCCGTTGTGTTGTCTATACTTCGTTGCAGTTCATCGTGTGACATGTGTTTCACAATTGTATCTGCAGCAAAAGTACCGTACTCAGGTTCAATATATGCGTTTGGTGCTATATTGTTACCACCCCTACCTGAAGCATTGTTCGTGTCATTGCCCATTGCTAGTGATGAACCAATCTTCTTGGTAATCTGCTGAGGAGTAATATTGTGGTCTTGATTATATTTAAGCTGAATGCTACGTCGTCTTGCAGTTTCGTCAATAGTACGTTGCATACTATCAGTTATTTTGTCTGCATACATAATAACCCTTCCGTTGACATTTCGTGCTGCACGTCCGGCTGTCTGAGTCAAACTTCTGTGACTTCTCAGAAATCCTTCTTTGTCTGCGTCGAGAATCGCAACTAATGAAACCTCCGGCAAATCAAGTCCTTCACGAAGTAAGTTTACACCAACAAGAACATCATAAACACCAGCTCTTAAATCATTCATTATTCTTACTCTGTCAAGAGTTGCCACATCACTATGTATATAATTGGCCTTTACGTCATGGTTCAAAAGATATTCTGTAAGTTCTTCTGCCATTCGTTTCGTCAATGTAGTTACAAGAACTCTCTCATTTTTGTTGCATCTAGTAAGGATTTCGTCCATAAGGTCGTCAATCTGATTTTCAGATGGTCTGACATCTATTTCTGGATCAAGTAATCCTGTAGGTCGTATAATCTGCTCAACGACAACACCTTCAGCTTCCTCAATTTCGTAGTTGGCAGGAGTGGCACTAACGTAAATAATTTGGTTTATTAATTCGTGGAATTCTTCAAATCTCAAAGGACGGTTGTCAAATGCAGCTGGAAGTCTGAAACCAAATTCAACAAGATTTTGCTTTCTGGCTCTATCTCCACCATACATAGCGCTGATTTGTGGAACGCTTACGTGACTTTCATCAATAACCATTAGGTAATCTTTAGGGAAAAAGTCCAAAAGGCAGTAAGGTCTTTCTCCAGCATTTCTGCCATCAAAATATCTTGAATAATTTTCTATTCCACTACAGTGACCGAGCTCTTTCATCATTTCCATATCATATTCTACTCTCTCTTTAATTCTCTGAGCCTTAATATTATCTCCTATTTCGCTAAAGTAGTTTACTTGCTTTGTAAGATCATCTTGAATTTGTCTTATGGCTAGTTCAGTCTGTTCTTTCGTCGTGACAAAAAGATTTGCTGGATATATTTCATATTCTTCAAATGATGTAAAGGTATGAAATGTAATGCTGTCAACTTCTTCTATGCTGTCAATTTCGTCATCCCACCATGTCACCCTAAGAGCGTTGTCGCTATAGGCCATAAAGATATCAACTGTATCACCTTTTACCCTGAAGTTTCCGCGTTGCAATTCAATATCATTTCTTACATAGAGAGCACTAACTAATTGTCGCAAAAATTCATTGCGGTCTATAGTCTGTCCTTTTTTTATTTTTATTACGCTTTCCTGCATGGCTGCTGGACCGCCCATACCATATATGCATGATACAGAAGACACGACAACAACATCCTTGCGTCCTGACAATAAGGCAGAAACAGTACTCAATCTCAGTTTGTCAATCTCTTCATTTATGGCAAGATCCTTTTCTATGTATGTATCAGAAGATGGCAGATAAGCCTCTGGCTGGTAATAGTCATAATATGATACGTAATACTCCACAGCATTATTTGGAAAAAATCCTTTCATTTCTTCATAAAGCTGTGCCGCAAGAGTCTTGTTGTGGCTTAATATAAGGGTAGGCTTGTTTATGTTGGCAATAACATTAGCTACTGTAAACGTTTTTCCTGATCCTGTCACTCCAAGAAGTACTTGAGCAGGTGCTCCTTGTTGTAATTCTTCAGTTAATTGTTTTATAGCTTCCGGCTGATCTCCGGTTGGACTATATTTTGAAGTTAGTTTAAAATCCATGTCAAATCCCTTATGTAAACTGCAAAAATACTAAATTATCAGCTAATATGAGTTATAAAGACTAATAAATTGCGAAAAAGTGTATTATTTACTTTGTAAATCAGGGAAAAGTAAGTAACTTTGCATCTCAATATATTTAAATATGAAGAAATATAGTCTATTCCCAATATGCCTGGCGATGCTTTTTTCAAGTTGCGCCAGTGAATTCAATAAGGTTTATAAGACTGATGATTATCAGTATAAATACGAGTACGCTAAAGAATGCTATGCTAATGGTAAGTACACGCGTGCTATAACGTTGCTTACAGATCTTATTACAATAGAAAAGGGAACAGACAATGCCCAGGAAAGTCTTTATATGTTAGCTATGGCTGAATATAATAGCATGGACTATGAAGGGGCTGCTCAAGCTTTCAAGCGATATTATCAGTCATATCCAAAAGGATATTTGGCAGAGATGTCACATTATTATGAGGGACTTAGCTTGTATATGAGTACTCCGGAACCACGTCTTGATCAATCTATGACTATTTCTGCTATTTCTGCTTTTCAAACATATTTAGACTTATATCCTGATGCAAAGTTGAAAGAGTCTGCTCAAAAGAAATTGTTCGAGTTGCAAGATAAGTTGGTTTTGAAGGAACTTTATTCTGCAAGACTATATTATAACCTTGGCCCTTATTTCGGTAATTGCACTGATGGTGGCAATAATTATGAGGCTTGCATTGTAACTAGTCAGAATGCTCTTAAGGATTACCCTTATACAAGTATGCGTGAAGATTTCTCTGTTTTAATTATGAAGAGTAAGTTTGAACTTGCTGAACAGAGTGTTGACGAGAAACGCCTTGACAGATATCAGGATGCAGAAGATGAGTGTTATGGTTTCCTTAATGAATTTCCAGATTCAAAGGATAAGAATTTAGCTCAAAAATTTATTGAGAAATGCAAGAAATATACTGGAGAAAATAATAACGATAAATAAACAAATAAATGGATTACAAGAAGTCAAAAGCACCAGTGAACACAGTCACTCGTAACATTATGGATCTATGTGACGAAACTGGTAATATTTATGAGAGTGTAGCTATCATAGCTAAACGCGCAAATCAGATCTCTGTTGAAATCAAACAAGAACTTAACAAAAAATTGGCAGAGTTCGCTTCTTACAATGATTCTCTTGAGGAAGTGTTTGAAAATCGCGAGCAGATTGAAATTTCACGTTATTATGAGAAACTTCCTAAGCCAATCTTGTTGGCTACTCAGGAATTTGTAGACGGTAACATTTATTGGCGTGATCCTGCAAAGGATACTGTTAATAACGAGAACTAATGATACAGCGTAGACAGACTTTATTTCTGCTTGTAGCTCTTATTCTCACTATTGTATGTCTTTCTTTGCCGGTTGCGGTGTTTGAACCAACTGGTATGGGCGTAAATACAGATGTATATAATTTGTGGATAAAGAACGGAAGTGGTGCATTAGATTTTAAGGTGTGTCCTCTGTTTGTGATTCTTTTACTTACTTGTCCTATCAACTTGTGGGCAATATTCAAGTTTCATGACAGAAAGTTTCAAGCTCGTCTCTGTGTTGTTAATATATTGCTGATACTTTTGTGGTATGTGGCATATATGTATTTCACAATGTTAGGTGGTCTTGCATTTGAAAATCAAACTTTGCACTTCGCATTTACGGCTTGTCTGCCATTTATATCAATAGTTTTGTATATTATGGCACGTCATTCAATAATTGCAGATGAAAAGCTCGTTAGGGCTGCTGATAGAATTAGATAGTAATACACATAACATAGAAGCGCTGGAGTTACCTAAACTCCAGCGCTTTTTTATTTTTAGCTATGTTGACTCTTGAATCGTATATGGAAGTTTACGTAATAACATGGAATTTTAGTATATTGAGCTACGTTATTGACAGCCGATTTAACGATAAAACGATAAATCAATTTCATCTACGTTTCACTCCCTTTGTTTAAAGGCTATCTAAACGATTACGTAGCTTCGTAGCTAAAATAAATAAAAGGGCTGGTACAGAATAGTACCAGCCCTTTTGAATATTTAGTTTAAAACTATTTTTTAAATAGTCTCGCTCCAGTCTTCCTGACTCTTTCTTACATAGCTCTGATAACGGCGTTTTGCCATCTTTTCAGCCTGTGCGAACAATTCATCAGCCTCGTTAGGATAAGCCTTCTGAACACTCATATAGCGAACTTCACCAAGTAGGAAGTCGCGGAAGTTAGTCCAGTTAGGTTCCTTACTATCCAAGATGAATGGATTCTTTCCTTCATCAGCCAATTGTGGGTTAAAGCGCCACAAGTGCCAGTAACCGCATTCAACAGCTAGTTCTTCCTCACGCTGTGAACGTCCCATACCACCACGCTTCAAACCGTGATTGATACATGGAGAGTAAGCAATGATTAATGATGGACCTGGATAAGCTTCAGCTTCACGGATAGCTTTCAATGTCTGAGCATTGTCTGCACCCATTGCAATCTGAGCTACGTATACGTAACCATAAGTTGCCTGCATAAGACCAAGGTCTTTCTTGCAAATACGTTTACCCTGAGCTGCGAACTGTGCGATAGCACCTAGTGGTGTAGCCTTAGAACTCTGACCACCAGTGTTAGAGTAAACCTCTGTATCAAGAACAAGGATGTTTACATCTTCACCAGAAGCAAGAACGTGGTCGAGACCACCGTAACCGATATCATAAGAAGCACCGTCACCACCGATAATCCACTGTGAACGCTTAACCAAGTAATGATCAAGAGTCTTTAGCTCAGAGCAGATCTCGCAACCTGCCTCAGCACCCTTGGCAATAAGAGGTTTAAGTTCAGCGGCAGCAGCCTTAGAACCATCAGCATCATCCTTAGCTTCAATCCACTTTTCAGCAGCAGCCTTGAACTCTTCTGTAGCTCCATTTTCGATGGCGTCGTTAAGTAACTTAACAATGCGCTCTCTCATCTTCTTGTTACCCATAGTCATGCCAAGACCAAACTCGCAGAAATCCTCGAACAAAGAGTTGTCGAATGCAGGACCCTGACCTTCAGCATTTGTTGTATATGGAGTAGCTGGAATAGAAGCTGAATAGATTGAAGAACAACCTGTAGCGTTAGCTATCATCTCACGGTCACCGTAGAGTTGAGAAACCAATTTAACATAAGGAGTCTCACCACAACCAGAGCAAGCACCAGAGAATTCAAACAAAGGTTGAGCGAACTGTGAGTTCTTTGCACTCTGCTTGATATCAACAAGATGCTGTTTAGATTTAACATTCTTAACAAGGTATTCCCAGTTCTTAGCTTCCTTAATCATTTCTGGTCTATCAATGTTGAATGGAATCATAGTCAATGCCTTTTCGCCCTTCTTACCAGGACAAACATCAGCACAGTTACTACATCCAAGACAGTCAAGAACAGAAACTTCTATACGGAATTGCATACCAACAAGAGACTTAGGAGCCTTGATTTCAAGAGTTGTTCCATCGAAGCCCTTAGCTTCATTCTCATCAAGAACGAATGGACGTATAGCAGCGTGAGGGCATGAATATGCACACTTGTTACACTGGATACAGTTTTCAGAATTCCATACAGGAACGAAAGCTTCTACACCACGCTTTTCAAATGCAGATGAACCATTCTGCCATGTACCATCAGCAGTACCATGTTTGACAAAGTCAGAAACCTTAAGAAGGTCACCGCTCTGTCCGTTGATAGGACGAACAAGTTCTTTGATGAATGCAGGTGCGTTATCTTCCTTAGCTGAATCGTCAGCGAGGTTAGCCCATGCTGGATCAACAGCAAGTTCCTTGTATTCGTTTCCGTGTTCAACAGCACCGAAGTTCTTGTCAACAACATCCTGACCCTTTTTAGAGTAAGACTTAACAATAAATGCTTTCATCTGCTCAACAGCAAGATCCAAAGGAATAACCTCTGTAATGCGGAAGAATGCACTCTGAAGGATTGTGTTTGTACGGTTGCCAAGACCAATTTCCTGTGCAATCTTTGTTGCGTTGATATAATATACCTTGATATTATGCTTTGCGAAGTAAGCCTTAACCTTATTAGGGATAAAGTTTGCAAGCTCATCACCTTCGAAGATAGTATTCAACAAGAATGTACCGTTGTCACGAAGACCGCGAGTAACGTCATACATATGAAGGTAAGCCTGAACGTGGCAAGCTACGAAGTTAGGAGTGTTTACCTGATAAGTAGAGTGGATAGGCTCATCACCGAAACGAAGGTGAGAACATGTGAAACCACCAGACTTCTTAGAGTCGTAACTGAAATATGCCTGACAATATTTATTGGTGTTGTTACCAATAATCTGAACAGAGTTCTTGTTAGCACCTACAGTACCATCAGCACCAAGTCCGTAGAACTTAGCCTCATACAAAGTGTCACCACCCATAGGAATTTCTTCCTCTTCTGGAAGAGAAGTGAATGTAACATCATCAACGATACCTACAGTAAAGTGATTCTTTGGCTCTGGCAATTCAAGGTTCTTGAATACAGCAATAATCTTAGCTGGTGTAGTATCGCTAGAACCAAGACCGTAGCGACCGCCAACGATAATAGGCTTGCGCTCGTCGTTGTATAGTGCGCTCTTAACGTCAAGATACAATGGTTCGCCTTCAGCTCCTGGCTCCTTAGTACGGTCAAGAACAGCAATGCGCTTAACTGTAGCAGGAAGTGTCTTCTTAAGGAAGTCAACAGAGAATGGACGATACAAATGAACAGATACCATACCTACTTTCTTTCCCTGCTTTACAAGGAAGTCGATAGCTTCGCGAGCTGCTTCAGTAGCAGAACCCATCAAAATGATAACATCCTCTGCATCCTTTGCACCATAGTAGTTGAACAAGTGATACTCACGACCTGTGATAGAAGAAATCTTACCAAGGTAATCCTCAACAACAGCAGGAACTCTATCATAATATTCGTTGCTTGCCTCACGATGTGTGAAGAATGTCTCTGGATTCTCAGCAGTACCGCGTGTTACAGGGCGTTCTGGTGACAAAGCACGATCACGGAAACGCTTGATGTCCTCAGGATCAACAAGTTCTCTTATAGCTTCCTGATCAATCTCTTCAATCTTATGATACTCATGAGATGTACGGAAACCGTCGAAGAAGTTGATGAAAGGAACACAAGTCTTTAATGTTGCAAGATGTGGAACAGCAGTAAGGTCCATAACCTCCTGAACAGAACCTGAACAGAACATTGCGAAACCAGTCTGGCGACATGCCATTACATCCTGATGGTCACCAAAGATACAAAGTGAGTGTGATGCCAATGTACGAGCAGATACATCGAATACGCAAGGGAGAAGCTCTCCTGCAATCTTATACATATTAGGGATCATCAAAAGAAGACCCTGAGATGCTGTAAATGTTGTAGTCAGTGCACCAGCCTGAAGAGAGCCGTGAACTGCACCTGCAGCACCGCCCTCAGACTCCATTTCTTGAACTGAAACGGTCTGTCCCATAAGGTTCTTGCGACCTTTGGCAGCCCATTCATCTACATGCTCCGCCATTGGTGAAGACGGAGTGATAGGGTAGATGGCAGCTACCTCAGTAAACATATAGCTTACCTGAGCCGCAGCTGTGTTACCATCACATGTGATAAATTTTTTTTCTTTAGCCATTTTATATTTGATAAAATTATTAATAAATGTTTTATATATCTATTCTCAATTTAAGTTTTATAGAATTTCAATATATGAATCCTAGCAACCAAAGTGGTATTCTGTTTTCTTTTCCCACTTCTGTATTGTATCTAGCGTATATGGTGTCGGGATTGCATCTTTGTTTATGCTCGCTTTGAGCATCAGAAATCTTGAATTTGATGTTGCCGTCAACCATGAAGAAATGATCTTTGGATGCTTGGTTTACTTTATGGTCTTTCCATAATGAATTTACAAAAAAAGTTTCCATAACATCCTGATCTTTTATTTGAATCGGGTAGATAGCATACATGAGATTCGTATTATGCATCATCACCTTGCTAGGCTTTTTCGGAAACTCCTGTCCGATTGGGTATATTATATTAATCAATCGTGCGTCAGCTAGATATTTAATATAGTTCATCACTGTAGCTCGACTTGTTTCTATTTCGTGCGCAAGATTACTTATGTTCGGAGCTTTCGGACCTTCTACTGCTAGTAAGTAAAAAAGCTTTTTGATTTTCGTGAGATATTTTAAGTCTATTTGCTTAATAAGAAGAATATCTACTTCAGTCATCATATTCATAGTCTTGAGCAGATTCTCAGAAAAGTTGCGTTGTTCAAGAAAGAATGGATAGAAACCATGATGAATGTAATCATGAAAATATTTCAAAGGACTGACTTTAGGAAGAATATCCTTAATTATGTGTTCGTGGTTTTGTAGAATTTCGTCTAATGTGTATGGACGGAAATTGTTTCCTGTTTGTAAATTCAAAAATTCTCGGAAAGAAAATCCTCTTAAATTATAGCTTTTTACGATGCCGTTTAGTTCTGGATTCTCTTCTTTTAGACGCATTACGCTACTACCTGTAAATACAATTTTCAAATTAGGAAAGTTGTCATAGCACTTGCGTAATTCTTTGCTCCAGTTAGGCTGCTTGAAGACTTGATCAATAAGTAATACTTTTCCTCCTTGTGCGGCAAAATCACCAGCAAACTCAGCAATGCCTTTTCCTTGGAAATAGAAGTTGTTCATATTGATATATAAACAACGGCGATCATCTGGACCGAATTTCTCTTTGGCATATTGCAGTAGGAAAGTACTTTTTCCAACACCTCGTGTTCCCTTAATGCCAATCATACGATCATTCCAATCAATCTCGTCCATCAGGGTTCGACGTACTGAGGCATCTGTATGCTCAACAAGGTAAGCGTGTGTGCTAAAGAAAGCTTCCATATATTTAATAAGTTTGTTTTATTTAATCCAATGCAAAGATAATACTTATTTCTATATTTGCAAACTCTAGTTTGCAAAAAGTTTTCTTTTTTTCATAATTTAGCACATGGAGAGTATTTTTTCAATGTCTCTTGGAAAATGCTCAATTTCAAGTTTATGTTCTTTTTCTGCAATATCCGCGACAGTGTCTTTTTCTTCTATAGGTGTAGAATGCTGAAATATTATTTCGCCACCGTCAATTTCCTTGGTTACCCAATGTACAGTCATTCCGGTTTCTTTCTCTTTGGCGGCTTTGACAGCTTCGTGAACATGTATGCCATACATACCCGGACCTCCGAATTTGGGTAATAGGGCTGGGTGAATATTGATTATTCGCTTATTAAAATTGTTAATAAGAAAATCTGGGATGAAAAGTAGGAAACCTGAAAGAATAATAAAATCAATATCGTTTTCCTTTAGAATAGGCATAAGGATGTTTTCATCGCTGAAATCTTTTTTAGGAACCACAACTGTATTGATGCCTAGTCTTAGTGAATTTTCAACGACTGGTGCTGTAGACTTGTTGGAAAGAACAAGCTTAATGTCGGCAATATCAGAATTTGTGAAATAATTAATAATATTTTCGCAGTTTGTTCCATTGCCAGAAGCGAAGATTGCTAAATGTTTCATTTCAATGCTAATAAATACAGTTCATAAAGCCGTTTAATCATCATCGCCTTCATCTTCAAATCCGAACACAACGGGATCTACGAAAGAGTCTATTGCTCGACGGTCTTTCTTAGTTGGTCTGCCAGTACCTCTTGATCTGTCAATGAAACCGCTTATTCTGCTCATTTCCAATAATTCGTATTGTTTTGCATCTGTGACATTTTCATATATTTCAGGTAAAAGTTTAGCACCAACACGCTGTTCAATGCATTTCAATACCTTAAAGGAATAAGTTATTGGCGACTTTTTAACACTTACGGTTTCTCCAGCTTTTATAGTGTGACTGGGTTTGACATTTATGCCATTGATTGTCACACGCCCATTTTTACATGCATCGGCAGCAAGAGAACGTGTTTTGAAAACTCTCGTTGCCCAAAGCCATTTATCAATTCTTGCTACTTCTGCCATAAAATTATTTCTTTCCTAGTTTATTAAACTGATTCATAGTGATGTCTATACCAGCAAGTGCAAAACTTTTTATTATTTCGCATGCGTTATCAATGCTTGGCTGCAACACTTTCATGTCATCTTCACTATAGTGTCCAAGCACCCAGTCTATTTGAGTACCTTTTGGATATTCGTTACCAATGCCCATTCTTAGTCGAGCATAGTTTTGACCAATAAGCTGCTGTATATTTCCAAGTCCGTTGTGTCCACCATTACTACCGCTGCTCTTTAATCTAAAAGCACCTAACGGCAATGCAACATCATCACTTATGACAAGGAGTCTGCTTTGATCAATATTCTCTTTGTTAAGCCAATATCTCACAGCATTTCCACTAAGGTTCATGAATGTAGTTGGCTTTAGTAATATGATCTTTCGACCTTTTATACTTGTTTCAGCCACAAAACCATAGCGCTTGTCTTCAAAACAAATATTGGACGCCTTTGCAAAAGCGTCCAATATCATAAATCCTGTATTGTGTCGAGTACCCTGATATTCATCACCAGGGTTGCCCAGACCACAAATTAAGTATTTGTCCATACTTGATTATTCAGCAGCGGCAGCAGTTTCATCAGCAGCGCTTGCCTGCTGTGCCTGACGTGTCATCTTGATAGAGCATACGATTACGCTCTTGCTTGTAGCAATCTCAAGACCTTCGTATGAAAGCTCACCAACCTTGATGCTCTTACCAATCTTCAATGCTGTTACATCTACATCAAGATGCTCTGGAATCTGCTGATAAGGAGCTGTAATGTTAATCTTACGTATAGTAAGGTTCATACGACCACCGTCACGAACACCCTGTGCAAGACCAACAAGCTTAACAGGAACACCCATTGTGATAGGCTTTTGATCGTTAACCTCAAAGAAGTCTACGTGAAGAGGAGCATCTGTTACTGGGTGGAACTGAATTTCTTTAAGGATAGCAGTGTGGTGCTCGCCTTCGATGTTAAGATCAATAACATAGATGTGAGGAGTGTAAATAATTTTACGAAGTTCACTGAATGGAGCTGCAAAAGCAAATGCCTCAGGAGCACCGTTAGCGCCTTTCTTCTCACCATAGATATTACAAGGAACCAATCCCTGCTTACGAATTGCTTTAGAAGCTTTCTTACCAAGGTCTGCACGCTTCTGACCTGTCACACTAATCTCTTTCATAATTGTGTTACTCTAAATTAAATATTGTTTATTAATTCGCCATCACACGGGAATATCTCCCGGAAAAAGCGCTGCAAAGTTACGCCTTTTTTGTTTATCGTCCAAATTAATTCCTGTTTTTGTCGAAATATCCTTGTTTTTTCTTGCATATTCAGTTGAAAAGCTATATTTTTGCACCATAAAAATATTATTGTATATAGGAAAACAACAAATTAAGAGAATGATCAATCGCGAACTTATAAGAATTAAGGTAGTTCAGTTAACCTACGCATACTATCAAAATGGTAATAAGAATATTGATACGGCAGAAAAAGAACTCTTTTTCAGTCTTTCAAAGGCTTATGATTTATATAATTATCTGCTTTTGCTGATAGTTGATATTACTAGAGAGGAGCGTCATAGGATAGAAATAGCTACTCAGCGTGCTCAGCGAGAAGGTACAGAGGTGCCATCTCAAAAGTTTGTGTATAACAAATTCGCTGTACAACTGGAAGAAAACAAAATGTTGAATGAATTTGTTGAAAGTCAGAAATTGACTTGGGCAGATGATCTTGAATTTGTACGTAAATTATGTAATCAGATAGAAAGCAGTGAAGATTATAATGAATATATGAATACTGAAGAATCTGATTATGAAACAGATAGAGAGTTATGGCGCAAGCTATATAAATTATTTATACTGAATAATTCGGAGTTGGATTCATTATTAGAGGAAAAGAGTTTATATTGGAATGATGACAAGGAGGTTGTTGATACTTTCGTGTTGAAGACAATAAAGCGCTTTGAGGCTGATAACAAGAATAAGCAAGAACTTCTTCCTGAATATGATGATGAGGAAGATAAGGACTTTGCACGTAAGTTGTTCCGTGCTACAATTCTTAATGCTGACCAATATCAACATTATTTGAGTGACGCTAGTCGTAACTGGGATTTTAGCAGACTTGCATATATGGATATCGTGATAATGCAGATTGCTATAGCAGAAATGCTTACATTCCCAAATATTCCTGCAAGCGTAACTATAAATGAATTTGTAGATTTGGCTAAATTGTATAGTACATCACGTAGTGGTGGATATATAAATGGTATGTTGGATTCAATAGCTCATTTCTTCGTGGATAATGGCATGATGATGAAAACATTAAGAAATAAAGAAAGTAAATAATATATTAACTAAAAGAATTTATTTATGAATACAATGCTATTGGCTGCTCAAGCAGCACAGGGTGGTGGTATGGGCATGATTATCATGATGGTTGCTATCCTTGTTATTTTCTGGTTGTTCATGGTTCGTCCTCAGCAGAAGAAACAAAAAGAAATACGTAAGTTCCAGAATTCTCTTCAAGAGGGATCTAAGGTAATCACCGGAGGTGGTATATATGGTACTGTTAAGCGTATTAACATGGAAGATGAATCTGTTGACGTAGAAATAGCAAAAGGTGTTGTTATTACTGTGAACAGAAGTTATGTATTCGCTAACGCATCATCTCAGATGCATAATGCATAATATAGTAAAAATATATAAATTTGTCAGAAACTTCCTCTTTTCTTCAGTGAATAGGGAGTTTCTGATTTTTTTGTTTTTTCTCGGTCTGAGTGGAACTTTCTGGCTTCTCATGGCATTGAATGAAACTTACGAGGAAGAACTAGCAATACCTGTACGACTTTATGATGTACCAAATAATGTCGTTGTTACTCAACCTTGTACAGATACTGTATATGTAACGGTAAGGGATAAAGGATTTACTCTTGTTACATATTTATATACCAATAGGATTACACCAATTTTGGTAGATTTCGATTCTTATGCAGATAGTGATACCGGTAAAGGTGATGTTCCTTTGTCTGATATCCAGAAAATGACATTGCAAAGGCTTTATGGGTCTTCAAAGATAACTTCTATTAAGCCTCATTCATTGTCATTCTTCTTTAATTATGGTCAATCAAAACGTGTACCAATTCGTCTTTCCGGTAATGTCAATCCAGGGAAAAGCTATTATATTTCTCGCATAAAGTTTTGGCCTTCTACTGTTACGATTTATGCCAACAAGGCATTGTTAGACAGTGTTAAGTATGTTTATACCGACGCATTATATTTAAATAATGTTGAGGATACTGTTATGCGACGGGTTCCACTTCGCCCAATTAATGGTGTCAAAATAGTTCCTTCTATTGTTAAGATCGGGTTTTATGTTGATATCTTAACTGAAGAAAGTGTGGAGGTGCCTATTGTTGCCGTGAATATGCCTGAAGGCAAAGTATTACGTACATTTCCTTCTAAGGTTAATGTTAAGTTTACTGTTGGGTCAAGCATGTTTAGAAATGTCAAGCCTGATCAATTTATGGTTGTCGTGGATTATAATGATATTTTGGCTCATCCTTCAGACAAGTGTATTCTGAGATTGCGACAGCACTCACCTGATGTAACGATGGCGCGATTGGAGATGAAACAGGTTGATTATCTTATAGAACAGCAATAAGGAGTTTCAATATAGTGACAGATAATCGTAAGATAGCCATGACTGGTGGCATAGGTGTAGGAAAGAGTTATATTTGTTCTCTTTTGAAAATTCGTGGCATACATGTATATGATTGTGATGCTGCGGCTAAAAGGCTTATTGCACAGAATGAAGACCTTCAAACAAAATTAAATATACTTTTAGGTATTGACATTTTTATAAATGGTATCTTCAATAAGCAAGCATTAACTCAATTTCTATTGGAAAGCGATGCTAATAGGATTGCTGTAAATAATATCATACATCCCGCTGTTGCTGAAGATTTTATGCGTAGTGGATATAACTGGTTGGAAAGTGCAATCCTTTTTGATAGTGGATTCAACAAGAGAATATCTTTTGATAAAATTATTTGCGTAACAGCTCCGAATGAAGTCCGTATCTCAAGAATAATGCAACGTGATAATATTTCACGTGATAACGCTCTAGAATGGATAAATAAGCAGTTGCCGCAGGATGAAATTTTAAGTATGTCTGATTTTGAAATAGTCAATGACGGCATAGTAGATATTGAAGAACAACTAGATAGAATATTATTAATAATTAAATAATTTATAACAATAAATCATTAAACAAAATGGAAACAATTCTTTCAATCTCAGGAAAGCCAGGACTTTACAAACTGGTTTCTCGTGGTAAAATGAATCTTATAGTAGAAGCATTAGACGAAAGTCATAAGCGTATTCCTGCATTTGCTGCAGATCGTGTAACAAGTCTAGGAGATATAGCTATGTATACTGATGCCGAAGATGTACCATTGTGGAAGGTTCTTGACAATTTGAATAAGAAAGAAGCTGGTAAGGAGTCTTCTTTTAATTATAAAAAATCAAGCAGCAAGGAACTTCGTGATTATTTCACAGAAGTATTGCCTAACTTTGATCAAGATCGTGTTCACGATAGTGATATAAAGAAGCTCATTCAATGGTATAATATTCTAATCAAGGCTGGTGTAACGAACTTTGAAGAGACGATGGCACCAACACAAGGTGATAATATTGATGATCGTAAGGATGCAGAATAAAAGTTATTATAAAAATCCCCGGGATATATTTGTATTCCGGGAATTTTTGATTTTAATACTGTCCGATAAAACAAGTAATAGCATATTTTCATAGTCAATGTAAGCCAGATCCATTGCCATAATATCACCTTTATGCAATACAGCAGGTCTGAGCATAAATGAGTCATTAGTGGCTGCTGAGGTAAACTTTATATCAGAAGGAACTCCTTCATTTACATGGATTACAGTGTGAACCTTAATACCGCCTTTCTTCTTGCCTGTTTTAGGATGACGTCCAACACCTTTAAAGAGTAGGCTCGAAAATAGAGAGATGGTCGTTGAGTCTATTATCTGTAGACGTCTCATCCATTTGGGGTCCTTGTTGCTTCGCTGTCCGATGAAAGAAGAGTATGGTGAGTGGCATACAGATTACGGTATATCGCCTCAAACACAGCTTCTGGACGTCTCCTGTTTGCATCAGACAATCTATTGCGGATGTCATCATGCTTAGATGACAAAGCTTGCGTCCTTGTTTGGTTGACTATATATCCTTTAAAACAGCATTGTCGCCAATTAGCTCAGGAGCCTTTGCTTGTTGCATTACCCGACTAGCAGGGCAGTCGAAGCCTTCATTGATGATACGGTTGATGATATTGAATTTTCCGCTTCCTGTAACCATAAAAATGGTTTGTTTAGCGTGCATCATCGGCTTTCCTGTCATTGCCACACGTTTGATACCTGTTATGGGATGTACTGAAGGCATATACGGTTGTGAGACGGAGAGTAGGTGTTCCTGTCCTGGGAAGATGGACGAAGTATGACCGTCGTCACCAATACCGAGAATGATGCAATCAAATTGCCGAACCTGTGACGTAACCAATTCTGAATATCTCAAAGCTTCTGCTTTTGGGTCGGCTTCACCGATAATGCGAAAAACATTCTCCCCCTCTTTCAAATCCGGTATGCTGTCGGAAAGAAGAACTTTGAAACGACCGTAATTACTGGCATCATCTGTGGGAGGGACACAACGCTCATCCACCCAGAAAAAACGGAATTTCTTCCATGGTGTTATTTGAGCGTATTCGTCTGCCCACAAACGGAAAAGCACATCGGGCGTGGAACCGCCGCTAATTGCTACATCATATTTCTCGTCATCATTTTTTTCCAAAGCTTGCTCATTCATACGAATAATCAATGAGCGTGCTGCCTCCAATGGAGAGCTGAACATGTGGCGGGGAAGTTTTGAAAGTTTAGAGTTCACAGTATTCATCTGTATGTATTAAATTTTTACATGGATTGGTCCAATTACCATTTACGCTTTCTATCAGGGCATTACTCTCCAATGGTCCCCAAGTTCCTGCAGGATAACCATAGAGTGGTGCTTCTGGATATTTTTTCCAGTAATCAAGAATCGCATCGAAATATTTCCATGAAGATTCTACGGCATCTCCACGTGTAAAGAGGGTAGGATCGTTCAGAAGACAGTCCTCGATGAGACGGGCGTATGGATCACCAGTCTTCACATCACTCAGTCTGTCATAAACAAAATCCATTTCAACCTGTTTGGTCTGGAACCCAGTTCCAGGCAGTTTCATGTCGAAGCGCAACACAATACCTTCGTTAGGTTGGATACGCAATACAAGCTTGTTGGCATGTGGATTAGCCCCATTCACATTGTCAAGTAGCAAATGGTGCACTTTCTTAAAATGAACAACGATCTCTGTTACCTTTGTAGGCATTTGTTTGCCCACTCTAAAGAAAAATGGTACGCCGCTCCATCGCCAGTTGTCTATCTCTGCCTTCATCGCAAAGAAAGTCTCTACACGTGAATCGGGTGCTACATGAGCCTCTTGGCGGTAAGCAACTTTATCGCCTCCTGCTGTATATTGTCCACGAATCACATTCTCACGGATATAGTCTTCTGTCAGTGGCACCAGTGAATCATACACTTTCACAACCTCATTGCGGAAGCTGTCGGCATCAAACTTTACTGGAGGTTCCATTGTACAAAGGGCAAGAAGTTGCACCAGATGGTTCTGAACCATATCACGCATTGTACCTGCTGTCTCATAATATCCTCCACGGTTTTCAATACCCAGATTCTCTACCGAAGTAATCTCTATATAATCAATGTAGTTTCGGTTCCATATAGGTTCGAAGATAGAGTTGGCGAAACGGAAAGCAAGAATATTCTGTGCAGTTTCCTTGCCTAAGAAATGGTCCATGCGAAAAACCTGATGTTCCTGAAAGGCGTCTCTGTAAATCGCATTTAGCTGTTTGGCACTGCTTAGGTCATAGCCAAAGGGCTTCTCAACAATGATGCGAGTGTTCTCGCCATTCAGTCCGAAGGTTTTTAAATGTTGTGGAATCACGCCGTAAAGCAGTGGAGGAGTGGCAAGATAATAAATGACACTCTCGCTGTTGCTTGTTTTCAGATGTTCCACAAGTGGTGAGTATTCCTCTTCCTTAGCGGGATCCATCGTTTCGTAGCGGATATGGGAGATGAAACTATTGATCAGTTCATTGTCCCACGCTTCTGGTTTTGTATATTTTGGCAATTGTCCGAGCAGATAATCACGATATTCAGAATCACTGTAAGGAGTACGTCCTACACCTACAATCTCAAACTTCTCCGGTAAATGTTTCTCGGAGAAGATATCAAGAAGTGCCGAAAAGAGCTTACGTTTGGTAAGATCACCTGAGGCACCAAATATGATGAATGATAATGACTTTGGCATAATTACTCATATTTTTAATGTGATTATACATTATAACTACCAGAATGAGTGTTGCCGCCCTTACCGGTCCAGTCTTCATGGAAGAACTCTCCGCGTGGCATATCAATGCGCTCAAAGGTATGTGCGCCAAAGAAGTCACGTAGTGCCTGTATCATATTTGCAGGGAGGTTAGCTGTGGTGAGAGACAAATAGTAGTTGAGAGCCGAACTGAGTGCCGGCACAGGAAGCTCTGCTTGAAGTGCTGTGATTACAAGTCCTTTCCATCCTTTAAGAGCCTGTGCTGTTTCTGCTGCAAACTTAGGTGCAAACAGTAGGTGTTTAGGTTTCTCTGAAGCTTGGTAAGCATCAGAGATATCATTCAGAAAAGCGGAACGGATGATACATCCAGCACGCCACATTCGGGCGATGGAAGCGAGGTCGAGATTCCACGAAAAGTTATCTGAGGCCTTTTGTAAGACAGCAAATCCTTGAGCATAAGATACCAATTTGGACGCATAGAGTGCTTGCTCGATATCATCAACAAGTGATAGGTCAGTCGTAGTGTCTATCTTACGGTCTTTCGCTAATCGTTTGGCAGCTTCCACACGCAGGTTCTTGTCAGAAGAAAGGCTGCGCTCGAACACAGCAGAAGCAATCAGTCCCAGTGGCATGCCGAGTTCCATCGCATTGATGACCGACCACTTACCAGTTCCTTTCTGTCCCGCAGTATCAAGTATCTTATCAATCAGATAGTCGCCGTCCTTATCTCGGTGGCGTAGCACCTGAGCCGATATTTCCATGAGATAACTGTGTAATCTTCCTTCGTTCCAATGTTCAAAAACAGTGGCAATCGCTTCATTATCCATCTTCTTAAGATGTTTCAATAGGAAGTAAGCCTCACTGATGAGTTGCATGTCACCATATTCTATACCGTTATGGATCATCTTCACGAAATGTCCTGAACCTCCTGGTCCAACCCAATCACAACAAGGGGTGCCATCTTCTGCTACTGCAGCAATCCGCTGTAATATAGGTTTTACATCATTCCATGCAGGCTGTGATCCTCCGGGCATGATAGAAGCTCCATTCAATGCACCAAACTCGCCACCGCTAACGCCAGTTCCTATAAATCTGAATCCACGTTTTTCGGTTTCAATCACACGGCGGTTACTATCTTCATAATTAGAATTTCCACCATCAATGATGATATCTCCCGGTGAAAGTAACGGGAAAAGTTGTTCCATGAGTTGGTCTACAGCATTTCCTGCACGTACCATCATCATAATCTTGCGGGGAGTCTTGATATGTTCTACAAAATCATTGATTTCTGTGCAACCTATAATATTCTTTCCTTTGCCACGTCCATTTACAAACCGTTCTACTACACCTTCTTCAATACCAGGTACAGTACGGTTATACACAGCAACAGTAAAGCCTTTGCTTTCCATATTTAAAACTAGGTTCTCGCCCATAACGGCAAGTCCTATTAAACCAATATCTGCTTTTTTGTCCATAATCAATATTTTAAAATTTATATTAATAATGATCCGGGTTGTTCTTAATATCTATAACAACACTTTGCAAATATACATTTTATGTTTAATACTTCAAACTTAAATATGGTATTTCTCAGAAAAAACAGAATAATAGTAAACAGCAGTTGTTTTACTTTGTTGAATGTTCAGTGCAATGTATAGACTTTTGTATTACTGTTTTTCTGATATCTGTAACTCAATGATGCTTAAGGGCGTATGAGCAAGTTAACGAATAGAATTAAGATTAAATACCATTAATAATATATCATTTCGGGTATATTATTATGTTTTTTTGAATAAAATATACCCTTTGTGGTATAAAACAAAAAATATTATGTATATTTGTACCCGAAATGATATAATATGAGGATATGAACAATTTATCTCCCATTGTAAAATCACTGCGAAAGCAGTATAACTTAACACAGGAAGACCTCTCATTGAAGTCGGGTGTAGGTTTGCGCTTTGTCCGAGACTTGGAACAAGGCAAAGAATCGTTACGTTTGGACAAAGTTAATCAGTTGCTGGATTTCTTCAATTATGAAGTTACAGCAACTATCAAAGGTAAAGACATATAGCTATGAAACAAGCCAATGTTTATTATAAAAGTCAATTAGCCGGAGTATTGACAGAAAACGATGAAGGTTATGAATTTTGTTATCTTCCAGCCTATCTGTCGTCAGGAAGTGCTAAGCCTGTAAGTTTAACATTGCCATTGCAGGAAGATATATTTAAAAGTAGCGTATTGTTTCCATTTTTCGATGGACTTATACCAGAAGGATGGCTGCTCGATATTGCTATTCGCGATATGGATATCAGTATTCTTGATCGTATGTCTCTACTATTGCTATGTTGCAAGGACTGTATCGGGGCGGTAAGTATTGAACCTATTCAAGGAAAGGAGGTAGACAATGTGTAAATGTTTGTATTGCTATGGTACACTTGCAAAAGAGGAAAAGGACATGCATCCTGCTTGTGCGAAAAAGTTTTTCGGCACAACGGTTATACCAACTTTGGATTATACAACCGAGCATTTGGAAGAACTTGCTAAGCAGGTGATACAAGGTCAGACTTCGCTTACTGGTGTTCAATCTAAATTGTCTTTGAACTTGAATGAACATGAGGGAAGCAAGCGGCTTACAATAGTGGGCTTATGGGGAGGCTATATCTGTAAACCACAGACAATTGCCTATGAGCAAATGCCAGAAGTTGAAGATTTGACAATGCATCTGGCTGAGTTGGCTCGTATTAAAGTCGTGCCTCATACTCTGATGCGTATGGCTGACAATTCGCTCTGTTATCTTACGCGTCGTATAGACCGAACTTCAAATGGTGAAAAGTTGGCAATGGAAGATATGTGTCAACTTACCGAGAGACAAACCGAACATAAGTATAAAAGTAGTTACGAGCGTATAGGAAAAGCGTTACTTCATTATTCTACTGTTCCCAAGATGGATGTTACTAATTTCTTTGAAATGGTCTTGTTTTCATGGTTGACAGGTAATAACGATATGCACCTGAAAAACTTTTCACTCTATGAGCCCCAAGATGGTGTTATCCGCTTAACCCCTGCCTATGATTTGCTAAATGTAGCTATTATTAATCCTAATGATGACGAAGAGCTGGCTTTGACATTGAATGGGCGAAAGAAAAAGTTGGCGAAAGAAAACTTTCTGAAATGTGCTGAAAGTCTAGGTATTGAAACTATCGTTGTGGATCGTCTTATCAATAAATATGTTAAGCTTCTGCCGAAGTTTGAAAATATGATTAATAACTCATTCTTGGATGAAGAACTGCAAAGGAAATTTTCAGAGTTACTAAAAGAAAGACTTGATAGGCTTATTTTGGAATAGTGATCAATGATTTCTATTGTTGTGGCTGTAAATAAGCGGTTTTGATAATTTATTAAAAGTGTTAAATATAGCCATTGTAAAACAAAATTTTAGACTCAACTCATCATAAAATTGAGAAAATAAGTATATTTGTAGTCATAATAACAAATTGGACTTTTATGATTAAAACTGATCATTTATGTAATCCTTGATTATGTAGTGCCAGGTGTATTAAAACCTCATCATCTTTGTAAAGATGGTTTGGATAAAATAATAAAACTTAAAATACAAATTATGGAAACATTCAATGAAGTAATATCAAGCGATAAACTAGTATTGGTGGACTTCTTCGCAACATGGTGTCAACCATGCAAGATGATGCATCCTATTCTGGAACAATTGAAACAAGCATTGGGCGATAGCATTCGCATCATCAAGATAGATGTAGATAAACAAGATATAACGGCTGGACAGTATAAGATTCAGTCAGTACCTACACTAATGTTATTTCGCAATGGGCAGTCGCTTTGGAGACAAAGTGGAGCAGTGTCGCTGGCAGAGTTAAGAAATATAATCAACGGATATTTATAATAAATATGTTAGAACACATTGCAGAATTTACAGCATGGCCTATACTGACAGGCATCTTCATCGGTTACATTGCTAACAAGATTATGATTGGTAAGGGTAAAGGATGTTGTATGAACCTCTTAATTGGTATAGTTGGTAGCTATGCTGGAGCTTTAATAAGCCATTTGCTGAATATTGAACTATTTGGGAAAGGCTATATCACAAACTTTGTATTCTGCGTCTTTGGCGCAATTGCTGTATTGTGGATTTGGGATAAACTCTTTGATTAAGTAAATCAAAAACAGATATCAAAACTGGTTGGTTATATAATTACAGATAACTGTGATATGTAAAGGTCAATGATAAGTCGCTATGGCGGATTAAGACCAGTAATTTTTTACATTGAAAAAATATAAGAATGGCAGATTGGAAAAGTGCGTTAGCTGCTCTTGGAGCAACAGACAATAATGTAGAAGAATTCGAGAAGAAGGATGTTGAGCGAAAGAAGCGGGTGGGAGTGGTTTATTCCACAGATGCTGATTTTAGCTATTCAGAGGATTCGCAGGAAGGACAAAATACTTTGCCAAAGAATCAGCAGAAATTACGATTGTATATGGAACGCGCTGGTCGTGGTGGAAAAACAGTAACGATCGTAAAATTCTTCATCGGATCGGATGAGGATATGCTGACTCTATGCAAACTCTTAAAGCAAAAATGCGGCGTTGGCGGTTCTGTAAAAGATGGAGAGATTATCATTCAAGGTGATCATCGTCAGCGACTTATAGAGATTTTGAAAAACGAAGGTTATACACAAACAAAGTAATATGAATATTGACCATATCGCAGTTTATTGTATTGACCTTGAAGGTATGAAACGCTTCTTCATGGAGCACTTCGCATGTAAATCAAATGAATTGTATCATAATTCCCGTACAGGACTAAAAACCTATATATTGTCTTTTCCTGATGGGGGTGCCAGATTGGAACTCATGTCTCGACCAGAAGTAATGAAACCTTTGGTAGATGTGTTTCGTGGTGGATTTATCCATATATCAATCGCACTCGGAAGTAAGGCAAACGTAGATGCAAAGACAGACGAATTAAAAGCTGCTGGCTATGAGTGCATCAGCGGTCCGCGTATTACGGGTGATGGTTATTACGAAAGTTGCATAGTGGGACCAGAAGGTATTTTGATAGAGGTAACGATATGAATCCTATAGCAATACGACTTCTCAATCAACAGTTGATCTGTCCAGAATTTGATAATCCAGAGGATGTGGTCAGTTATATGTGTGCGATGCAGGCACAGGAATATCGCATGATGCGATGGGCGGTGGAGATGCGAACGCGCAAACCATCTGCAAAAGCTTTTAAGGAGGCTTTTGACAGTGGGCGAATCATTCGTCTTCATCTCATGCGAGGCACTTGGCAACTTATATCTGCTGACGACTATTGGACTTTGATCGAACTTTGTGCTCCTAAGGCTATAGCCGTAATTAAAGGGTGGATGAGCAGTAATAAGATCAGTATTCCGGATGATGAACTGATGAAGGTTAGAGAAATCCTTGCTCAAACAGCTGCCGACAAAATAAGCGTAACGAAAGAGGACTTTGTTGATGCTCTTGCACAGAAGGATATTTGCATGGATGAACACAGACTCTCGTATCACATCCGTATGGCAGAGTTGTCTGGTACTATTTGTAGTGGAGATTTGTTGCCAATGAAAGCCACGTATGCACTGACTGCAAATAAGGTGAAACCATCCGCAAAAATAGATAGAGATGAAGCCTTGATGCTCTTTACTCGCAAATACTTCAAGAGTCGTCAACCTGCTACATTGCAAGATTTTGCATGGTGGTCGGGATTAAATATGAGCGATTGCCGCAAAGGAATAGCTCTTTTAGGCAACACGATTCATCTTGAGAAATGGGAAGGAAGAGATTTCTACCTAACAGACGATTGCAGAACACGAGGATTCAGAAAGGATAAATATCTTCTTATTTCTCCTTATGATGAATATCTAATCAGCTATAAGAGCCGTGATATTGTACTTCTTGAAGAGTACAAGCATAAGGCTCATAACAACAATGGTATATTTCAGCCCATCATTGCTAAAGACGGTAGAATATGCGGTAACTGGAGTCCTTTTAAAGACGAATGTCAAGTGGCGTTTTTTGATGGAGTGCATGATACTGATATGCAGGAAGAGTGGGTTAGGTACAAGAAATTTAAAACCAAGTAAAACGATATATTATGAATCTAGAAGAAGTTAGAGAATATTGTCTGTTGCTGCCTGGCGTTACAGAGGATTCACCCTATGGTCCTGACATGATAGTATTCAGAATAGAAGGAAAGATATTTCTGCATATGCCATTGGAATATGCAGACCAACGTATTTCTATCAAACTTCCACCAGAGGAAGGACAGCGTCTTCGTGAAAACTATGATGCTATAAGCGCAGGTTATCATCTGAACAAAGTACACTGGAATGATGTTCTAATAGAGCATACTTTCTCAGCTGATCAGATTAAAAATTGGATACTTCAATCTTATAATTTAGTAGTGAGTAAACTACCAAAGAATTTAAGATTAAAGTATTCTGATAATTAAAGACTTCTTCTTTGTTATAACAAGATGTAAAAATACTTAGATGAAAATGCTTTCATCTAAGTTTATCTAATGCCTGATTATACCTTTCTACTAATTCATTCACAATCTTACTGACAGACTTTAGTTCCTTAATACCAGCTACAGCCTGACCAATTTCCATTTCTCCATTTTCTATATCACCTTCAAAGATACCTCGTTTAGCAGCATTTGTACCAAGTATGGTGCGGAGTTCGTCTGCATCGGCACCTCTATCTTCAGCCTCTTTAATACGGTCGTAAAGAGCATTTTTGACGAGTCGTGTTGGTGCAAGCTTCTTCAGAGCCAGTATGGTATCGCCCTCACCAATATTTAAGCATTGTTGTTTGAATGCATCAGATGCCGAACTTTCCTCGCTAACAGCAAAGAGTGTTCCTATCTGTACACCATCTGCACCAAGCGCCATTGCTGCCAACATAGCTTCGCCTGAGGCAATACCTCCAGCAGCAAGTAGCGGTAAAGATGTGGCTTTGCGAATCTGCGGTATTAATGTCATCGTGGTGAGTTCCTCGCGACCATTGTGTCCACCTGCTTCAAATCCCTCAGCAACGATAGCATCAACGCCAGCCTCCTCGCACTTGCGGGCAAACTTGCTGTTAGCTATTACATGAACAACTTTGATGCCAGCTTCATGAAATCTAGACGTGAGTTTGGCTGGACTACCTGCAGATGTAAATACAATCTTAACACCTTTGCTGATGATAAGTTCTACAATCTTGTCAAGTTCAGGATACATCAATGGTAAGTTTACACCCCAAGGTTTATCCGTGGCTGCATTCATCTTATCAATATGCTCGGCAAGAGTTTCGGGGTGCATGCTACCTGCACCAAGAAGTCCAAGTCCACCTGCATTACTTACCGCAGAAGCCAATCGCCATCCACTGCACCATACCATTCCTCCGGCAATGATAGGGTATTTGATTCCAAAAAGTTCTGTTATTTTAGTTGCTTTCATATCTTTTATTTATGCTTTAATTAATACTTAAATATGTAATATCATTGATGTTTAAGATTAACTAAACAGTTTCATCCAATCATCGAATTCTTTGTTCTGAAATGCGTGAATACCATTTCTTTCGGCAGCATTGCAATTCACTTCGAGATCATCAATGAAGATCGTATCATTCGGTTCAATACCGGTTTCTTTAATAACGGTCTGAAATATCTCATCATCAGGTTTCTTCATGTGCATCTTTTGCGAAGTGAATGTGTGTTCGAAATAATCATCAACCGTAAAGTTGTCCATCGGAAAGAGTTCGTCTTTGCAATATCTCCAGTGTAAATCAATGGTGTTGCTCAACAAGAAAGTACGATATCCAGCTTTGCGAAGATCCATCAGCTTTTGTTTTTTCACATCAGGAATTGTAATGAGTATCGCATTGGTCGCATCAGTAATTTGCTTGTCTGTGGCGTTTGGGTTGACGATTCTACGAAAGGCATTAAAGAAGTCCTGATTAGAAATCATTCCAATGCCCATAGCTTGAAATAGTTTAAGAGTTTCTGGATTTTCACGTAGATGTTTATATCTACCCATACCAAGATTTTCAAAAGCCTGCATTGTAGCATCTTCGTCGAGTTTTACTAGCACATTACCTAAGTCGAAAATGATATTTTTATAATTCATTGATATTCAAATTTTGAACAAAGATAATCATTTTCTCGATGATTCCGTAAAAATAGCGAAATATTTCCATAGGGTAGAGTTAATTCACGCTAACTGAATATCGTTATTCGTTAGCCATAAATCAACATTTATCACTATTTGAATTGTCTTTGTCTGCCTGCTTTTTCTTATTTACTTTCAGCCAAGCTTTAACTCGTTTATAGCCTTCAACTCCTAGAATAGTAAGTCCACCATACTGGCATGTTTTAGCCATGCCGAATAGTATCACCCAAAGAATACCTTTAGTTTCTACAGAAAGATATTTTGTGGGTAAAGCCATCTGTGCGAAAGATAGAATATAAAACGGTATGCATAAAGCTAAAACGATGACACCAGTACGGAACGAGAGCCCCTGAAGCCATAACTTGATATGTTTGAGTTTCTTTCCCATTCTTATTTCAACTTCTTGCCTTCACCAAAAGCCTGACCAACACGTTCTCCGAGTGCAATATAGCCCATGTGGATAGGATCAAAAGTAATAAGATTCATTTTCTCAACATCTGGTTTGTCATCTTCTGCAAGATACTTCTCGTCTACGAGTATGTTAATAATCTCTGCAACAATGAAATAACCTGTCTCGCTTTCATAAAGTTTTTCTTTAATGCGGCACTCAAATGTCATTGGATAATCAGTAAATACAGGTGCATTCACGTTAGGAGCCTTCTCGTGGGTCAGACCTGATTTTTGCATCTTATCTGGATGATTCTTCTGACTGACGATTCCTACATAGTCAGATGCAACCATAGTCTCCTTTGAAGCAAATGCAACAGTGAACTCGCTACAATCATTCAGGTTACTAGTCGTCTTGTGATTACCCAGTGAAATGGTGATTACATTCATATTCGCCTGACCTGCCCATGCGGCATTCATAGCGTTAGGAACTCCGTTTTCATCGTATGTACCAATAATAAGTACAGGCTGTGGCAACAGCCAAGGCTTTGCATTAAAACTCTTCATATTTATATGCTGTTAGTTATTCATGCGGTAAAGTTACACATTTTCTCTAAAATAATAAACTCAGTTCGATAATAATTAATTACCTATTAGGTGAACTACCCATTTGTTTACGGTCAATTAATATTATATTGCTAAATTTACAAATACAAGTATGGCATGATAATAAAGCAAAATGATTGTTTTTGTGGTTCAAAGTTTATAAGATAAAGAATTATTTGGAGGCGGTTTATATTATTACTATATTTGTAGCTATAATGGTTTGCAATATAGCAACACGATAATAAAGTCAGCATCACCTGATGTGGTGATGAGAACATATATAATGCCAATACCTTACTCAGGAATATACATTATAACTACATTGAATTATATAAGAAGGAAGAAGAAAACTAGCGTGTTGTACATTCAACATGATTGTTTATTCATCTACAAAAAAATGATTTATAAAATGTAAAATAAATAGTGTGATATGAAAGAGACAATATATAGTTATTTTATGCGACAGGTGGAGATTCATCCAGATGTTGTAGCTGTGTTTGATGATAACAGAAGTCTAACCTTTTCGGAACTCAATGCACTTGTAGACACGATAATAGATGGATTTGAAACAAATGATCCTAAACTTATCGGCGTTGTGATGAATCATAACGTAGAGCAAATTGCTGCAATGCTTGCTATATTGAAGGCTGGGGCAGGATATGTACCGGTTGAACCATTCTTCCCAACAGATAGAATTAAGTTTATCATGGATGAGTGCAAGGTAGACTTTGTGATTACGAATGGGATGTATGCTAAAAAACTTGAAGGGTTGAATTTGCGTTTCATCGAACAGGGAATGGCAATTGACAAGAAAGCAAGGGCTAATGATAAATCTATTGCGGATGGAATAGCTTACGTGCTATATACTAGTGGTTCTACTGGTATGCCTAAAGGTGTGACTGTAGAGAATCGCAATGTATGTCACTATATATCTGCTTTCGAGAATGAATTCCATACCACAGTGGGAGACAAAATGCTTCAGTATTCTGTATGTTCATTCGATATCTTTGTTGAGGAAGTGTTTACTACGCTCTGCAATGGTGCTACACTTGCCATTCCTTCTGACTATGTAAAGGGTAACATTAAGCGGGTGATGGACTTCATCGAGGAACACCATATTACAGAAATAAGTGGTTTCCCATATCTCTTGTTGGAGATGAACAAACTTGATCACGTTCCGTCTACACTTAAATTATTGATAAGTGGTGGTGACGTATTAAGAGAAGATTATGTGACTAATCTTCTTGATAAATTTGAAATATATAATACATACGGTCCAAGCGAAACAACGGTTTGTGCATCTTATTGTCATGTGAATAAGGTTAAGGCAGAGTCCGATGGAACTTATCCTATTGGAAAACCAGTATTTGGAACTCAGATAGAAATAAGAAATGATAAGTTGGAAAAGGTTCCTAATGGTGTCATCGGAGAAATATGTATCTTAGGAGGAGGAGTTTCGCGAGGATATATCGGTGAACATCGTGAGAAGGAAAACGAAGCTTATGTGAAGTTAGAAGATGGTAGGATGATGTATCGTTCAGGTGATCTGGGACTAATGAAAACGGATGGAACCATTATATTTCTACATCGCAAGGATACTCAGGTGATGATTCTTGGCAAAAGAGTGGAAACCGTTGAGATTCAGAACATTCTTTGTAGCTGTCCTGATGTGGAAAAGGGCGTTGTGTTGGCACATAACGACAAGAATGGACTCGCTTATCTAGCGGCTTATATTGTGCCGAAGGATAAACTGGCTTTTAGAATGAGTCGGGTGCGTGATAATATGGCAAAATTTCTACCATCATATATGATTCCTGAGTTTTTCATCAAACTAGACACAATGCCGCTCACTCCTAATGGAAAGGTGGACATAAAGGCTTTGCCGACAGTATTAAAATTAGCTTGATATGAATATAAGAAGAGTAAATGTTGATGAACTCGATACGTTGATGTTGTGGCGTATGGAAGTGTTGCATGAGGTATTTGCAGATTCTGAAAATGTAGATTGGAAAGCATTGGAGGCGGCGAATCGTGAATACTACGTGCAAGAGATTACTCGTGGTGGACATATCGCTTGCCTGTATGATGATGAAATAGGATGTGGCGGCTTATGCCTCTATAATGAAATGCCATCACCTGAAAATCCATCTGGTAGATGTGCTTATTTGATGAACATATATGTTCGTCCCCAGTATCGTTGTCGGGGATATGGCATGGAAATAGTTTCGTGGCTTGTTGATCAGGCAAAAACTCAGGGTATCACAAAAATCTATCTTGAATCATCAGAAAGTGGTAAAAAGATGTATCAGGAGTTGGGATTTAAAGAAATGATAAATTATTATAAACTGTAGAAGTATGAAAGAGATATTAAACGATTACAACATCACGATAACTCCAGCGTTGGAGTCAACAGATGTTATCGTTTATTGCAATAGTTACGGCGATGGAACCGAACCTATTCTTAAATCATGCGAGGATTTGAATTGTTTGCCATTCCATCTTGTCGTTATCTCGAAGATTGATTGGGATGCAGATATGTCGCCATATCAGGCAGATAAAGTGATATGTAAGCATGATAACTTCGAGGGTAATGCCGATAAATATCTAGAATGGATGCTTACAAGTTTGATTCCTCATTGCGAGAAACTGCTGAGAGTGGATAATCCATGCCGAATACTACTAGGCTATTCGATGTCGGGGCTCTTTTCTCTCTATGCAATGTATCGTACAGACAAGTTTGCTGCTTATATCTCTGCCTCAGGAAGTTTATGGTATCCTGATTTCGAAGATTTTGTAATCTCTCATGAACCAATGACAAAGGCTCCTGTTTATCTTTCTATTGGTGATAAAGAATGTATATCAAAGAATGCATATTTACAAACAATCATCGAAAAGACGCAACATATTTTTGAACACTATAAAGTACAAGGTCATGTTACACATTTTGAACTCAATCCTGGAAATCATTTTATTGATGGAGATCTACGTCAGGCTAAAGGAATTAAGTGGGCTATAGCTGCTCTTAGGAAAGAGTCTGATATGGAACTTCATCATGATGCATGATAGAACTTGTGATTATTTGAGTCATACGCGATACAGCTAGACTCTTAATATTTCGCAATTTACTTTTAAATTTCGTGCGATATAAAATATATTTCATACATTTGAATCAAATAAAAATAAAGTTATGGAAGCAAAGAATTTATATGATTTTACAGTTCAGAATAAAAAAGGCGAGTCTGTAAGCCTCGCTGAGTATAAGGGTAAAGTAGTGTTGATTGTCACCATAGCAACTAAGTGCGGATTCACTCCCCAATTAAAGGGACTTGAAGAGTTATGGAATACATATCAGGATAAAGGCTTGGTAATCTTAGGTTTCCCATGCAATCAGTTTGCTAATCAAAATCCAGATTCAGACAATCAGACACAGGAGTTTTGTTCATTAAATTATGGAGTGACATTTCCTGTTCTGAAGAAGATCAATGTTAATGGAAATGATGCTGATCCACTATATAAGTGGCTGAAGAGTAAGAAGGGTGGAATATTATGGAGTGCTATCAAATGGAATTTCACCAAGTTCCTTATCAATAAGAATGGTGAGGTTGTTCAGCGCTTTGCACCGACTGCAGCACCTTCAAGCCTAGAAAAATACATAGTGGACGAGCTATAAATAAATGACTGTAACCATTATTGTTACCAATATAGGAATGTGAAATAGCATAACTTTTATGTTATTATATAATTCCTGAGTTTTCTTTAGGAACTATGTAAACTTTAACTATTCATTAATAGTTAAACAGTATGTATGCTTTCCTGCCTTTACTTCTTTTCGCTGATTGTTAGTTATCAATGTGGCACTGGTTCCCTTCGGAATCGTAACCATATAGTGTATTCTTCCTTGAGTGTCTTTTTTCCATTCCACACTTACTTTACCGTATTTCGTCATCGTTGATCCCTTTGCCCATTGGAGTTTTGTGCCAGGATATGGTTCAAGGATGATGTGGCGGAAGCCTGGTTGCTGTTCGTCAGGGCGAATGCCCAAGATAGAAGAATAGAACCACTCTACAACTGCACCATAACTATAATGGTTGAATGAATTCATATTCCATGGATGTTTATTGAAGCCACTCTCACGAGTATAACTGTCCCAGCGTTCCCATATCGTTGTTGCTCCTTGGTCTATGCTGTAGAGCCATGATGGATTTTGATGCTGGAAAAGTAAACGATAGGCGAGATCCGTCATTCCGCATTCTGTAAGTGTTTCCATAAGAATACCGGTTCCAATGAATCCTGTAGATAACTTATAGTCGTTATTGATGATATTTTTTCGAAGAGAATCTATCGCATGCTGTCTCTGAGTATCCAGAATTAGATTGAAATGCAAAGCTAACAGATAAGCAGTCTGAGTGTCTTTCCCCGTATTTATCTCTCCATCTGTGATGTATCGTTTCTGAAATTCATTGCGAATGTCTTGCCATAGTTTGCTATATTTTGAAGCTTCTTCACTTTTTCCGATGACTTCAGCCATTTTCTGCATCAATTCTGCTGAATAGGCAAAGTAAGCATACGAAACATATCGCGCATCAACTTCCTTATATGCTAGCCAGTCACCGCATTTTGGTTCAGCACCAATATGCGTCCATTGACCATCATGTTGAGAAGAACAGAATTCCATCCATTTTTGCATTGATTGCCAGTTCTCTTTTATAATCTCTTTGTCGCCCGTCATTACGTAAGTATTCCATGGAACGATGATTCCGGCATCTCCCCATCCAGCAGTGCCATATCCCCACATATTGCAGAAAGGTGCTGTCTCTGGATAGGCACCATCCTCACGTTGACTATCGCGCATGTCTCGCATCCATTTACGATAAAATTCGGCTGCATCAGAATTGTAAAGTGCAGTACGTGAGAATATCTGTGTGTCGCCAGTCCATCCCAATCTTTCATCACGTTGTGGGCAGTCGGTTGGAATACTCATGAAGTTGCCTCGTTGTCCCCACCACACATTGCTATAAAGACGGTTGATGTTTGAATCAGAGCATTTGAATGTTCCCCATTCTGTTAGATCAGTGCCTACCACTTGTGCCTTAATATTATTTATGGTTACGTCATCTGTAGCCGTAAGTTCTGCATATCTGAATCCGAAGTAAGTGTGATTAGGGTGATATTCCTCACCTTTCTCATTACCATTCATCACGTATGTAGTTGTAGCTTTCGCATCCCTTAAGTTCCACGTCCACAGACTTCCGCCAGGACCTTTGTCGAGTCGTGATTCGTCTCCATTGAAATTCAGCATCTCGCCATGCTTCCATGTTAATGTTGTTCCGCTATTTCCTTTAACGTTTATGTCAATCCATCCCACAATATTTTGCCCGAAATCAACTAACAATGTTTGTCCTTTCTTTAGATGGATAGGATTCTTAAGATTATTATTGTTGTTAACGATATGGATTTTGCCGAATGTGGTATTTGTTGAATCTGCTCCCTGATAAATAGTAATGTTCTGTGGATTACGCCACAATGACTTGTTTCTAATTTTGATTTGTGGTCCAATCATATTGCATAGTTCGCCCTTACTATCGTGGTTGATGACAGCAGGTTGCCAAGTGTTGTCGTTGTAGGCTGGGGTAGAAACATCAGCAAGATTGTCTTTGCGTGCATCATAAGTTTCTCCATTGTAAATGTCGCCCATTACTAGGGCACCGTTAGTGTAGCATTTCCACGTAGTGTCACTTAGGCAATCTTGGGTAGTACCGTCTTTATAGACAATATGTACATCGCAAATAAATCCCATGTCTGCATTCTTCCCATAGATACCTCTGGATATTCCGCCAGCCCACCAACCTTTACTTACTTCAGAGGCAACGGAGAGTTTGTCGCCTGCGTGTAGTCTTTCCTTAAGATGAAAACTTTGGTATTGTATGCTCTTGCGATAATCAGTCCATCCCGGCATCAACATGTCATCAGTCAAGTTTTTGCCGTTAGCATAAATCTGATATACGCCCAGTGCACTGGCATAAATTATAACATCCTTTACATCTTTCTTAACGACAATGTTTTTTCTGAACATCGGCATTGATGCTGTCTGTGTATGTGGAGCTGAAATCCATTGAGCCTCATGCAATCTCTCTTGTGCTGAAGCAGAATAAACAAAGCAGAATAGGGCGATGATTAAAGATGAAAATATTTTTGTCATAATGGTATTTAATGTTTTACTTGTTAGTTGCATTTAATAATTGCAAAGGTATATCATTAGACATTAATATATGGATTTTCACAAGAATGTAAGAACAATTATAAGATAATTTAAGAATAAAAAGTTCTAAATATTTCTTAATAATGAACTATAGTTCATAATAAAGCATTATATTTGCAGTCGTTAAAACGAACGTACGTTCATTAAAATAGATAATATGCCAAGACCAAAACAGAGTAGAATCATTTCTTCTTCGCCCGTTGTATCAGGCTTTCGCCCTTATGGACGTTGCTGTCATAGAAAGGATAGTATTCAATTAAGATACGATGAATATGAGTCTATCAGACTTATTGATTATGAAGGGCAGTTGCAAGATGTTGCTGCCAAGCAGATGAATGTTTCTAGACCTACATTGACGAGGATTTATGCTGAGGCTAGAAAGAAGATCGCTGTGGCTTTGGTTGAAGGGAAGAAAATAGTTATTTCAAATGATAATATAGAATTTGAAGATTATCAACAACAAAAATCAAATATACAAGTTATGAATCAGAAAATTGCAATCCCTACATCAGAGGGTAAACTGTGGCAACACTTCGGAAAAGCACCAGAAGTTACATTTGTCACTGTAGAAGACGGACAAGTAAAAGAAACTGTTGTACTCAAGGCTCCAGAGCATGAACATGGTGCAATGCCTCGCTTTATTGCGGCTCAGGGCGGAACAGATGTACTTTGTGGTGGATTAGGTCAGGGAGCAGTGACTATGCTTAATGATCTTGGTATTCAGGTTCACGGCGGTGCTCCAACTATAGCTGTAGAAGAGGTGTTGAGCCAGTATCTAGGTGGAACAATAGTATATGGTGATAGCAGTTGTCATCATCATTGCGAAGGTCATCATCACGACCACGAGTAGATAAAACTAAAACGTATGAAAAGAACACGACTTGTAGTGCTGAGTGATAACCGCACTAATAATAAACTGTTGCAGACTGAGCATGGTCTGTCTGTATATTTGGAATCCCCTTCTGGTAAGTATTTGCTAGATACGGGCGCGTCTGATCTTTTCATACGTAATGCAAAGGTTTTGGGAATAGATCTCGCTGATGTGGATTATTGTCTAATTTCTCATGGACATAATGACCATATAGGAGGTCTTCCTTATTTTCTTAAACTTAACAATAAGGCTAAAGTAATTCTTTCGGAAGCTATTCCTGGAACAGAATATGCATCAATGCGGCGTTATCAGCATTCTATTACAGGCAATGTCGATTTCTCACAAGATAAAAAACGCTTTCTATTTGTCAACGAAAGTACTAATATTGGAGCCGTTAATGTTTATGCAAATATTGAGAAGCGGAATCCACTTCCGTTAGGAAATAAGAGTTTACTTTGTAGTGATGCTTATGGACAGTTTATACCAGATAACTTCACTCATGAACTTGCTTTTGTTATTGATGGCGTACTTTTTACAGGATGCGCTCATAGTGGTATTCTAAACATATTGCAATCAATAGATGTTACAATTAATTTGAGTATTGGCGGTTTTCATCTTTTAGATAGCTATCTTGCTCAAACTTATGAGACCGATAAACAACTAAATACCATTGCCGTGCGTTTGCATGAAGATTATCCTCGTGTGCAATTTTATACAGGTCACTGCACAGGCGATCATTGTTTTGAGGTTATCTCACAATCTTATAACATTCATATACACCAATTTTATTGCGGCGAAGAGATACTTCTCGCAAGCAAATAATAAGAGTGCTTGTATGTAGTTGCTAATTTTGTTTTATACAAGAATAGCTATCATATAATTTCAATCCTGTTCCTTACGAAATATGTTTTATATTGAAATAGAGGTAAATAGTGTTACTTGATTAACAGAGGACTCTATAATATTCCAACATACGGTTGCATCTTTCGGAAACGATTCTAAATAGTTGTTCACAGGTAATATATCAAGGAATGTTGCTTCATTATTGTGTTCGTATGTGAATAACAGTAGATATCTGCGATTATTATGCAGCTTAATTTTCTTAAGTTCATTGATAACTTCATCAACGTTCTCATTATAAGAATACGATGCTGTTGATATCATGTTTCTGCCTTTAATCAAATCAAAGATTTCATATTCATCAAACGCTATGTTTCTATTAGTATCCCCGTTAGTGCGAATGAAGTACAATAATGCCTTTATTTCCTTGTATGGGTCTGCGCCATTAAAGAATGAGAGTACTGAATAGTAATTAATATTATCATCAATTTCTAAAGATGGATTTGTCTTAATTATTATATTTCGTTTAGCAGGAGTACTTTTAGAAAGCATATTCGGAATGTTTGCAACTCCTTCAACAGAAGATACGAGTACAATATTCATTGATTGCCATTGATTATCTTCTTGACCGTAAACTCCTTCAGACTTAAGTCTTTCAATGATTTTGCTGCTCTCGTAGTCTGTTGCGATCAAACGAGCCGATTTTAATATTATGTCTTTCATTGTATTTTTATTTTCTGAGCATGTCAGTTTCTAGAACCCAAAAGAGGTTAGTTGTTATGATAACGGTCAATTATACAAAACACATTCTTATGTTATTCAACCCTATTCTAATTAGTTTAATACTATATAAATAGCGCATAATGCAAGAGCAAGTGACATGACAATATCTGATTGCTTGCTGTATTTGCTAAAGAAGTGATTCAAATACGTGCCGATATACACATAAACAAGATTGGCTCCAGGACCAGCAATAAGTAGCATAGCTGATACAACTAGCAGGTCAAAGAGTCTGTTAGAGTAGGGAAGTACAAACGAACTGAAACATGTAAGGTCAAACAATAGTATCTTTGCATTCGTCATTTGTACAATGAAACCACTCCAGAATGTGCAATCTCTATTGTCTTTCTTGGTCTGTCCACTTGTATGATATATCTTCCAGCCCAACCACATGATGTAGGCTGCGCCGAGATACTTCACATATCCAATATATGAACCAAGTACTGTACCTAATAAATGAGTAAGTAAAGCTAGGATAAATATAGCTGTAGAAAATCCAACAAGCAGTCCCAGCCACATGTTAAGTACTCTTCGTTTTCCATGTCTGATAGACATTGAAAGTGCATATATGTTAGCTGGACCAGGTGTATATCCCACAACAAGGATTGCCATCAGTAATGTCGGTAGTAAACTTATTGGCATGTTCCTTATAATTTACTTATCCGTAGTTAGTATCGATTTGTATTGTTTCTTATGATGTTTATACCATAGTCGTGCATATGAACAAATAGGCTTTATTCTTAGGTTATGATGTACTGCATAATCCGTTGCCGACTGAACTAAAATGCCGTCAATACCTTTTTTCTCAAATCCTTCGACAACTTTGGTATGCTCTATTGAAAGCAAATTGTCTGTTATGTTAAAGTTAATCTGTCCTACTTGTACTTCTCCGTCAAAGGCTTGTACTTCCCCTTTCTCGTTATTTCGAATTATCTTTATTTTCATTTTTTGTCTTTTTGTTTCGGCGAAGTTACCAAAAAAAAAAATGATGGCAAAGTAATTGATAATTTATTTATATTTCAATGCATCTAAGATATAGCATTCTGTATATTTTTTCATGATGCCATCAAAAAACTAGTAGCAATCATTTGCAATATAAAATATTTCAGTAACTTTGTCCTCAGTGGCCATTGCGAACTTGGTTTCTAATCTATTATTGTTTAAGACAATTAAGTTATGACTTTTTCGCAGATCATCAACTATTAAGTACTTATAATTAATACAAATAAAGTTGTTTATGAAAACAATGCCGGCATTATTTGTAGGTCATGGCAGTCCAATGATTGCTATTGATGATAATAATATTACTCGTAAGATGAGTGAAATAGGGAATCAGATTATTCGTGACTATGGTAAGCCTAAAGCTATATTGGTTATTTCAGCTCATTGGTATAAGAATCGTACGCTTATTCAGAAAACTGATAATCCTAAACAGATATTCGATATGTACGGATTTCCTAAGGCACTCTATGATGTGAAATATCAGCCGAAAGGATGTGCCGAACTAAGTGATGCAATCCTAGCGATGAAGAACTTAGGTGCAGAGGTAGATAATACTTGGGGCATTGATCATGGTACGTGGTCACCATTTGTACACATGTTCCCCGAAGCAAAAATTCCAATTGTTCAGCTATCTGTGAATGGAGTGCTCACTCCAGAGCAATGCTATGAAGTTGGCAAGCAACTTGCCCCACTTCGCAAGCAACGTTACCTTATAATTGGTAGTGGCAATGTAGTGCACAATCTCCGTCTTGTCAATTGGGATAGTAATCATGGCAGTCCTGAAACTATAGCATTTAATGATTACATTACTGAAGCTGTAGAACGTCGTGATGACGAGAAGGTTATAAACTTTACTCTTCACAAGAATTCTCGTTATTCAGTACCTACATCTGATCATTTCCTGCCATTGTTATATGTACTTGGTGCAAGCGATGGCAAGAAGATAACGACGTTTAATAATCATTGTGAATTAGACTCTATGGCAATGACAAGTTACCTTATTGAGGAATAATCTCAATAGAAGTTTTTGATCGACATCTTTTTGAAACTATATCGGTATTGATTTTATTAAATAATGAAACTAGATCAGGCAACAATAAATGATTTTGAGTCAGTCATCAAATTTTATGATGATGTGACTCTGCGTACTCCAAAGATGGATACCTATGCACGTTGGAAGAAAGGTCAACACCCTACAGAAGAAGGCATTAAAGCTTATATAGAAGAAGGAAGTATGTATCTGTACAAAAAGGATGATGCTATTGTTGGCGCTATGGCTTTAACAATGTATCAAGGTGAGGATTATCATGCAATTAAGTGGTCTAAGCAAGTAAAAGATAATGAGGCAGCAGTGATACATATCCTTGCTGTTAGTCCTGATTATCAAGGTGCTGGTTTGGGTACGGAAATGATTCGCAAGGCTATTAGTATCTCCATTGATTCTGGTATGAAATCTGTTCGTTTGGATGCTCTTGCATCTAATACCCCTGCTCATAAAATTTACGAGCGTATTGGTTTTGAGTATCGTGGCAAACAACATCTATATGCAGAAAATACAGGTTGGACAGATTTCTTTTTCTTTGAACTAACCAAGTAAAATAAGTAGCAGAAATAAGAAAAAATTGAGAAGTTATTATCTCAAATGAATAATGATAAAAACAGATTATGAATATATTAGTATTATCCGGAAGTCCACGTAAAGGTGGCAATACAGACTTTATGGTTAACGCCTTCATCAAGGGTACATCAGAACATCATCACGTGGAAGTTGTATCAGTGCATGATAATAAGGTTGCTCCTTGCATTGGCTGTAATGCTTGTTTCAAGAGTGAGAACAATACATGTGTACAGAAGGATGATATGACAGGTATTTACGAGAAAATGAAACAAGCCGATATGCTTGTGATTGCTTCACCTGTATATTTCTATGGGCTTAGTGCTCAACTAAAAGCTGTAATCGACCGTTGCCATAATCCTATTCGTGATACTTTCAACATCAAGAGGATGGCACTTCTTCTCGTAGGTGCAGCAACCCTTGATGGTTTATTCGACAGTATTATTAGTCAATATAAGCTTTGCTTGAATTTCTTTCATCTTGAAGATGCTGGTCACGTTTTAGTAAGAGGTGCTAAAGACAAGGGAGATATTCTGAATACTAATTCCTTGAACGAGGCTTATGAACTAGGGCAATCATTGTAAATGCAGTAAAATGCAACTAATGAGAGACAATTCAGTAAACAAGAAGTACTATGGATCTTTGGCACAAGTTCCCGCAAAGTTATGTGCAGAGAAATATCACGTCAACGAATTAAGAATAATAAACAGTACATCCATAACAGTTTGATATTTACAAATGTGTAGAATATCAATATTTTGAGATGTATTTAGCTACAATAAAGCATCCATATATTCTACCTACATCGACAAAAAAATATTTTTTTGTGAGTTTTCAGGGCAATTTCCTACATGTTTTTGCAAAACGCATTGTTATACAATACGTTAGCTAATGTATAAGAGTCCGTTCTTATACATTTTAGGGAGTGATTAGGGCCTAATCACTCTGTTGTCCTACATGATTTACCGAGTGATTAGGGCCTTATTACTCAAAAGCACTCCGAAAAAGGTGATTTTATTCTCGTTGCGCTTCATACATTTTGACCATAATTGGTATCTGTATATACATTTGTAGTTATGCATACTGAAACACTATACAATTTTTTAAGTCATTACTGGTGATCATTATATTTTCTCAAATCCCTTACTGAAAAGCTTGACGTGTTAAAATATTTTACAAATCAGCTTGGTGTCCATATTTTATTTACAATTCTAAACGAGATTTCTATATTCTCAATTTTGGTGAAAGAATCCCTAGTGATTTACGTTACTGATGAAAACATGACCTAATGGTCTAAGAAATAAAAGCGATTTCCGTATTGCGAATCGATCAAAATCCATTGTTTTATGCAAAAACACGTGCTTTTAATGTAGGAACCATGTAGGAAAGATGTAGGAAAAAGCACTGTTATACATGGTCTAATATGTTGATTAGTAATTGTTTAAGTCAAAAATGTAGGTAATGTAGGTGATTTTTCTTTTTTTCTGGAAACTTTGTAAATTTAGGAAGAAGTATACCTTTCAAATTTACGATGAATCTTTTTATTTTATAAATTGGATAACCTTTTGATGTCTACTTTATAGCACTTTGATAACAAAGAGTTAAGCGTATAATTAGTATGATAAAAGTTTATAAATTAATATAGCGTGAGTTCGACGAATTTAAAACAATGTTACTTGTTATCAATTCGATTTAATTCCCTCATAAAAGAAGGGCGACGACGATATAACTCTCTAAATTCTGCTAGAAGAATTTTTATGGCTTCCTCGCTACCTTTCAGTTCTTGTAGGTGTTCCATATTGTATCTCATCCTTTGATATTGATGACGTTCTTTGGCTAATGTAGCTTCCTTTCGTAAAGCATCCATATAATAAGGGATGAGTCTTGTTTGGTATTCAACCGCCAGCTGAGTAGCATAATGGGAATACAGCTCTAGCCGATAGTCATTATTCACAGTACACAGATATTCAAACAAAGCTTCATCACCATATTCCACTTTTATTATTTCGGCTTTATCGTTTCTTCCAAGGACGGAATAATAGAAGGTAGTTTCATTCATCAATGCATCCAGATAACCTTTCCACTCATCCTTAGGAATGCGCTCTTTTAGAGTCTTATAGGTTTCAATGTCACCATTGGAGAGTATGAACAATCTTCGATAGGTATCTGTAACCTCTTTATCTCTACCTTGCGACAAATAAATCTCAATCTCTTTCTTAAGCCATATCCTTGTATGGCAGCTTTCTCCAAATTTAATTGCTTTTTCCAAAACTTCTATTGCATGGTTATAATCATGTTTTTCTATCAGAAGCCCAACAAGATGGTCGCACACTTCCTTTTCTAACACATTATTTTCCAAAAAGCGAATAGCATCCTCGTCTTTGTCCATAGCAAATAAAATAGTTGCTTTTTGAATGATTAGATCTGATTGTGATACGCCGTATTCATGTTTTTCGATGAGCTCTTCGATTTTTGCAAGCGCATCCTCTCCTGATAGCGTCATGGCTTCCATTCGCTTGGCAAATGCTTTTAGATTGACAAAGCAGTAGTCATCAAAAATAGTTGTATCTTTGGCTATACCAGATAGTTCTATGCTCACGCCTTCTTTAAAATCGGCATCAGCTTTAGGGCTTCTCATCACCTTCTCAATAATTTCTATTGCTTGTTCGCAAGCATAACTAAACTTAGTTCCTTCGTTATCATAAGAGAAAGAATCCTCGTTAAAGGTATTAGAAAAACAGGATAACCATTGCAATGGATAGGCTACAGCACAACTTAGTTCTCCCATCGAAAGGGCTTGTAATGCCTTTTCGAATAAGTGATCGCAATCCTCCATGACAGCATACCAATCGGTATCTTCATAGTTGTCATATCTGCTACCGCTAGAATGTATCTGACAAAAAGAGGTGGCAACTTCCTCTCGTACATCCTCTTCGGAAACATCTTTTATCTTCCTCTCAATGAAATTCTTGAAGTTTTTTTCAAAAGATTTGTCCTGTTGGGCATATTCCATTAGCATATCGCTTAACTCGCTATAACTCACCTTATTGATGAAGTTTTTCAGTTCGTTATTCTTCACCTAGTCAAACTATTTATTCTGAGGTTCAATGAATGTGAATATTTTATCGAGTATTTCTCTCTTTCTTGTTTTGCTTCCAAAATCAATGCCGCGATCTTTTTCGGTCTTATTAATATCGCAAAGACCGATATAATGAAATACCCTATCAAATGTTCTAAGTTCATAGCACGCTGATGGCGATAAACCAGGAAATGCTTTAAAGTAAGCCTCGGCATAGAATTTTTTATGTCGCCAAGTGTCACCGTAACGATGGAGAAGCCAAAGAGAATAGAGCCTTCCGACATTACCAATTTCGATATCGTTGTATAAATCGAAGTATCCTGCGTTGAAGTCCAAAAGGAGAAAAATCATTAAGGCATGCAAAAGAGCATTGTAGTCCTTTAGCATCTTACCTCCTTTGGTGGTAAGCGACATCTTTCCACAGCGCACTTTAATAAATCCACACTCTTTCAATGCGATGCGTAGCACTTGTACCACTTCAACTCTTGACTCCAATTTTTGCTTATAATAATCTGAACTCCAATCAGACAATCCCATATCATATAGTTCTGTTACCAATTTAGGAGGAATGTAACCTTGTGGCGTGAGCTTTAGTTCTTTTTCAGATAAAGATCTCAGAAGGTAGAGTGCTTGTTTGATGAATGGGATTTCTTCTATTTCACTATCAGAAAGTTTACGTAATTTCACAGGGCATTTCTTTCCCAAAGGATCGTTGAGCATCTGATACATTTGGTCGGGTGTAAATCTTTTGAAATTAGCTATGGGGGTCTCGTTTTGAAAGGTAATAATGTCGCCCAAGAATCTATTGAGGATTTCCTCATTGGGCGTTCCCCCCATCTTTTCTTGTTCGTTAATGTAGGCTTGGAGCTGCTCTGTTATTTTGTTCATAAGATTTTTATCCATAGTTTAATTTATTAAAACGTTATTGTTTATTCGCCCGTAATTTATTGCCATCTCAGTAAGCATGTATTCGCATGTCCCCATGTCAATAGTAATTATAATGGGCAAATATATGAAAATATCTTGATATTACAAACCTTGATGGAACAAAAAAACGTTTTTGTTCGATATTTTATTGTTCAGAGTGCAAAAACGAAAAAACTTAGTTGGAGCTAACAAGAACAATATTTCAATCTTATAGTCTCAGCTTTTCTATTTGTTTTTGAATATCTAAATTTGCTGGCAAGGGCACCTATCGACAAATCCTTATACAGATGCGTGTTGATATAGTCGAGCACCGGTTGCTACTGTTCATCTCTAGACATTACTAGAGGCAGAAGTGGGAGAGAGTAGCTGCAATTATCTTGTTAAAAGATGATGATAGAATACCGAAAGTTATAATATGCAGACTCCCGACAATTCAATGATGAAGTGCCGGGAGCTTTACTTTATATGTAGTGTATTGTAAGTTGGAGTGCTCTTATCGAGTTGAAGCAAGTGCTATCGCCTCGAATATGATACCTGCAGCCGTAACAACTGGGTTATATACATATCCTTCATAAACATAGTATTCGTGATGATCGCGATAGATTCGACGTGCTCCACGTGGCATTTCGCTGATACGATAGCCGATGAATGGATGTGCGTGATGCGCAAACCTTACAGGTGGAGGCTCATGGCGTACCATTCTGTGACCTCTGTCACGTCTACCATAATTGTTGATGATAACCACGTCGTTTCCTCTGTGACCTCTGCCAATGTTATAAACTCTGTCACCACCGTTATGACGATTATGGTCATTGTCCATCATTACTACATGGCCATTGTTATGACGCCAATTTTTCTCATGCCTAGAAGAAGCGTTTGCTGTTATAGAACTTGCTGCAATTGCGATTGCAAGTATTGCCATCATCTTTTTCATAACTTATTCCTTTCTTTAATGCTCTTTCGAGCGGTTAATATTTCTTGTTGTTGATGCAAAGGTATGGCGAAAATCAAGAATTTCAAAAGGATAAATCCTAAAGTGAGAGTATGTTTTCCCTATTAGTTTAAGGGAAATCCATATGTTCCCATGGTTCCCTAAATCTTCTTATTGCTTTGGAGTTCCGAAGCGCAGAAGAAACTCTGCTAGTTATTCCTGCGGTAGCATTTTAATTCTACAGTCTCCAACTTTTCTACAAAATAGAACTTTTAAATTTGCATTTTCTATCTATTTGTATTATCTTTGTGCTTAATATTATACATAATTATATTAACACGAAGCACAAGATGACAAATGATATACAGGAAATAATTGAAACTCTTGCCAAATTTAATGATGATCGTGATTGGGAACAATTTCATAATGCTAAAGACTTGGCTCTAGCTCTTTCTATTGAAGCAGCTGAACTGAATGAGGCATATCTTTGGAAGGATGTTGAAGATGTTAAGATAGAAAAGGTTAAGGAAGAACTTGCTGATGTATTTAACTATGCTTTCATGATTGCTGATAAATACAATCTTAATGTGAAGGATATTTGCCTCAAAAAGATTGCACGCAATGCAGAGAAATACCCTGTAGAAAAGGCAAAAGGCAGTTCAAAGAAATACAACGAACTATAAAAAGAGATGGAGTTTAACTCAAGAATCATATATAGCGCACCGCAATCCCAGTTTTTTAAGGATGTGTTGCTAAACAAGGTGGTTGGGAAAATGGTGGAATCTTCAGCCAAAATAAACCTTTCACCAGGTAAGCCTGAGCTGAACTCTTGGAACAATAATGTTCGTCATATCAAGGATCTTATTGAATTATCAGATGTTAATGATACGTATGTGACTTTTGAATATTTTATTCCATATAGTCGCAAGCGTATTGATTGTGTGCTTTATGGTCAGGATAAGAATAATAAGAAAAATGTTGTTCATATTGAGCTTAAGCAATGGAGTAATTCGGGCGTAAAGGAAAGTAATAGCGACGGAAACTTTATAACAAGCGATGAAGAACCTACTTTTAATGTGACTGCATTTACAGGTGGTGCTTATCGTGTAGTGCCTCACCCATCGCAACAGGTGAAAGGTTATCAAGGTTATTTGACTAACTTTGTAGAAACAGTTAGCAGTCATGAGGTCACATTAACAGGCTTGGCATATTGCTATAACTATTTCCGTGATTCAACATTCTCAACTCTGCTATTTGATGATAAATACAAGCCTTTGTTGAATGAATTTCCTACTTATGCAGCCGATGATGTGGCGGCATTAGCGAAGGATTTATATCGACTATTGGGCAACGGTCAAGGTCTGTCGGTATTCAATAAAATGATGTCGAGTCGTATTCGCCCATCGAAAAAACTACTAGAAGAGGTTTCCACAATGATTGAAAACGGTGATCCTTCATCCTTCTCATTGATTGAAGACCAAATCGTTGCGAGAAATATCATTCGCGATAAGATAAAACTGCTCAGTAAGAATAAAAATCAGAAAAGCGTTATTTTGGTGAAAGGTGGCCCTGGAACTGGCAAGACTGTGATAGCATTGCATCTAATTGCTGAAATGGCTAAGTCTAAGCTCAATGTACACTATGCGACAAAGTCTAAACCTTTACTTGAAGGTGTGCGTACGCAACTGAAGCCTGGCAGTAGAGTGCTTTTTTCAAACGTAGGAAGTTTTGTTCCTTATTACGCAGAGGAAAATAATATTGACGTACTCTTTGTCGATGAAGCTCATCGTATTCTGAAGAGCGCAAACAGTCAATTTACAAAGGCTAATGCTCGAACAGATTTATCTCAGATTGATACGCTTGTTCGCTCAGCAAAGGTATCTGTATTCTTCATAGACGATCGTCAAGCTATTCGTGGTGTGGAAATTGGATCTTCTGAACTCATACGTGAATGTGCTGAACGATGGAATGCAAAGGTTGATGAGGTGGAGCTTGTATCTCAATTCCGTTGTAATGGTTCGGATAATTATCTGAACTGGATAGAGCAAGTTTTATATAACCAAGAGATTAAATCGGTATTTGACAAGACCGAGTATGATTTTCAAGTATTTGATGATCCACAAAATATGTATGATGCCCTTTGTGTAAAAAATGCTGAAGAAGGAATCACTGCTCGTCTTACAGCTGGATTCTGTTGGCCTTGGACTAATCATCTTGTTGATGGTAAATTGGCACCTGATGTACAAATTGGTGATTTTGCTATGCCTTGGGAAACTCATAGTAAAATAACCTCTCCGCCTAATGGTTATGTGAGATGGTATGAGTGGGCTTACAAGCCTGAAGGTATAAAGCAAGTAGGATGCATTTATACTGCTCAAGGATTCGAATTTGACTATATTGGAGTCATTATAGGAGAAGATTTTCGCTATAACGAAATAACAAAGCAAATTATCACAGATAAATCTGCATGTAAAGATAGTGTACTGCGCCAGAATAGGAAAGGAGCAACCATGACCTTTGATGACTACGTACGCAATATATATCGTGTGCTGATGTCACGTGGCATGAAGGGTTGTTATGTATATTGCTGTGATCCAGCGTTAGGAAAATATCTTAAGTCTCTTATAGATGAAATGCCGACATTTATTCTTAAGGCTGCAAAGCTTGTTCCTGAATATACAGAAGAACCTATGATTGCTGCAGAAGAAATTCACGAAGAAGAGGAATTTTTTGTTGCAGAAATAGATCCAGAAAAGCAATATACTGAATATCTTCCATTATATTCTATCCGTGCAGCTTGCGGTCGCTTTGGTGATGGTGAACCTGTACAGGTACAAGGCTGGGTAAAAGCCGAAGGGATTGGACGTTTGAATCTAAATATGTATGTAGTAAAGGCTGTTGGTCACTCCATGGAGCCATTTATCATTGATGGAGAATATTGCGTGTTCCGTACCTATACTGGTGGTTCACGTCAGGGAATGGTAGTACTTGCACAGCATCATAGTTTCTATGATACAGACAATCAAGGAGCATATTCCATCAAGGAGTATCAAAGCGTGAAGCATTACAACTCAGACGGTACATGGGAGCATGATGAAATTCTTCTTATGCCACGCAATCCAGAATACACACCAATAAGAATTAGCGTTGAAGATAGTGATGACTTCCGCATTGTTGGCGAATTTGTCGGTAAGCTTGAAGAATGATAGTTAGATGTAAATTTCAATGGTATGAATGATATAATAAACCAGAATAATATATTGGAGGCAAACAAAAAAATGCGATAAAACATCCTCGATGTTTATATGATTCTTTAATTATCCAAAGCTGTCGCTTAATTGCATTTGAATACCTAAATACCTAAAGAACGATGAAAAAGAAACCATTGGAATAACAAAGGATAAGAACCATAAAAAACGCAGTAAGAAATACTAACTAAATATAGTTTAATCATAACAAATGAAGAAAATGCTTTTTATATTTATATTGCTGTCCCTCGTCTTGATGAAAGGGCATGCTACAGGTCAAGTATCAGAACTTTTGTCTTTTGATGATAAAAGTTGGTCGATGTTCTATTGTCCGCTTGATATGGTCGAGCAGTCTGAAGAGTGGCACCGGAGTAATGACTTCGAAAAGGATAGTTGGAATACTGGATGCTGGAGAGGCTATATAGGTCATTGGAGCATTATAAACAATAAATTGATTTTGACTAAGGTAGTAAGGGAAAAGTCTACGATAGATTCTCTGAACCGAAGTAGGTCTGTATATGTGGAAATGTCACACGTATTTAAATGCTATTCTAAATATGCAACACCTAAAGGAATCTTTGCTTCATGGGTTAATGATACTATACGCATCGGTAGAGGCAGACTTATTAGATATAATCATATGGCTTTTGACCGTAATCAGGAGGAAGAAGCATTACTTATCATAAAGAAGGGAATAGTGACGAAAGTGAAATACTTTCATAATAGAATTGTACAAGGGCACAGTATGCGGGATTTCGGGAAAGCCATCGTTCATGATAGCATTAGTTGGGATGGAATTTCTGATAATGTCAAAAGATTCTTATTTAGGATGAAAGTTAATCATGACGAGAATGGGCATGTTGATTCTTTTGACTTAAAGTTCTATAAGCTCACACCTGAACAAGAAATTATCATGAAGCCTAGAATACTTGAATTAGTTAGTAGGCACAGGAACGACATCCTTGTAATGCAGATTCTAGATAAGTATGTAACAGAAACTTATACGTTCCCAATTGTAAGGCCAAAGAAAGATTAGGCTGAGTAATATTATTACTTTAATAAATTGCCTTTATTCGCTTTATGGAGTAAAGACAAGTATGTATTTCCTAATATTAGTTTTGTACGGAAAATCGCATGAACATAATACTTTTAGTACAAAACTACTACACTAATCAATATTTGTAGTATTTTTGTACTGATTAAAGATGAATAGTAAGCGGGTATCGATAAAATTCAGCAGGTCAGCAGTTATGAAATCTAAGGATAAGATAGCATATTATAATATGTACTATTTTTGATGTTTTCGTTGTGGCTATTTGTTTACTAGTTATCTTCAATCTAAAATGGAGATACAAAAACTAAGTGTACCATGTTCGTTTTCCAACGGTTGTTTGATATTTCAAGCCTTTTATATTTTATTTAGTAAAAATAGGGTTAAAAAAATATATATTAGCTATCAACCTATCATATAATAAATAAAAAACATTATATTTGCACCGTTAATGTAATGTTAAGCTTGTATGAGTAAAACTACAATGGGTACTAAATTGCCCCGAAAATTGGAACAAAAGATGCAGATTGTAGGCGAGCAGATTAAGTTGGCTCGTTTGCGTCGAAATCTTAGTGTGGCTCAGGTTGCTGAACGTGCGACTTGTTCGGCATTGACTATAAATAGAATAGAGAAAGGCACACCAACTGTAGCTATTGGCATCTATCTTCGTGTTTTATATGCTTTGCAGTTGGATGATGATATATTGTTCTTGGCACAAAAAGATGAGATGGGACGTGCTTTGCAAGATTTGGCACTAACTCATCGAGAACGTGCTTCAAAAAAGATTTAAGATATGAATACTTTGTATGTATATGGTGACTTCGATTGGCTAGAAAGACCTCAGTTGATTGGTGAGTTAGGCTACGAATCTCTTCGAGGCTCTGATTCTTATTCGTTTATATACAACAATGAATGGCTTTCAAAATATGGGAGCATTTTCCTAAGTGCCGACATTAATAATTATCCTGGTCAACAGTATACACAACCTGGTAAAGATATCTTTGGATGCTTCAGCGACGCTTTACCTGATCGTTGGGGTAGAACATTACTTAATCGTCGCGAGCAAATACAAGCTGAAGAAGAGAAAAGGCCAGTTAGAAAACTATCCTCGTTTGATTATCTTATTGGTATTGATGACTACTCACGAATGGGTGGTTTTAGGTTAAAGAAAGAACCAAATGGAAGTTTTATTAACTGTGAGCAATCTCTTCGTATTCCGCCACTTACAGATATTCGTTCACTTGTTGTTGCAAGCATAGAAATTGAAAAAAGTGAAGAGAAAAATATCCTTCCTGATAAGAAATGGATACAGCAACTTGTCCACCCTGGAACATCCTTGGGAGGTGCTCGTCCGAAAGCTGGTATTGTTGACGAAAAACAACAACTTTATGTGGCTAAGTTCCCATCTCGTAAGGATGATTATGATGTGGCACTCTGGGAACATCTTAGTCATTTGCTTGCTAAAGAAGCTGGTGTTGTAGCTGCTGAAACAAGAATTATTTCTTCAGGTGAAAAGTACCATGCACTCCTTTCAAAACGATTTGATCGTACAGAAAAGGGTATAAGAATACACTTTGCATCGGCTATGACTCTGTTAGGTCTTACTGACGGTTGTGATGCTAAGACAGGAAACGGATATCTCGATATCGTGGACTTCATTCTCCAAAACTGTTGTGATGTAAATGAGAATCTTAGTCAGTTGTATCGTCGTGTTGCTTTTAATATTGCTATCGGAAATAGTGATGACCATTTCCGTAATCATGGCTTCTTACTTACACCAAGGGGCTGGACATTAAGCCCAGCTTATGATATGAATCCAACACTTAGTGAATACCAGAGTCTCCTTATTAACTCATCAACTAATGAATCAAGCCTACAGATATTGTTTGGTTCTTGTGAGGAATACATGATCAGCAAAGAAGAAGCCCGAATAATCATTAATGAAGTAATTGCGGGAGTTCATAAATGGCATTCTATTGCCGTTTCTCTTGGTATTGCAAAACGCGAGATAGATATGTTTTATCATGTGTACAGTAAGACAATATTAAATCTATAGAAATGATTTTTCTTCTTACTGCAATTTATTGTGGTATAGCAGACTTTATTTCTGTAGATATTGCTTTTATATTAAAAACAGCAAATAATGTGGAAAATAGCTATTTATCATTGGAGTTCTGGAAAATGTTGGATGACTAACTAATGGCTTAACCTATCATAAAAGAAACAATAGTTACCTGTATTGTATGTTTAATGATAAGTAAAGTTATATTCATTTCCTAGTCGCCATTGTTTGTTCCTTTTCTACATTAATTGATTGACCTTCCTTCTCAATGCTCCAAAAAGGTATGTTGTATTCGTCGGTAAACTCTTTCATGCGCCATGCACTCTTAAAACCACTAACAACAAAATGCATTGGGATAAACAATCCAACCTTGAATTGCTCGATGAATTGTCTGGCTCCACGAGTATATCCGTTACCAATACGGCCATCTACAGGGAACATCACGACATCGAAAGAGTCTGCTATCTTTTTGATGTCTTTCAACTCTCCGAGGAATTGTTTCTCATCCTTTATTGGATCAATAACACCAAATTGACCTACGGTCTTCCTCTTCCTTGCAGAACAAAGTTCGAGCGAGCTCGACTCTGCCTCTGCTTCGTTCATCGGTTCTTCACTATCAATAGGATTTCCATCATAGGTATCAGTCAGAAAACGAGCATACCAATTATTTAGATCGCCAGCATGAAAAATACGCTCGACATAAACTTGACTTTCGGTCTCTTTTACTTCAACTATCCATGAAACTCCACTATCATTACTGCCTGTGGCATAGACGTTTAGAATATCTTCGCTCCATACAGAACCTTTTGCCATCCATACGTCAGCATCTTCTTTGTCGGCTCTTCTGCGTTTCAGAATATCCTTTGAAAGAATATAGATGAAAGAAAGAGTTGGGTAATCGGTTCTCCATTTCAGAATATCCTTTGTGAAGTGATCTTCATGGAAATGGCTCGCGAATACATAAACAGGTTTGTTAGTAGTGGATAGAATCTTAGGGATGACTCCTGTAGGATCCATCCAATAATCAAAGATGAGCATACAACTTTCTGTCTCAATTGCAAAACCACTATGATATATATATGTCAGTTTCATGCCTACTATACATTTTAAATCATCTCACATATTCTGTCTTCTCTAATAATCTTCGGCGCAGCCTTACCAGCTAACACCAGCATTTTCTTGCCATTGCGGTAGATATGCAGTTGGCGTGAGCGAACAACTGCTGTCAGCTCATCATCATCTTGTATAGCCATCCAAATATGATGGTAAACGCCATCTTCTTCAAACAACTTCTTTTGCAAGTGCGAGCACATGTTGGTTGTATCTATTGAAATCATATATTTTAAGGGCTTAATACAATATATAAACTTTTAGCTATCATTTGATATTCAACACTATAGATCTATAATAAAAAGACAATAGTAGATTAAACTCAATTTTGCGTTCCTATTACTTGTTTAAAAGTAGAACAGCACTAGTTCTTCCTCAAAGGAAACAAAAGTACAAAAATAAAATGATATGTATGTGATGCGGAAGAGAAAATATACATGGCTAAGATAAAAATGTAAAATAATCGTCTGAGAATCAATAATTACTAAAGAATACTTGTTTGATTGAAATAAATAGTTTATTTTTGCGATGTTATACTTCAATAAAGTGATGATTAAGTGGTTAAATAATAACTAAACATCATCTAAGTGATATTTAAATAGAAAGATTATGGTGGATCTGTATGAGTATTCTACATCAGAACTTACCTGATGCGTAAGGACGAGAAGAAAGTGCAACGTATTCGTCTTCTAAATAAGGAGTTATGGTCTGACAACCATAATCGGATATCTGAAAGAATGAAATGAGTTGGAGTAAAATATTATCTAATTCTTTAACTAATAATTAATTGATAGAACTATGAAATATGATGAATTAGCCATCGTTGGACTCCCAAAGAGTTTCAAGATATATAAAGCAGTAGATTATCTATATCCAAATGGAGAACCTGATAATCCTGAAGAAGTCTTATATGACGAATATTTTGAAGAATGTGACGAAGGAGAGGATGCAAGTATTGTGTTTAAGTATAACGAATCAGCAACAGGTGTATCTGTAGTTTATAATTCTACAGTAAACGCTTTAAATCTATGGCTTTCACCATGGGCAGTGGAAGCCGACGTGCTGTTGTATGTTGCATTTATTAATGCAATTTTGAAGAAGCATCCTCGTGCAAAGTTGTATGATAAATATGATATTATCAAGAATCTGACCGATATTGACCTCAATCGGATGCAGGCAGATAGAAGAAAGTATTTGAAGCGTTTGCTTCAAACCAAAGATGGTTTCACGATGGAGGGAGTAAATAATGATTTCGTTCTTCAAGTTGCTCACCTTCGAAAAGCCGCTTCAATTGATATGCAGGTAATAGAACTGCAACAAGTGTTCACCAAAATGCAATGGGAAGAAGAGTAAGTGGATTTGGATTAATGTAAGAACACTACCTATCATAATATGCAGTTGGCGTGAGTGAACAACTGCAGTCAGCTCATCATCATCCTGTATAGCCATCCAAATATGATGGTAAACACCATCTTCTTCAAACAGCTTCTTTTGCAAGTGGGAGTACATGTTGGTTGTATCTATTGAAATATTTAATTGTGTTCTACTTTCATTTTTCCCATGCGGTATTTCTTAATAAGCGGAGTTGGATGGCCTTCGTAGTAGCGATGCTTGTCAAAGGCGAAAGCAACTTTGTTCAGACCGTCCCAGCCGCAGACGAATGTTGCATAATCAGCATCTTTGAGCAGAGTATCCTTATGGAAGATATGATGAGCATCTTTTGCGTAGTCATAATCTTTATTGTTGTCTGCAGCTGAACCTTCATATAGATAGAGTGATGGCAGCGCATCAAATGATTTTGCATCTGCACCTTTCACGATTCTATTTTTCCAATACACTCTCTTCTGGTCTTTACTCCAATCTCCACAGGCTATATTCGTGAGATGTTTGATATTTGTACCTTCTGGCATTTTCAGAAACTCATGTGTATAGAAATTCTTTCCATCTACATAGAAGTTTTTATTCTCTTTTGCAACTTTCAATTTATTGTAGTCTTTTACCTCTGTTGCTTTATTCTCATAATAGACACAATTTTTGTCCTGCCCAAAATAACGACTTTGCAAGAAGGTGTGAAAGGTTGCAGGATCTGCTCCTTCTACAATTTTTGTTTTAAAATATACATGGTAGATGTCTTTGGCATATTGTTCGTTCAGCCCCTTAAACGACTTGTAGTCTCCCACAGGAATGGAATGAATCTCATCCTTTTCAGTTTGATCGTCAGTGTAGTAGATATAATTTTTGTCTACACTCCAGTTATTATAACCTGGGCGGAACGACTTGTAGTCTGAAACGTGAAATGGAATCCCATAGCTATAATAATCCTTCCCGTCACATGCTATGTTTGCATTCGACATTTTGAAAGTCTTAGGGTGTGCCCCCTTCATGATTTTTCCTGTATAATATACATGATTTTTGTCGGCAGAATATCCCGTGTTTTTCCCGATAAGATGAAAGGTTGCAACATCTGCACCTTCTATTTTATCAAAACAGTAATACACATGTTTATTGTCAAGTGCGTAACTTCCTTGATAATCTTCCCCGATTTTTCTGTAAGAGAAGAAGTCAGAACCATCGGGTCTATTCTCAGCTAAAGGACTAATGGCAATTAAAACACAAAGTAGTAATGATATTAGTGGCAACCCCGAAATGAGATAGAAAAGATAGGGTTTTACCAGTTTCTTAGATATCCGTTTTGCAACGATGACGAGAGGAAACAGATAAAGCGGGTAGCCGAACACGATTAATGCAAATCAAATAATTAAGAAAGAGTGCCTTAATAAAATTAATTAAAAATGGTAATTTGATTTAAATGTATTCTAATTCCAATTATTTCATATCATTTGAAAGAATCTCAACTAGCGTTTTCCTGGAAATAATAATGCTATCATTATTACCAGTGTTACAAAATTTGGCATATATTATTATGAATCCATAATTAGCAGTTAATAATGCAAACAAATTGAAATTCATAAATTGTAATATATATTGTAGAAACTCGATATTTTCGCAAATAATAAGATATAATTCCAATATTTTTACTATTTTTGTAGTGTGAAAATATTATATTTTAAGCTGACTATCATAATTTAGACATAATAATGAAAGATACAATTAACTCTCCTGTATCGTGGTTGTTCAAATATATACTTGGACGATTAGAGAATACTAATCCTGATTACATTGATCGGGTAATAATGCCTTTGGTTGATGATTGTAAACTTAATACTGGTATAGTAATTGATCAAAGTAAAGCAGGAAAATTTCGTGCTTATGTAAATAGTGAAGGTAAAATTACAATAACCGAAAATTTCCTTTGCTATATTTGGAATCTTTGTTATTTTGGTTTAGTAAGTTACGAAGAAGGTGTTGCCAGTTATTGGGATAATAAACAAAAAGGAATTAAAGAGGATAATATTAATCATATTGCTTTGAGGGTTGCAGAGGAATGTAGACAATATGCGATGTCTCTACATTGGGGTTATGACGAATGGCCGGAAAACCTCCCCAAGCCAAACAATCATGATAAGAATGAAGCTGTGAATTTTACTAATCAGTTATTCCTTTATGCCGTTAACTACATTCTTTGTCATGAAATTGCCCATATTTTATTAGGACATTCTGTTGGCGTTTCTAGCGAACGATTTTTTGAACAGGAATATGAAGCAGATGAGATGGCATTTCAAGAGGTATTGAAAGGGCGATATGGCAAAAACAATCTGACTGTTGAATTAGGCGTTTTGATGGGATTCTGTGCTATGATAATGGCTAGTCCTTCTGATAAAGATGGTATAACTCATCCAAGTTCATTGAAAAGATTAAAAAGTTTTATTGACTTTGTTTCACCTGCACCTGATCCAGATTTGGAGTGTTCTTTGTCTATATCTAGGTGTATGGGATTTTGTATTTCATAAAGGCTATGATCCATATTCTATAGAGTTTGAATCTCATAAGGAGCTTTTTGATAAGTTTATGGAAAAAGCCCCAGAACAATAATCGTTTTCATTCATAAAAAAATAAGCTTTATGTTCTCATTAAGAAAACTGATAGTTAAAGATTCTTGCGATAAAAGAATCCTGAAAATTTTAAAGCCAGGAGAATATCTCTTTTCTGATCCAAAATTTGATAATTTCTTTCTTAATAATGTTACGGTTTCATCTATTGTAGGAAAAAATGGCTGTGGAAAATCATCATTGATAGAACTTGTATTCCGCATGGTTAATAATCTTGGCGCAATGATGCTTAAAAAACTAAGCCGGCCTGCGGCTGATGCTCTTTGTTTTGTTGAAGGCATTGAAGCTACATTGGAATATGATCTTGATAGTAAGCACGGAACCCTTATATGTGGACGTAATTCAGTTGAGTTGATGCATGGTGAGTATTTATTTTGTTGGCACAAAGAGAATTCATCTGTTTTATACGAAATCAATGGAAAAAAGAAAGATACCAATGATTATGGAGTAGCTAAATGTGTAGCTGATAATTTCTTCTATCTGATTGCGACCAATTATAGTATGCAGTCTTTCATCGATGCAGACTATAGAAAAGAAATAGTATCATCATGGCAACCAAATAAGGCGTATGATGAAAGTACAAATGAATATGTGTGGGGGCGAGATGATTCTAATTGCTGGATAAATGGTGTCTTTCATAAGAATGATGGATATATGTGCCCTATCGTTCTTAACCCATATAGAGATAACGGAAAGATAGACATGGTAAAAGAAGAGGGATTAACTGTAAATCGTTTATGTGCCCTAATGTTGCAATTTCGAAAAGAGAACTATCAGATTATTGAAGGATATAGGCTAGCCTCTATTCGCTACATATTTAATCAGGGGTATTTGTTGGAGAATTTTGATAGACAAATATTGAGGGACATTCCTGCAGAGAGGATAAGTGATAAATTTTTGTATGTCTATTTTCTTGAAGGTAGCTATGCTAAAGCAATCCTAGATGGATATGGGATAAATGCTGAAAGAGATATGAACTATATAGAGCTGACTCTACGACTTTACTTGGTTTACAAAACATTTAGCATTGCAGAAAAATACCCACAATATTCTCATTTTAGACCATTGGGAAATGTCAACAATGCTTTTAAAACTAATACAAATAAGCATGAACTAAAATTAGTGTATGAGTTGGCTAAAAAAATCATGGTCAATTCTTCACATATTGAATTGAAGGTTCATCAAACAATATATCTCATTAGGAATCTTGATATATTGGATAATAAAAATAGGCTAGAACAGCCAATGACTTACGAAGAATTCAATGAATTTTTGAATGTCAACACAGAATGTGATAATGTAATGCAAAGGTTTAGAACCCTTCCGCCACCTCTATTTCGTCCAACGATATATTTGATAAAGAATGAAGATTATGACAATATCATGCGCCAAGAATTCACTGAGCAAGAGCGAAAGGATGACATTGATCGTCATTCGATACCTTTATCAGATTTAAGTTCTGGTGAGCGTCAGTTTATTTATATGACTAGTACGCTTCTTTACCATGCGCATAATATTCTGTCCATTCCTGATAATGAACGTTTAGCTTACCGAAATCTATGTATGGTGCTTGATGAGGTAGAAATATGCTTTCATCCAGAATATCAACGTACATTCTTAAGCAAATTACTTTCGCTGATAGAACGTAATCAGCTTAATACATTCTTTGGTATAAGCATCCTAATCATTACCCATTCTCCATTTGTTCTCAGTGATATACCTAAAGATAATATTTTATATTTGGAAAATGGAGAGAACGTTTCAGAAAGCAAACACCTGAATACATTTGGTGCAAATGTAAACGAATTACTGGCGCAAAGTTTCTTCTTGTCGGGCGGGTTTATGGGTGAATTTGCAAGTGATAGGATAGATTCATTGGCTAATTACTTATCCGATAATCCGACTAGTTATCCATGGACAGAATCTTTGGCAAAAGAATTAATTGATTTGGTAGGTGACGAGTTGATACAATTTCAATTACAACAGATGTATGCCCAGAAATTTAAAGATACTGATTCATATAAAGTATGGATAAAAGAAGAGGCTGAAAGATTAGGTATAGAACTATGAGAAGAATATTGATTACAAATAAGATTATAGGAATAGCCAATCGCTATACCTCGGAAATGGAGGATATTCACACGTTTAAAACTGGGGAAAATCCCAAAGCTAGATTGTTGAATCTTAGTAATAGACTCAAAAAATCTAGCGCAAAAATAAAAATATTAAGGCAGCCTGCAAAAAAGGGACATCCTGCGGTTTATGAAAATAAAACTGGCAACAAGATGTTGGAATGCTCAAATTATGTGAAGGCTATATATGATAATTATGATGGTTTGAACTCATTACTGCCTTCACAATATGATGAAAAAATATCAAAACTGGTGGATCCTAAGCTTGGTTCTTATGAACTTAATAAAATAAAAGTTAAGCTTCCCAAGAAACGATTGATGTCTCTTTTTGAACTTATTGTCGAAGCAATGCGATACGTTCATGTACAAAAGGAAATAATACCCAAGTACATAAAGGAGATGGGGATAAAAACTTGTGTGTATTGCAATGCACAATTCGCAACTACGGTTACGCTACAAGAGATAAAACCAACCAAAAAAGGTATGGTTAGAATCAAATATCATGAGGCGCCTTGCTATGAACTTGATCATAATAAGGCGAAGTCTAAGTATCCTTACCTTTGTACAAACTTCTACAACCTACAACCATCATGCAGTTCTTGTAATCGTAGGAAAAACGATAGGGAATTAGGTTTCTCTCTTTACTATGAACCTGGTGAAACAGACATTAGTCCTCTCCATTTTAGACTAGATCCAAAAGATATTATTCGATTTAGGATGACCAATGATGGACAGAAAGTTTTGCCACATTTATGCAATGCAGGATCCGATGTCCCTCCGATGAACCCAGAAGATAATTCTGACGCGGGCAGATTTAACAAAATGCTTGGGGTACAAGGAATATATGATGAACATGCAGATATTGTGGAAGAAATATTGTGGAAGCATAAAATCTATTCAAGTGGTTTTATGACAGCTACCATAAACCAAATCAAATCTTTAGGAATAGTTAATTTTGATATGAAGAGATTTATTCTCGGAGGTTATTATGATAGTGATGATGACTTTTTGAAAAGACCTTTGAGTATATTGAAGAACGATCTTTGGGATCAACTTAATAGAAAAAAGTAATATCCCCTGAAGGCTTTTACAAAGTGTCCTCCCCCTTGGAGGGGAGGACTTAGAGGACTAAAATACATAATATTATAGCTTTAATATCCATTCTCCTTGAAATACTTGAGGAGAATCTTGCCAACTTTCTTGTTGTGAAGAATGTATGATATATGGTCTTCACCAGGAATGATCATCACCTTTCCCTTTGGGATATTGCTTGCTATCTGTTCAGTGTGAGAACGTTGTATAGCATCATTTTCTCCAGCCATAACCAATACAGGAACTTGAATATTCTTCATATCCTCAAAGGTCATATCCGGTTCATCAATCATCATTTTCAATAGGGGAGAAGGATTCTTCTCTTTCACCATATTCTCGTATTCCTCAGGAAGAAGTCCCTTTGGAAACAGATTAGCACCACTTGTAGCCATCAATGAGCATGTATTTGGATGCATGAGTTCCAATAACAAAGCATTATTTCCGCCATCGCTCCAACCAAATATAGCAGGCTTCACAATTCCCAATTTATCAATGAATTGATACATATCCTCTGCCATATCCTTGTAATGGTATTCTGACAGAGGCTTGTTTTCACCTTGACCACGAGAGTCAATAACATACACCTTATAACCAGCCTTTGCCAACTGATGAGTTGTAGTTTCCAAGTCTTTGTGACTACCTCCATTACCATGAAGCAATATCACCGGTTTACCCTCACCTTCAACAATATAAGCAAGGCTAATGCCATTAACTTCAACCACACCAGCAGTCTCTTGCATCACGCTCTTACATGATGAAAGACTACCCATACCTAACACCGCACTTACCATATATATAAAAAGCTTTTTCATAACTATAAGAGTTTGATAGCATCCCTCATGATGTCGTCATGATCAAAAGCAAGGGTAGGGTGATCATTAAGAGAAAACCAGCGAGCATCAGCTGCATCATCCTGACCTTGAACCTCTAATGGTTCATCTACACGAATAAGATAAGCCACTGTGATAGTTCGTCCACGAGGATCTCTGTCAACCTTTGAATAAGCACCAATCTGCTGTACTTCAGAAATAACAAGTCTTGTTTCCTCCTGAAGTTCACGGATGGCACACTGCTCTGTTGTTTCATCCATCTCCATAAAGCCACCAGGGAATGCCCAACGACCTTGGTACGGATCAGCCTTTCGTAGAATCAACAACACCTTAGGAGCCGCTTCTTTTGTAATGACTACACTGTCTGCTGTGACAGCTGGTCTTGGATATTTATATGTATAGTTCATATTTTATCTTTTAATATTCCAAGTTATGCAATGTAAGGCTCCTCCTCCAGCTGCAATATCCCGCATTCTGAATATGCTGATCTCACAATCTGGATTGGCTTCTTTAACGTAATTTAGAGCTTGCTTGTCTTCATCAATACCAAATGAAGGAATTACTATTTTGTTTCCAACTCGCAGATAGTTGATGTATGCCCAATTCCAATCTGGTTCTGGATTAGGAACATTAAAAAGCATTTCTGTCACATCAAATCCTCTTTCTTCTAGCCTTCGCTTGATTTCTTCAGCCTCTTCTGGTTCAGCCTCACGATGGTTCGATATCAGTACTTTCTTTCCGTAACACCACCGAATCAATCCGTCTGGATGCCCATACACGTCAGCATTTTCATCATCACGATTGTCGCAATGCCAGGGGATGATTATAATCTCACAATCAAAGACCTTCTGTATTTTTTCAAGAAGATCAAAATCATTCTCTTTGCAATCATTCTCTGCAAATATCTTGTTAGTCATCACGATATAGTCACCACATAAGGTTATATTCCCTCCATCAAGTACCACATCAGTCTCTTTACATTCTCTTTCAAGCTCCCTAAGAGTTATTCGCGGATTTGTAATAGTATTTTTATACACCTTGTCTTTGGTAAGATATTTGGGCAGATATCGATATATCAGAAATTCATTGTCGTTTACCTGTATGGGCATATAATCGCGAGCCCAATACGCTTTCGTATATTTGAGCAAATCCCAATCGATGCTTAGTTTATCCAACAGCGTAGTCAGTCGATAAAAAACATCTGGTTGCTCTTCCTTCAGCTTCTTAGCGAGAAAGACTATATTGGTATCTTTATCTGCTATCATACAGTCTCTTGTCGGGTAAAACTCCATTTCCGGTCACACTTCACATCCTTATCTTTATCATCCTTGACAAATGGTTTATAATCAAAATCGCTTACAGATAAGTACACATTCTGCCGAGTTCCGATAATAGGAGTTCCTGCCTTACGTAGTTCATCTCTCCATCTCACATGATTTTCTTCACCGATCGAAAAACCATTTATGAGTGCATATAGATACGTTGACTGAGTATTGTATTGATAGTCATCATGCTCTGTAAACATCCATTTGCCATTTGATATCTTCTTCCATTTCAAATACTTCCCATCCTTAGTCTTCACTTCGTAAGCACGTATCAATGCTGATGCTCTATATTGCTCTTTTTCATTCTCAAATGTAATATCAAATCCTGAGGAATGTGCGTGCAGCGACATTATAGGGAAGTAAGGGCAATGCTCAACATCTCTGCCGTTTCTATGATAAACAATAGGGTCATGAATACCATCAAATGTCTCACTATGATAGTAGAACTCTACAGTTCGGATGAATATTTTGAATTCATCACCCACCTCGATATGACCGCCATACAAGAAACTTTTTGATAGATCCTTGAATTGTTTTTCCAGTTCATTTAGAACGTCACTTCTATGGAAGTTCTTTAGTTCATTCGATAATTTCATGTCTTATTACTTTTAATTTCTATTGATTTCTCTGCTATATGGACTCAAATCAAACAGCACTTGTTTGATTTGTTCAGAAGGTATTTTCCTTTCCTAGATATTCAGTAATTCTTCTTGTCTTGGTTGTCCCATCGTAAGGCGGTAGAGGGAGAGAACTTTTATCAGTTGATTATAACGTGAATTATTTTTCTGCAAATACCCATGGAAGTCGAGACCATCTTGCTCTACAGATGTAAATGTTAAAACGAAGGGATTTAATAGACTATTAAAGGCTGATCTAACATCCGTTGCATGAACTTGTAAACCATGCAGCAAAGCATCAGTAACCGTGATGGTACAGATTTTATGATCCGTAAACCATTCTTGCTAGAGAGTTGTTCAAAGTCGTAGTCATTTGCAGGAGTTAAACTCCCATCTAATACCAACCGATATCACCTATATTAGCTCCTAACATATTCTTGCTATTATTAATTTGCGACTATAAAACTATAAAAGGGCAGTCTCATCTCATGGGACATGCTCAATAATAGTGGTAATTTGTATGCAAAATTACACATTTCTACCTAAGAAATACAATGAATGCCTTTAAAACTACAGAAATTTAAAGAAAATATAATCTTGGGGTTTCATAGTATCATCCGTTTTATAAATATAGATAAGAGTGTGGGGAAATAAAAAATACAATGATAGTATTTGTATAATGATATTTCTTCAATGCTAAATAATATACTGGTTCAGATTGATTTTTATTTAAAGCACTCCAAGACTCTATCAGAAACTTATACTTTGGTACCGATATCAATGCTGGCATCAAATCAAATTATTCAAAGTTTAATGTAGTAACTTATTATAATTTTAGGCTTATATTTTAATAACGAATTGGATTTCCTTGTTAAATTGAAAAGGGTACGAATATTGATAAAAATGCTTGAAATCGATTATTCTCAATTGTGAACTTCAAAATGAAAAGCGCTCTCTATGAGCGCTTTAACTATATAATGTGCGATTCTCTAATTCTTATTTTTCGAAGATTATTTTCCAATACAGAAGTGCTGGAAAATATTGCCTAAAACTTCATTCGGGGTGATTTGACCGCCTGTTATTTCAGATAGCTGTTCAAGACATATACGCAGATCCTCACTTATTAGGTCACCACTTAAATCGGCTTCCATTGCATCTATCACACGAGTAATGCTTTCGTTGGCACGAGTTAATGCCTCATAATGGCGGGCACTCGTTACGATTACAGAATTCTCGTTAATCTCTGGAATGTTGGCAGATTTGAATAAAGCTTCTTCCAGTTGTGATATGTTTGTACCCAACTTTGCAGATATTTCAAGATGTTGTAAATCGGATGCTATTGTTGTGAGTTGCTTGATAATGTCGGTTGCTAAATTATTATTGTCAATCTTATTAATAATAATGATCAGGTTCTTATCTGCGCAACGCTCTTTAATATTTTCGATTTCCTCTGACAATGGGATAGAGTCGATTAGCCATAATATTATTGTAGCTTCATCAATCTTCTTGAATGTACGTTCTATACCAAGTTGCTCAACCTTATCTTCTGTCTGACGTATACCAGCAGTATCAATGAATCGGAATGTTATTCCGTTTATCTCAGTAGTATCTTCGATTACATCACGAGTCGTACCATGAATGTCACTCACGATAGCTTTGTCTTCGTGAAGAAGTTGATTGAGTAGGGTGCTCTTTCCAACATTTGTCTTACCGATGATAGCTACAGGTATTCCTTTTTTCAGAGCGTTACCAGTTTCAAATGATTTTGCTAATGCAGTTATGCGCTGATGAATCTTCTGAGCAAGTTGCATGAGCTCGCTACGATCTGCAAACTCTAACTCTTCATGATCAGAAAAATCAAGTTCAAGTTCCAGCAGCGATGTTATTTTCAGTAGTTGGTCTCTAAGAATAGATAACTCACTGCTGAAATGTCCCTTCAACTGACTGAGTGCCATTTTATGGGATGCGCGATTGGTTGCTGAAACAAGGTCAGCAACAGCCTCAGCCTGGCTAAGGTCCATCTTGCCATTAAGATAAGCACGCTTGGTATACTCACCTGGTTCTGCTTGGCGACAGCCTGCGTCAATGAGAGTGTGAACCACCTTGTTGAGTATGTAGGCTGAACCATGACAAGATATCTCTGTACTGTCTTCACCTGTATAGCTGTGAGGCGCACGATATACGGAAACTAGTACATCGTCAATTGTAGAACCTTCTTTATCAATTATCTCACCATAGTGTAATGTATTTGGTTTCGCCAAAGATATATCCTTGCTGAATATACTATTGGTGATACTAATTGCTTCAGGTCCTGATACTCTTACTATTCCGATTGCACCTCCAGCAGGTGTAGCCAGTGCACAGATATTGTCGTTATTCATTTAAATTCTTTCAAGTACAAGTTTTATTAATCCATCAATGGTATTCTTATAGCCAGTGTTTGCTTCTTTAGCGCGACGGTTAGCTATAACCATACAGCATGTAAGTGCTTTATGTCCCATCAATGCAGAAAGGCCAGCAATGGCAGAACTTTCCATTTCGAAGTTTGTGATATTCAAGCCATTATATTCAAAGCTTTCAACCATCTCATTCTGATCTGGATCAGCCAAAGGAATACGTAGCTCTCTGCCTTGTGGACCGAAGAAGCCACCGCATGCGATTGTTACACCTCTTACCATATCTGCACCAGCAACGCGATCTAGTAATTCCTTGTCAGCATCAATTACGTAAGGTGCACACAATAGGGGATTCCAATCCATGTGCTTCTTGAATGCTTCTTCAAGTTTCAGGTCGCAAACTTCATTGCGTCCAGCATAAAAGTTGAGTAGTCCATCAAATCCAATACTCTTTACGCTTGCAATATATGTTCCAGTTGGAGTATTTTCCTGAAGACCACCACATGTGCCGATACGTACAAATGTAAGTGTACGATGCTCTGGCTTTTCATGTCTTGTTTTGAAGTCTATGTTTGCCAATGCGTCCATTTCGTTTAAAACAATGTCTATATTGTCACATCCTATACCAGTACTTTGTACTGTTATGCGCTTTCCTTTATATGTACCTGTTATAGAGTGGAATTCACGGCTCTGAACATCACATTCCTGCTCATCGAAGTGTGATGCTACAAGACTTACACGACCAGGATCACCAACAAGGATAACCTTGTCTGCAAGTTGTTCTGGTTTAAGGTGCAAGTGGAAAACACTACCGTCTTCGTTGAGAATCAGTTCTGATTCTGCAAAATATTTTTTCTCATCCATAGTTAATAAATTATTTGATGTTTTCGTTATTTCTTATTTCTTTTTCAAGTTTTGATATCTCATCACATAGTTGTTCATTAGACTTTTCTGCCTTGATAATCTTATCGTATAATGACTTTTTAGCGTTAGCATTTGATATCGCATATTTATCACGCATTAAATCCAATTGATGCGCATCTTGTTCCTGTTCAGAAATCATTTGTATAAGTTTGCTATATTTCTGTCTGTTGCTAGTAGAGAATTCTGAAATACTGTGATATGTTGTATTGTCGTTTATTACAAAGTTTATATCCCCATTATTCTTTGCTGCAGCATTATTGCGGTTAATCATAGCTTTCTGTCTAGCAAGGGCAACATTGCGATCTCCGAATTTCCATGTTTCTGATATAGAATGTATTGTAGCCATTCTATTCAACTGTTTCTCGTTAAGATTATCGCTTGTGAAGTTTAGTCTTTCTTTTGTAGGCACAAAAGTGTAAATACATACTTTCCCTTCTGGTTGATTACGGTCTGTAACAAGCCATCCCAATTGGTCGAAGTCGTCTATAGCAAGCAGGTAGTCGTTGGCTGTAGAGTTGAAAGGAAGTCCATAATTTTCAGGAGGAAAGAATGAATTTTTATCGCTGTTGTATCTTGTCATGAAAATATCATAACCTCCGATACTATTCTTGCCTTTAGCGGCAAAAAACAATGTGACTCCGTCACTTTGCAGAAACGGATATAACGGCATCTCATAGTTTTTGTCAATAGAGTTGATGCTAGTAGGAGTTGTCCATTTGTCGCCAAGTTTATCTGCTGTATAAATGCCTGTTTGAGCAGAATCACCGTCAGCGAAAATGGCTCTATTGCCAAATCCGTTGATATAAACAGTATTGTTATTACTTGTTTTCTTATCAAAGAATTTATTTGAGTATTCTAATCTACCAGATTCCTTGTTTAGTGGAATGTGGCTTAGAAAATCGTTTTTACTTACTACGGTGCTGTCAATAAACATAATCTTGGCTGTAGCAGGCATCAACTGTTTCATCAAATCAAGATTTATTCCTTTCTTGTCAGATGTGATGCTTGTGGCAGCTTTAGCCTTGACAACACGCTTTGCAGGTTGCGCATTTACAGTTAATATGGCTAGCATTGATGCTGCTAAAAGATATATTGCTTTCCTTTGCATTTTGTTTATTCCTTTATAATATAAGAGAAGTCTTTATCCTTCACACTTACAAAATTACAAAATAAATTTCAAAACGCCATGATAATTGTATAAATTGTTGTTTGAATTATCTATTCCTACAAAAGATGTTATACCTCAAGTGTTACAGTGAATGTACTACCGCTGCCAATTTGACTATCAACGGTGAGTGTGCCTCCATGTGCTTCTACGAAATCTTTAGAGATAGAAAGTCCAAGTCCACTTCCTTGTACCTTTGTGCCCGGAACGCGAAAATAATGATCAAATATACTTTGGTGATATCTCGGATCAATACCTTTTCCAAAGTCACTTACATATATTTGTACGTGGGAGTTATCTTGTTGTTGTGCGCCTATTATTACGCGTGCATTTTCTTGAGAATAGCGTATTGCGTTTGACAATAGATTCGTTACTACCCATGCTATTTTCTCACTGTCAACAAACAATTTTGATATGTTATTATCTTTGGGGTATTCAACTTCTATAGAGATATTGAATTTCTCTGCTTGAACTCTATTTGCTTTTATAGCATAATCTATTAATTCAATAGGTCGTGTTATGCGTGGTTTCAGTTGCAATTTACCAGACTCAACCTGAGTCATGTTTAGCAGTTCGCTAGTGATGCTAAGTAATCTTTCACTATTCTGTTTGATGTCATCAGTTAACTCAGCCTGTTCGTTGTTTAGTATTCCAATGCGTGAGTCCTCAAGTAATTTCAGGCTCATCATAATGGCAGCAATAGGAGTCTTTAGTTCATGTGATATAGTAGAAATAAAAGTAGTTTTTGCAGAATCACGTTCCTTAAATTCGGTCACATTCTTAAGCATAATCATGTGACTTCTTTCATCTTTTTCGTTATTGCCTTTTTTATTTACGATTGTGATATACTTAACTTGGAAATAACTTTCTTTTTCATCAGAATAAATCTTGAGAGGTATTTCGTTTGTCTGCTTATTCAGAGATGTGGAATTGTCAATATTACTTTCTTTTTTATCCAGATCTCTTATTAATTGTCTGAGTAAGTCATTGTTTATAGACACTTGATTTGCTGAATGTCCAATAGCATCATTCCGTGAAATGTTAAGTATAGAAAGTGCTGCGTCATTAATGAAAATGATATTTTTATTATTGTCTAGGGTTATTATTGGTTCAGTGATGCTGTTGACGAGTGTTTCCATATACTTTTTAGCAGCAATAAGCTGAGAAATGGAACTTGCGTGATATGCAGCAAGTCTCTCTGCCATAATATTGAAATTGCGAGAAACATCGTCAAATTCTTTTGTACCATATAATTGCAGCCTTCTTTCATAATGCTGAGATGCAATATCCTGAATAGCATTCAATAGTTCTTTTATAGGACGAGCGATAGAAGAGGGGAATGATATCCATATTCCAATACCAGTGAAAATACATATAGCGCCAAGCATGGTTATCCAGAAAAGGGCACGCTCCATACCAGGACCTGCTGCCGGACTTTCTGGGTCGGTAGCGGTGAGTATTTGTACATTTATTACAGATACGACGACAAGAGCGAATGTCATCATCACAAGTAATCCTATTACGAGTGTGAGTTTTGTCTTAATATTCATAATATTGTATTTTTTTTGTTTTACTATGCAAGTATAATCAAATCTATTCTTTTTTTAGCAAGAAATTGTAGAAATTTGCGATATTTCCTTATTTTCATTATAGTAGAAGGCATTTTAAAAGATGGTCGTCCAATACAGACTGTTGTTATATTTCGTTGTATGCACAATGCTTCTATTTCTTTTATTACGTCACTGGATGAAGCTTGTATTACTTCTCCACCAAGTTCTATCGTAAGTTGAAAATGATTTAATACATGTCGTTGTGATGCTAAGCTCACTCTGTCGGGACTTTCAGAAGGACGGCGTACGTAGAGTGTACAAAATGTTGAGTTATGCTGGGCCGCAATTCTTGCTGCACGACGTATGATGTGGCGTGGCGTTAAAGCATTGCTGCTTATGCATGCTAGTATAGAATGCGATTCTACATTAGTTCGTGATAAATCATTTTGTGCCTTGTTAGCAACTCTAAGTGCAACTTCTCCAAGTGCAAGTGAACGTAGTTTTAGTATATTCTCAGTACTGAAAAAGTGATTTAGTGCAGTTTCTACCTTAGCTTTGCCATATATTTTTCCTTCACATAACCGTTGTCTTAGTTCTTCGGCAGTAAGGTCAATATTTACTATTTCCTCTGCTTCACTGAGAATGCTATCAGGAACAAGTTCTCGAATTTCGACACCTGTAATTTTTCCAGCTTCCTCACTAATGCTTTCAATGTGCTGGATATTTACGGCTGTTATAACATTTATACCAACATTTAGCAGCTGTTCAACATCCTGCCAGCGTTTTGTATTTTTACTTCCAGGTAGATTGGTATGAGCCAATTCGTCAACAATAACGACCTCGGGATGTTGCATGATAACATTGTCAAGATCCATTTCTTCAAGTTGCTTCCCTTTATAGAAAAGCTTTCTGCGTGGTATAACAGTAAGTCCGTTGAGTAAATTTTCTGTTTCACGTCTTTTGTGAGTTTCAACAAACGCTATTTGCACGTCAATTCCTTGTTGTTGCATGTGATGGGCATCTTTAAGCATGCGAAAAGTTTTGCCTACACCGGCAATCATGCCGATGTAGATTTTTAACTTTCCGCGTCTTTGCTTTCTTATAATATCAAGAAAGTGCTGTGCAGCCTTGTCGTTATCGTAATAAGTATCGTTCATAATATCAATGCTATTTATTATCTAACATGATGTTTAACTTTAATACATTTAACTTCTCAGGTCCAAATATACCGAGCAAAGGGTGTTGTACACATTTGTCTACAATTTGTTTTACAGATTTCTCAGACATTCCACGTGCCTTTGCAACTCGTCTGATTTGCAAATAGGCACTTTGCAATGAGATATCTGGGTCAAGACCAGAACCACTGGCGGTAACCATTTCAGCTGGAACATCATTATGTTTGATGTATGGATGAGCTTTAATAAATAACTCACGTCGCTGTTCTACCTTTTTCAGATACTCAATGTTTGATGGTCCAGCATTACTTCCTGCAGAAGAAGATGCATCATAGCCACTTCCTGCACTTGAAGGTCTGCCCCAAAAATATTTGTTGCTATGAAACTCCTGTCCAATATTTGCAGCACCTACAATTTTATGTGACTGATCTTTATTTTCTGCTTTAGAATATACAACTTCAGCTTTGCCACTGTTAGGTGAGGCTATTCGTGAAAACGTCCAAAGTACCAATACATATCCTATGCCTAGCAAAAGGCAAAAGGCTATTGTGAGCCTAAATGATTTTATCAAGCCATTTATGATGCTCTTTATATAAACGATCTTCATAATCTTATTTATTAATTATTACCCTATAAACAAAGTCCTACAATCATATCAATAATCTTAATACCTATAAAAGGCGCTACAATTCCACCTAATCCATATACTAATAGATTTCTTCGTAGTAATGCAGAGGCTCCGATAGGTCTATATTTAACACCTCGCAATGCTAAAGGAATAAGTAACGGGATAATGATTGCATTAAATATCACAGCAGATAAAATAGCACTTTCGGCACTGTGTAATCCCATTATATTGAGAGTTGACAATTGTGGTATTGCAACCATGAATAGTGCTGGCACGATAGCAAAGTATTTTGCAACGTCATTAGCGATAGAGAATGTTGTGAGAGTTCCGCGTGTCATTAATAACTGTTTACCTATTTCCACTATTTCTATAAGTTTTGTAGGATCGTTGTCCAAGTCTACCATATTACCAGCCTCCTTAGCAGCCTGTGTTCCGCTGTTCATTGCAACGCCAACGTCAGCTTGTGCCAATGCCGGTGCATCATTAGTTCCATCGCCCATCATTGCCACCAGTTTACCTTGTTGCTGCTCATTGCGAATATATCTCATCTTGTCTTCAGGTCTAGCTTCGGCAATAAAATCATCAACGCCAGCACGTTCTGCTATGAAAGCAGCCGTGAGAGCATTGTCTCCAGTAACCATAACTGTTTTGACACCCATTTTGCGAAGTCTATCAAATCTGTCTTTTATTCCCGGTTTAATGATGTCTTGTAATTCAATGACTCCGGCAATCTTCTTATTTATGCTTACCACAAGTGGAGTACCGCCCATTTTCGTGATCGTTTCAATGACAGTTTGAGCAGAATTTGGAAAAGTGCCTCCTGCGTTTTCTGTTATTTGTCTCATTGTGTCAAAAGCTCCTTTACGGATTTCATTGCCATCAGGTAGATTAATGCCAGAGCAGCGTGTTTCTGCAGTAAAAGGGATCATCTTTGCATGGATGATTTGTTTTTGATCAATGCTTATTCCCATTTTTTGGCCCAATTCAACAATAGATTTTCCTTCAGGAGTATCATCACTTGCCGATGAGAGGACGCAAAGATTTCCAAATTCTTTATCACTGAATCCTTCTACTGGGTAGAAATGCGTAGCTCTTCTGTTGCCAATAGTTATGGTGCCGGTCTTATCAAGTAACAGTGTATCAATATCACCAGCCGTTTCAACTGCTCGTCCAGATTTTGTTATTACATTTGCTCTCAGTGCACGATCCATTCCAGCAATGCCTATAGCTGAAAGTAAACCGCCGATTGTAGTTGGTATGAGGCATACAAATAATGATATTATAGCCGCAATACCTATTGTAGTGCCAGAGTACCAAGACATTGGAACAAGTGATATGCACACAATTATAAATACAAGAGAGAAGGTTGATAATAATATGGTAAGGGCAATCTCGTTAGGTGTTTTTTGTCTTGATGCACCTTCAACTAGTCCAATCATTTTATCCAGAAAACTTTCTCCAGGACGTGTCGTTACTTTTACGCGTATGTGGTCACTGAGTACAATGGTTCCACCAGTAACAGAACTGCGATCACCTCCAGACTCTCTTATTACAGGAGCAGACTCACCAGTTATTGCACTTTCATCTATTGAAGCCATACCTTCAACAATTTCTCCATCAGAAGGTATAATGTCACCGGCTTCGCAAATAAACTCATCTCCAAGTTTTAACAGAGAACTGCTTATTGTTCTATATGCGTTACCTTCAATAAGTTTTGCTGGTGTTTCCTCTCGAGTCTTTCTCAGACTGTCAGCTTGTGCTTTACCTCTAGCTTCTGCTATGGCTTCTGCAAAGTTGGCGAACAGTAGTGTCATGAATAGTATTATAAACACAGCTATATTATATCCTGCATTTCCAAGAACAACAGAGTCGTTTGTTATTGCTGAAGTAACTGTTACCACAGCCATTATAGCAGTGCATATTTCAACAAGAAACATTACTGGATTCTTGATCATCGTTGCTGGAGCAAGCTTCTTTATAGCTTGCCAAACACTATCTTTTACCATCTCCTTATTGAAAAGGGAGGTCTTATTCTTATCTTTCATATTTTAGTCCTTTATATACTTAAATATTCAGCTATCGTACTTAATGCGTGAGCAGGAAAGAAAGCTAAAGCGGCAATAATGAATATAATAACGAAAGTCATTATTCCAAAAGTCAATGTGTCTGTACGAAGAGTTCCGGCACTTTCTGGAATGTGTTTCTTTTTTGCAAGCAAGCCTGCTATTGCTACTTGTCCTATTATAGGAATGTATCTTCCTAAAATCATAACTAAGCCACATATAATATTCCAAAACCATGTGTTATCTTTCAGTCCTTCGAATCCAGAACCATTGTTAGCGGAAGATGATGTAAACTCGTATAGCATTTCGCTCAGTCCATGATAGCCATGGTTGCTTATCCATCCTCCTTCTCTAGATACAAATTCTGGTGCTTTTACAGCGAGCCATGCTGCCAAACCAGTTCCTGCTAAAATCAAGAATGGATGGAGTAGTGCCATTAGAGAAGCTATTTTCATCTCTCTAGCCTCAACTTTTTTGCACAAGAATTCTGGAGTACGCCCGACCATCAGGCCACTTATGAATACTGCTATGATTATGAATGTGAAATAGTTCATCCAACCTACACCAACACCGCCGAACCATGAATTTATCTGCATGTTAAGCATTTCTACCATACCTGATAGAGGCATCATGCTGTCGTGCATTCCATTAACGGAACCGTTTGATGTTGTGGTTGTAGAAACACTCCATAATGCAGTTGCTACAGACCCAAATCTCACTTCTTTGCCTTCCATAGCTCCAGTATGCTGACTTATTCCCATAGAGGTCAGTCTTGGATTACCTTGCATTTCCTGATGAACATTTATGAATACACCAACAAGGTAAGCAAATAGCATGACACCAAAGATGCTAAATCCTAATTTGCGCTTCTTTACATAAAAGCCGAAGGCAAAGACCATTGCCATAGGGATAAGCATTATAGCGATACATTCTACTGTATTAGTAAGATATGTAGGATTCTCTAAAGGATGTGCTGAGTTTGCTCCAAAGAACCCACCTCCGTTTGTTCCAACTTGTTTTATTGCCACAATAGCAGCTGTTGGTCCTTGTGACACATTCTGAACTTTACCTTCAAGAGTATTTACTTCCATTTTTCCGTCAAAAGTCATAGGAACTCCTTGTAGTATAAGGATAAATCCTATTATTAATGACAATGGTAGTAAGATGCGTGTTACGCTTTTAACAAGGAAATTCCAAAAATTGCCTATCGTATTAGTTGTCTTTGCAGCTAAGGCCTTCATTATTCCTGCCATACATGCCATACCTGTTGCTGCTGTGACAAATTGGAATAGCATTACAACTGCTAATTGAGTGAAATAGGTGAGTCCACTTTCACCGCTATAATGTTGCAAATTACAGTTTACAAGAAAACTTATAGCTGTATTGAAGGCCTGATGTATTGTTTGGCCACCATTCCCATCTGGATTTAATGGTAGATATCCTTGGACGACAAGTAGTATTAAAGCCCAGACAAACCAGAATAGGTTGATTGTAAGCATTGCCCTAAGAAATGTCTTCCAGTTCATTTCTTTGTCTGGATTTATACCGCCGACTTTATAAATCAACCTTTCTACAGGTTTTAAAAAGTCGAGGTAAGTCTTTTCGCCTTTATATACACGCGCAATATATTTACCTAATGGATAAGCTAAACTTATCATTATTACTATTTGCAATATCGCACCCCAAATTTCTGTTCCCATAATTTTAGAGTTTTAAAATTTTTCTGGTTTTATCAGTACATATATCATATAACAAAACATGATGATGCTGATGATAAACATAATTAAATACATAGTCTTTTCTTTTTTAATTAAATCTTTTCAAACCATTCAATACATTTATAAAATATGCCAAAGCATGTTATCCCACAGAGCATACATGCAAGCAATTCAAAAATAAGTGTAGTCATTTTATTATTATTTTAAATTATTTGTTATCCTTGTTACTAAAGCCGTGCCATAATTAATTTGTTTTTTGTAATCATCTGTATGATAATTATTTATACTTTATTCGTTAAATATAAACGTTAATTTGGTACCATACCAAAATGGAAGGCTTACCATACCAAAATGAAAAGCCGTAAACATTAGATGCAATAATGTTTTTCCGTTTGTAAAATTATTCCTACTTTTGCAATGATTCAATAAATAAACCAGACAATATGAATACATTACTGATAATAGATGATGAACCAATTATTCGCAAACTTCTTTCGCGAATGATGGAATTAGAAGGTTATGAAGTGTGGCAGGCTGTTGACTGTACTCAAGGAATGAGACAGATTAAGTTGCATAAGCCACAAGTCGTGCTTTGTGATGTATTTTTGCCCGATGGCAATGGTGTTGATATGGTTAAAAAAATTAAGCTGGAGACTCCTCTCATCGAGGTAATTCTGCTTACTGCTCATGGAAATATTGAAGATGGTGTTCAGGCAATTAAGAATGGTGCATTTGACTACATAACCAAAGGTGACGATAACAATAAAATTATCCCTATTATCAGTAGGGCTATGGATCAAGTAAATAGTCAGCAAAATTCAAATAATGATTTGCCTAAGATTGATAAAAAACCATTGCAGGTTAATTCTTTTAATACTATAATAGGTAATTCAGAAACATTACATCGTGTGGAGGAATTAGCGCGTAAGGTTGCTGATACAGATATTCCCGTATTACTTACCGGTGAAACAGGAACAGGTAAAGAAGTATTTGCACAGGCTATCCATAGTGCTAGTTTGCGTAGTAAGTTTCCTGTAGTTGCTATTAACTGTTCGGCTTTTAGTCGTGATTTATTGGAAAGTGAACTATTTGGTTATCGTGCCGGTTCGTTTACTGGAGCGATGAAAGACAAGAAAGGATTAGTTGAAGTCGCAAATCATGGTACGCTATTTCTGGATGAAATAGGAGAGATGGCATATCCACTTCAAGCCAAACTATTGCGCGTGTTGGAATCAGGTGAGTATATAAAAATAGGGGATACTTCTCCTTCACAAGTTGATGTGAGAATTATTTCAGCAACAAATCGTGATTTAAAAAATGAGATAATAGCTGGTAATTTTAGGGAGGATTTATTTTATCGTCTTTCAGTTTTCCAAATACATTTACCTGCATTGCGTGAGCGTCGTGAAGATATACCTTTGTTGGCAAAGTCATTTTTAGCACGATATTCTGAAAAACTGGGTAAACATATAGACGGAATGTCATCAGAATTTTTGAATGCTATCACTAATGCTGAATGGCATGGAAATGTTCGTGAGTTGAAAAATGTTATTGAACGTAGTGCTATTGTTTGTGATTCAAGCCTTACTCTGCAAGATTTACCATTTGATTTACAAGTTCCGTATTCATCTTATAATTCGTCTTCTTTAAGTACAGGTGTGCAAAATTCAGATGATGCTAAGTCGTTTGATTTTGAGTTGGCAGAAATTGAACGTAGGCATATTGTAAGAGTTCTTCAACATACCAACGGAAACAAAACAGAAGCTGCAAGACTATTGAAAATAGGTCTTACCACTCTTTATAGAAAAATAGACGAATATAAGCTTAATAAATAATATTCATTAATTGAATTACTTCATGAATACAAAATACACTGCAGCTATCAAACAGATAAATGCAGCTAAATGATTCCAATGAAGACCTTGACCTTGAAACATTACATTAGCTATAATTGCGAATATAATAAGGGATATAACCTCTTGAATAACTTTTAGCTGAACTAGAGTAAAGGGACCGCCATTATCTATAAATCCGATTCTGTTCGCTGGTACCTGACAACAGTACTCAAAGAAAGCTATAGCCCAACTGAATCCTATAACGCCAATTAGGGGCCAACTGCTGCTGACCCCTGTTTGTTGTAATTTTAAATGTCCATACCAAGCCAATGTCATGAAGACATTACTGCATACTAATAGTAAAATGGTATATATTGTGCTCATTTATCCTTTTAATTCTTTTGCCATGTTAGCAGCGGCTCTTCGTCCGTCACCCATAGCCAATATTACTGTGGCACCACCGCGAACGATATCGCCACCTGCATAGATATTGTTTCTACTTGATTTCATATTATCGTCAACGACGATTGTATTCTTGCGACCTAGCTCTAGTCCTTCAATACTCTTAGGTACTAATGGGTTAGGAGATACACCAACAGCAACAATGACCTGATCACATTCTAATGTAATGGTTTGTCCAGTAGTCTCAGGACGACAACGACCGCTTTGGTCAGGTTCGCCTAATTTCATTACATCAAGTGTGGCTGCCTTGACAGCACCATTCTCATCAGCGATATATTCTTTTGGATTGTGTAATGTCATGAAATTAATGCCTTCTTCCTTAGCGTGCTTTACCTCTTCCAATCTAGCTGGCATTTCAGCTTCGCTTCTTCTGTATACGAGCGTTACGTCTGCACCAAGTCGTTTGGCAGTACGGCATGAGTCCATAGCTGTGTTTCCACCACCAATAACTATAACGTGCTTACCAATATTGATTGGAGTATCAGTATGTGGATTAGCTGCGTCCATAAGGTTTATTCGTGTCAGGTATTCATTACTAGACATGATATTGAGCGCATTTTCTCCAGGTATATCCATGAAATTAGGAAGTCCTGCACCAGAACCAACGAATATACCCTTGAAGTTTTTATCTTCAAGATCCTTTACGCTGATAGTTTTTCCGATAATGCAATCAGTTTGAAAATGGACACCCATTTTCTTAAGATTTTCTATTTCGACATCAACAATCTTGTTGGGTAATCTGAATTCTGGAATACCATATTTCAAAACACCACCTATTTCATGCAAAGCCTCAAATACATATACGTCAAAGCCCATTTTAGCCATATCACCAGCAAAGCTTAGTCCTGAAGGACCAGAACCGACAACAGCAACTTTAATTCCGTTTAAAGGATCCATTTCTGGTACTGTAGCCATACCGCTTTCACGTTCATAGTCAGCTGCAAATCTTTCAAGGTATCCAATAGCAACTGCTTTTTCACCCATTTTAAGATGAACACATTTGCTTTCGCATTGTTTCTCTTGTGGGCAAACTCTACCACATACAGCTGGTAGGGCAGAAGTACTTTTCAGAACTTTAGCTGCTCCAAGGAAATTTTCTCTTTCAATATTTTTAATGAATGATGGAATATTAATGCTTACTGGGCATCCTTCTACACATGATGGTTTAGCGCAATCGAGGCAACGATGAGATTCAAGTACTGCCATTTCTTTAGTAAGACCAATGTTGACTTCTTCTAATCTTGTCTTTGCACGATATTCTGCATCAAGTTCAGGCATCATAACACGCTCAATAGAAGTACGTTCTTTAGGTTTCATCCCCTTGCGTAGTTCTAAACGCCAATTAGAATTTCTGTCAGTCAAGGCTTCAATACTCTCAGTTACATCATTGTGGATATCATCGTTTGCTTTGCAAGGTTCGCATACTGACTCATTAGTTGAAGAAAGGTGTTCTGCATAGTGCTCCATTTCTTCCTTTTCTGCGTTCTTGAATGTTCCCATTCGCTTGAACATTTCATCCCAATCAACTAGTGCTCCGTCAAACTCTGGACCATCAATACACACGAATTTGGTTTTTCCTCCAATTGTGAGTCGGCATGCACCACACATTCCTGTGCCGTCAACCATAATGGTATTAAGAGAAACGTCTGTAGAAATGTTATATTTTTGGGTGAGCATACAACAGAATTTCATCATAATAGGAGGACCTATAGCAAAAACTTTGTCAATATTCTCCTGATTAATCAATTTTTCGATACCTACAGTGACTACGCCCTTTTCTCCATAACTGCCATCATCGGTCATGATTATGGTCTCGTCAGATGAAGCTCTAACTTCATCTTCCATTATGATAAGATCACGGTTTCTTCCTGCAAGTACAGATAACACTCTGTTGCCTGCTTTTTTCAATGCACGAATAATAGGTAGCATTGGCGCAACACCAACTCCACCACCAGCGCATATTACTGTACCAAAATTCTCAATATGAGTAGGATTACCAAGAGGCCCAACGACATCAGCAATAGAATCACCTTCGTTAAGATTGCATAGTTTTGTAGAGGAAAGTCCAACCTTTTGCACAACTAATTTAATTGTACCATTCTCAATATTAGAGTCTGCTATTGTAAGCGGCATACGCTCACTATTCTTGTCCACTCTTATTATGACAAAGTTTCCTGCCTTTCTGCTTTTAGCAATTAAAGGGGCTTCGATGTCAAAGCTGAATACTTTCTCAGAAAACTGTTTCTTGCAAATAATCTTATTCATTGGGTATCAGTTAATATGAATTGATATTAAGTTGTAGTTTTATAAAAGATAAATTCAGTATCGTTGATATTATGTCAATCAATACTGAATTTAATTATTTTTTAATCGAAGTTCTTATCATCTAAGTACTCGAAACCACAGTATGGTACAAGAACCTTCGGAACTTTTATTCCATCTGGAGTTTGGTTGTTCTCGATTATAGCAGCAACTATTCTTGGAAGAGCAAGAGCAGAACCATTGAGTGTGTGGCAAAGTTCTGGTTTCTTAGTATCAGAACGGCGGAAACGGCACTTCAATCTGTTTGCCTGATAGCTTTCAAAGTTAGATACTGAAGAAACCTCCAACCAACGCTTTTGGGCTGCACTCCATACCTCGAAATCGTAGCATATTGCTGAGGTAAAACTCATATCACCACCGCAAAGTCTCAATATATGGTATGGCAATTCAAGTTTCTGTACCAAACCTTCAACATGTGCTAACATCTCTTTCAAAGAATCATAAGAATGCTCTGGTTTGTCTATACGTACAATTTCTACTTTGTCAAATTGATGCAAGCGGTTAAGACCACGAACATCCTTACCATAAGAACCAGCCTCACGACGGAAACAAGCTGAATAAGCACAACGCTTAATTGGAAGTTGGCTCTCTTCAAGGATTACATCACGAAAAATATTTGTTACAGGAACCTCTGCTGTAGGGATTAGGAACAAGTTATCTAAGTTTGCGTGATACATTTGTCCCTCTTTGTCAGGTAACTGACCAGTACCATATCCAGAAGCCTCGTTAACTACATAAGGTGGTTGAACCTCTAGATAGCCTGATTTGCGTGCTTCGTCAAGGAAGAAAGCTTCGAGAGCGCGTTGAAAACGTGCCATCTTACCTAGATATATAGGGAAACCTGCACCTGTAATTTTTACACCAAGGTCAAAATCAACAAGATTATACTTCTTAAGAAGATCCCAATGGCATGGTGCGTCATCTGGAAGATTAGGCTTAATACCACCTTCCTTTACAACGACATTATCATTAGCATCTTTTCCTTCAGGAACATCATTATTAGGAATATTAGGAATACTAAGAAGAACTTCTGTCATATCGCTTTGAGCCTTATCCATGATTTCGTTCAAAGCTTTGTCTGCTGCTTTCAGTTCTGCAACTTTATTCTTTATATCTTCAGCTTCCGATTTCTTTCCGTCTTTCATAAGACTTCCAATTTGCTTGGCAAGCTGATTTTGTTGTTGCTTGTTAGTATCAAGCTTTTGCTGAGCCTCACGACGTAGCTTGTCGTATTCTAATACTTTCTCTATGGCCTCACGTGCACCGTCAAAGTGCTTCTTCTGAAGACCCTTAATCACATGTTCAGTTTCCTCACTGATGAGTTTAAGTGTAAGCATAGCTTGTTATATTTTATTTATAGTTTACTATTATGACCGCAAAGATACAAATTTTTCGTCAATAACAAAAGCAAAAACGTTCTATTTCTGGTAGAGGTAACGCTTAATACTTTTTTTAGGAGTTTTTTCAAACTCTTCTTCGTAAATTCTTATTGCAGCGAGCCTACAGTATGATGGTTGCATCTGATTGAGTTCATTACGATTCTGTTCCATGATGTTTTCCAAATCTTCTTTTGAAAATCCCATATTCTTAGCCTCATCATAGTCAGGATGTACAAGTCCAATCAACTTATCTCCTTCCTGTATAACAACACTCTCATTAACCAAAGCTAATGAATTTAGTTTGTCCTCAATCTCCTCTGGATAAATGTTTTGTCCACTTGCTCCAAGCAACATATTCTTAGAACGACCCTTGATGAATACGTTTCCGTCAGCATCCATTGTTCCGAGGTCTCCAGTATGATACCAACCATCCTTGTCAATTGTTTGGCGTGTTACTTCCTCATTTTTGTAGTAACCAAGCATGACGTTCATACCTTTTGCTAGAATTTCTCCAGGGATATTTTCAGGATCAGAACTATCAATTCTTACCTTCATGTTTACGACAGAACGCCCACAGCTTCCTGGTACATAGTCCTTGTAATCCGCATAGCAAATTATAGGTGCGCATTCTGTAGCACCATAACCAACCGTGTATCTAAATCCAATTTGGTGCATAAAACTCTCCATTTCTTGATTGAAAGCAGCTCCACCAATAATGATTTCGTAGAATTCGCCACCAAAGGCATTTGAAACCTGCTCGCATATTTTATCACGCACTTTCTTTGCTATGACAGGCATATGAAGGAGCATTCTCATGCGGTTGTTTTGTATCTTTGGAAATACTTTTTTCTTTATTATCTTTTCAATGACAAGCGGTACGCTTATAATGATCTTTGGCTTTACTTCGCTAAAAGCTTGTGCAATAATCGCAGGACTTGGTATGCGAGTCAAATAGTATATATGGCAACCTTTTAGAAATTCAAACAAAAATTCGAAAGACATTCCATACATGTGCGCCATAGGTAGAATACTGATCACATTGTCACCGCAATTTACAGCTTTCCCAACAACTTGTTCTGCAAAGTATACATTACTCCAAATAGCACGATAAGGAATCATTACACCTTTTGAAAATCCAGTAGTTCCACTGGTATAGTTAATAAGTGCAAGTTCGTTAGGATTCTGTTCTATATAATAGTTAACGTGCTCTTTTCTGAAATATTTTGGGTATTTTTTTCCGAACATCTCATTAAGATGCTCACGGGCATAGGTTAGTTTGTCTGTACGCGATAATACTAGTGAATAGTCTGGAATATATATAATTCCTTCTAGTGCAGGCATTTTTGTTGCATCTATCTGGGTTGTAACAATATCGCCAACAAACAAAAGCTTTGCTTCACTGTGATTAACAATGTTATGCATTTGGTCAGGAGTGAACTCGTGGAGTATTGGTACAGCAATGGCTCCGTATGTTAAAGTTGCAAGAAACGCAACTGCCCAATTAGCACTATTGCGACCTGCTAATGCGATTTTGTCACCTTTTTCAACTCCACAGTTTTCAAACATGATGTGGAGTTTTTCTATTTTTCTTGCTACATCGTGATATTGTAGTGTTGAACCTTTAAAGTCCGTCAATGCATCTTTTTCCCAATTGTCAATAATTGACTTTTGTATTAGATTGTTGAAACTAGGTATTTGTTCCATAATATTGTTTTTTCGTTTGTTTCAAATTCTATATATTACTATATAACGCTATACTTAAATAGCGTTCTGATAGAGATATCTTTTTATGCTCTTTTTAGGAGTCTTTGCAAATTCTTCATCGAGTAGTTTAATTGCAGAGATCTTTGCGAAAGATGGCAACATTGCGTTGAGTTCTTTTCTGTTTTGTTCCATTATATTCTCTAAATCTTCGATTGAGAACCCCATAGAATTAGCTTCGTCAAGGTCTGGGTGTACCAAACCAACAAGACGTTCTTCTCGTTGAACTATTAGGCTTTCATTAACCATAGCCATAGAGTTTAGCTTATTTTCTATTTCTTCAGGATAGATATTTTGTCCATTAGATCCAAGAAGCATGTTCTTTTTTCTTCCTCGTATAAAAATATTTCCCTCAGCATCCATTGTTGCTAAGTCACCTGTATGAAACCATCCATTATCATCAATAACAGCATTAGTGGCTTCTTGGTTTTTATAGTAACCAGTCATCACATTAAGCCCGCGAGTGACAATTTCACCGGGAATATTATGAGGGTCTTCACTTAAAATATTTACATCCATATTTTTGACAGCAGTTCCGCAACTTCCACCAGCAAAGTTATTCCAATCTCTGAAAGTAATCATCGGGGCTGTTTCTGTAGTACCATATCCCACAGTAATAGGGAATCCTATGCCTAACAGAAAATCTTCTATTTCTTTATTTAGTCCAGCTCCACCAACAATAATTTCATACATATTACTGCCAAATTCAGCTTTTACCAATTCAAGTATCTTTTCTTTTACCTTCTTATTAATCACAGGCATGTTGATAAGAAGTTTCATTATGTTTGTCTGAATTTTTGGGAATATATTTTTCCTTATTATTTTTTCTATTATCAATGGTACAGAAACAATTACTGCAGGATGTATATCCGTAAAAGCTTCTTGTATAACAGTTGGGCTTGGAAGTCGTGTCAGAAAGTATATGTGATTTCCAAGGCAGAATTCCAATATAAACTCGCATGACAAACCATACATGTGTGCCATTGGTAAAATTGCCATCACATCACAATTTGGTTTTAGTTTTGAACCAATAACATCTGAAAGGAAATCATAATTGCTTGATAATGCACGATAGGGTAGCATAACACCCTTTGAAAATCCTGTTGTGCCACTAGTGTAGTTTATCATAGCTAATTCCTCAGGGGAATCTTCATGATAATTAATATGTTCTTTTCTGAAAAATTTAGGATACCTATGTCCAAAAATCTCATTAAGATGTTCACGCGCATAAGTTAGCTTTTCTGAACGAGATAATATAAGTGAATTATCTGGTATATAGATAATACCTTCAAGATGAGTCATCTCTTCAGCATCAATCTGTGTAGCTACAACGTCGCCAACAAATAATAACTTTGATTCGCTATGATTAACTATATTATAGATTTGCTCTGCTTTAAATTCGTTTTGAATTGGAACTGCTACAGCTCCATAGGTGAGTGTTGCAAGAAATGCTACAGCCCAATTTGAACTATTACGTCCACATATAGCTATTTTATCTCCTGATTTAACACCACTATTCTCAAACATAATGTGTAACTTTTCTATCTTCCTTGCCACATCATGAAATTGAAGAGTTGTTCCTTTGTAGTCTGTCAGAGCATCCTTCTCCCAATTGTTGATGATGCTCTGTTCTATATACTTATTAAATTTAGGTACTGAATTCATTGCACAATTTTCAAATTTGTGTGCAAAGATAGCTACTTATCTGCACAATTCAAAACTTATTGTGCACTTTTTGTTTTCTCAGCCTTATTTTTTTGCATAAAATTAAAATGCAAAATTTTTAGTTAAAAAAAATGTTCTATTTCTCGGATAAATAGTATTATTTTGAACTTATTCGTATCTCATTGATTTTGCTGGATGGATGTGTGATATCAAGTAGCTTGGTGCTATAAGCACAAAAATACTAACTAAAAGCGTTGCGATATTTAGAACTATGAATATAGGAATATTAAATTCAACAGGTACTGTACTTACGTAATATGTCTGTGCATCTAGTTTTATTAGTCCCGTGAAATATTGCAATGAAATAAGTCCTAAACCAATGCAATTTCCGATGATCATGCCTTTTCCAATTATAAACACGGCAAACCACATGAAAGTATGTCTAATTGTTTTGTTTCTAGCTCCGAGCGCTTTGAGAATGCCTATCATAACAGTTCTTTCAAGAATTATAATAAGAAGTCCAGAAATCATTGTCACTCCTGCTACTGCAACCATCAAACCAAGTATAATCCATACATTTAGGTCGAGAAGGTCTAGCCATGAGAATATCTGAGGGCTTATATCTCGGATGGTCTTAGAACTATATGTCTCACCATATTTATCAGTTGTTCTGTTTACTTTCTTGATAAATTGGTTTTCTACTTCATTTACTTTATTAAAATCGTTAACGGAAATCTCAGCACCGGTAGCCTGATCATCTTTCCATCCGTTTAGCTTCACAGCTGTGTATAAATCAGTAAAGCAAATAATGTTATCGTATTGTGATAAGTTAGTTTCGTATATTCCTTGAATAGTAAATCGTCTTGTGCGTACGCCATTACCATCAATGAAATATGCAAATATTTTTTGTCCTGTTTTTAGATTTAACTTGTTGGCAATACTTCTTGATATAAGAAGTTTGTTGCTACTTGCTGTGTCGCTAAATTTAGGAATGCTACCTTCTTTGAGGTTGCTGTGTATGAAAGTTGTATCATATTCTGGTCCAACACCTTTGAACAAAACACCTAAGAAGTCTTTATCTGTTTTTAAAATACCTTGTTTCACGGCATAGCGTTGAACATGCTTTACACCCGAGGTTGACTTCAATATGTTCAGCATCGAATCTCCCATTTGAATAGGGTAGGAATCAGATGTTTGGAGAGTCATAAAATCAGCAACTTGTATGTCGCTGCCAAATCCTATGACTTTATCACGTATTGTATGTTTGAAACCAAGTACAACGCTTACCGAAATTAGCATGACGGCAAGTCCTATAGCCACACCAGCTGTTGCTATACTTATGGCTGGGCGTGAAACCTTCTGTTTCTCACCTTTGTCACCATATATTTTTTTTGCAATGAAAAGAGGTAAATTCACTTTTCTATTCTTCAGTTGTTCGTCCTGGATAAATTTCCAAGGCTTTTCTTAATACTAAAAGTGCACGTTCTAGATCAGGTTTTTTAAGTACGTAAGCGATTCGAACTTGATTAATTCCTGCTCCTGGAGTTGTGTAAAAGCCTGCTGCAGGGGCCATCATAACCGTTTCACCTTCGTAATTAAATTCTTCTAGACACCATTTGCAGAATTTCTCACTATCATCAACAGGTAGTTTCGCAACAGTATAAAATGCACCCATTGGTATAGGAGAGTAAACCCCATGAATTCTGTTTAGTCCGTCAATTAGGCATTTACGTCTTTCAACATATTCGTCATATACATCGCGATAGTATTCCTCAGGTGCATCAAGTGATGCTTCTGCCACAATTTGACCTATTAAAGGAGGTGACAGGCGAGCTTGGCAAAATTTCATAACAGCTGTTCTAACTTCTGCATTCTTGGTTATCAAGGCTCCTATACGAATTCCACATTCAGAGTATCGTTTAGATACAGAGTCGATAAGAATTACGTTATCTTCAATGCCTTCCAAATGGCAAGCACTAATATAGGGAGAACCAGTGTATATATATTCTCGATACACTTCATCCGAGAAAAGATACAAATCGTATTTCTTAACAAGATCACGAATTTGGTTCATTTCTCTCCTCGTATAAAGATATCCTGTAGGGTTGTTTGGATTACAAATCATTATGGCACGTGTGTGCTCATTTATAAGTTCTTCAAATTTTTCAACCTTAGGAAGAGAAAATCCTTCTTCAATTGTAGTTGCAATAGTTCTGATTTTTGCACCGGCACTAATAGCAAAAGCCATGTAATTGGCATATGCTGGCTCTGGTACAATAATCTCATCTCCTGGATTCAGACAGCTCATGAATGCAAAGAGCACAGCCTCACTACCACCAGATGTTATAATGATGTCATCAGCAGTTACGTTGATGTCATATTTTTTGTAATAATTTACGAGCTTCTGTCTGTACGTCAGATTGCCTTGGCTTGGTGAATACTCCAACACCTTGCGGTCTATTGTCTTTAATGCGTCAAGACCGCATTGAGGTGTAGGTAAATCAGGCTGACCAATGTTCAGATGATATACCTTTATACCGCGATTTTTAGCAGCGGCTGCAAGTGGTGCCAATTTTCTGATTGGCGACTCTGGCATTTCTAATCCGCGAACTGATATTTCTGGCATTTTAATCTTTTAATTGTGATGGCTTAATTGCCATTCATTCTATTTCAAGGTGCAAAGATAATAATTTATTTTAAACTAATATAGTTTTGTTATAAATTAATAAACTCGTGGCCCGAAAATTGTAGTACCGACACGCACCATTGTAGAGCCATGTTTGATGGCTATTTTATAGTCATGACTCATCCCCCAAGAACGCTCTTTGAATTCAGGGGCGTCTGCAAAGAATTTAACTTTTATCTCATCAAAGAAACTTGTTGCTGTGTCGAATTCTTTTTCTATTAATGATATTTCTGTTGTATTGCTGGCCATCATCATCAAGCCGCATATTTGAACATTTCCCAAATCTTTCCATTCTCCTTTTTCTAACATGTCTCGACAGTCATCAAGTGTTAATCCGTATTTGGTCTCTTCTTCTGCAATATGCAGCTCTAGCAACACTTTAATGATACGACCGTTTTTGGCAGCCTGCTTGTTTATTTCCTTTAATAATTTATAGCTATCTACAGCTTCAATCATAGAAATATAAGGAGCAATGTATTTTACTTTGTTAGTTTGTAAATGACCAATAAAATGCCATTCTATGTCTTTGGGAAGCGTTTCCTGTTTTTGCGCTAACTCTTGCTCATGACTTTCCCCGAATATCCTTTGACCTTCATTATATGCAGTCTCAAGATATTCGTTGGGATGATATTTGCTGATGGCAACCAATCTTACTTCTTTAGGCAGGTTGCCCAGTACTTCATGTAAATTTTTTGCTACATCAACATTCATAATCTTTATTTATTCAGTCATTGTTTCCTCTGCAACAGGAGTTTGTTCATACTCAGGAACGTCATTTTTCTCTTCATGCTTTTTTGCAGCATTGTGTTCGAATACATCCATTATTTGAGTTTCCTGTATTGAAGTCATAACATAGTCAATCATTGTTCCGCCCATAACTTCGTCTATGTGCTTGACCGCACCAGGCAAGCTACCGGCTTGAACAAGGTAAGTTACAGTAGAGCGCTTTTCTTTTTCAGTCTTTTCGTCAATAGTAATAAACTGTAATTTCGATTTATACCATTTGTCGTCAGAGTCTGATTCACTGAAGAAAATTTCTCCGTAAGCAGCCTGTTTGATATCAGTGATTTTAAATTCACCACTTAAATATACTCTCATTTCATTGATGATAGTGCTTTCTGCCTCTGTAAAACTCAGAGCGTCAACTACATATTGTTCTGTAGTTTTCTTCTGCATACCATCTTCCATTGTCTTTTCGTAACGTATTTTGGTTTCAAACCAAACTGCGGTTCTACTTCTCATATTTTTTATTTTTAGTTTTGTTGAGCAAAAGTAGTAATTAAATCTGAAACCAACAAATTAATATTACGTCTATTTGCATAAAGAAATTCAAATAATTGTGTGTTAACTATTTTTTCACAGTTTAGAGTGCTGATATTAATAATAAATGATTATATTTGCAGTATTGATATTCTGCATTGAGTATATTCGGTGTAGATATTATAATAGTTATTATGTTTAATTTTAATATTAAGTAATTATGACAGAACAAAAGCAAATTTATCGTTGTAATATCTGTGGAAATATCGTTGAAGTGGTAGAACCTGCAGGTGGAACTTTGACTTGTTGCGGACAGCCAATGGAGCTGTTGAAGGAAAATTCAAAAGATGCAGCATTGGAGAAACATGTTCCAGTTATCGAGAAAATTGAGGGTGGTTACAAAGTTACTGTTGGTGCAGTTGCTCATCCTATGCTTGAGGAACATTATATAATGTGGATAGAACTTCTTGCAGACGGCAAGGTTATGCGTCAGTATCTGAAACCTGGTGATAAGCCTGAAGCTGTTTTCATGACAGATGCAAAGAAAGTAATAGCTCGTGAGTATTGCAATTTACATGGCTTATGGAAAGCTGAGTAGAATATAATAAATTCAATAAATAAACAAGGCAAACGAATATATTAATATGTTGTTTGCCTTGTTTTTTGTTTTATTTATAAGATTTTTTTTCGGCTCTTCGCCAATTTAAGAAGTTATATGCTTTATAAAAGAGCTGCGCTCTAACAGAAAAAGTTTTTTTAATGCCACTAATGTCATAATGTCACAAACCCTTTGTTTATAAGGGATGAGCGAGTGACATTAAGTGACATTATCGGGTTAAAAGTGACATTAAACCCTAAATTGCACCTGTTTTTCGCGTTTTTTTCGCAATTATGCTATTAGTATAATGTGTATTTGTATTTATGGGTTTTATAGAATATAAAGACTGGTTTCTTGAACAGCATGAATAATTCAAAAATCTACTCCATATATAAATACGAGAGAATGAATTTGAAGGATGCAAATAATTTTTGAAATTGTGTGCAAAAACTATTACCTAAATTTCTTCAACTTTTGAGTGATACGATTATCTTAACATGTGTGTAATTAGATTGCCTTAACATGCGTGCAATTAGATTACCCTAACATGTGTGTAATTAAATTACCTCAGCATGTGTGTAATCCGATTACCCAACGTAGGTAATCGGGTTACCCAACGTGAACAACTCAATTACCCACGTTAGGTAATCGAATTGCCTAACGTGAAAAAAGGGATTACCTGACGCAGGTAAACAAATGATTATCAATTAGACTACAAAAATGGAATTGATGACAATTATCACCATTGTTGCAGTTAATTTCTGAGATAAAACTTAGTATATAGCGATATATAGCTCACAAAATGACGAGTATAGATCATTATAAACAAGAAAGTGTTTATACGTGTATTGCATATTTGGCAAAAAATCGCAAAAAACAGGTGTGACTTGGAGCTTAATGTCACTTTTACCCCCATAATGTCACTTAATGTCACTCGTTCATCCCTTATAAACAAAGGGTTTGTGACATTGTGACATTAGTGGCATTAAAAAAACTTTTTCTGGTAGAGGCTCAAAGGTTATTTATGGAAGAGAAGCCTCTATAAATAACCTTGGTTTTAAGTAGTTATATACTTACTCAATTAAATGTTGACCTTTTAATTATCAAAACTACATGGAAGACTCAGTAGCTGATAGTATAAAGTTTTTGCTATTCTTATATGTCCTGCATCATTTGGATGTAATCTATCTGTATTCTTATCATGGAAATATTGTGAAAACTCATCAAGTATAGGATAAAGTCCGCAGGTAGAATTTAGATCTATAACAGGTATGGCCCATATGTTTCCAGCTTCTTTTACAGAGTTTACATAGCGATCAAGATATTCACCACACTCATTTTGGTATTCTTCGGTTGGTTGTATATTTTTGTCGTTAAAATTAGCGATAGCTCTATGAATTGGTGTAAGCATGACTATCTGTTTAGTAGGGAACATCTTTTTAAGTGTGCTTAGTGCAATATTTATACGTCCACAATAAGTACTATCATTCATTACCATAGTTCGTTTCATTCGTGTGACCATAGCTTTAGGTTTATGTATAGCAGCCAACACTTTTGTGCTATCTTCTGTAAACCATTTTCCAATAGGAACACCTGCATTATAGTCATTAGTACCAATGAAAATTATAATTGCGTCAAAGTCATTACCATGTTCTCTTTTCAATTGCTCTGCTTGTCTTGGAATGTCATTCCATTGTCTTCCACTTACAGCATACACATACGGTGTTATACCTAGCATTTCTTGTAAATAAGCCCAATAATGCTTTTTAGCACCTTTGTTTTTAGGGTCTGTGATAGAGTCTCCAAAATATGCAACTCGTTTACCTTGCCATGGATGTTGAACTTTTGTTGCTGTGATAGCTGGTATAGTAACCATTATACATAGAAAAAAGCAAAATACTTTCTTGATCATAATTTCTCGATAAGTTTGATTTTATATCTTTATAGATATTGATAGTTTGTTATTTATGTTCGATAAAAAAGATAGATATCTGTCTTATGTATGGCAATTGAAATGTTTTTCATATTGCCAAGACAGAGATCTATCTTATATGTAGACGTTTATTTTGAGATTAATAAGCGAACAAAGGATAATCCTTCATTGTTGCATTAACCTTTTCTCTAACTCTAGCAATAACTTTATCGTTTTCAGGGTCGTTAAGAACCTCTTCGATCAGTTCTGCAATAAGATGCATCATATCTTCTTTTGCACCACGTGTCGTCATGGCTGCTGAACCAAGTCGAATACCAGATGTTAGGAAAGCTGATCTTGAATCAAATGGCACCATGTTCTTGTTTGCGGTGATATCTGCTGCAACAAGTGCATTTTCTGCAACCTTACCAGTAAGATCTGGATATTTTGAACGCAAGTCAACAAGCATAGAGTGGTTGTCTGTACCACCACTTACAATGCCGAAACCACGTTGCATCAAGTCATCAGCAAGGGCTGCTGCATTTTTCTTAACTTGTATGGCATAATCTTTCCATGAAGGCTGAAGGTTCTCAGCGAAGGCAACAGCTTTGGCTGCTATAACATGCTCAAGAGGGCCACCTTGTGTTCCTGGGAATACGGCTGAATTAAGAAGCATACTCATCTTCTTCAATTCACCTTTCTTATTTGTTAGTCCCCAAGGATTATCAAAATCTTTACCCATTAAGATGATACCACCACGAGGACCACGAAGAGTTTTGTGAGTAGTGCTTGTTACGATATGAGCATATTTGACCGGGTTTTCAAGTATTCCAGCAGCAATAAGACCTGCAGGATGTGCCATGTCAATCATTAATAATGCGCCAACTTCATCAGCTATTTTGCGCATGCGGGCGTAATCCCATTCGCGACTATATGCAGAACCACCACCGATAATCAATTTTGGCTTGTTTTCAATAGCCAGCTTTTCCATTTCATCATAATCAACACGACCTGTTTCCTTGTTTAGATTATAACCGATAGGATTATAAAGAATACCTGAAGTATTAACATGACTACCATGTGATAAGTGACCGCCGTGATCAAGATTCAAACCCATAAATGTGTCACCAGGTTTCAAAACAGCCAACAGAACGGCAGCGTTGGCTTGTGCTCCAGAATGTGGCTGAACATTAGCAAATTCAGCTCCAAATATTTTCTTTACGCGCTCACGTGCCAGATCTTCAACCTGGTCGACGATTTGGCAACCACCATAATAGCGTTTGCCAGGTAGTCCTTCTGCGTACTTGTTAGTCAGATATGATCCCATAGCTGCCATAACTTCGTCACTGACAAAGTTTTCAGATGCTATAAGTTCCATACCTTTCAGCTGACGCTGATGTTCTTTCTCAATAAGGTTGAAAATCTCCAGATCTCTTTCCATCGTGTTAAAATGTTATATTGTAGTTAATAATCTTTTTATCTTAATAATACGTGCAAAATTACGTAATTTTCTTTTAATTGCAAAGTTTTTGCTAGCAAAGTTTTACATTAGCAATATCTTGCTCCTTATCGCAATAATGGCATTTCAATACTCCATGCTCTTTATCAACCACGTTGAAATATGTCTGCATTGGTTCGTTATTGGTGATGCATTTTGGATTATTACATTTTACAATACCATGAAGTTCGTCAGGAGTTTCAACGGTTTTCTTCTCAACTACTTCATAATCTTTGATAACATTCAATACGATTTTAGGAGCTACGACACTAAGTCTACTTATTTCCTCATTACTGAAAAATTTATTAGTAATCTTAATTATACCTTTTCGTCCAATTTTTTTAGACGGTAGATTATAACCAATAGTGACAGGTGTATCTGATTCTCTTAAACCAAGAAGGTCAACAACCTGATAAGTTTTTTCGGCGGGAATATGATCTATCACTGTTCCATTTTCAATTGCCGAAACCAGCATTTCTTTTTTTCCCATAATTAATACTTGGATTTGATAATGGTTTTGTCGTTTTTAATATCATCAAGAGTAATTCCCAGACAATAGCTGAAAATAGCTTCACGTGCATACAGTCCGTTTTGGGCTTGCTGAATATAATATGCATGTGGATTGTCATCGACATCGTATGCAATTTCATTTACACGTGGGAGTGGATGTAGAATTTTCATATTTTCCTTTGCCATTCCAAGCATATCATTTTGTAGAATATAAACGTCTTTAACGTGTTCATATTCCATAAGATCAGAAAATCTTTCTTTTTGTACGCGTGTCATATATAATATGTCAGCGTTTGCAATGACTTTATCATTGAATTCCGTATGCTCCTGAAATTTTATGCCATATTGGTTGCAATACAATTTGTATTCCTGTGGCATAGCAAGTTCTGTTGGTGCAATAAAATGAAAAGTGGGATTGAAATGGCGCATAGCCATGATTAAAGAATGAACAGTACGACCGTATTTTAAGTCGCCTACAAGATAAATATTTAGATTTTCTAGTGTTCCTTGTGTTTTGTAGATTGAGTAGAGGTCAAGTAGACATTGTGATGGATGCATGTGAGCACCGTCTCCTGCGTTGATAATGGGTACTGGGGCTATTTCTGATGCATATTGTGCCGCGCCCTCAATGTAATGCCGCATCGCTATGACGTCTGCGTAATTACTTACCATAAGAATGGTGTCTTTTAACGTCTCGCCTTTGGAGACACTCGAGGCTTTTGCGTCACTAAAGCCAATCACTCGTGCTCCAAGCCTATTGGCAGCGGTTTCAAAACTAAGTCTTGTTCGAGTTGAAGGTTCGTAGAAAAGAGTGGCAACTACCTTTCCCTTCAGCAAATCCCGGTTAGGATGTTTTTCGAACTCTTGCGCCATTTGAATAAGATACATTATTTCATCTTTATTCAAATCGGCAATCGTTACAAAATTATGCTTTTCCATCTATAATTTGATTGATTGATCCGAATTCGTGTTCAAAGTTAATCATAAATTCTGATTTATGTGCTATATTTGCTAGAAAAGTTGTATTTTTGCTGAAAATTAAACATAATGAGAAAGTCTTTCATTCATTTCTTATGGGCGGTGCTTATATTCTTAATTATGGGAACTGCAGTTGGATTTACAGCTATCTGGAATGGCTGGATAGGTTATATGCCTCCTGTTGAGGACCTTCAAAATCCTATAAACCGTTTTGCGACACAGGTGTATTCATCTGACGGCAAGGTTATGGGTACATATAATTTCAATAAAGAGAATCGTATAGTTATTCCTTATAGTAAGATATCGAAACATCTTGTTGATGCGCTCGTAGCAACAGAGGATTCACGTTTTTATGATCATAGCGGTATTGATTTTATAGCTTTAGGAAGAGCTATAATAAAAAGAGGAATGTTCGGTCAGGCATCTGCCGGAGGTGGTTCTACGATAACGCAGCAATTAGCAAAACAACTTTACTCAGAGCAGGCTCACAGTTCACTTGAACGTGTCTTTCAAAAACCTATAGAGTGGGTAATTGCGGTTAAGTTGGAACGTAATTATACAAAGGAAGAGATCATTGCCTTATATCTTAATTATTTTGATTTTCTGCACAACGCTGTAGGCATCAAGACTGCAGCTAATACCTATTTTAATAAAGAGGCTAAAAATCTTGATGTTGTTGAGTCGGCAATGTTGATAGGTCTTTGTAAGAATCCGTCTTTATTTAATCCAGTGCGTTATCCTGAAAGAGCAAAAGAGCGCAGAAATGTAGTATTAGGACAGATGGAAAAAGCTGGTTATCTGACGCATTCAGAATATGAGCAATATTGTGATACCCCATTGACCTTGAATTTCCATCGTACAGACCATAAGGACGGAGAGGCTACTTATTTCAGAGAATTTCTTCGCCAATACATGATGGCTACCAAACCAGAATTGTCAAATTATCCTTCATGGAAAAAGGCGCAATATACGATAGATTCTATTACTTGGGTTTCAGATCCATTGTATGGATGGTGTAACAAGAACTTTAAAAAAGACGGTAAGCCATATAATATATATACTGACGGCTTGAAAGTATATACAACGGTAGACAGTAGAATGCAGAGATATGCAGAAGAGGCTGTGTATGGTCATGTGGCTAAATTCCTTCAACCAGCATTCAATAAAGAAAATAAAACAAAGCGCAATGCTCCCTTTACGGAAGATCTAACATACGATCAACTTCGTTCGATTCTTACAAGAAGCATTCGTCAGAGTGAGCGCTATCGCAGTATGCGAGCCAGTGGAATGAATGATTCTGAAATTAGAAAAGCTTTTAATAAACCTGTAGACATGACTATCTTCACTTATCATGGAGATATTGATACTGTTATGACTCCTATGGACTCTATTAAGTATTATAAGAGTTTTCTTCGTGCTGGTTTTATGAGTATGGAACCAAAAACAGGTGCTGTAAAGGCCTATGTTGGTGGACTAGACTATAATCATTTCATGTATGATATGGTTACTGGCGGTAGAAGACAGGTTGGTTCTACAATAAAACCATTCCTATATGCATTGGCTATGGAAAATGGTTTTTCTCCATGTGATAAGGCACCTAATAGGCAACAGACATATATTGTTGCTGGTCGGCCATGGACTCCTCGTAATGCATCGCATGCACGATATGGTGAGATGGTAACTTTGAAATGGGGACTTGCTCAAAGTAATAACTGGATTTCAGCTTATCTTATGAGTAAATTAAATCCTAGTCAATTTGTTTCTACTTTGCATGAATTTGGTATAAACAATCCTGATATACATCCATCAATGTCGTTGTGCTTAGGTCCATGTGATGTTAGTGTTGAAGAAATGGTTAGTGCATATACTACTTTTGCCAATCATGGTATAAGAACCTCACCAATGTTTGTAACAAAGATAGAAGATAATGAGGGTAATGTGATATCTACCTTCCAACCTCGTATGAATGAGGTAATTAGTGCTGAGAGTGCTAATAAGATGTTAGTGCTTCTACAGGGAGTAATTGATGGTGGTACCGGTGGTCGCATCCGCTATAAATATCATATGGAGGGCGAAATAGGTGGAAAGACAGGTACAACAAATAAAAATAGTGATGCTTGGTTTATGGGATTTACCCCACAACTTGTATCAGGTGTTTGGGTAGGAGGTGAAGATCGTGATATCCACTTTGATAATATGTCTATGGGACAAGGTGCAACTATGGCTTTGCCAATTTGGGCATATTATATGCGAAAAGTTTATCGAGATGTATCTCTTGGATATAGTGATAAGGCAACGTTTGGATTGCCTGCTAATTTCGACCCTTGTCTAAAAGAGGATAATGGTTATGGTGATGATCAAATAGACGAAGTATATGAGTAGAATATTTTTTGCAGTTTGTCTTTTTTTGTGCAGTAATAGCATTTCTGCACAGAATAAGGATAATCCATTGCGTGATAGTTTGCGCATGGCATCTAGAGACTTGAGTTTTCATCCTGATAGTGTGGATTTGAGATTGAAAAAAGCCTCATGGAATATTCAGTTGCATGAATGGAATTATGCAAAGGATGAGTATGATATCATACTGAAATTTAATCCTAGGAATCTTTCAGCTTTGTTATACAGGGCTTATGTTAATGTACAACTGTTAAGATATAATTTTGCCAGACTTGATTATCAGAATTTATTGAGCATCGTTCCTGGTAATTTTGAGGCACAGTTGGGATTGGCTTTACTCAATGAAAAGGATAAGCATTATACTGAGGCTTATGATGGCATGAATCATCTAATCAGCCAATATCCAGATAGTGCTGTTGCTTATGCCGCACGTGCCAATATTGAATTTGAGCGTAAAATGTATGATTTAGCTGAGGATGATTATTCAAAAGCAATTAGTCTTGATAGTAATAATAAAGATTATTTGCTTAATCGTGCAAATATTTATATTCTAAAAAAGAAAAAAGATTTAGCAATTGCTGATTTGGACAGAATGGTACGTCTTGGTACTCCACGAGCATCAATTAAAGACTATTACCTAAAGGCATATAAAATTAAATAGAATACATATAATATAATAAGGTTATGAAAATACTAAATCCCTCTTTTGAGATATGGCAACAAGAAAACGGACTTGCTGGTGTATATAAATTGATTGAACAGGCGGGAAGAGTCTGTTATAAAAGTGAAAAGAATACAACTGAAACTTCTGCTAAGCCTTTTGTTGAGCGTATGATTGCGTCTCAGCATACGGCAATGCTTGAACATGGCACTATATATCTTACAGCTCCAAAAGATACAATTTATGATAAGTATAACTACAACCGATTCTCTATTGTCGCAACTGACGATAAGAATGATTATGTGACAACAAATCTTCGTGTCATTGTTGAAAATAAATGGTTGGATGATTTGAAATACATCTCTAATCCGACTAAAAATCACGAAATGCGTATCACAGTTCATTTTACTACACAGGTAGCAATTACGCGTGAGTTTAATCGCCATCGTGCTAATTCAATGGCAGAACAATCTACACGTTATTGCAATTATACAAAGGATAAATTTGGAAGTGAAATATCAGTGAATGTTCCTAAATGGATTAAGGATGATTCTGATTTTGATCATGTTCCCTCACAGGTGGATATGGAACTTTTCAAGCAACTTTGCAATGAGATAGCTACAGAGAAAGATAAGTCATGGCATGCAATCAATAATTGGTTGTTTGCCAATCTTGCTGCAGAGTTCTCTTACATGAATCTTATCGCGATGGGAAAGAAACCACAGGAGGCTAGGGTGGTATTGCCATTAGATACAAATACCGAACTTGTTCATACCGCTTTTTTGAAAGATTGGAAACATTTCTTTGATCTGCGTGCTATAGGTACAACTGGTGAACCTCACCCCGATGCTAAAGCGATAGCAATGCCGCTAAATGAGGAATTTAAGAAACTTGGTCTTATTAAGTAATAAATAAAAAAAATGGGAAACATCAAAGATGTCTCCCATTTTTTATTATGATATATTATTCTTATTACTCGAAGTAGTAAAGGAATGTAGCCTCACCTTCAAGAGCAGGCTTCTTTTCTCCTTCAATCTCAATTTTAAATCCAATCTGAGTCTTACATATACCTCTTAGATTCTCAATTGCGTCAAGTTTTGTTACAAGTCTTACTTTGCTTCCTGTAATTACTGGTTTTCCAAAGCGCATCTTGTCCATACCATAGTTCACCATCATCTTAAGATTGTTCACCTCAATAATCTGGTTCCACATGTATGGTAGCAATGATAATGTAAGATAGCCATGGGCGATTGTGCTCTTGTATGGACTTTCTTCCTTAGCGCGCTCCACGTCAACATGAATCCATTGATGGTCCAATGTTGCATCAGCAAATTTATTTATACGGTCTTGATCAACCAATAACCACTCTGATATACCAAGCTGCTCACCTAAATGAGACGCAAACTCGTCATACGAATTAACTACTAATTTTGCCATTTCCTAATTAATCTAGATTTAAACTCTTTTTTATAGCTGCTACTTTCTCAGCGCTCTTTGCATCAAGAGCGTCATATTCTGCTGCTGACTTCATAGTTCCCTTGATTTCAAGATAGAACTTTATTTTAGGTTCTGTTCCTGAAGGACGAACACTTACCTTTGTGTCATCGTCGCAGAACCACTGAAGTACGTTACTTGTATCAGGCATATCGAGTTTTGCTTTTGTTCCGTCTGCAGCTGTTGTCTCTAATGTCTGGTAATCCTTTACAAGAACAACCTTGCTGCCACCCAATTCCTTAGGAGGGTTATTGCGGAAATCAGTCATCATCTGTTTGATTTCGTCAGCACCTGTCTTTCCAGGACGTACAACATTAACGGTAAACTCTTTAGAGAAACCATATTCCATATAAATGTCCATCAAGATGTCATAGAGAGTTTTACCTTGATTTTTAGCCCAAGCGCAAATCTCTGCTAACAAACTCATTGCAGATACTGCATCCTTATCACGAACAAAATCTTGAGCAAGGAAACCATAACTTTCCTCACCACCACCGATATATTTCTGTTTGCCTTCTGAAATACGAATCTCACGAGCAATCCACTTAAATCCAGTGTAGCAGTCACGCATCTCAATACCAGCTTTGTCGGCAACCTTCTTTATTACTTCAGTTGTAACGATTGTCTTTACGATGAAATCAGTAGGTTTTAGCAATCCTTTAGCCTTGCGGTTTGTTATGATGTAATAAAGGAACAATAGACATGTCTGGTTGCCATTGATTAGCACCCATTCGCCCTTGTCGTTTTTGCAAGCCATACCTACGCGGTCTGCGTCTGGGTCACTTGCCATAACGATATCAGCATCAATTTCTTTTGCATCACGAAGAGCCAAAGTAAGAGCTTCGCCATTTTCTGGGTTAGGACTTACTACAGTTGGGAAATTACCATCTTTGACCATCTGCTCTTTCACACAATGTACGTTGTCAAAGCCCCATAATTTCAATGAACGTGGTATAGACATCATACCTGTACCGTGAAGTGGAGTGTAGACAATCTTCAAGTCGTGTTGTTTCTTGATAACTTCAGGATCAATACTTAGAGTATGAATCTCATCAAGATAAAGCTTATCAATGTCTTCACCGATAATCTGGATAAGTTGCTTTTTGCCGGCGAATTTTATATCTTCAACCTTTACATTATTGACCTCATCAATAATACCAGTGTCATGTGGTGCTAAGACCTGAGCTCCATCTTCCCAGTATGCCTTGTATCCGTTGTATTCCTTAGGGTTGTGGCTTGCAGTGATGTTAACACCAGCCTGACATCCAAGATGACGGATTGCATAAGAACATTCTGGTGTAGGGCGCATGTCATCAAAAAGATAAACTTTTATGTCATTTGCAGAGAATATATCAGCAACAGTTTCTGCGAATTTGCGGCTGTTATTACGACAGTCGTGACATACAACAACTGCAATGTCGTTCTTTCCCTTGAAATTTTTCTTCAGATAGTTGGCAAAACCTTGTGTTGCCATACCTACAGTATAAATGTTCATGCGGTTTGAACCGGCTCCCATGATACCACGTAGACCGCCTGTTCCAAATTCCAAATCCTTGTAGAAACTTTCTATAAGTTCAGTTTTGTCCTCGGCTGCAAGTTTTGATTCAACTTCCTTGCGTGTCTCTTCGTCAAAGGATGGTGTTAACCATTGTTTAGCCTTTGTTTCACATTGTGAAATTAGTTGTGCGTTATTTGCCATAAGTTATATATAAGTTGTTTATATCTATATGCAAAGATAGTGCAAATCGAAGACAATACAAAATAAATTTATTTATTTTTATTGTTGGGGTGTGGCTTATCCCATTTTTTATTTTATTTATTGTAACTTTGCACTCAGAGAACAATTCAATAAATAAAATTATGTATTTTACAGGAATTATCATAGCCATTATTACTTTCTTTATTATAGGGATTTTTCATCCTATTGTAATCAAGACTGAATATTATTTTGGAACTCGCCCATGGTGGTTGTTCCTCGTTATTGGTATCGTGTCTATTATTGGCTCTTTATGTGTTGATAATGTTATATTGTCATCAATATTTGGAGTACTTGGAGCTACACTTTTGTGGAGTATCGGAGAACTTTTTGAACAGAAGAAAAGAGTAGAGAAGGGCTGGTTTCCAAAAAATCCGAATAAGAAATGAAGACAACATTACTATTGATTGGTAAAACTGTCAATAAACATTTTGTAGCTAACATAAATGATTATAGTGAGCGCATTTCTCATTATATGCCTTTTGATATTAATGTTATTCCTGAAATAAAAAACACTAAGAATCTAACCGAACAACAGCAGAAAGATCGAGAAGGTGAGTTGATTTTAAAGGCTATTTTATCTTCTGATACAGTTGTTATTCTTGACGAGCATGGTGATAATTTCCGCTCTGTTGAGTTTGCTACTTGGTTACAAAAAAAGCAGAATACTGCTCGTAGGCTTGTATTTGTTGTTGGTGGACCTTATGGTTTTTCGCAAGCTGTATATGAGCGTGCAAATGAGAAAATATCGCTTTCAAAAATGACATTCAGTCACCAAATGGTGCGTGTCGTTTTCACTGAGCAAATTTATCGTGCATGCACTATTATAAAAGGAGAACCCTATCATCACGAATAGGGTTCTCGTTTAACAATATCTTAATTTTTTATTTTAAGAGAATAATGCCCTGCATTGAATTCCATTTGCATTATCCGCTTTTCGGTTATCTTCTGTGCAAGATCAAGTGCAACATGTCCCATAGTTCTTCTTAAATTTAGTTCCACACATGGATGGATTTTACCTCCATTTAAAATCATCATGTCAATACCAAATGGACCAGAATATATACCTTTAAGTTTGTCTTTCATCATGGGTGAAATTGCATTCCTTATTTCGATAAGGATGTCTGCGTTTATATATCTTGATAGCAATTCTTGTTTTTCATCTTCCGGTGCAAGAATGTTACCCATATAAGCGCCGTTTGATGTGCTGAATACAGATAGCCCTAGATATTCAATTTCGCCATTTACATGAGCAGTGAATTCCATTCCAAAATCACGTATTTTATTGTAATAAGGCTCAACCATGACTAGTCCTTGCTTTCTTATTATATTTTTTATCCATCCTTCCAAATGGTCGTTTATCCCTTCGTTTTGAAGATCTAAATATCTCAATCCACGACCGCTACTACTCCAAGGAGCTTTTAATACGTATTGATAAGCTAATCCATTATCACTGTTATCCAATACATCTATTAGATTGTTGTAGTCATTCACCGCTACAGATTCACCAACACATGTGTTGTCACAGTCTAATAAAATTTGTAATAAGTTTTTTGAAGCCCAGTTTCTTCCACTTATTTCACGTATATTTTCTAGCTGTGTGTTATTAGGCAAAATTCCATCTAGCTTTCCTTCAGATGCAACACTTAATTTATATCTTATAGTCTTATCCCATCCCCAAGGTAATACTTCAAGCTTTTGTTTATCTATTTTATGTAAGTCATTCCAATCAATGTACTTTACATTCTGTAAATAGCTCTTGCAGCCATTACCATGGACTGCATTGCTAGAGTTGTCAACAAGCACATAATCAGATTTGTCTGCCCATAAGGCAGGAATAAATCCAAGGTCCATTTGCATTTGTCTTACTGCATGTGGGGCTGTCATTTTTTCATTGTCACCAGCTAGAGCTATGTCATGCCCTGGATTGAATATGTGTAATTTCATTATATTCTATTTTTCATCACCATTCAGACGTAATGTTCCGGCCTTCTTAATGATGTCCTTTATTACTTCTCCGCCGATAATCAGACCTGCTGCTGCTGGTACCCATGCGTTACTTGCCGGAATGGTTCTCCTTTCGGTGCATTTTCTCATGTCCTTATCTGGGCAGATACAATGAAATCTACAACTTATATTAGGGTCGTCTATTGGTGTTAGCGGCTGTTCTTCGCTATATACGACTTTAAGTTTTGGGATATTCAGTTGTTTAAGTTTTTTTCTGATAACTTTTGCCAATGGGTCCATTTTCGTTTTATTGATGTCAGCTATTTTAAAAGCAGTCGCGTCAAGTTTGTTTGCTGCACCCATGCAAGATATTATTGGTATATTCAATTTGTGGCAACGCTTTATCAGTTCTAGTTTAGCACTTACCGTGTCAATACAGTCGACAACATAATCAAACTTACTCAAGTCTATCGTATCAGCATTTTGTGGCAAATAAAACATCTGATACTTGTTTACGATGCATTTCTTATTAATATCATGAATGCGTTCTTCGGCGACGTCAACCTTGTATTTGCCAACAGTTGATAGTAGTGCGTAAATTTGCCTGTTTACATTTGTCAAGCATACTTTGTCATCGTCAAAAACATCCAGTTGTCCAACACCACTGCGTGCTAGAACCTCTACAGTGTATCCACCAACACCACCTATTCCAAATACAGCTACACGTGATTCAGTAAGTGTTTCTATCGCTTCTTTTCCCAATAATAGTTGGGTACGTGAAAATTGATTTTGCATTTATACTAATATCTACTTTTTCAAAATTTCTGCAAAGGTAACGATTTTCGTAAATTATGCCCATGTTTTTTGTGTTTTTTAGTTTTAAAACAAAAAAGTATTGTCTCGAAAATAATAAAATTCCATTTAACTTGCCTATAGTCAGTGGATTGGCTATTCAATACTTATATCTTAAAAGTCTAAATGCTCACATAATAGTGTGTAAGTTTATAAAGGAATGCAATATTATTATTATAAGATAGGCTATACTTCGAAAAACAAAGAAAAAAATGATTTTCCTTTGCTTTTCCACTCGTTTGCACTATCTTTGCAAAAGAATTACGTAATTATGGGAATTTTCGGACTTTTTAATAAAAAGAAAAAAGAGACTCTTGATAAGGGACTCGAGAAAACTAAAGAGAGTGTTTTTAGTAAGCTGACTCGTGCTGTAGCCGGTAAATCTAAGGTTGATGATGAAGTACTTGATAATTTGGAAGAAGTGCTGATCACCAGTGATGTTGGTGTTGATACAACATTGAAAATCATTGGACGAATAGAAGAAAGGGTAGCGCGGGATAAATATGTTTCAACTTCTGAGCTCAATGATATATTGCGTGAAGAGATTGCAGCTTTATTAGCTGAAAATAATACTGATGATAATGATAGCTGGGATTTACCGGCTGATCATAAACCATACGTGATACTTGTTGTAGGTGTAAACGGAGTTGGAAAAACAACTACTATCGGTAAGTTGGCATACCAATTTAAGAATGCTGGAAAGAAAGTTTATATAGGAGCTGCTGACACATTCCGTGCTGCAGCTGTTGAACAGATTTCTATATGGGGCGAGCGTGCTGGAGTTCCTGTAATTAAGCAACAAATGGGCTCAGACCCAGCTAGTGTGGCTTTTGATACTCTTCAAAGCGCAAAGGCTAATGGGGCTGATGTCGTCATTATTGATACCGCTGGTCGTTTGCATAATAAATTAGGACTGATGAACGAGTTGAAGAAGATAAAGGATGTGATGAAGAAAGTTCTTGTAGAAGCTCCTGATGAAGTTATGCTCGTTTTAGATGGTAGTACTGGACAGAACGCCTTTGAACAGGCTAAACAATTCTCAGCAGTTACGAATATTACAAGTCTTGCAATTACAAAACTTGACGGTACAGCAAAGGGCGGTGTCGTTATCGGTATCAGCGATCAGTTGAAAGTGCCGGTTAAATATATCGGACTTGGCGAACAAATGGAAGACTTGCAGTTGTTTAACCGTAAGGAATTCGTAGATTCATTGTTTGCCTAAATCAATTGAAACATTTACATGAAGAAAAATCAGATAGATATAATTACAATGGGCTGTTCTAAGAATCTCGTTGATAGCGAACTTCTTATGAAACAGTTTGAAGCAAATGGTTATCATTGTGTTCATGACAGTAAACGTCCTGAAGGGGAGATAGCCGTTATTAATACCTGTGGTTTTATAGAAACAGCCAAAGAGGAAAGTATTAATACTATATTGGAATTTGTTAAAGCCAAAGAGGATGGGAGATTAAACAAACTTTATGTTATGGGATGCTTGTCTCAGAGATATAAAGATGAACTTGAAAAAGAAATTCCTGAGGTTGATAAATTCTATGGAAAATTTAATTATAAGCAACTGCTTTCAGATTTAGGAAAATCAGAAGTTACTTCTTGTAGTGGGAAGCGTCATCTTACAACCCCACATCATTATGCTTATCTTAAGATAGCAGAAGGTTGTGACAGGCATTGTGCATATTGTGCTATTCCTATTATTACGGGCAAGCATGTTAGCCGTCCTAAAGATGAGATATTACAGGAAGTCAAGGATATGGTAGCAAGTGGAGTTAAAGAATTCCAGATCATAGCCCAGGAACTTACTTATTATGGGGTAGATATAGACGGACATAGACATATTGCTGACTTGATAAGTGACATAGCTGATATAAATGGCGTAAAATGGGTCCGTCTACATTATGCATATCCTAATCAGTTCCCTTTGGACTTGTTGGATGTAATTCGTGAGAAGCCAAACGTATGTAAGTATCTTGATATAGCTTTGCAGCATATTTCCAATAACGTGCTAGATGCAATGCATCGTAATGTTAGTAAGGAGGAAACAAAGGAACTGATCACTAAGATACGTGAGTCAGTACCTGGTATTCACATCCGTACAACATTGATGGTTGGATTCCCTGGAGAGACAGAAGAGGACTTCAATGAATTGGTAGATTTTGTGAAATGGGCTCGTTTTGAACGTATGGGAGCTTTCGCCTATTCGGAGGAGGAAGGGACGTATAGTGCAGAACATTATGAAGACAATGTTCCTGAAGATGTAAAGCAACGTCGCCTAGATACCCTTATGGCTATTCAGCAAGATATAAGTGCAGAGATTGAAGCAGAGAAAGTCGGAAAGGTGATGAAAGTCATCATTGATCGCAAGGAAGGTGAATATTATATTGGTAGAACTGAGTTTTGTTCTCCTGAAGTTGATCCTGAAGTGCTCATAAAAGTCGCTGACAAGAAACTGCGTGTAGGATGTTTCTATAATGCCAAGATAATGTCAAGTGAAGAATTTGACCTTTATGGAGAAATAGTATAAATCAACATGAACAACAAGGAATTTATTTCAGAATTAGCGCAACGTAGCGGTTACACACAAGCTGATACTCAAAGGCTTGTTAACACAGTAATTGCGAGTATGGGTGATGCCTTTGAAGGAGGAGAGAACGTCGCATTGTCAGGTTTTGGTTCCTTTGAAGTGAAGAAGCGTATGGAACGAGTTGTTATTAATCCTGTTACAGGACTTAAAATGCTGGTTCCACCAAAGCTGGTGCTTGGTTTTAAACCTATTGCGGCTATAAAGGAAAAACTTAAAAAAGGAGGAGACGCGCATGAGTAACGTAAAAGATTTATCTCGTATCCTCGCTGATAAGCAAAAGTTGGATTTGGCAGATGCCGAGAAATTTTTGTCATTGATGATAGATGTCGTCAATGATGGACTTCTTGATAATAAGCTTGTGAAAATAAAAGGGCTTGGTACGTTTAAAGTTACTAGCGTAAGTCCTCGTGAAAGTGTTGATGTAAACACGGGAGAGCGAATACTTATAGAAGGTAGAGACAAAATTTCTTTCTCGCCTGATAATGCGATGAAAGAGCTTGTAAACCGTCCTTTTTCTCAGTTCGAAACAGTTGTTGTTAATGATGGTGTTGATTTTGGGCAGGACGAACAGGCTGATGATGATTCGCTTGATGAAACTTCAGAAGATGCGTCTGATGATGTTGAAGAAACAATAGAGTTATCTGTAGAGCAAAAAGAAGAAGAACAAGTTGAATGTGAAACAGAAAAGGTTGCTAAAACCAATGATGACAATACATCCGATTCTTGTGATAAGGAGATAGGAATACAGGAATTAAGTAACACGGTTAAAGAAAAAGTTGAAAGTGTTACCGGTAGTGATGTAGAACAGGAAACAGAAGAAAATATTGAGTTGTCTGCTGAACCGGAACAGGAAAGTGAAACTGTTGACATTAAAATAAAAGAAGTTACTCCTGAACCAGAACCTGTTGTAGAAAGTGCTGTTGGTAAGGTCATAGAACATCATAATCAAAATGTGATTGAAACTTCAGAGAGAATTGACTGTAATGAAGAAAACTCTGAGGAATCGGAACCTGTTAAGAATACAACAGGGATAAATAAGCTCTTGATTATTTCAGTATTTGCATTATTTATATTGTCAGCTGGTGCATTGTGGTATATGTATAATGAAATAACTGAACGTAACTGTCGTATTGAGAGTTTGATTAGTCGGTTAGAGGAACGAAAAGCTACGCCGAAAGCCAAACCTATAAAACCTACGGCAGTAAAGCCTGTACCGGTTGTAAAGAAGCCGACGGAGAAAGTAAAGAGCCCTGATATTATTAGCACAAATAATGTGAAGGTGGAGAATAAACCTGCCGTCACAGAAGAATATGAGGCAATGAATAATAGTGATGCACGTGTACGCACTGGTGCATATAAAATAGTAGGAGTACAAAAGACAGTAAAGGTAAAAGCGGGTCAGACATTGAACTCTATCAGTAGATTGTATTTCGGTCCTGGAATGGAATGCTATATAGAGGTGATGAATGGCAAAAAGGAATTGAAGGAGGGTGAAACCATAAAGATTCCAGAACTTAAAAATAAACGTTCCAAATAAAGTTACTGTAATTCGATGGCGGTAATATATTTCGATATATTAAAAAATTTGCTGAATTCGATTTTATATTGTAATTTTGTGCTCGATTTAAACATTTGAATATGATTCTTAAGAAGAAAAAATGGCATTGCCTGCCTGGTCAGCCAATTACTGAACTTGATAAGCAAGTGATGTCTTGGGAGAAAAAAGGCAAGGAAGTGCCTAGTCGTGACCTCATAAAAACTCCAGAGCAGATTGAAGGCATTCGCAAAAGTGGTGTCATCAATACTGGTTGTCTTGATGAGGTTGCTAAGAATATTCATGTAGGTATGAATACGCAAGAGATTGATGATATTTGCATGGCTTATTGTAAGGAGCATGATGCCACACCTGCATGTTTGAATTATGAAGGCTATCCAAAAAGTGTTTGTACTAGTATAAATGAGGTAGTATGTCATGGTATTCCTAAAGAAGAGGATGTTCTTGAGGAAGGTGATATCATAAATGTAGACATGACGACGATTTTCAACGGATATTATGCTGATGCTAGCAGAATGTTTATCATAGGCAAGACTACTCCTGAAAAGGAACAGCTTGTAAGAGTTGCAAAAGAATGTCTTGAGATTGGCGCTGAAGCTGCAAAACCATATAGTTTTGTTGGTGATATTGGTCACGCAATACAAAAGCATGCCGAGAAATATCATTATGGAGTTGTACGTGATTTATGTGGTCATGGTGTAGGATTGGATTTTCATGAGGAACCTGATGTAATGCATTTTGGTCATAAAGGTTCTGGAATGTTGCTTGTACCTGGTATGGTATTTACGATTGAACCGATGATTAATCAAGGCACATGGAAAGTTTTCCTTGATGCTGATGATCCTTATGAATGGGAGATTGTTACAGGTGATGAATTGCCAAGTGCTCAATGGGAGCACACATTTGTTATGACAGAGCATGGACTGGAAATCCTTACATATTAATAGTAAAGACTTAAAATGAAATTCGAAATATATGGAGAATAAAGATATTTATATATTAGGTATTGAGTCTTCGTGCGATGATACCTCTGCAGCTGTGTTGAAAAATGGTGTGCTTCTTTCTAATGTTACAGCTTCACAGGATGTTCATAAAGCTTATGGTGGCGTAGTTCCTGAGTTGGCTTCACGTGCACATCAGCAAAATGTAGTTCCCGTAGTTGATCAGGCTATAAAGCGTGCTGGTATTACAAAGGAAATGCTAAGCGCAATAGCTTTTACACGTGGTCCAGGATTGATGGGTTCTCTTCTTGTAGGTGTGAATTTCGCAAAAGGATTTGCACGTTCATTGAATATCCCTTTGATAGATGTCAATCATCTTCAAGGTCATGTTATGGCTCATTTTATTAAGGAAAACGACGATGATACAACAGCTCCACCTTTCCCATTTATCTGTCTCTTGGTTTCTGGTGGCAATTCACAGATTGTTAAAGTAAATGCATATAATGATATGCAGGTTCTTGGACAGACTATTGATGATGCTGCTGGTGAGGCGATTGATAAGTGTTCAAAGGTTATGGGACTTGGATATCCTGGCGGCCCTATTATAGATAAGCTTGCTCGTCAGGGTAATCCTAAAGCGTATAAATTTTCAGAACCTCATATTCCTGGATTGAATTATTCTTTTTCAGGATTGAAGACGTCTTTCCTATATAACCTTCGTGAGTGGGTAAGTGAGGATCCTGATTTTGTAGAGCATCATAAGCAAGATTTGGCTGCAAGTTTGGAATTTACAATTGTAGATATCCTTATGAAAAAATTACGTAAGGCTGTAGAAGATACTAATATTACTCATGTTGCAGTAGCTGGTGGAGTATCTGCTAATAATGGACTTCGTAATGCTTTCCGTGAGCATGCTGATAAATATGGTTGGACAATATACATACCTAAATTTAGCTATACAACTGATAATGCCGCGATGATAGCATGTGTAGGTAATTTTAAATATGAGGATAAGGATTTCGGCTCTATAGATATGCCGGCTTTCTCAAAAGTAACCTTTAAGTAAATGATATGGAATTAGAAAGTAAAGTATTAAGTAAAGAAATACAGCAATATTTGTATGATAATGACCTTACTCTCGGAACTGCTGAAAGTTGTACCGGTGGACGTATTGCAGAAGCTATAATCTCAGTACCAGGGGCTAGTAATTACTTCAAGGGAGGAATTATTAGTTATACAAATGAGATAAAGGAAAACCTATTGCATGTTTCTCACGAAACGTTGGAAGAGCAGACTGCTGTTTGTGAAGATGTTGCCAAGCAAATGGTTGCAGGAGCATGTGATGCACTGAATGTTGATTATGCTATTTCTGCAACAGGCGTAGCTGGACCAGCAGGAGGTACACCTTCAATACCTGTTGGTACGATATGGATAGGATATGGTTGCAAGGATGATATACGTACGTTTAAGTTGGAAGAAGACTTTGGACGAGATATAAATCTTGCTATTGCATCAAGAAAAGCTTTGAGATTATTTTTGGATTTTGTTAAAGAAAAGAATCCGAAAGAGTAACTCAAAACAAAAAAATACTTAAATATAAGTATTCTTTAGGGAAATATTTTGGGAAATTCAAAATTATTTGTAATTTTGCACCCTGTTTGGAATAAGTATCAAAAAACGAAAACAAAAATTAAAGATAGTAATGTCTAAGATTTGTCAGATTACAGGAAAGAAGGCACAGTTAGGTTGTAATGTGTCTCACTCAAAGCACCGTACAAAGAGAAGCTTTGATGTTAACCTCTTCAGCAAAAAATTCTACTATGTAGAAGAGAATTGCTGGATTAGCCTTAAGGTCAGCGCTGCTGGTCTTCGTCTCATTAATAAAGTCGGTCTTGACGCTGCCTTGAAGCAGGCTGTTTCTAAGGGTTATTGCGACTGGAAAGACATTAAAGTAATAGGAGAATAATTATCATGGCAAAGAAAGCTAAAGGAAATAGAGTGCAGGTCGTTCTAGAGTGCACTGAAATGAAGAATAGCGGACTTCCAGGAACAAGCCGTTACGTAACAACAAAAAATCGTAAGAACACTCCTGAGCGTCTTGAATTGAAAAAATTCAACCCAATCCTGAAGAAGATGACTCTTCACAAGGAGATTAAGTAATAACCCTTTTAAATTCATATAAGATATGGCAAAGAAAGCGGTCGCTACCCTCCATGAAGGTTCTTCGGAAGGTCGCGCATATTCAAAGGTAATAAAGATGGTAAAGAGCCCTAAGACTGGTGCTTATGTATTTGATGAGCACATGGTTCCTAATGAGGCTGTTAAGGATTTCTTTAAGAAGTAATTCTATTAAGAACTAAATAAAAAAGGTTGTAAAGTTTCGCTTTACAACCTTTTTATTTTTGTATATTTTTATAAGTTGTTTATCAACTAAGATTATCCTATCTTCTAAAACTGCCGTTTACAGATGAAAGCGAATAAGTCTCTTGTGATACATATATGCTCTGGTTGCTATTATAGACAAGAACTTATAGCATATTAATAGAACAAAATAAAAGAATCAGTAAGTAAAATATTCGTAAAAAACAAACCCTGTTATGAATAATCTACTAGTATTGGTTATTTGAAAAACTTCGTATACTCGTTTTCAAAGTTTGGTGTGAAGACATTTTTGCCAATATTGTTTAATAATTCATTATGGCTCCAGAATCTTCCACCGTCCAATTCCTCTTTGCTTGGCTGTACCTCTCCATCATATATCGTTTTGTGTACATAAACCAATTCTTTTTCACGCGCACTTTCAAAAACATAGTGCCCCATATCCTGTGGTGTGAAATCTGTTATTCCTAGTTCTTCCCTTACTTCTCGTTTCAGTGCTGTTTTTACATCTTCACCTAGATCGATATGTCCACCACATGCCGTATCCCATTTTGAAGGTTGAATATCTTTCCATGCAGGACGTTTTTGTAGGTAAAGATCTCCATTGCTGTTGAAAACATGTAGGTGCACCACTGGATGTAATTTTTTGCTTCCGCTGTGTGCTTCTCCGCGACTTATTGCCCCGATAATGTTTCCTTGTTCATCAACAAGAGGAAACATCTCATTTTTGTTATCTTTCATATTTTATAATTTAGCTTTAAAGGTAAAGCAATCCGGGAATAGTCCTTCTAGCTCTTTAGGTTCCTCTTTGAACAGACCGTAAATAGAGCTTCCGCTACCACTCATTTGAGCAAATACAGCGCCTTTTTCATAAAGCTTGTTCTTAATGTTGCTTAGTTCAGGATGATTTGTGAATATTGATAATTCAAAATCATTAACCAACAGATCTTTCCATGTATATATAGATTTGTGAACTATTTCTTTACAGCAAATTTCAGGTGTGCGTGGTGCAACGTTTGCATAGGCCTCTTTCGTAGAAACCGCAATATCTGGTTTAACAAGGAATAAATAGTATCCGTTTAGATTACCCTTTGGTCCATCTGCTGGCATAAGTTGATCACCGATACCTGTAGCGTAACATGGTTCGCAACCAATGAAGAATGCACAGTCTGCACCAAGCTTGGCAGCATATCTTTCCATTTCCGCATTACCTATGTTAAGTCTGAAACGTTCATCAAGAAGTTTTATCATGTGGGCTGCATCACTAGATCCACCACCCAAGCCAGCTTGTGAAGGTATTCGTTTATAAAGATGTGCATGTACTCGTGGAAGTTTATAGTCTTCAGCTATTAAATTGTAGGCTTTTACAACTAGATTGTTGTTCTCGTCACATTCAATAGCGTTTCCAGTAACTTTTAAGTCGCAATCGTTTTCTGATGGAAATTTCTCATCCATATATTTTATCTCTAAAGCATCATATAATGGAATAGGGTAGAATACCGTTTCCAGATTGTGATAACCATCGGAACGTTTGCTTACGATGTTCAGTCCAAGATTAATTTTAGCACATGGAAATATAATCATAGTTTTTTATTTTTAATTATGTACACAAAGATATTGCAAACACGAGCATAATCACCAAACTTGTTTGAATGTTATGCTGCGAGCAGATGTATCTTATGCAAAAATACAAAAAATCTAATAACCATAATATTATATAAACAAAAAAATTATTACCTTTGTCACAAATCATTAATTTATGGCAGAAAATAACAGCAATAATACTAAAAAACGTAAGACTTCTACCCCAATAGATACAACTTATGGTCATCTTCAACCGCAGGCTACAGACATTGAAAGAGCGGTACTCGGTGCTTTAATGATAGACAAGGATGCATTTTCAATGATTTCAGAGATTATACGTCCAGAGACTTTCTACGAGCCAAGAAACCAAAAAATATATCAGGCTATTCAGAACCTGAATATGAGTGAGCGCCCTGTTGATATCATGACCGTTACCGAAGAATTGAAAAAGGAAGGTACTATTGATGATATTGGTGGTCCTGGCTACGTGCTAGATATCAGTGCTCACGTGGCATCTTCTGCTAATGTGGAATATCATGCTCATATCTTGGCACAGAAATTTCTCGCTCGCCAGCTTATTCAGTTTGCTAGTAGGATTGAGGAAAAAGCTTTTGATGATACCGTTGACGTTGATGCATTGATGCAGGAGGCCGAAGGTACATTGTTTGAGATATCACAGAAAAATATGAAGCAGGACTATACTCAGATAGATCCTGTTATTCAACAGGCTGTGGACATCTTGCAAAAGGCTTCAGCCAATACTGGTGGTTTGACTGGTGTTCCAACTGGATATACTCAGTTAGATGAAATGACGAGTGGATGGCAGCAGAGTGACCTTGTTATTATTGCTGGACGTCCAGCCATGGGTAAGACTTCTTTCGCACTTAGTTTGGCAAAGAATATAGCTGTTGATTATAGAATCCCTATTGCGTTCTTCTCTCTGGAAATGAACAACGTTCAGCTTGTAAACCGTTTGATCTCGAATACTTGTGAGATTGCGGGTAGCAAAATGCTGAACGGACAGCTTACTCCTGATGAATGGGAACGTCTTGACAAAAATCTTAGAAAGTTGACAGGTGCTCCTGTCTATGTGGATGATACCCCAGGTTTGTCAGTATTCGAACTCCGTACTAAAGCCCGTAGGTTGGCACGTGAAAAAGGAGTTAAGATTATAATGATTGACTACCTTCAGTTGATGAATGCCAATGGTATGAAGTTTGGTAGCCGTCAGGAGGAGGTTTCAACAATATCAAGATCATTAAAAGGATTAGCAAAGGAATTGAATATACCAATACTTGCACTTTCTCAGTTGAATCGTACGGTTGAAAATCGTGATGGACTTGAAGGTAAGCGTCCTCAGCTTAGTGACTTGCGTGAATCAGGAGCTATCGAGCAGGATGCCGATATGGTACTTTTCGTGCATCGTCCTGAATACTATCATATTTTCAATGATGAAAAGGGTAACGACCTTCACGGAAAAGCTCAAATCATTATTGCAAAGCATAGAAAGGGTGCTACTGGAGATGTAATACTTACATTTAAGGGTGAATATACTAGATTCCAAAATCCAGAAGAATCTTATGGTCTACCTCAGGGTGGTGGAGAGATTATTGGTTCGAAGATGAACAACGGTGATGCTGCTCCTCAAGACAATCCATTTGGTGATATGCCACCTATTCCTCAAGGAGACAATATGCCTTTCTAGTTTGAATTAAATAATAAAAACGATTTAAAAAGTTATCAAAAGTAGTAATCTGAAAGATTTTTAGATAAAAATGTTTTAATTCTTTTGTGTATTTAGAAATATATCATTACCTTTGCATTCGTAAATACAAAATAGTATATGATTACATCTCTAAACATATTGAGCATTATTATTCGAATTCGACTTCAAAAAGTGAGTGGAAGTGGTAAGGTGCGCATATAGATGATGTAAAAAGATATTTAAAGCCTTTCTCACTTCCGTGTAAGTGTGAAAGGCTTTTTCATTGGGAAATAATTAAATATAAATATACAAATATATGAGTGACAGATTGTTTGTTTTTGATACCACTCTTAGAGATGGTGAGCAGGTGCCGGGATGTCAGTTGAATACTGTTGAGAAAATACAGGTTGCAAAGGCTCTTGAGCAGTTGGGAGTAGATGTTATTGAGGCAGGTTTCCCTATATCATCTCCAGGTGATTTTAATTCTGTTGTTGAAATTTCCAAAGCTGTTACATGGCCAACAATATGTGCCTTGACAAGAGCTGTGCAAAAAGATATTGATTGTGCTGTTGATGCTCTAAAATATGCAAAACACAAGCGTATCCATACAGGAATAGGAACTAGTGATTCTCACATCAAATATAAATTCAACTCTAATAGAGAAGAGATAATTGAGCGTGCTGTTGCAGCCGTTAGTTATGCAAAAAAATATGTAGAAGATGTAGAGTTTTACGCAGAAGATGCAGGTAGAACTGATAATGAATATTTGGCAAGAGTTGTAGAGGCTGTCGTTAAAGCTGGTGCTACAGTTGTCAACATTCCTGACACAACAGGTTATTGCCTTCCTGATGAGTATGGAAATAAGATTAAGTATCTCATGGAACATGTTGATGGCATGGATAAGGCAATCCTTTCAACTCATTGTCATAACGATTTAGGTATGGCTACTGCAAATACTCTTCAAGGTGTCTTGAATGGTGCGCGCCAGGTAGAAGTAACTATAAATGGAATAGGAGAGCGTGCTGGTAATACTGCCCTTGAAGAAATTGCTATGATACTTAAATGTCATAAGGGCATTAACATTGACACGAATATCAATACAAATAAGATTGTTCCTATGTCTAGAATGGTTTCTAGCTTAATGAACATGCCAGTGCAGCCTAATAAGGCTATTGTTGGACGTAATGCATTTGCACATTCAAGCGGTATTCATCAAGATGGTATATTGAAGAATGTACAGACTTATGAAATAATCAACCCAAAGGATATCGGCTTAGATGATAATTCGATAGTATTGACTGCTCGTTCAGGAAGGGCAGCTCTGAAATATCGTCTGCATGTAAATGGTATCGATATTGAAGACGAGGAAAAGCTTGATAATTTATATAAGAAATTCTTACTGTTGGCTGATAAGAAGAAAGAGGTTAGCGATGAGGATGTAATGATGTTGGCTGGTGCCGATCAGACAGATGCTCATGGAGTGAAACTTGATTACCTACAGGTAACTACTGGTAAAGGTGTAAAGAGCGTTGCAAGCATTGGACTTGATTTGGCTGGTCAGAAGTTTGAAGAAGCATCTTCGGGCAATGGTCCTGTAGATGCAGCCATCAAGGCTTTGAAAAAAATCATACAGAAGAAGATGTTTTTGAAAGAGTTTACTATTCAGGCAATAGATAAGGGCTCTGATGATGTGGGTAAAGTTCACATGCAGGTAGAATATGATGGTCATGTATATTATGGTTTTGGTGCTGATACAGATATTGTAACTGCCAGTGTAGAGGCATATATAGATTGTATTAATAAGTTTAAGATTCGCTAATTTAGGTAATAATAATAAACAGACATATTTATGAATACATTATTTGACAAGATTTGGGACAAACATGTTGTTCAGACCATTAAAGACGGTCCTACACAGCTATACATAGATCGTCTTTATTGTCACGAAGTAACTTCCCCTCAGGCTTTTGCAGGAATGCGTGAAAGGGGATTGAAGTGCTTTAGATCTGACAAGATATATTGTATGCCAGACCATAATACACCTACCCATGATCAGGATAAACCTGTTGATGATCCTATTTCACGCAAACAACTTGACACGCTTGATAAGAATTGTGATGACTTTGGATTGAAAGAGTTTAAAATGAATACCAAAGATAACGGTATAATCCATGTAGTCGGTCCTGAGAAGGGACTCTCTTTGCCAGGAATGACAATTGTATGTGGTGACTCTCACACTTCAACTCATGGAGCAATGGGGGCTGTTGCTTTCGGTATTGGCACATCAGAGGTAGAAATGGTTATGGCTTCTCAATGTATTCTTCAGCAGAAGCCAAAGAGTATGAGGATAAATATAAATGGAAAACTAAGTCCTAATGTTGTGGCTAAGGACGTAGCTCTTTACTTGATGAGTAAACTTACTACTAGTGGCGCAACTGGTTATTTTGTAGAATATAGTGGTCATGTAGTGCGTGACATGTCTATGGAAGGCAGATTGACTTTGTGTAATCTATCTATCGAGATGGGAGCACGTGGAGGTTTTGTCGCTCCTGATGAAAAGACTTTTGAATATATCAAAGGTCGTGAATATGCTCCAAAAGGAGAAGAATGGGACAAGGCATTGGCTTATTGGAAAACTTTAAAGAGTGGAGACGATGCTATATTTGATAAAGAATTGAATTTTAATGCTTCTGATATTGCACCACGTATAACTTATGGTACTAATCCAGGAATGGGTATTGCTATTGATAAAACAATACCTACTCTTGATACAATAGATGAGAAGGAGCAAGCTTCATTCATGAAGAGTCTTGAGTATATGGGATTTGCTCCTGGTGAGAAACTTCTTGGTCACTCTATTGACTACGTTTTCCTTGGCGCATGCACCAACGGAAGAATTGAGGATTTCCGTGCTTTTGCAAATATTGTGAAAGGAAAGAAAAAGGCTGATAATGTAACGGCTTGGCTTGTTCCTGGTTCTTGGCTTGTTGATGAGCAGATTCGTGAAGAGGGTATAGACAAGATTGTTGAAGCTGCTGGCTTTGAAATTCGTCAACCTGGATGTTCTGCTTGTCTTGCAATGAATGATGATAAGATTCCTGCTGGAAAGTATTCTGTTTCGACAAGTAATCGTAACTTTGAAGGACGACAGGGACCTGGTTCACGTACAATACTTGCTTCTCCGCTAGTAGCTGCCGCTGCCGCTATAACGGGTAAAATAACTGATCCACGAACTCTTTAATATAATAATTATGAAACAGAAATTTAACGTTATAACATCAACTTGTATTCCATTGCCGTTAGAGAACGTGGATACAGACCAGATAATTCCAGCTCGTTTTTTAAAAGCAACAGATAAAGAAGGTTTTGGTGATAATTTATTTCGTGATTGGCGATATAATAAGGATGGTTCAATAAAGAAAGATTTTGTTTTAAACGATTCTAGATACAGTGGAGTCATACTTGTAGCTGGTAAAAACTTTGGCTCTGGTTCATCTCGTGAACATGCTGCTTGGGCTATTGCTGGATATGGATTCAGAGTTGTAATAAGTTCTTTCTTCGCTGATATTCATAAAAATAATGAACTTAACAATTTTGTGCTTCCTGTAGTTGTGTCAGAAGGTTTTCTTCAGGAACTTTTTGATAGCATAAGCGAAGATAACAAGATGGAGGTGAAGGTTGATTTACCAAATCAGGTTGTTACTAATTTAAAGACAAGAAAGAGTGAGCGATTTGAAATAAACGGATATAAGAAACATTGTCTTATGAATGGTCTTGATGATGTAGACTTCCTTGTGGAGAATCGTGATAAAGTTGAATCATGGGAGAACGCAAACAAATAGAAATAATGGATTGCACGCTTCGTGATGGAGAACAGACCAATGGTGTGTCTTTTCTCCCTCATGAGAAGCTGATGATAGCTCGTGCCCTGTTATCTGATGTAAAGGTTGATCGTATTGAGATAGCTTCTGCAGGTGTGTCTGAAGGTGAAAAGGATGCTGTACGCATGATTTGCCGTTATGCCGAACTTAATGGTGTGCTCAATAAGGTTGAGGTTCTTGGTTTTGTTGATGGTAATAAGTCGGTTGATTGGATACATGATTGTGGTTGTCGTGTCATAAATCTTTTGGCTAAAGGTAGTTTGAAGCATTGCGAATTGCAGCTGAAGAAAACTATAGATGAACATATTCATGATATAGTAGAAGTTCTTGATTATGCCAAAAAATCTAATATGCAAGTAAATCTTTATCTTGAAGACTGGTCTTCAGGTATGAAGGATTCTCCAGAATATGTTTTTAAGCTTATAGATTCTCTTCATGACAAGAATATATGTCGTTTTCTTTTGCCTGATACATTGGGGATATTGAGTCCTACTCAGACTATGGATTATATAAGTCAGGTCGTGGAACGTTATCCAGATGTTCATTTTGATTTCCATGCCCATAATGACTATGATATGGCTGTGGCTAATTCGCTTGCGGCAGTTAAGGCTGGTGTTAAAGGATTGCATGTCACTGTGAATGGGTTGGGAGAAAGATGTGGTAATGCTCCATTATCGTCTGTGCATGTTGTATTGAAAGATATGTATGCTTTCTCTACCAATATAGATGAAACTTCATTGGTTTATATAACTCACCTTGTAGAGGGCTATAGTGGTATTGCTGTAGCACCAAATACTCCTATCGTTGGTGATAATGTTTTTACTCAGGTTGCTGGTGTCCATGCTGACGGTGATAATAAAGATAAGCTTTATTGCAATGATTTGGTTCCAGAAAGATTTGGACGTCATCGCGAATATGCCCTTGGTAAAAATTCTGGTAAAGCAAATATTACTCAGAATCTTAATGAACTAGGACTTGTACTTAATCCTGAACAGACAAAGGCGGTGACACAGCGCATCACTCAGCTTGGCGACAGAAAAGAATTAGTTACTCAGGAGGATTTACCATATATTGTCTCAGATGTGTTGAAACATAGTATTCCTGATGAGAAAGTTAGACTTGTAAGTTACATGGTGTCAACCTCTTATGGTATGCGACCTATAGCAAGTCTTAAGGTCTCAATAAACGATGTCTGCTATGAAGCAGACTCCACTGGTGACGGACAGTATGATGCATTTGTTAAGGCTTTACGTAAAGTTTATAAGAATAATCTCAATAGGGAGTTTCCTTTGTTGGATAACTATCAGGTTAGTATTCCTCCTGGTGGACGCACGGATGCCTTGGTGCAGACTATTATTACATGGATTAAAAGTGATGGTAAGATGTTCCGTACTAGAGGACTTGATGCTGACCAGACTGAGGCTGCCATTAAGGCAACAATAAAGATGCTCAATATGATTGAGAATCCTGAAAGTAGATAAAAGAATTTAAAAATATAATATAATGAATTTAAAGATTGCTGTTTTGGCCGGTGATGGTATCGGACCGGAGATAATGAAACAAGGTGTTGCTGTATTAAATGAAGTAGCAGCTAAGTTTAACCACAAGTTTACATACACAGAAGCTCTTTGCGGTGCTCATGCTATTGATGAAGTTGGAGATCCTTTTCCTGACGATACATTTAAAGTTTGCATGGATGCTGATGCTGTATTATTTGCTGCTGTAGGTGATCCTAAGTTTGATAATAATCCAACTGCTAAGGTTCGTCCAGAGCAGGGTCTGCTTGCAATGCGCAAGAAGTTGGGGCTTTTTGCCAATGTACGTCCTGTTGCTACTTTTGAGTGTCTTCTTCATAAGTCTCCTTTGAAGGATGAACTGTTGAGAGGTGCTGATTTTGTGGTAATTCGTGAACTTACTGGTGGTATGTATTTTGGTGAGAAGTATCAGGATAATGACAAGGCATATGATACAGATATTTACACACGCCCAGAAATTGAACGCATCTTGAAGGTTGCTTTTGATACAGCGATGAAGCGTAATAAGCATCTTACAGTTGTTGACAAGGCTAATGTTCTTGCTTCAAGTCGTCTTTGGAGATTGATAGCTAAGGAAATGGAAACATCTTATCCTGAAGTAAACACAGATTACATGTTTATTGATAATGCATCAATGCGTGTCCTTACAGAGCCTACATTCTTTGATGTTATTGTTACAGAAAATACCTTTGGTGACATTCTTACAGATGAAACAAGTTGTATTACTGGTTCTATGGGACTTCAACCATCTGCAAGTCTTGGTGAGCATACTCCTTTGTTTGAACCTGTTCATGGAAGTTGGCCTCAGGCTACCGGTAAAAATATTGCTAATCCTATCGCTCAGATTCTTTCTGCTGCAATGCTTCTTGAGCACTTCGGACTTAACACAGAGGGACAACTTATCCGTAAGGCTGTGGATGCAAGTCTTGACGCAAATGTACGTACTCCTGAAATTCAGGTTGAAGGTGGCAACACTTACGGAACTACAGAAGTAGGAAAATGGATAGCTGATTATATAAAGAATAATTAATAGATATATCTATAAATATTTAATCGCCACAGTAGTGTAATAACTATTGTGGCGATTTAATTTTTCATATTTAGGCATGTCCCTAGTGCTTTTTCGTGTTTTTAGCTACGGAAGCTACGACATCTCTGGTAAGCCTTTAAACAGAGGGGAAGACGAGACATAGCTTGCAATATTTAGCTTCGATGAGCTACGTCTTAGCTACGTCATCCATTTCTGCTTATATAATGTACGCGCATACACGCGCACACTTAGGGTTTTGAAAAATATAAGTGTCGAAGTGTCAACTTAATGAATATCAATATTTTATCGACGAATCTGACTAATAAATGTGACGGTAAATTGACGGTCAAATTTCAAGTTTTGCATGCGTTTCTATATAGAAACGTAACTCTTTCTATATAGAAACACAAGCTTTTCTACGATGTTTTACCTCCTATTGCTTCGTAAAACGCACTGCAATATAACGTAAAACGGACAGCAAAACATCGTAAAACGCATCGCAATACTCCGTAAAGTGTAATTCTATACGATAAAAACTTTCACCAATATTTTGTCGACGAATAGCTTTTACTTTATTCTACTTGAAAAGAGTTCTAACAAGTTGATGTTCAATGGATAGACATTTCGACATTTTTTTCTGAAAAATCCAGAGTGTGTGTGCGTGCGCGTATTTATAGTGTGTAGCACTAGTAATTCAAACTTTGGCTAACAGCTCAAACTTGATTTCATTGCATGAATAAAAATCTTGCAGTATCTTTGCCGAGAATTCAGCGGAATTCGGCTGAACATTAAAACAAGCTTGATTATTCAGTTTTCGTTCGTATAGTTTTAGCACATCTCATCGATTCCTCAGATGCAAGCTAACGATTCTTTGACATAGATAATTTGTAAATTCACCCGAAAAATAGTAGTCTATCCTTAAAATAACGCAAGTTGACGTAGCACGAACGTAGCTTGACGTAGTTAAATCCTGCAAGCTACGTCTCGTTATCCCCTCTGTTTAAAGGCTTTGCGAGAGATACCGTAGCTACGTAGCTAAAACGCACAAGAATTACAGATGAAGAGAGAGTTTTTTGTGTTTTAAGGGACTGACAAACTTGATGTGATATCATTTGTTGATAATCTATTCTTTATGTTGCTGATGGTATATTTCTCAATTCCAATATGATATTTCACTAATATGATATTTTTAGTTACCTTTGCACACAAGGGAGTAATATCTCTGGTACGAGTAAAATTCTGATCTATAAATAAAGCAATGAAAAGAAGAAAGTTTTATATATTCTGTTTGTTTATAATGTCATTTATGATCTCCAAACAAGTTCATGGACAGGTAATTATGCATCATCCTCATGAGTCTATATCTTGCGACACCACAGGTATTCGTAAGATATTTCTTGCTGGTACAATAGATATGGGCAGCAGTGTTGATTGGCAGCAGAATGTTATTGAGTATTTTAAGAATAAGGGTGGAAGATGGCTTTTATTTAATCCAAGGCAAGAGCATTGGAATGGTAGTAAGGCTGGAGAAATGGATTATCAGGTGAACTGGGAGCTGTCTCATTTGGAAGAGGCTGATTTTATTATTATGAATATTCTAGGAACAAGTAAATCTCCTATTTCTTTGTTGGAATTAGGCTTGTTTGCACATTCCAAAAAGATAGCTGTTGTGTGTAACAGTACTTTCTATAGATATGATAATGTTAGAATAACATGTAAAAGATATGGTATTCCATTATATAAAACGCTAGATGAATTACTTTATAATGAAATAAAGTGATAATGGTAAATGGAAACTCGCTGATATTATTTCTTAATATATCAGCGAGCTATAATCTATTTTAAACATTTATTCATTATAATATTGTATGTGTGATACGTATTCTTTATAGCGTATGCTTAGAGACAAACTTATTGAATTCACCTCTATAACCATTAAATACGTTTATATCTACTTTAGGGTGTATTCCATTTACCTTTCCGTCAGGACATAACTGCCAATATACCAAATGCACATCAGGTTTGTATTCTCCATATCTTGCTATCCATACAAGATAGTCTCTTTCTAAATCAGGTGCTAATGGTAGATACCTGTTTACGAATGATTGGCTTATATATAGAATAGGTCTGCTTCCTGTATTGTGTTCTACAATTCTGAGCCATATCCTTATGTTCTTGAATAGTACACCAGCGCCACCAATCTTATTTATCTGTGATGGTAAGGGTTCAATATCAAGTACTGGGGGGAGATCTCCCTTTCTGATATATGATCGTCTAAGAAAATTATACGCCTGAAGTCTTGCTGGTGTGCTAGGAGAGAAGTAATGGTAAGTTCCTGTATAAAATCCTTTAGCTCTGGCTGCATGATAATCTTTTTTGTAGTAGGGATTGAAAAGCTTTTTCCCTTCAGTACTTTTTATATATATAAAGCTTATTGGGTAGTCTATTTTTCCTGTAATTCGCTTTTTGCTTAATGTCCCAAGACTTGTTATACGCAATTGGTTCCAGTTTATTCTATATCTTTTTCTGCCAACCATATGCTGGTATTTTGATATGTCAATTCCGTATATTCGCTCGCTTGTGTAATAAGGGCGCTCACCTTTGTATTTGTTGTTTTTCCATTCACCAATCTTTAGTTTGTTGTTGGAAAGTATAGCCATACCAAATCCATCTTTTTGGTCATTTTCCCAATGTCCTTCATATATGAAACCGTCTTTAGATTTGTAAATGCCATGCCCAAAAGCATTGCCATTAGCATTAAGTTGTCCAACATATATGCCAGCTGAATCAATACGGGTACCACTAGTTAATGTGTCATTATGCCAGATACCAGTAAATGTTCGTTTAAGAGAATCCGTGAAGACTCCCTTGCCATCTTTCTTACCTTTATTTACGATGCCCTTATATATAGAATTGCCTTGTTTAATGATTCCGTAACTAAAGCTTTTACCAACTTTCATTTCTCCACATGCAGCGCATAATAGAGTAAATGATATCACTATATATATATTTAATTTTTTCAATTTCTATTTGTTATTAATAAAGGTATGTATCTGTTCTCTCCAAATAATGCCATTTGAAGTTTTTATTCCTGCAAATAGCCCCTTGTGGAAAAGTGTCTCTGTATATATACCAGAACCGTTATCCGCAATTTCTTCAGGGCACGGAGTTTCGAATTTATAAGATACAGCCATAATCTTTTTTTTCTTATCACTTTTCCATGGCATAATACTTACCACATTTACGTCATGTGGCGTTGTATGATCGTAATTACTTAATAGCTGTATTCTGTTATCTAAGGACTTTTTTACCAAATAGCAAACTTGTTTCGTATTTTGTTTGTCCTTGTTCTTGTAAGTTGCTATATATTGGTCTTTAATATATATATTAATGTCATTAGATTTCTGTATTCCTTTAAGAATAATGATTTCTTTGTTTATGGAGTCTTTATATGCGTGCAATTTCGTAGCATACTTAGCCACCATGTCATATCCTTCATCTTGAACTCCGTGAACTCTAAGGTAGTATTTAAGTTCACTCTGTTTCTGATTTATCTTTTTATTTTCCTTAGTAAGATACTCTATCTGGCGGTCAACAAAACTCTTTGGTGTTATACCCTTTATAATGATATCTGTAGTATCACTCACTGACGACAATATTTTTCCTTCGCATGAAGGATAGAGCCAACTGTTATTAATCCAAAATCCTTCAGATTCGGTTTCGTTATTAATAATATTTTTTTTGTCCCATGTAAGTCCTTGCATAAGACTATCTGCATTGATAAATGCAAAAAATAGACTGTGTCCATTCTTATCAGTTAAGACATAATGGCGCTTACAATCTATTTTAACCACTGAAGCCAATGAACTTTTATTATCATCTGGCCATATTCTTAAAATTGTCCATATAGCTAAACCTGCCACAATGACTGGCAAAGCTATAAAGACAATAATTTTTTTTATTTTCATTTTTATCTCAAGTCAATAATTTCAGCCTTTGGATAGTCCTTTGAATTGAAAGAGAATATATTGTCGCTCTGATTTCTTGCCTTAAAGTTTGTGATATTAATTGTTGTCCAGTTCTTACCTTGCAACATTCTAACATTGCTAGGAGTATATGTTTTCTTGTTGATTGTGATGTAAAGTTCCTGAAGACTACGTTGCTTGTTTTGGGCAGTCATGTGTATTTGGTAAGAACCACCAACAGATTTCATGCTTAGATTGTAGCCAGTCTTATATATAGTAATGAACTTATATGGATTCATCTGAGCCTGTTTTGCTTCATTAGGATTTGTAACATTAACTTCGTTTGTGGTGTTCATGTATGTCCATTGTGTTTTTCCATTGAACCATACTGTGGTCTTTGGAGTGTGGGCATAAAACTTGTTACCTTTTATGGCAATAGTTCCTGATGCTGCGCCAAGGCTTTTGCCACTGACTGAAAAGTTAGCACTTGCGCCTCCTTTGCCTCCAATAACACTAGCTGTTTTGTCTAGTATTCTTGCTGCCTGAGCCGCGTTTTGAGCTGACACACATAAAGTGAGTAGCATCATTAATGAAATAAGAGCAATTTTTTTCATTACTTTTTTGTTTATTTTTTGTTTTATGCAAAGATATATAATAAAAATAGGATTTAAATGATTCTGTAGAAATTTTATCTAACTTTTGAAACATTTAAATCCTATTTAAATTATTTATTCACTTCTTAGTTGACGGAGTAGGGTGTTTAGCTGATTTTCGTCTTGAATTAAAACTTCACGAGGTTTACTTCCTTGAGCTGAACCAACAATTCCTACATGTTCAAGTTGATCCATCAAACGTCCTGCTCTGTTATATCCTATTGAGAAGCGTCTTTGTATCATACTTGTTGATCCTTGTTGCGAAAGTACAATTGCATGTGCTGCTTCCTCAAAATATGGATCCAAATTAGATATGTCTGTATTACCTGCGCTTATGCCACCATTATTACCATCATCAACAGGTTCTGGCAATTCCATAGGTTCAACCGGGCCAGGTTGCCCACAGATATACTCATTGATGTTCTCAATTTCGGGAGTGTCAACAAATGCGCATTGCACACGAACAGGCTCGTTTCCGTTAAGGAATAGCAAGTCACCACGTCCTATAAGTTGGTTAGCTCCTGAACGGTCTAGGATAGTGCGTGAGTCAATTTGTGAGCTTACGCGGAAAGCCATACGTCCAGGGAAATTGGCTTTGATATTACCAGTAATAATCTTTGTTGTTGGTCTCTGTGTCGCAATAACCATGTGGATACCAACAGCACGAGCTAACTGGGCTATACGGGCTATAGGAAGTTCAATCTCTTTACCAGCAGTCATAATTAAGTCGCCAAACTCATCAATCACGACAACGATATACGGCATGTATTCATGTCCTTTTGTGAGATCTAACTTATGATTTACAAACTTTGCGTTGTATTCTTTTATGTTTTTTGCCCCAGCAATCTTAAGTAGATCATATCTGTGGTCCATAAGTCCGCATAAACTGTTAAGAGTCCTTACAACCTTTGTGACGTCAGTAATTATCGGTTCTTCATCATTTTCAGGCAGACAAGCCATGAAATAGTCTGATATCTTATGATATACGCTAAATTCAACCTTCTTAGGGTCAACAAGAACGAATTTAAGTTCGTTGGGATGCTTTTTATAGAGCAGGGATGTGATGATGGCATTCAGACCTACAGACTTACCTTGTCCTGTTGCACCAGCCACAAGCAAATGAGGTATTTTAGCCAAATCAACCATAAATACTTCATTGGTAATCGTTTTACCAAGTGCAAGCGGTAATTCCATTTTTGTTTCCTTAAACTTTTTAGAATTAAGGATACTTTCCATAGAAACAATTTGTGGCTTATTGTTTGGAACTTCAATACCAATCGTGCCTTTTCCTGGGATTGGCGCAATGATACGGATACCAAGAGCCGAAAGGCTCAATGCTATGTCATCTTCAAGATTTCGAATCTTTGATATTCTTACTCCTTCAGCAGGTGTTATTTCGTACAGTGTAATAGTAGGACCTACTGTTGCTTTAATTTCTTTTATAGAGACACCGAAACTATTTAGTACTTCAACAATTCTTGCGTTGTTTGCCTTTATCTCTTCCATGTCAACATTTGGCTTTCCGTCGTTGTCATACTTCTTTAGAAGGTCAAGTGTAGGCTTCTTATATCTGGTAAAAGGCTCTAATGGGTCTATTGGTGTGCTTAATATTTGTTCAATATTGACTTCCTTACCATCTGCTTTTTCTTCATCTTTAGCGACTTCAATCGTTAATTTATTAGCATTGGCATCGTTATCATTTATTTTGGTAACGGCAGCTGCAGGCAATATATTTTCTGGCAAGTTGTCTGTTTTAGTACTTATCACATTTCCAAAGTCTGTGAGGTCAACAATAGGTGAAGGGATGTCCTCTGGCATATTTTCAGGTATGTCAATACCGTCTTGAGGTTCTTCTTCTATGTCAACCTTATCATTATTTTCGGTGTTTATTTCTGTGTTTTCAGTTTTAGGCTCGTGATTTGTTACTGTAAACTTAACTTTTGAAGTGAGATATTTTACCGGATTCATCGCTTTTCTTACTACTTGGATAGTCTCCGCACTAAGATATGTAAGGAAGGCAATTGCTGTAAAAAATAATATTACGGTAAGTCCAGGAGGACCTACAATGTTTTCTAGATGCTGCACACAATAAAGGCCATGATTTCCACCCGGGTTGAATATAAAATTACCCATAATAGGAGTTAAAAACTTGGCAAAAGTCACTGAACTCCAAATCATTACAAGCATTGTCCCGAAGAACCATTTCCATAGATTGATTTTATATATCGCCATCATCTTCAGTCCCGCAAGTATTATAAATGCAGGTATCAGAAATGAAGGTAAGCCAAAGTTTACGTACATTAGTTCGTAGGCTAAAATAGCACCTATGGAACTTCCATAATTGGCAAACTCTCTGTTTGTGTTAATCCATTCACCTGGACGCAAATTGTCTAGCAAGCTTTGATCGGCTTGACCTGTTGATAAATATGATACCATTACAATAATAGTATATATTGCCAATAACAACAAAACTAGCCCTAAAAGGAAGTCTGTTTTTTCACTGTTGAAAATATTTCTAAAGCCAACTGCTTCTCCTATGTTTTTTGGTTTGCGGTCAGATTTTTTTCTTGCCATGCGCTTTTAATATTGAATTTAATGCAAAATTAGCTGAAATATCCGAGAAACGGCATGCTTTTCATAACTTTTTTTTAATTTTGCACGTAGATACGTATTTAAAGATGAAAAAAACTATTTATAGTAAATTTGACAAGAAACTTATACCTGATCTTCCAGCCGTTCTTTTTACTGGTAGGATAATCACAATTATAAGTGAGACCGATGCCGATAAAGCGGTGGAATATTTGCTTTCATGCGATATTTTAGGTGTGGATACAGAAACTCGCCCAACTTTTCATAAGGGCGATCAACATAAAGTTGCCCTTCTTCAGGTGTCATCAAAAGATACTTGTTTTCTTTTCAGGTTGAATTGCATTGGATTGACACCTTCAATTATTCGGTTATTAGAAGATAAAACTGTGCCCAAAATTGGACTTTCATGGCATGATGATATACTGTCATTGCATCGTAGAGCTAATTTTAATCCTGGATATTTTATTGATTTGCAGAATATTGTGGGTAAGGTCGGGGTTAAAGATTTAAGCTTACAAAAGCTTTACGCTAATCTGTTCCATCAGAAAATTAGCAAGAGGCAAAGACTCACAAACTGGGAAGCTGATGTGCTGAACGACAAGCAAAAACAATATGCAGCCACTGATGCGTGGACATGTATTAATCTGTATGAGGAGATTGTAAGATTGCATATTTCAAAAGAATATGACCTTATTACTTTGGAAGAGCCTAAATCTGAAAATATTGCACACGGCTTGGAAGTATCATCTATGTAATTAAATTTAATTATACATATCGTGCCGTTTATTTAACTTCATGTATGTGTTTATTTATTAAAATAATAATATGTATAAATCAATATACCTTAAAAAAGGTAAGGAAGAATCGCTGAAACGCTTTCATCCTTGGATATTCTCAGGAGCCATACATCACATGGATGATGGTATTAATGAGGGAGAAATAGTACGAGTTATTACTGTTTCTGGTGATTTTATTGCTGTAGGACACTATCAGATTGGCTCTATTGCTGTGAGAGTGCTTTCTTTCAGAGATATAGAAATAAATCATGAATTCTGGTGCTCAAGACTGAAAAGTGCATTTGAGACACGAAAAAGTATAAATGCAGCTGATAATCCTTCAAATAATACTTATCGACTGGTTCATGGTGAAGGTGACAACTTGCCTGGGTTGATTATTGATTGCTATGGGGAAACCGCTGTTATGCAGGCTCATAGTGTAGGAATGCACTTGTGCCGCAATGAAGTGTCAAAGGCACTTATTGAAGTTATTGGTGATAGAATTAAAAACATTTATTATAAGAGTGAAACTACGCTTCCGTTTAAGGCAGATTTAGGACAGGAAAATGGTTTTATCTACGGTTCCACCGATAATGATATAGCAGTTGAGAATGGGTTGAAATTCCATGTTGATTGGCTTCGTGGACAGAAAACAGGTTTCTTTGTTGATCAAAGAGAAAACAGAAGCCTATTGGAAAAATACGCAAAAGGACGTAGTGTTCTTAATATGTTTTGTTACACTGGTGGCTTTTCTGTTTATGCTATGCGTGGTGAAGCTAAGTTGGTACATTCTGTAGATAGTAGTGCAAAGGCTATAGAACTTACAAATAATAATATAGAACTTAATTTTCCTGGCGATACCCGTCATGAGGCCTTTTGTGAAGATGCATTTAAGTATTTGGAGAATAATGATGATAAGTATGATCTTATTATTCTTGACCCTCCAGCTTTTGCCAAGCATCGTGCTGCATTACATAATGCATTAAAGGGATATACTAGATTGAATGTAAAAGGTTTCCAAAAAATCAAGCATGGTGGTATTCTTTTTACTTTTAGTTGCTCGCAGGTTGTTACTAAAGATAACTTCAGAAATGCGGTGTTCACAGCCGCTGCACAAGCAGGACGTAAGGTGAGAATTTTGCATCAACTTCACCAACCGGCTGATCATCCTATTAATATTTATCACCCTGAAGGAGAATACCTTAAAGGGTTAGTGCTATATGTTGAATAAATTTGCACTGCGTGTTAAGCGATATGTCGAGATAAATCATTTGCTTAGTGCAAATGGTCGTTATCTTGTTGCCCTAAGCGGTGGAAGTGACAGCGTAGCTCTTCTTCGTGTCATGATTGACTTGGGGTATTGCGTTGAAGCCATGCATTGCAATTTTCATCTTCGTGGTGAAGAGTCAGATAGGGATGAGAAGTTTTGTGAGAACTTATGTAATGAACAAAATGTTCCATTCCATCGTGTTCATTTTGATACAAAATCTTATGCTTCATTGCATAAGGTTAGTATTGAAATGGCTGCACGTGAATTACGATATGATTATTTTGAGAAGCTGCGTAAAGATCTATCTGCTGATGCTATATTAGTAGCTCATCATCGTGATGACAGTGTTGAGACGCTGCTTATAAATCTTATTCGTGGAACTGGATTGCATGGATTACAGGGAATTTCATCTAGGAATGGTTATATTATAAGGCCTCTCCTAGATGTTAGTCGCAACGATATTATTGATTACTTAAATTCTATTCAACAAAACTATGTTACCGATAGTTCCAATAATGTTGATGATGTTACGCGCAACAAGATCAGGCTTAATATAATTCCTCTATTAAATCAAATTAATCCTTCTGCAAGTGCTGATATTGCAAAAACTGCAAATAGAATTAGACAAGCTGCTTGTATATTTGATGAAGCTATAAAAAAATGTATTGATGAGGTTGTTGTGAAAAAAACAAGCTCGTGCACATATATAGATATAGATAGACTGAAATCAATGATTTCATCGGAGTATGTTTTATATTCGATTATTCATGACTATTCATTTACTCCATCGCAAATCGAACAGATTTCAGAAAACTTAGATGCTCCATCAGGTAAAATTTGGACGTCAAAATCGCATAACTTGTTGATAGATAGAGGTATGATAATCATTAATAGTATAAATGTTGATGATAATCAGAATAAGATTATGAAGATTCCTGAGACGGGCAATTATTATTATAATGAAAACTTAGAGTTTCGTTTTAGTGTTTCTGAAATTGATTCTGATTTTAAACCAAGTAAAATATCAGAAGTTGTTACTTTAGATGCAGATAAAGTTAACTTTCCACTTGTTATTCGTCATATAAAAAATGCCGATAGATTCGTACCTTTTGGAATGAACGGTAGTAAATTACTTAGCGATTTCCTAACTGATAATAAGTTAACGCTTTTTGATAAACAGAAACAGCTTGTTATAGAAGATAACGAAGGCAATATCGTTTGGGTTGTTGGACTTAGAACAGACAACAGATTTAAGATAATTAAAGGATCATCACATTGTCTCAAGATCGAAATGCGTAGACATATTTGAATTGAAGCTATAGCATGCTGAGCTTAAGTTTACAATACAAAATAGTAGAAATATAAATCCCCATCATTTTAAATGATGGGGATCTTTTTATAAAGCTTCATCTTCAGGTTTCTGAATAGAAGTTTTCTTTATTTTCGTAAATTGCTTTTTCTTAAGCCATATTGCTTTCCGCTCTTCATAATCGCGGCGTTTTCGCTCAAGATAATTGTCTGCCATAAGTGAATCTGTTATTTGAATTTACTGTATACAACAGTTAGTTTTATAGGTGTATTTCCTCCTACTAGTTTAGTACTCTTAATTGACATGTCATGATAAATACCTGTAAGATATGTATTATTACTTATTGTCATTGTAGAAGTTGTAACAGGAATTATAACAACTTTATTCCAATTATCAGATATATTTCCACTTTTCTTGTTATCAGACATCGTCTTTATCATAGAACCTATGTTGTTGAATGTATATGCATTTGAACTTAGGTTAGCTAGATATGAATTCTTATTGTCAGCAACATCGTGATTCTTGAAGAAAGATGTGATGCTGTCGGCTGGGATCATAAGCAATTGACTAGGTGCTCCCAAAGCATATTCGTTAGGATTCTCGTTGTTAATTCTCTGTAATGTTACCTTTGCTGTATTTATAGTATAGTTCTCTTTGCCTTTTACTATATCATCAACAGGAATTGTCATTTCAGTAAAAATACCAGCAGGTGTCTTTACGTAAGTACAACTGTTGTCAGCAGCCATATTTTTTATTGTGGCAGCATCATTTTTAATGTTTGTTGTCTGCATGACTTCTTCAGTACCTCCAAATGTAGCTGCTACATTATATGTAGAATCTTTTGATGTGTATCTGAAGTAAACATACATAATTGCATTATAGATGTTAGCCATAGCTCCAATTCCATTTGTTGATTTAAAATAGAATCCTGGTGCAACATCATGTATGAAGGTATATGAGTTTTTAAAGTTATTTGGATTCTCATAATACTTGCGCATGATATATGTACCGTAGTTCTTATAAGTTTTTCCGTCTTTATCAGTATATTCTTTATTTAACGGAATGCGAATTGAGGCATTATAATCACTGGAAGAACGCTGGTCAATACTATAATTCAAATCAGCTAGGGTATAGGTCTTGTCTACTTCAAGTCCATTTTCGCGTACATATCCATCTTTTTCTGGATCAAAGTTTGAATAGTAATCCTCATCTTCAACAGGTTTGCCAAGTTCATAAGCTCTAAGCTTCATTGGTGCAAGAGAATCTCCTATTGTATTTGAATGATATAGGCGAATTTCGCATGAGTCAGCATAAGCTAGACCGTCTTGTTTGCTTATTATGCTGTCAATTTTTGGAAATGTGTAGTTTTCAAGTACACTAAATTGAGTCATAAAGTTGCTAGTAATATATGCACCAGTCTCAGGATCACGGAATTTTCCTAGGTATCCTGTTGTGTTGCGTGACAGTACAGAATCTGCAATAACGGATTTCGTACTTACATAGAATGTGTCTGTGCTGATATCCAAGTTATCTCTGTTGTCGGTAAGTGATGTTCCAATGCCGTCAGTGGTATCATCACAAGAAATTATAGTGAATGATGCAAGTATAATGCATGCAAGACCAAGACTTTTAAGTTTCATATTGCTTTGTTAGGGATAAAATTATTATTTCATTCTTCTGTTGGGCAAATTTTTTCGTAAAGCTCATTATAAGCTCCTATGAAATCTTCACCAGGGTAATCAAGAACTGGAATGTTCTTATTATTTGCATATTTTAGGAGATCATTGTTTACATCCTTATTTGCTTCAATAACGCAGTCGCTATAGTCAAGTGCTAACTTGCCTAATTCTAAGAAATCAAACTTTTCGTTATAGCATTTCATAAGTTCAGACTTGGCATCTCTAAAAGCTACGATATCACGGAACTTACTGCCAAGTTCGCCTTTTGGCTGTTCATGGAACAGCGATGTTACAATCTTTGTCTTTGCAAAAGATGGCTCATCGTGATAAGCAGTCTTTATATAAAGAGGTACGACAGCACTCATCCATCCTTGACAATGTATAATGTCCGGAACCCAACGTAATTTCTTGACTGTTTCCAATACTCCGCGTGCAAAGAAAATAGCACGTTCACCGTTATCGGCATATTCATTACCCTCCTCATCAATTGTCATCTGACGCTTGGTGAAATAATCGTCATTATCAATAAAGTAAACTTGAATTCTTGATTGTGGAATAGAAGCAACTTTGATAATTAGTGGATGATCTGTGTCATCGATAATAAGATTCATTCCCGAGAGACGTATGACTTCATGAAGTTGTCCGCGACGCTCATTAATGTTTCCCCATTTTGGCATAAAAGTACGAATCTCTAATCCGGCTTCTTGTGCTTTTTGTGGTAGTTCTTTACCCATAATAGACATATTTGTCTCTGGTACGAACGGTGTAATCTCTTGGTTGATGAATAATACTTTCTTTGCCATGTTTATTTTCAGATTGAATACTGCAAAGGTACAAAAAAACTATTGAAAATGAGCCATAAATGTAATAAAACAAACAAATATGGTCGTTTATTCGCATAATTTTATAATAATTCTTTCTTATTTAAGAAAAAAGTTGTTATTTTGCACACCAATTGGAATTAAAGAATAATGAAAGTTTTTAATAAGATTGTAGATTTGCAGAATGAGCTTTTTTATGCTCGTAAAGAAGGTAAGAGTATTGGTTTAGTGCCAACAATGGGTGCATTGCACGAGGGGCACGCTTCATTAGTGGAGCGTAGCGTTAAAGACAATGATATAACAGTTGTATCAGTTTTCTTAAATCCAACACAGTTTAATGACAAAGGAGATTTGGATAGATATCCAAGAACTTTGGATGATGATTGCAAGTTAATAGAAAAATGTGGTGCAGATTATGTATTTGCTCCGTCTGTTAAAGAAATGTATCCGTCAGAGGATAAACGCCATTTTGAATTCCCTCCTGTCTCTACCGTTATGGAAGGGGCGCGTCGTCCTGGTCATTTCAATGGTGTCTGTCAGGTTGTTAGTAGACTCTTCTATATAGCACGCCCTAATTGTGCATATTTTGGAGAAAAAGACTGGCAACAGATTGCAGTGATAAAACAACTAGTGAAGTATATTGGAAGTGATGTGAAAATTATAGAATGTCCAATAATAAGAGAAAGTGACGGACTTGCAAAAAGCAGTCGCAACACACTCTTAACTGCTGATGAGAGAGCTATAGCCCCTGCTATTTTCAAATCTCTTAGTGCTAGTGTTGAATATGCTATGAGTCATAGTATTTCAGAAACTCGTGATAAGGTTGTTAAGGAAATAAACGCTGTAGAAGGATTGGATGTTGAATATTTCGAAATAGTTGACGGTAATACTCTTCAGAATGTAAGTGATTGGAATAGTAGCGATTATATAGTTGGTTGTATAACTGTCAATTGTGGAAAGACTCCTATTCGTTTGATAGATCATATTAAATATAAAGAACACAAAATTTGACGATGTATATCGAAGTATTAAAAAGTAAATTACATTGCGCTAAGGTTACAGAAGCCAATCTTAATTATATGGGCAGCATCACAATAGATGAAGATCTGTTGGATGCAGCAAATATGATTGCTGGTGAAAAGGTGCAGATTGTAAATAATAACAATGGTGAACGTTTTGAAACCTATATTATAAAAGGCGAAAGAGGTTCAGGGTGCATCTGTCTTAATGGAGCTGCAGCAAGGAAAGCATTGGTAGGTGACATTGTGATAATTATATCTTATGCGCTAATGGATTTTGAAGAGGCTAAAACATTTGAACCTAAAGTCATCTTCCCAAAAGAAGGAAACAAACTCTAAAATACTTTAGCCGTATTGTGCATAATTGTAATATGAAGCTTTAACTAAAAATAAAATACTCAAAAAGCTTTGTTTTGTGCAATAATTGAGCTAACTTTGTAGGAAATTTCAAGATAGCTAATATGAAACAAACAAAAATTGTAGCTTCGATAAGTGATCGCAGATGTGATCAGGATTTCATTAGAAAATTATTTTTTGCTGGTATGAATGTTGTTCGTATGAACACTGCTCATGCCACTGAGGAAGGTATACGCACTATTGTAAAAAATGTAAGGGCTGTATCTCCTCATATTGGTATTATGATTGATACCAAAGGACCTGAAGTAAGAACAACAGGCGTTGATGAACCGCTTGAATATAAAACAGGTGATGTAGTCAAAATTTTTGGTCGCCCTGAAATGGACAGTTCTCATGATATTGTTAATGTTTCATATTCAGACATCACTAAGGACGTTAAGGTTGGTGACGATATATTGTTTGACGACGGAGAATTAGATATGCAGGTCATAGAGAACGTTGGTCCAATGCTTATTGCAAAGGTTCAGAATGACGGTACTCTTGGCTCACATAAAAGTGTTAATATTCCTGGGGAGCATATTGATCTTCCTGCATTAACAGATCGTGATCGACATAATATACTTCTGGCTATTGAGTTAGATATTGATTTTATAGCTCATTCATTTGTTAGAAATGCTGCTGATGTTATGGAGGTCCAGAAAATTCTGGATGAGCATAATAGCGATATTAAGATTATTTCGAAAATTGAGAATCAGGAAGGTGTAGATAATATTGAAGAGATTATTGACGCTTCTTATGGTATTATGGTTGCTCGTGGTGACCTTGGTATAGAAGTGCCTATTGAGAGAATACCTGGTATTCAGCGTTCAATAATCCGCAGTTGCATTCAAAAGAAGAGACCTGTCATAGTAGCTACGCAAATGTTGCATACTATGATAAATAATCCTCGTCCTACGCGTGCCGAAGTTACTGATATAGCAAATGCAATTTATTACAGAACTGATGCTCTAATGCTCAGTGGTGAAACTGCTAGTGGAAAGTATCCTTTGGAAGCTGTTCAGACTATGGCTCGCATTGCAGAACAAGCTGAAAAAGATAAATTGCGTGATGATGATATAGAAATTCCAACTGATGGAGATTGTGATCTTAGAGAATTTTTGGCACATGCAGCTATTGAATCAACAAAGAAAGCTGGTGTAGCTGGAATTATAACTGATAGTGAAACTGGAAGAACTGCTCGTAATCTTGCCGCATTCCGTGGCCCAGTTCCTGTATTAGCTATATGTTATAAGGAAAAGACTCAACGATGGCTCAATCTTAGTTATGGAGTAACTCCAATATATCAGAGAGAGCAGGTTAGTTCTCAGTATATGTTTTTTGCTGCATTGAGAATGCTTCGTCAAAAAGGATATATTAAGGATGAAAATAAGATAGCATATCTTAGTGGAAGTTTTGGTGAAGGCGGCGGTACTACTTTCCTTGAAATCAACAAGGTTAAGGAAGTCTTTGATAGAAGTTATCAATTCCATCTTCCAGGAAGTGCAAAGGTTGACGTAGATGAATAATATTTTTATTATATAATGAAATATGGGATAGTAAATAGCTTTCCCATATTTTTTTGTATTAATCCAAGCATGGATGAAAATGAAAAAAGGAAGAAGACAAATTGTCTTCTTCCTTTTTTTTCCTTATATCTATCTAAAGTTGAAAGGTATGGAATTATTATTCAATAACAACCAAAGGATCCTCTTCAAGAACACTTTGACCAACTTTTACACAGATAGCAGTAATCTTACCATCTTTTTCAGCCTCAATGTTGTTAGCCATTTTCATTGCTTCAAGAACGACAACAGCATCACCGGCTTTTACTTCCTGACCAACTTCAACATTGATTGCAGTAATTGTTCCAGGTAGTGGTGCTTTAACGGCATTGTTTGTATTTACATTGGCTGCTGGAGTAGCCTCATCATCAGAGTTGTCGGCAGGTTTGCCTAATACAACCTTCTTCTTCTCAGACTCAGCTTCTTTTTCCATCTGAACATTGTAGTCTTCACCGTTTACACTAATACTGGCTACATTATTCTCGTCTATTTCGCCAATGGTAACGTTATATTCTTTACCATCGATAGTATATTTAAACTCTTTCATATCTTTTTATGGTTTCTTTGTTAATGATAGGAATTTAGCGTTCCAAAGTGTATGCCTTGGCTTAATCGTTATTATGCCCGGTTCCTTATCGTGAGCATTGTTGCCAGCAAACTCATAGAGAGCCATGGCAATTGCTGCGTATACATTTTTGTCCATTTTATATAATGTTTAAATGTTTTACATTGGCATACATCCGTGCTTCTTTGCAGGAAGACTGTCGCGTTTTGTAGCTAGTTGCGCCAAACCACGGCATATGCGGAAACGAGTATTGCGAGGTTCTATAATATCATCAATATATCCGAATTGCGCTGCCTGATATGGATTAGCGAATTTATCGGTGTATTCTTCTTCCTTTTCAGCAAGGAATGCCTTAACATCTTCTCCTGCTTCTTTCTTAGCTTTTGCTTCTTTTGCACAAAGTATTGCAACAGCACCGCTTCCTCCCATAACAGCAATCTCTGCAGATGGCCATGCGAAGTTCAAGTCTGAACGAAGCTGCTTACATCCCATAACGATGTGAGAACCACCGTAACTCTTACGAAGAGTTATTGTAATCTTAGGAACTGTAGCTTCACCGTATGCATATAGTAACTGTGCACCATGCTGAATAACAGCGTTATACTCCTGACCTGTTCCTGGAAGGAATCCTGGTACGTCAACAAGGCTGACGATAGGAATATTGAATGCATCGCAGAATCTAACGAATCTAGCTGCCTTGCGGCTGGCGTTTACGTCAAGTACACCTGCGTAAGCTGCTGGCTGATTAGCAACAACACCAACGCTTTGACCATTGAAACGAGCAAAACCGGTAATGATGTTCTTTGCGAATTTAGGTTGAACCTCAAAGAATTCTCCATTATCAGTTACTGCTGCAATAACCTTATACATATCGTAAGCCTGATTTGGATCTTCAGGAATAATTTCATTAAGAAGGTCTTCCTTGCGGTCAATAGGGTCGTTGCATTCTGTTCTTGGCGCCTCCTCTGTATTGTTAGAAGGAATATAAGATAGAAGAGTCTTTATCAGTTCCATGCACTCTTCTTCTGTTTTAGCTGTGAAATGAGTAACACCGCTCTTGCTTGCGTGTACGCTGGCGCCACCAAGATGTTCAGCATCAATATCTTCACCAGTTACAGTCTTTACAACTTTAGGACCTGTAAGGAACATATAAGATGTGCCTTCTGTCATAAAGATGAAGTCTGTCAATGCAGGTGAATATACAGCACCACCGGCACAAGGGCCCATTATTGCACTAATCTGTGGTATAACACCACTTGCTAGAATGTTGCGTTCGAAAATTTCACCATAGCCAGCGAGAGAAGAAATACCCTCTTGAATACGTGCACCACCAGAGTCGTTCATGCAAATGAAAGGAGCACCCATCTTCATGGCCATATCCATAACTTTACATATTTTCTGAGCCATTGTTTCAGAAAGAGAACCTCCGTTTACGGTGAAGTCTTGAGCATATAGATATACGAGTCTGCCACAGATAGTTGCAGAACCAGCAACAACTCCATCACCGAGGTATTGCTTTTTTTCCATACCGAAGTTGTGGCAACGATGTAGCTTGAACATATCATATTCTTCAAAGCTATCTTTATCCACTAACATTTCAATACGTTCGCGAGCTGTGTATTTGCCACGTGCATGCTGCTTGTCGATAGCCTTTTCACCACCACCAAGATAAGCCTGTTCGCGCTTTGCAATCAGCTCCTTGATTTTTTCTACTTGCTTACTCATAATTTATTTATTAATTTTGTTGTCTGTTTATTTCTGAATTAATGTATAATTCCACTTTTCAGCATGCAAAGATACTAATAAATATCGAAAACATAAAACTACTTATTGTAAATTATGTTATTAGTAAGTGAAAACAATATGTATGTTTACTGATATTCGCCTTTCTGTATCTAATAACTTTTGATTCGTAGTCTTAAATATAAAATGGGTTGACAGCTTAACTGTCAACCCATTTTAGTTGTTTTATATTTGCTTCTTAATTTACAAATCTCTTAGCGCAGCAAGTAAATCCTGATTTTCCAATTTTGTGCCAATTGTTATGCGAAGACAATTTCCGCAAAGACTTATTCTTGTGCGGTTTCTTACGATTATACCTTTGTCAACAAGGTAGTCGTATGTTTTCTGCGCATCTTTCATTTTTGCCAAAAAGAAGTTAGCATCTGTGTTATAAACCTTTTCGCATATAGGTAAGTCATTGAATGCTTGAATCATACGTAAACGTTCTTGCAATATTATTTTTACCCACTTGTCTACTTCATACGGATCCTTTAATGCCTCTAGCGCTTGCTTTTGCGTAAGGCTGTTAACATTATATGGATATTTTACCTTGTTAAATATTGAGATTATATCTTTACTTGCAAAAGCCATTCCAAGACGTATGGCTGCACAGCCCCATGCTTTACTGAAAGTATTCAGTACAATCATGTTAGGATGTCTGTCAAGTTCATCTCTTAAAGGCTTTTGTGAAGAAAAGTCAGAATAAGCCTCGTCAACTATAACTAATCCTTCGAAAGAGTCAATCAGTTTTATTATCTCATCGCGGTTTATATTGTTACCTGTTGGATTATTTGGTGAACATACCCATATAAGTTTGGTATTTTTATCAGTAGCCTTTAATAGTTTTTCTGCTGTTATTTGATAGTTTTCATCAAGCAACACAGGTCTATATTCCACATCGTTGATGTCAGCACACACCTTGTACATTCCATAAGTCGGTTCTATTGCAACGACATTGTCAATCCCTGGACGGCAAAAACAGCGATAGGGTAGATCAATTGCTTCATCACTACCATTACCAAGAAAAATCTGCTCAGGTCTAACGCGTTTCACCACAGAAAGTTTAGCCTTTACATCTTCTTGTAGAGGATCTGGGTAGCGATTGAGTGGCTTATTGTATGGATTCTCATTTGCATCAAGAAACACGTGTGCAGCACGCCCATTATATTCGTTTCTTGCACTACTATATGGGGCTAATGACCAAATATTTGGTCTTGCCAATTCTTCTAATGATTTCATTCTGCCTTATTTTTTAATGCTTGTAGACGAACTGTCATTGCATTTTTGTGAGCTATTAGTTGTTCGTTTTCAGCCATTATCTCTACAGCTGGTCCAATGTTCTTTACACCTTCTTTCGTGAGGTGTTGGAATGTAACCTTACGGTTATAACTGTCTAGATTTACGCCATTATATGCTAGTGCATAGCCATGCGTAGGTAGAGTATGATTTGTTCCGCTAGCATAGTCTCCAGCACTTTCACATGCATATTGACCTAAGAATACACTACCGGCATTAATTACCTTTTCTGATAATTCATCATAATCATTTGTAGATAAAATAAGATGTTCTGGAGCATAAGTGTTACTTAACTCCATAGCTTCTTCTTTGTCTTTCACTAAAACAAATTTACTATTATCTAAAGCTTTAGATGCTATTTCTTTACGTGGTAATTGTTCAAGTTGAACTTTAACCTCATCGTTAACTTTATAGAGGAAGTCTTCTGATGTTGTAATAAGAATAACTTGTGAGTCAGTACCATGTTCAGCTTGCGATAGCAGGTCGGCTGCTACAAAAACAGGATTACTTGTTTCGTCTGCAATAACGCAAACTTCAGAAGGACCTGCTGGCATATCTATAGCCACGTCATGTAGTGAAACCTGTTGCTTTGCAGCCATTACATATTGGTTGCCAGGTCCGAATATCTTGTAAACCTTTGGCACAGATTCTGTTCCGTAAGCCATAGCACCAATAGCTTGAACACCGCCGGCTTTATAAATCTTATTTACTCCTGCGATTTTTGCAGCAACCAATATTGCAGGATTAACTTTTCCTTCACGGTTGGGTGGGGTGCATAGTACTATTTCGTCACATCCAGCAATCTTTGCAGGAGTAGCAAGCATCAATACAGTGCTGAATAGTGGTGCCGTTCCTCCAGGAATATATAATCCTACTTTTTGTATTGGAACCGATTTTTGCCAGCATGTAACGCCAGGCTGTGTTTCTATTTTAGAACCATCAAATTTCTGAGATTCGTGAAATTTAGCAATGTTATGATGTGCTAGAACCAATGCATGATGAAGTTTGTCACTAATAAGTCTTTCAGCTTCGTCCATTTCTTCTTTTGAAACAGCCAAAGATTGTAGATTAACATGATCGAACTTTGATTCAAACTCTATAACAGCGGCATCGCCTTCGTTCTTAATTTTTTCAAGTACGCTTTGCACAGTAGTATTAAGTTGTGATACATCCAAATGTGGACGCTCCACAATAATACTCCATTCACTCCTCTTCGGATATTTGATAATATTCATTTTCTTATAATATCATTTTTTCTATTGGGGTAACCAAAATTCCTTGTGCACCAAGTTCTTTTAGCTTTCCTATTATTTCCCAAAAACATTTTTCATCAAGCACTGTGTGTATAGAGCACCAGTTCTCATCAGCTAGTGGTATAATTGTAGGGCTCTTAATGCCTGGTAATACAGCTGTGATTTTCTTGATTTTATCTTTAGGGGCATTCATCATGACATATTTCTTGTCTTGAGCAGAACGCACAGCTTCAAATCTGAACAGCATCTCGTTGAGAACTTGATGCTTCTCTTCATTCATATTCCAATTGCCGACAAGCAAAGCCTCGCTCTTCATCACTAATTCAACTTCATGAAGGTTGTTGCTTACCAGCGTACTCCCAGAACTGACAATATCAAATATACCATCAGCTAAGCCTATACCAGGACTAATTTCAACGCTGCCAGTTATTACATGAACTTCAGCATTTATGTTATGCTGTTTCATAAACTTGCGAAGGATACCTGGATAAGAAGTAGCAATTTTCTTTCCGTTAAACCATTCCAGACCGGTATAGTTTATTTCTTTTGGAATTGCAAGTGACAGTCTGCATTTGCTAAATCCTAGTCTACTAATAATTTGAGCATTCTCATCACGCTCAACAAATTCATTCTCACCAACGACACCGATGTCTGCAACACCGCTAGCTACACTTTGTGGTATATCGTCATCCCTTAGATAGAGAATCTCCAATGGGAAGTTTGACGATTGCACCAATAACGTGCGCTTGCTGGCACTAACTTTGATATCTGCCTCGGCAAGTAAGTTCATTGTGTCATCAAATAGACGACCCTTTGATTGTACAGCTATACGTAACATAATAATTCTAATTTTCTTAAAAATGCAATGCAAAAATACTCTTTTTTAAGGATATCTGCAAATAATGTTGTAATTTTGTGACCCAAAGGCATATATGCCTTATAATTATAAAGAATTCACATTCGTATTATGCGATATTTATACATCCTTATATATATAATGTTCATGGGAGCTTGTGTTACTTCATGTAGTGATAAGAAGAAAGTCGAAATCACACCATGGGGAGAAGAAATCGGTAACGATTCTATTCAAGAAAACAAAAGTTTTACATTGAATGATATTGTCTCTAATGGTGAACTTATCATGCTTACAATGTCTGGACCAGAGACTTATTATGACTATCATGGTCATGGTATGGGCTTGCAGTATATGTTGGCAGAGAAATTTGCTCAAAAGTTAGGGGTTTCATTGCGTGTAGAAGTGTGTAAAGATACATTAGAGATGGTTAACAGATTGAAAGCGGGAGATGCTGATATTATAGCATTTCCACTTCCACGGGGATATAAAAATATTGAATATTGTGGGATGAAGGCTTATTCTTTGCATGCTCAATGGGCCGTGAAAGAAGGTAACAACGAATTGGCTGACTCGTTGAACAATTGGTTTAGATCAGGAATGATTGCCGCAATAAAGAAGGAAGAAAACTTTTTGCTCTCTACTAATAGTGTAGTGCGCCATGTCTATTCTCCAATGCTGAGTCGGTCTGGTGGTGTAATATCTCGTTACGATAATCACTTTAAGACTTATGCGCCTTTGGCTATGTTTGATTGGCGTTTACTAGCAGCACAATGCTATCAAGAATCAACTTTTGATTCTGGTGCTCATTCTTGGGCGGGCGCATGTGGATTGATGCAGATTATGCCTGGAACAGCAGATCATATAGGACTTCCTCGTTCAGATATGTATGATCCTGAAAAAAATATTGCGGCTGCTGCAAAATATATTCGTGAACTCCATTCGCATTTTAGAGATATACAAAATCCTTTGGAGCGAAGTTATTTTGTATTAGCTAGTTATAACGGTGGCTTCTTCCATGTCCGTGACGCAATGGCACTTGCACGTAAATTCGGCAAAAATCCATATCATTGGGCTGATGTACAGGAATTTGTATTGAGATTGCGTGTCCCAGCATATTATAATGATCCAGTTGTTAAGCATGGTTACATGCGTGGTGACGAAACGGTGGATTATGTGACTCGTATCTGTAATCGTTGGGCACAGTATCGTGGTTTTGCACATTCTTTTGGTGGTGGATTCAGCGGTGGATTTAATGGCGGTTTTGAAAACATGACACCGTCAAGAGCAAAGCATAAAAATAGGTTTAAAATATAAAGCATAAAAAAAAGCGATGACCTTCTCAGGCAACCGCTCCAAATCTTCAATAGGTATTAGTTTCTTTTAAGGTAAAAAGATTGTTTTCAGGATAACGTTTGCAAAGATATATGCTATTTTTTAAATTACCAAATAATTTGCAAACTTTTTTTAAAAATATCATTTGTGTGGGCACACACATCAAAAATAGTTCATTTTTTCTTATAATGCGTGTCTTTTGTTTCTATTTGATAATTAATTTTTTCTTGTTTATAATATAAATGCCTCGTTGAAGTGATGAAATTGAATCTCCAACATACCGTCCATCAATAGTATAAATACGTGTCGTTTTATTTTTACCATCTGTATATATATTATTGATATTCGTTGTGAAATTATTTATATAATCGAATGTTATTACTCCATCTTTCTCGGCAATGTTTTTAATAGCTTTATTCACCTTATAATAAGTCGTATTGAATTTGGCTTTTTCATTACTTGTATCTGGTGTGTACCAATAGAAGTTTGGCAGTCCAAGCGTATCATTCAGTACAGTTATATTGCTTGTTCCTGGAAATAAGTCACCTTTATGTTGCTCTTCATAGGCTATTGTACTAGTCTTTAGATATGAAGACATGGAATTTCCATCAGCAGGGACTATTGCCATGCCTGGTTTCCCAAGTATGTTGTTTGGATGTGTGTATATGTATATATATGTATCTTTAGTGTCATTGACATGATATACTTGCAGACCATGATACATAGCTCCTGAGTTCCAGCCTGTCTGTTGTATGTTTTCGATTAGAAAATATTCATTTGGACTTTTACTATTTGGTATTTTGTATGCTGGACCGCCTTCCTCGGTGGTCTTATCCATAGTTATAGTTTTATTGTCGTTAAGATTAATGATGTCTACGTTCCAGCCCATCTGCATCTTTTCCCATGCGGTGTAGGGAGCCGGGGTAAAGCTATTATTGGCATATTCACCGCCGTCCATTAGATCCCATAATTCCATTTCTTGATTATCTGCTATTGCATTATTTGTAGTCGGGTATATATCCGGTAGCCCTAAAGCATGGGAAAATTCGTGGCATGCTACTCCTATGCCGTTTATCTGTGCTATTTTCTGTTCAGCATTTACGTATGCAGGATACAACTCAGAAGAGAGGCTGAACCAGCCAACCTTTTTTCCACCAAAAGTTCCACTGGTGTTCCCTGTGCAAGCCCATACGCAATTACCAGTTCCACCATTGTTTTGTCCAAGATATGCAGATATAATACAGACGCAGTCAATATATCCGTCACCATCGGAGTCATATTCGGATGCGTCTTTTATCGTGTCGCTCAATTGTATCAATGCGTCTTTTACTAGTTTGCCTATGTTTTCATCTCCGTTAGAATCATTATTGCTTCCTCCATATGCCTTCATTGAATCTGGTAGATTTATCGGACCATGAACGTCAAATATAGGAGAAAAAGAATTTGAACTCATTTTTTCGAAATACTGCTTAACGCTTCCATAATTAAGCTTATTACCATTACCGTAGTCTATAAATCCGTTTTCAGTATTAAAGAATTCGTTAAAAGCTTTCTTGGGATAGTTTACTTTGAAAGCTTTATCCTTAAAGTTAGCAAGTATAACTAGAATTTTTGGACTTCCTTTATGTGGTGTATATGCAGGATTTGAAGTTCCAATAGCTCTAGTATGAACATCGTAATACGATCTTTTACGAGGCGTTATTGAGTTCGCTTCAATGCTGCCATATTGAGGCATCGGTATAATCTTTCCATTGCTGCCTATTATGGAATCATTATCATCAGCCATTGCAGTACACGAAATCATGGCTAATACAACAACGATAAAAAGCTTTTTCATATATAATTTGCTATTTAAAAAAGTATTGTCCCTTTCCACTTGTCCTTTTACCATATACTATAGCATGTTTGGGGCAGTGATGATAGCAGGCGAAGCATGTCAGACACATATTATTGTGCTTCCATTGTGGAATTTTTCCAAACCCACCATTAATATCATTTACAGGACATACATTTGAACAAATGCCGCATTTTACACACTTATCAGTGTCAACATGAAACGGCTTGTCTGTAATTAACCATTTTGTAAATGCTTCGCCTAAAATCTTGCTGTTTATCCATGGCCAGTGACTGTGATGCAATATGTTGATTCCACGTTCTCGATCATAAATTTTCTCAGCGAAATCTTGTAGCATTATTGCAGCTTCTCTTTTCTTTTCAATTTCTTTTTCTTTAGAGTCTACATCCATAAAAGGCAGCCCAACATAACTTTCTGGCATTTTTAGTGAGAAAGTGGAGTGGGTGTGTAGGTCTTTTTCAGCAAGATCTTTGTTGAGATATTCCATTGTCATTCCTATATCGTCTCCTGCAGTACACAATGCGTAGCAATAATGCGATTGAAGACTATTGGATTGTATGGTCATCTTCTTTATAAATTCTCGTACTATTTTTGGGGGTCTCCAACCATGTACGGGAAAAACAAATCCAATCCTTTCATCTTCAAGAATTGTATACTTGCATTCTCCGTTTATTTCATTTGGTATAGAAAAGCATGTGTCGCCAGTTATATTGGCAATTTTCCTCATTGCCCATAACGTGTTACCTGTAGCGGAAAAATAGAATATCATATATCAAAATTTTATATGTTGCTGAAATGTAGAATTTAGCAAAGATTATACCTCATTGGATATCTATGTAAACCTTGCCTATGCAAAGATACTATATTTTTTCTATTGTCGCTTGATTTGATTAACAAAATTGACATATTGAATTTAATGTATTGATGTTTTAACGTCGCCCATTTTGGATCATAATGTATCATATAAGTAATCAGCCAAATTCTATTAAATATTTATATACCTTAATAAAAGTAGATTAATTATTTTCATATTCTTTCAAATTGTATTATCTTTGCAGAAAGAAAGTAGTGCTCCGGCTCTGCCGCTGGCATTTTATGCGAGAGGAAAGTCCGGGCAGCATAGAGCACTTCACTTCCGAAAATAGAAGCTATTGGTGACAGTAGGTGTCGACAGAAGAAAATAACCGCCTTTTTTGAAACTTGCAAGTCTTGACTTGTAATGTCTATTAAGGTAAGGGTGAGAAGGTGGTGTAAGAGACCACCAGATGGCGGGTGATCGTCATGCTGTGTCATCTGGAGGCTGCAAGTTCATGTATACCGCAGGCAAAGAGCTGCTCGCTTGATTAACTTCGGTTTACTGCGGAGGGTAGAACGCTTGAGCCATGAGGTGACTCATGGACTAGATAAATGACAGAGCTTCATATTTTTGTATGAATACGGAACCCGGCTTATCAGAGCACTACTTTCCTTTTATATAAATACCGAAAAATTAAAAATCTAAACAATATGGCATTTACTCTAAATAAAATGAATCGTGAAGTAGACGATTTACAGCAGATGGTATTTCGAAGAATAGAGATCTGGGGCAATAATATTGATTTCCCACAAATGAATGACTATGGAATAAGTAAAGAGACACTTACTGATTATCTTTTTGACAAGCAAGCTATTCTTGATACAATAGGCAGTGAAAGGTTTCAATACACACTTTTAGGATTCTTTGTTGTCATCCCTATATTTATAGTTGCATGTTTCCCTGATTCAAAACTTCCTTGGGGAATTAATACCGCTTGGATAGCTGGTGCTGGTGGGGTAGTGCTATTTGGAATTTATCGGTTGATTATGAAAATGATAATCAGTATTCGACTTAAGAAGATGTATGATTCAAAGCATGAAAGTTACATTAATAAGGTACTTTCATACAGATTATAAAATATTTATTTCAATTTTACAGTATGGAACTACCTGATTTTTTATCTTACAAAGATAAGTTCTCAACCTCAGGATTTATCGAGAAAATTTCTAGAATAGCTAAAAGAGCTGGTGTGAAACTTGTATATTCAGCTTTTATTTTGTATTATACTCTTCAGAGTGATAAAGTTAGTACAAAAGACAAGGCTATTATCATTGGTGCGCTCGGTTATCTTATTAGTCCTCTTGATCTTGTGCCTGACGCGATACCTATAGCTGGGTTAAGCGATGACATGGCTGTTCTGTTTTATGTGATACATAAAGTATGGGGTAATGTGAGTGAAGACATCAAGTTAAAAGCAAAAGAAAAACTGTCAAAATGGTTTGACGATGATGAAATAGAGGCCATAAATCACCTATTTGACGAGGACCCAACTGATACTCCCGTGTAATATAAAATATTCATTATAAAAAGAAAAAGGTTGAGAAATAAATCTCAACCTTTCTTTTGAGGTACCTAGCAGAGTCGAACTGCTCTGCACGGTTTTGCAGACCGTTACCTAACCGATCGGCCAAGGTACCATGCTTTTGTTTAGCGAGTGCAAAGGTAAGACAAAAAAATTATATCACCAAATTTTTCTTTTACTTTTTTTGCTTATTTCTGCATTTCTCATAGAATGCACAACCAGCGCATTTATAATCTTTGCATTTTATATTGTCATTAACAGATTTATAACTTCGCAGCACAGCATATAGTATTGCAGCGAAAATAACTATTCCTATTATAATGTATTGTAATATCATATGTTTTATTTCTTTGGTATGGAATACTGCAAATGATAGACAAGTATAATCAAACTTGATTGAATATCTCGTCGCATGCAGCTATCTTTTACAAAGATAAAAATAAAATTTTCAATAAAGAAACTATTATCAGAAAAGTTTTAGATTTCTTTACCTGTAAGATTACATATTTTTATCTACATTGCTCTACGCTTATATCTGAAAGTTACTATTTAAAGGGCTATTAACAGGTGATTTTGTAACAAACAAGATGCACGAACATAAAAATGCAGTACTTCCTATTAATAATGTACGCATGCACGCGCACTACAGGTTTTTTGTCTTTTTTAGTGTCTAAGTGTCGACACGCTGACTATCAGTTAATTAGAAACGGTTTCCGATGATGACTAGTTACGTGCAAATGTCGGTAAAACTTGTGTTTCTACGATGTAATGCAAATGATGATTTGTTTTATAGCAGATTCTATTATAGGTGACATTTCTTCGACACTGTAAGAGTATAAAAAGCATTATAACTTACTGATAATCATGATAGAGTCACTAAGACGCTTGCATTTTCGAAAAACCTATGTAAGGAATTAAATAGTAAAGTTATATAGATTTGTTATTATTCATAATGTCCTAGTAAATAAATAATAAGTTTTGTTTGTTTAAATGCCAATATTATAAGACTTATAATTTGTATTCTCAATTCGGGAATGCGTTTCTACGATACAAAGTTTGCGTTTGATCGATCAAACGTTTGCATTTCTACGATACAAAGTTTACGTTTCATCGATCAAACGTTTGCGTTTTATCGTTATAAAGTTGTTTTAATATTAAAGGTTCTTTATATTTAAGCATAGTAATGCTAATTTAGTCGTAGCTAGAACGCATATTTTGTCACAGCTACAATTATATTTATTTCTCCGTGGCCCCTTAAGATAGAGACTTTACATATTTAAATGTAGCTACTAGCTAAAAACGGATGAATAAGTATGGACACTAGGTATTTATTCTGTCTGGTAATTCCTTATAAAAATAAATATAATCAGGATTATGATAAATAAAGATAATTGTTATCTTGAGTTGAAGATGTATTCTCGAGTTTTTATTGTTCTAATAAGAATTACTATGAAGGCATTTCTGAAAGAAAAGTTTAGCTGTACCCTCGCTTGCTGTATTTTATTATATAATAAGTTGCTTGCTATGTGATTATAAAGATAAACTTAATCTATCTTTTTAAATGGATATGCAAAATTATCAGCATGCTTTGAAATTTAAATAAGTAAAATGAGTGGATTTAGATACTTATCATGATATATAAATTAGCTACATCTATAAACAAAAAAAATTGATTGTCTCACGACAACCAATCTTTTCTTAACCTTAATAATCTAATACCATGAAAAACACGATGCAAAGGTAATAATAGTTTTGTTACTTGCAAATGTTTACACGATATTTATAATATTTTTGGTGTGTATTTAACACTTTTTGAGTTCCATTTCAAAGTTGTTAACGGTTTTGCGGCATTTTCAAAATCTTTTTCTTCAATAAACACCTTAGGGTGTAATTGTATCACAGAAATATCACATGATGAAATTTGTTGTTGCAAGACAATGTTTTTATTATTATTTTGAGTAGGCAGATCCACGTCTATTTTTATAGGCTCCCATTTGGAATTAAAAAAACATATACTACTCTCTTTTTCACTGCCGGCTGTATATGTGCGAACCATACAAATCAGACTATCGTTACCATCAACCGGTAATTTTTTGATTGTTAGTTTCATCGCAGAACTCAGTGTGGCAGACATAAAATCGTTGGTTATAGTATCAACAGTTGATGTCTCACCTAGCATATTTTTAACGTCGCTTTTTACTTTCATCTCTAGATAATCCAAAGATTCTATGCGACTGTTCTTATCCAGATATCCGATAACAGAGTCAGGCATGTTTATCCATAGATTGCGCATGCTTTGTGCATTGATATTATCAAAGATAGATAACATCAAAAGTAAACATATTGTTGTTTTTCTTATCATAATAGTTGCAATATTACCTATTTTTTTCCAAATGTGCAAATGGGTGAAGGATGTTTTTAATATTTAACTAGATTTTATGGGTTTTATCTTTAAAGTATGAAATATAATTGCTATTTTTGCATAAGGATATAATAAATTAAAACAAAATAAGAAATATGGCATTATCAAAACAAGACATCAATCAAATTGAAGCTCACGGAATTAGCGAAGAACAGGTTTATTTTCAGCTGAAGCAGATCGAAAAAGGCTTCCCTTTTCTTAAATTGGAATCTGCTGCGTCAATAGACAAAGGAATTATAGCTCCAAAGGAAGATGAACAGGATAAATATGTAAATATATGGAATGATTATAAAAACGAAGGCCATAAAATCGTTAAATTCGTTCCTGCCAGTGGTGCTGCAAGTCGTATGTTCAAAAATATGTTTGCTTTTCTGAGTGCAACATACAATGTTCCTACAACAGATTTTGAAAAGGAATTTTTTGATAATATTAAGAATTTTGCATTTAAAAAAGAACTTTGTAATAAATGTAAGGCTAATGATGATCATTGCATTACTAAGTTAATGGAAGAAGGCAAATATAAAAATATTGTTGCCAACATGCTTAATGAGAATGGACTTAACTATGGTAGTTTACCAAAGGGATTGCTACTCTTTCATAATTACGAAGACGGTCCGAGAACTCCAATGGAAGAACATCTTGTAGAAGCTGCTTTATATGCAAGTAGTAAGGGTAAGGCAAATGTTCATTTTACCGTAAGTCATAGTCACTTAGAATTATTCAAGGCTAAAGTCGCTGAAAAAATAAACAAGTATTCCGAGAAATTTGGAGTTGAATATAATATTACTTTTTCTGAACAAAAGCCAAGTACAGATACTATTGCTGCAAATCCTGATAATACACCTTTCAGAAATGAAGATGGTAGTTTGTTGTTTAGACCAGGCGGCCACGGTGCATTAATCGAAAATCTTAATGAGATAGATGCTGATATAGTTTTTGTTAAGAATATCGACAACGTAGTACCTGACAGATTGAAGGATGTAACTGTGAAATATAAGCAGGTATTGGCTGGAATATTAGTTAATTTGCAGAATAAGGCTTTTGACTATCTCAGACTACTTGATTCAGGAATGTACAATCATGCAAAACTTGAGGAAATAATAAGATTTGTACAACGTGATTTATGCTGCAGAAAGCAGGATATAAAAGATTTGGAAGATACTGATTTGGTTATATATTTAAGAAAGAAATTAAATAGACCAATGCGTGCCTGCGGAGTTGTAAAAAACGTAGGCGAACCAGGCGGTGGTCCATTCCTGACATATAATCAAGATGGAACTGTGAGTCTGCAAATATTGGAAAGTTGTCAGATTGATACAAATAATGCTGAATACATGGATATGTTCAAGAATGGAACACATTTTAATCCTGTAGATTTGGTTTGTGCAATAAAAGATTATAAAGGAAATGATTTTAATCTTCCCGAATATGTTGACAGAAATACAGGCTTCATAAGCAGCAAGAGCAAGAATGGAAAAGATCTTAAAGCTTTGGAATTGCCAGGATTATGGAATGGAGCAATGAGTGATTGGAGTACTATTTTTGTAGAAGTTCCTTTGGAAACATTTAACCCCGTAAAGACCGTTAACGACTTGCTAAGAGATCAACACCAGTAAATTTTATATAATAGATTGGTGGCTCGATTAAGTTGTAACGCAAAATATGAAATCGAATAATGACAGAAAAATTTGAATTTACACAATCAGAGCTAGATGAGACACGAGAAATTATGTCTCATCTGAGAGAAACCATAGGCGACACTTTGAAATCTGATGACGAAGATAAAATTAAAAAGCATCTGAAAAAAGCAATATATGACAACCAGATACAACGAGACGTGTTTGGTTTAAACCCTATATTGCATGCTTTGAGGACAGCACAGATAGCTGTTGATGAAATCGGACTAAAGAGAGACGGAGTGCTTGCCACCCTACTCTATACTCTTGTCGTAAACAATTACTCTACCATAGAGGATATGCAAGATAAGTTTGGAGAGAGTGTGGCTCATGTAATACGCGGATTGGTAAGAATACAAGATTTGTATAAACGAAATCCAATTATCGAAAGTGATAATTTTAGAAATTTACTTATTTCGTTTTCTGAAGACATGCGCGTAATACTTATCATGATTGCCGACAGGGTTAATCTGATGAGACAAATTCGTGACACCAATGCTGTTAATGAAAAGCATCAGGTGAGTGAGGAAGCTAGTTACTTGTATGCCCCACTCGCCCATAAACTTGGTTTGTATAAGTTAAAGAGTGAACTTGAAGACTTGAGTCTGAAATATCTTGAGCACGATGCTTATTATATGATTAAGGAATCTCTTAACGCAACAAAAGCAGCACGTGACGCATATATAAAGAGATTTGTTAGTCCAATAAACGAAAAACTTACATCCAGCGGATTGAAATATCATCTTAAAAGCCGCACTAAAAGCATTCATTCCATCTGGCAAAAGATGAAAAAGCAAAAGTGCGGTTTTGATGGTATATATGATTTATTCGCTATAAGAATTATAGTTGATACTCCTATTGAAAAGGAAAAGATGCAATGCTGGCAGGTCTATTCAATAATTACGGATATGTATCAACCTAATCCTAAGCGACTACGTGACTGGTTGAGTGTTCCAAAGAGCAATGGTTATGAAAGTCTGCATATAACAGTTCTCGGACCAGAAAACAAATGGGTAGAGATACAGATCAGAACTGAGCGTATGGACGAAATAGCCGAGCATGGACTCGCTGCGCACTGGCGTTATAAAGGTGTAAAGAGCGAAGGCGGTATTGACGACTGGTTGGCAAACATAAGGGCTGCATTGGAAAACAATGATGACTTGCAACTGATGGATCAGTTTAGAATGGATCTATATGAGGATGAAGTTTATGTGTTTACTCCTAAAGGTGATTTGCTCAAATTCCCTAAAGGAGCGACAATTCTTGATTTTGCTTATTACATACATTCTAATATTGGTAACACCTGTGTAGGTGGAAAGATAAATAGTAAGGTTGTTAGTTTCAGAGAGGTTCTGCATTCTGGAGATACAGTCGAAGTACTTACACAAAGCAATCAAAAACCCAAAAGGGATTGGTTGAATATTGTAAAAAGTTCTAAGGCAAAGGCGAAAATCCGTCTTGCTTTGAAGGAAACACAAGCAAAGGAAGGTTTGTATGCAAAGGAACTTATTGAGAGAAGATTTAAAAATAAGAAAATAGAAATAGAAGAAAGTGTCATGTCTCATGTGATAAAAAAGATGGGATATAAGGAAAATTCTGATTTCTATAAGGATATTGCCGACGAAAAACTTGATCCGAATGTTGTAATAGATAAATACATAAAGACTCGTGATCATGATCAAAATTTAAATGCTGCCAAATCAACGGAAAGTGCAGAGAACTTCGCTTTTGAAAATCCAAATGAAGAACTTGCATACAAAAATGATGATGTACTTGTAATTGATCGCGACCTGAAAGGTATTGATTATAAGTTGGCGCAATGCTGTCACCCTATCTATGGTGATGATATATTTGGATTTGTTACAGTAACTGGTGGAATAACCATTCACAGAAAATCATGTCCGAATGCACCTGAACTTAGAAAAAGATTTGGGTATAGAATAGTAAATGCTAAATGGAGCGGAAAAGGTTCTAATCAATATATTATAACATTACGTGTAATAGGTAATGATGATATAGGTATAGTAAGCAACATAACAAACATTATATCAAAACAAGACAAACTGACTATGAGGTCTATAAATATTGATTCTCACGACGGATTGTTCAGCGGAAATCTTGTCTTGATGATTGAAGATACTGGTAAACTTAATTCGCTTATCAAAAAGCTTAAGACCGTAAAGGGTGTCAAACAAATTATAAGAATATAAGTATGATGAAAAAAGTTATCGTTGGCTTATTCTTGCTTCTTTTTGCTTGTCAATTAAATGCTGTAAGCTATACAAAGGCAGATAGCATAAGAGTTACAAAATTGCTTGCAGAAGGATTACGCCAAAATAAGAACACCAATATGATGATTTATTTTGCACGAAGACTTAAAGGTGTGCCTTATGTAGCAAAGACATTGGAAGTAAATCCTACAGAACAGTTGATTGTAAACTTACGACAATTAGATTGTACTACATACGTAGAAAATGTATTAGCATTGACACTATGCATAAAGAAATCATCGGTTAGTTTTAACGACTTTTGCCGAAATCTTCAAAAGATAAGATATGATAGAGGTAATATTGAATATACCTCTCGCCTACACTATTTTTCTAATTGGATAGCTAATAATGCAAGGAATGGCTTTGTTACAGAAGTTCAAAAGAACAGTTCACCTTTCACAGCTATTCAGACAGTGAATACAAACTATATGACAAATCATGTTGAAAGTTATCCTATGCTGATGGAACATCCTGAATGGATTAGAAGTATTAGTGTTATGGAAAAAGAACTTTCTGGTAAAAGATATAGATATATTCCTAAGAACATGATTTCTAATACAAATTTGTGTAGAAACATAATTAAGGATGGTAATATCATAGCCATATTGACATCAAAGGCTGGACTTGATACAAGTCATATTGGTATTGCAGTATGGCATAATGACGGACTGCATCTGCTAAATGCAAGTCAGATTAGAAAAAATGTAGTTGAAGAATCAATGACGCTGCATGATTATATGAAACAGCATCCATCGCAAATAGGAATAAGAGTTATAAGAGTAAGATAAGTATTAGCTTTTCTTGTGTCCGAAATTGAATCCTATATAAAAATTCAGACTTCCAAATACGCTGTTAGTGTAGAAATTCGATTTGTGGTAGTTATATGCGTGTAGGATGGCGCTTGATCCTATATACCATTTTGTATTATTCCAAACGATTCCAAAACGTGCAACTCCGTCGATATTGAAATTGTCAAAATTGAAATCACGGAAGGTAAAACTCTTATGGTCAGAATCTCCACTTGAATGTTTATATGCTAACGCCAATGAAAGTGATGCATTAAAAAGAAAGTTTCTTGCAAAAACCCAATTATATCCATATCCAAATTGCAATGATAAATCATCGTAATTAACTTCACCTTTAACAAGAGAACTATCGAAAACGGATTCTGTTATTTCTTTGCCAAGATATTTATTCATGGTTTCGGCCAAAGCCTCCCAATCAACACTTAGCTTTTGACTAGTATATCCAATACCGAAGAGCAGTGAACCTGCACTAATGCGCTGGCATGTGCTTTGACTATATGCAGCTGGATATGAGAACTTATGATGATTTGTTATGTAATAAAGATTAAATCCTCTTATACTTGATTTCAAGCCACTAAAAGATGCACCCTCAATATTTCTTGTGTCATTTTTTTTATCAAGAGTCAAATTGCTAATGTGATAGTCGTTCCCTGATGTTCTATAAAATACATCTAATCCTATTTGATTGCTATAAAGGCTTACATCAAATTCGTGTTTGTTGTTTGAACCGCCTATATGTGATACGTCCAGAGTATAACCAAGAAAAATCCAACGCCATCCAAAATATGGTCCAAACTTCACATTCAAATCTGGCTTAAACGTCACCGTCATATTTTTACCGGTTTGAAGCCTATATATCTCATAGGTGTTGGTGTTTTGAAGCATAAAAGCATAATTATAATGTTGTGGTTCAATATAATTAGTGTCTATGCGAGAAAAATCTTTTGCTATATCATAAAGACGATCGAGAAAACTATTCTTTAAATGCTTTCCACATTTTTTTGCAGGCAGTTGCGTACTGTCTGAAACAATTGAGTCGGAGAAGTTATCGCCGCTGTTGGCGGCATAAACTTGTTGGACTTGCAGAATGAAGAAAGCAAATATAAATATATATTTTCTCAAAGCCAAAATATGGTTTATAGTTTTCCTAATATTCTATCCATAACCCAATTCACAGGAGTTGCACTAACACTTGTACATGTGCACGCCCCAAAGCCCTGAAGGTCTTCTATCACAGATTTTATAATAGGTAATTGAACATAAGGAGGATTAGGAACAACAATATTCATATTTCCATCACTTGTAACCAATCTAATAGGGTCATAATTGAATACGGAAAAAGACACTGAACCTTTGTCTCCTATTATTTCAATGCAATCTTCTTTTGCACTTTGATGCCCTACAAAACACCATGATCCACAACCTGGTAGACCGCTCTCAAACAAGAAGCATGCACTAATAGTATCTTCAGCTTTATATAAATGGGCACGATTTGCGCAATAGCCATGAGCACGGGTAATTACTCCGAATAAATCTTGAAGAATGTCTAATTGGTGAGGAGCTAAGTCATAAAAGTATCCGCCTCCCGCAATATCTGGCTGTAAACGCCAAGGAAGTGTCTCATGACTATTATAGTCTAAATAGCGTGGTGGAACAGAGAATCTAACCTGTACATTCGTTACTTCACCTATTATTCCATTATTGATAATATCCCTTACACGTTTAAAATATGGTAAATAGCGGCGATAATATGCTACGAAACATGGTACACCTGTCTGTTCGCTAATTCTGTTTATACGCGCACAATCCTCATAGCTGGCAGCAAGTGGCTTTTCTACATATACAGGTTTTCCTGCTTTCATAGCCATTATAGCAAATGTAGCATGACTTGAAGGAGGTGTAGCAATGTAGATAGCATTTATGTTTGGATCATCCACTAGCTCTTGTGCATCAGTATACCATTTCGGTATATTATGCCTCTCTGCATAAGAACGAGCTTTAGACTCACTGCGACTCATGACAGCTTCGACATGTGAACCATCAACTTCATTGAAAGCTGGCCCCGATTTTTTCTCGGTAACCTCACCACAACCAATAAATCCCCAACTTATTAACTTCATATATAATGCTATTTAAGATGCAAAGATAATATTTTTTATTATCTTTGCAAACAAAAATGAATCCCAATATGGAAATAAAGAAATCAGAATTTGTAATATCAGCACCTTTGGTGAGTAAATGTCCAACGGATGATAAGCCTGAATACGCATTTATCGGAAGATCAAATGTCGGAAAATCAAGCCTAATAAACATGCTTTGCAACAACAAAAAACTTGCGAAGACGTCATCTACTCCAGGAAAGACATTACTGATAAACCATTTTATTATTAATAATGAATGGTATATTGTTGACTTGCCAGGGTACGGATTTGCAAAACATTCAAAATCTATAAAGCAGAGATTGGAAAAAATGATTTCGTCATATATATTGCAACGTGAACAATTAGTTAATGTTTTTGTACTTATTGATGTAAGACATGAACAGCAAAAAATAGATCGTGAGTTTATTGACTGGCTTGGTGAAAGTAATGTGCCTTTTACTATAGTATTTACAAAGTCAGATAAGTTGGGACCAGGAAAGGCAAGACAGAACGCCCAGGATTGGATGAATAAATTGAAAGACAGATGGGAAAGTCTTCCGCCATATTTCATAACATCTTCTGAAAAGAAAAATGGAAGAGATGAAGTACTTGATTACATTGACGGAATAAATAAAAATTTATAAATGGCACAAATACCATATCTTGACGTACAGAATTTGACAAAGAGTTTTGGCTCGCAAGTGTTGTTTGATAATATATCATTTTCTGTAAGCGAGGGTCAGAAGGTAGGACTTGTTGCAAAAAATGGAACAGGCAAGTCTACCCTGTTGTCAATATTGACAGATAAAGAAGGTAAGGATTCAGGAAGTATCATCTATAAGAATGACATTAAGATTGGTTATTTGGAGCAGAGTCCTAAATTCAATCATGATGAGAGTGTACTTGAAGCTTGTTTTAATCATGATAATTCTGAAGAAAGAATAATTAAATACAAGCAGATTCTCACACAATTAAAAATTAAGAATTTCGAGCAACCGATGGGACAGCTCAGCGGAGGTCAACAAAAGCGTGTTGCCTTAGCAAATGTGCTCATCACTGAACCGAATTTCATTATTATGGATGAACCTACTAACCATTTGGATCTTGAAATGATTGAATGGTTGGAAGGATATCTAAATAGAGGTAACAAAACGTTGCTAATGGTTACCCATGACCGATTTTTTCTTGACAGAGTATGCAATACGATATTGGAATTAGATAATGAGCAGATTTACATATACCGTGGAAATTATAGCTATTATCTTGAAAAAAGACAAGAGAGAATCGATAATACTAGGAGCGAAATAGCCAGAGCCAATAATCTTTATAGAAGTGAATTGGAATGGATGAGAAGGATGCCGCAAGCTCGTGGGCATAAAGCGAAATATCGTGAAGATGCTTTTGATGATTTACAGGCTAAAGCCAAACAGCGCATCGAAGACCGACAAATGAGATTAAAAGCTGGCAATGTTTATATTGGCTCAAAGATTTTTGAATGTCAATATGTAAGCAAGGCATGGAATGAGAATGAAGTAATTCTTAAGGACTTTTATTACAATTTCGCACGATTTGAAAAAATGGGAATTGTTGGTAATAATGGTACCGGCAAATCTACATTTATAAAGATGCTTCTTGGTGAGGTAAAACCAGATAGTGGAAAATTTGATATTGGTGAGACGGTGAGATTTGGATATTTCTCGCAACAAGGAATGAAATTTGATGATCAGCAAAAAGTAATTGATGTCATCACAGATATAGCTGAAGATATAGATCTAGGTAAAGGACGTCACATGACTGCGAGCCAATTCTTGCAATATTTCATGTTTACACCCGAACAGCAATATAATTATGTGTATAAACTTAGTGGTGGTGAAAGAAGAAAACTGTATTTGTGTGAAGTTCTTATGACAAATCCAAACTTCTTAGTCTTGGATGAGCCAACAAACGATCTTGATATTCAGACTTTGCAAATATTTGAAGAATATCTTCAAGACTTTCCAGGATGTGTCATTGTTGTGAGTCATGATAGATATTTTATGGATAAGGCTGTTGATCATTTACTAGTTTTTAAAGGCAATGGCGTGGTTAAGGATTTTCCGGGAAACTATACTCAATATAGAGAATGGGAAGGTCTGAAAGCTAAAGAAGATGATAAGGCTGAAAACAAAAATAAAGAGCAAAAATCAGATTATCACAATGTTACTAAGCGTAAAATGAGTTTCAAGGAAAACATGGAATTCAAACGTCTTGGCGAAGAGATTGAACAGCTGGAGAATGAACAAAAGCTGTTGGAAGAAGAACTTTGTTCTGGTACTCTTAGCGTGGATGAACTGACAGAAAAGAGTAAGCGCTTGCCAATCATAAAAGATGAGCTTGATGAAAAAGGAATGCGCTGGCTTGAATTATCCGAACTCAGCTAAAAAATACAAATAAAATAGAATAATATAATTGAGCGGCGAGAATATAAATTATATATATTGGAGCCGCTTTTTTTATGCCTTCACACATAACCGTAAACAGACTTGATATAGAAGTAATTCGTCCTACTGATATTGAATATGTCGCAGATATTACTAATATTGCAAATGCTATATAAGATATCATGCATATAAGAAAGTTAATGCTTAATATATGTCCGTCTATATTTAATAGCACAGCATGTGGAACTATTGTCAAAAGTAATATGGCGACTATAAAAATTAAAACCTCTAATGATACAAGACGTATAGCCAATCTTTGTCTTATATCCATATGTCGTTTAATTGTTAGCAGTCCTGATATAACCAAGCATCCGTAAGCAATGCTAACTACTGTAATCAACGCTAAGATTGGAGATGCGATGTTATATGTGAATTGCCCCATAAACCATCTTATGCCTTCACTGCTTAATAGAGAATGCATGTTTAAATCTGGTATCGCAGCAGTTATGAACCACGAAATCAGAATTAGTAATACCTGGCATGATGCCAGTACTACTGCAGAATAACTTATTATTTTTAATAAACGATTATTCCTCATCAGGGTAAATATTGTCTATATCTATAATTCTTAATTCAATTGCACGAACAACAAGACGAGTCGCATTCACACCAACCTTACCATTGCCATTTGGAAATAATTTCTGTACCAATTCGTTTTGGCGTTTTTCCAAACTTTTCACTCCAAAAGGCATTCCACGTAAGTTTGTTATTTGCTCTTTTGTATATCCAAGTGCAAGGTGGCGTAGAAAACGTTCATCGTATTCATCAATTTCATAATCAACAAATGCTTCTTGTCTCATGATTTGATTTTTCACACTTTCCATGAATTTTGAAACAATCTTTTCAAGTATTGGCTGATTAAAAACGAGTTTTTTACCGTTCATTACGCTAGAAACATCCCCCCTAGTAAGAAGTTCGCCGCTTTTTAGAATAATACCATCACATCCTGCGTCCAGAACATCAACCCAGAGCTTTTCGTTAAGTATTTCACCTGTGAAAATAAGAACCTTTATGTTGGGATAAGTTTCTTTTGTGTGTCGGCAAATTTCAACGCCAACAGTCGTACTTCCACCTAATCCTAAATCCAAAAGAACCAAATCTGGCATTTGTACTTTTAGAAGCTTCCAGTAAGTTGCCTCATTTTCAGCCGTACCGATAATCTGAGCTTCAGGAATATCATTACGAATAATACCTTCTGTACCTTTTAGTTCAAGAGGTACATCCTCAACAATTATGATTTTAAAATTATCCATATACTTTTATATAATGTTTAGTTTAGAGGGGAGTTTTAACTCAATGTCTACTCCACTGGATACGTTATTTGCAGCCTGTATTCCACAACCACGCAAATTAGTAGCTTCTCCAATTTCTCTCACAATCTGTCGACATATCATGTATTCAATATTAACAGATGCTGGCGTAAACAATTCTGCACATTGTTTAGCGTCAAGTTGCAAAGATGGCAATGTAATCTTTATACTAACGTAGTTATTGTCCCTAGTTAATATATTTTTTTCAATTGTTTTTTCACCACTAAGTTTTTTTAACAGATCGAATAGATATTTTATTAGTGCTTCGTCAATTTTAATGTTAGCATCAAGCTGCCTCATGGCTTGTAAACTCAGTAGTGTGTATAACTGTCTGTAATAGTTTGCAGTCTCACTTATCGCATTGAGGTTGTCTTCTTGAGAGTCTACAAGTTGTCGTATTCTTGAAGGATAATACATTGTCTCATGTTTCAAGGTTGAAAGACAATTATCAAGAACATTATTACTGATATGCAAACGCTCATTCTCGTACTCTAGCTTGCGTAGTTCGTCAACAGCGGCCTCTGTACTAACAGTCTGTTTTTTGTCTTCCTCAAGACTTATTAGCAATGCGCTTTCTATCTTTTTAACAACATCGTTCAACTGCGAATCAGAAGCTTTTAAAAGTTTATTTGCGTCGTTCCATATCTTAATGATCTTGTCTAGTTTATTAGAAGAATCTATATCAGAAAGCAGAACATTATTTATATTATTGACTTTCTCCAGACATAATCTATAGTAAAGTCTATGTCGATAATACAGAAAATAATAAGCAGGGAATATAGATACGAGCATTATTATGAGTAATATTATCGCAACATTTTTGTTGTTTTCTGATTTTTGCATCACTATTACATATTCTCCTAGAGTATTATCTGCAGAGCGTTCTCGGAATAGTTGTGTATATAATCTATTGTTATAATGATATACATCCCATAAATGCAAAGCTAATGCTGCTACTGCAGTTTCGTTTCTTATATCTAGAATCACGTCATAACTAGTCTTAAGATGTGATCGAAACCATGCTATTTCAGCAGGAAGAGTCTCACTGCCAATATATTTCATGGTATCTCTTCCATTGATATATTTTGATTTGTAATATTTATTTAAGTAATGTCTGCATAAGTTAGAATATATCAATGTTTTCGGATAAGTCCTTTTTATATTACTATAATATGCACTGTCAGCATATTTTTCAGCAACAGCAAGATTCACGTCTTTAGCAGCGAAGGAAGATAGTGAACTAAAACATATACTAATTAGTAATAATGTACGCATGATACCTTTAGGAAGTCTGAATGCGAAGCGGCTCCCCTGCCCTTTCTTGCTCTCAGCATAAATAGAGCAAACTGAAAATATTTGACTGATTTTGTGATATCTCTCAATTATACCTTTGCAATTCATCAATCCAAAACCATGTGACATTTCTGCCTTTTGACCATCTTCCAATTTCTCATCAATAATTGTCTTATGTTCAAAAATATGAGCAATCTCATCCTCTGTCATACCTTCCCCTGTATCAAGTATTGATATTTCTACATATTCATCGTGTTCTTCACCAGCTATAATAACCTTTCCTGTTGGCGGTGTAAACTTTCTGGCATTATCGGCAAGAGTGTTAATCATAAACAGAGTTAGGGTTTTATCTGCTTTAACGATAGCTTCCGTTGGTTTGATGATTAAATCAATTCCTTTTAGACTGAATCCCATACTTCCGTTACCGACAATGTCAAACAACGATTGCAATCTAAAACTTTCAATATGCATGCTAAGTTGACCTTGGCGGAGTTGTATCCAATGTGTAAGGATATTATTGTAGTCAATAATTTTATCTGTTAATTCGCTTATATATGTATATCTATATTTGCGTATTTCTTCAGACTCGTCACGAGATTCAAGGCATTTTATCTCATTAATTATTCTATTAATAAATGGCAAAATACTGTTTACTAATGATATTTTAGCGCGTTGTTCAAGATTACGTTTATTGTTGTTTGAAAGGTGTAAATTCTCAATTTGAATTTTTTCTGAGATATCCTCATAGGTTTCTTTGCGCTGTTTGATACTTTGTTCTTCATCATATTGCCATTGTCGTAACGGTTTAAGTAGGCTGCTAATAGAAAAATTCTTATCACTTTTTTGGCGCATTCTGTCAAATATGAATAATAAAACTAGCACAAGGATAATCATCATTACAACAGCTAAAATCATTATATTCAGTGTTGAAGAAGATTTATCCAATTGCTCAGCACGAGCTTCTAATAATCTATCTTGGCGTGTCTTTTCCTGTATATCAAGGTATATGTTTCTATTGTAATCACTTAATGACTTATTATCAATAGCAGAATATGCTAGCGACAATTGTTCTCTAATAGAAGATACTAAATCCGGGGCTCTTTCAATAATTGGATTTACATATAATGCATTATTAAGGCAGGTGATGGCCGAATTATAATCTTTTATCTGCCAATAACATTGAGCAAGTGTTCTATATGAACCGGCAATTTGGTAAACATCACCATATTTAATAAAAATATTTAAAGAACGTTGAGCCAAATTTCCTGCCAAAAGAGAATCCGGCATGTAATCTGTGTTGACGTATTTAATATCTGGAAGATTATTTGCAATAAGATATTTTCTCATTTCAGGTTCTTGAAGATGTTCACTTATTGCTTGCATAGAGTTAGCTTCCCAAAATGGATAATGATATCTTTTTGAAAGAATATAACAGCGCATTAAATAGTCAAATTCTTCTTGGCTGATGTTCTTACTAGTACCTTTTGTTATAATTCCTCCTGATCCTATATTATAAAAATATGATAATAATTGTGCCGTATCTTTTTGTATCGGGCCGAATGGATCAATTTTCTTCAGAGCATCTGCAGATTGATTTTTTAATCCTACATAGTAGAAATAAGTTGAATTGATAATATGAAATTCAGTAGTAGCATAAGTCAGACGCATTATTTGGCGATCTGTCAATTCTTTCTTTTCTTCATCAATTCGTCTCATTTTGCGCAATGCATTTTCACGATATGAATAAAAGTCCTTATTACGTGACTGTCTTTGGCAAAGACGCATGCATTGAACATCTGCAATTAGTAACTCAATTTGATTGTCTGTATAACCTGCGATGTTTTTTAGTAGTTTGTACGCTCCGCTGTAATTCATACGAATCGTACTGACGAAAGCTAAATTATTCAAAGCTTCAGCTTTGCCTTCAGGATAGCCGTCTGAAAGTAAAAAAGCTTTTCGTGCGTAAGTATATGTTGAGTCTAGATTTCTGTAATGAAAGGCGTAAGATTTTGTATTCAGCAAATCTACCTCATCCTTATTTGATGGTGAACATGCTGAAAAACAGAAAAGGCTTCCTATGCATATAAGCATTAAGAAGCCTTTTATAATGTTATATTTAATTTCTTGCTTTTGCAATATATCCTAAAGATTCTTTACATTTGTCTGTTATGGCTTGCCAGTTTCCTGATGCAATGGTTTCTTTTGGGAACAATTTAGATCCCATGCCCACACAAAGCACACCAGCTTTAATCCATGATGTAAGATTCTCCTCATCTGGAGATACAGCTCCTGTAACCATGATATTGCTCCAACGTAGTGGCCCCAGTACATTCTTTACAAATGAAGGACCACCAACATTACCTGCTGGGAATACCTTTGTCACATCACATCCTGCAGCTTGAGCATTACTCATTTCGCTTACGCTTCCGCAACCTGGAGAATAAGGAACTAGGCGACGGTTACATACTGGTGCTATTTCTGGATTAAAGTTTGGTCCAACAATGAAGTTTGCACCAAGTTGCATATATAATGCTGCTGTTGCAGCATCAAGAACGGTGCCAGCACCAAGGATAAGTTCTGGACAATCCTTTGATGCCCATTTCACTAACTCACCAAATATCTCATGTGCGAAATCGCCACGATTAGTGAATTCGAAAACACGAACACCACCTTCGTAACAAGCCTTTATTACGTTTTTACATATATCGATATCGCTATTGTAGAATACTGGAACCATACCAGTTTCTTTCATAGCGCAAATAACTTGTACTTTATTAAATTTTGCCATTATTTTTTTGTTATAAGTTCTTAGTTTAGCGCTGAACACGTCCATTAGCATTTCCGCCAGCAAGACTTTCAACTTCTGCCAAAGATACCTGATTGAAATCTCCAGGTATAGTATGCTTCAGCGCACTTGCTGCAACTGCGAATTCCAAAGCCTTGGCTTGATCCTTATATGTTAGCATTCCATGAATCAAACCTCCAGAGAACGAATCACCACCGCCAACACGATCTATAATTGGATTAATGTCATAATGTTTGCTTTGATAGAATTCTTTGCCATCGTAAATCAAGGCTTTCCAACCATTATGAGTAGCAGACAGACTTTCACGAAGTGTAGAAACAACATACTTGAATCCAAATTCTTTCATCATTCCCTTGAAAATACCATAGTATCCCTCTGCATCAGTCTTTCCACCTTCTACATCTGCATCTGGTTTGAAACCAAGACAAAGTTGTGCGTCCTCTTCATTGCCAATACAAACATCAACATATTTCATAAGAGGTTTCATTACAGATATAGCCTTTTCTGAAGTCCATAATTTCTTCCTGAAATTCAAGTCTACAGATACCGTTACATTATGACGCTTAGCAGCTTCACATGCTAATTTAGTTAGTTCTGCAGCTTTATCACTTATGGCTGGTGTGATACCGCTCCAATGAAACCAATCTGCACCTTCCATAATAGCATCAAAATCAAAATCAGATGTTTCGGCTTCAGCAATGGCACTGTTGGCTCTGTCGTAAATAACTTTAGAAGGGCGCATGCTGGCTCCAGTTTCTGCATAGTAAAGACCTACCCTATCACCACCTCTTGCAATAAAATCTGTATTAACTCCATAGCGACGAAGTGCATTTACTGCAATCTGACCGATTTCGTGCTTTGGAAGTTTTGATACGAAATATGTATCATGACCATAATTAGCTAAACTAACAGCAACATTGGCCTCACCGCCTCCAGGTATAATTCTGAAAGAATCAGTCTGGACGAAACGATAATTGCCTTCAGGTGAAAGGCGAAGCATAATCTCACCTAATGTAACGATTTTACCCATTTTAATCTTAAATTTAATTGTTTGTTATAGATTAATTATAACTTGTTTGTCATCGCAAAAATAACTATAATTTTGCAATTTAGAAAATAAAATGAAAAAAAAATGAGCTTTTAGCTAAAATAAATGGTTGTGCGCACGCACAATTCAATATTTATTACTATATTTGCCAACAATAACACCTACTCGTGGGCGCACACAGCCCTTATAATATTAAGGTATAATGCGTTTGCGGTTATTACTTAAGACTATGACTGAAAAAATAAGAATTAAAGACATCGCCGAAATGGCGGGAGTCTCTGTCGGAACAGTAGACCGTGTTCTGCACAATCGTCCTAATGTGTCACCTCCAGCTAGAGAAAAAGTTGAGAAAGCTCTCAAGGAGATGAACTATCAGCCTAATATGTATGCTAGTGCATTAGCATACAACAAATCGTATACTTTCTATCTTTTCATTCCAAATCATGAACAGGAAACTTATTGGGAAGAAATAGAAGAAGGTGCCAATAAGGCTATGGAGTCAAGGCGTGACTTCAATATTGATGTCAGAATAATGTATTATGAAAGATTTAGCGATGAGTCTTTTACTGAAAAAAGCGAAGAATGTCTTGCTAATAATCCTGATGGTGTGATAGTTGTTCCTGCGGAACTAGATATTACTCGTCAATTTACTGATAAGTTGCATGAGTCTAATATTCCTTTTATAATGCTTGACTCTTATATGCCAGACCTATTGCCGCTCTCTTTTTATGGTCAAGATTCTTTCAGTAGTGGATATTTTGCTGCAAAAATTATGATGATGGTTGCTGCAAATGATACAGAAATTATGATCATGAAGCAGATGAAATCAGGTAGGGTTGTTAGTAAGCAGCAGGCTAACCGTGAAGTTGGCTTCAGGCATTACATGAGAGATCACTTCCCAGATATCAAAATATTAGAGGTTAATTTACCACTTGATAGTAGTAAGACAGAATATGATACTATTCTTGATGACTTCTTTAATGAGCATCCACAGTTGCATCATTGCATAACGCTGAATTCGAAAGCTCATATTGTTGGTGAGTTCTTACTTAGAACAAATAGACGTGATGTTCAAATTATGGGATATGATATGGTTGGAAAAAATGCAGAGTGTCTAAGACAAGGTAGTATTTCGTTCCTAATAGCACAGCATGCATACCAACAAGGATATAGTTGCGTTGAGGCTCTTTTTAAAGCCATTGTGTTGAAGAAAAAAGTGCAACCTGTAAACTATATGCCTATAGAATTATTGTTGAAAGAAAATGTTGACTTCTATCGTAGAACTCAATTATAAATACTACATAACAAATGAAACAAACTACTGTACTGAAAATTAATAAGGCTGACTCTGTTGTTGTCTGTCTTAGACCTCTTCAAAAAGGAGAGATTATTAATGTTGACGGTGAGGATATCACCATATTGCAAGATACCCCATCTGGTCATAAAATCCTAATTCGTGATACTGATGAGGGTGTTGATATTATCAAATACGGTTATCCTATTGGTCATGCTAAAGTCAATTTAAAAGCTGGAGAATGGGTAAATGAGAATAACTTGAAGACGAATTTAGCTGGTACTTTAGAGTATACATATTCGCCTGTTAATGAGGATCTTAATATAAAAAACGAGAACAAAAAATTTAAGGGATATATACGTAAAAATGGCGAAGTAGGAACAAGAAATGAAATATGGATTGTACCTACTGTAGGATGCGTAAATGGAGTTGCTGAAAAATTGGTTGACAAATTAAAACAAGAAACTAAATTAGAAGGCATTGATGCTATACATGCATGGCATCATAATTATGGTTGTTCACAATTAAGTGACGATCATGAGAATACTCGTAAGATATTGCGTGATATTTGTCTGCACCCAAATACAGGTGGCGTATTGGTTCTTTCATTAGGCTGTGAAAACAACCAACCTGACGCTTTCATGGAAATGCTTGGTGATTATGACAAAGACCGCATTAAACTTCTTGTTACTCAAAAGGTGAAGGGTGACGAAGTTGAAGAGGGCATGAAGATATTGAGAGACCTCTACTCTTTGGCTAAGGATGATAAACGTGAGGATGTACCACTTAGTAAGTTGCGAATCGGACTTAAATGCGGTGGAAGTGATGGCTTTAGCGGTATAACAGCTAATCCACTTGTTGGAGAATTGTCTGACTGGTTGGTTGCACAGGGAGGGACAAGTGTTCTGACGGAGGTTCCTGAAATGTTTGGAGCTGAGACTATATTGATGAACAGATGTAAAACTCCCGAGTTGTTTAACAAGACAGTTAGTTTAATTAATAACTTCAAGGAATATTTTATCAGTCATGGTGAACCAGTTGGTGAAAATCCTTCACCAGGTAATAAAGCTGGTGGAATTTCAACATTGGAAGACAAGGCTTTGGGATGTACACAGAAATGTGGTCGTGCTAAAGTAAACGGAGTATTGGAATATGGTGATCGTTTATGTGATGATGGACTAAATTTACTTTCAGCTCCAGGAAATGACTTAGTTGCATCTACAGCTTTAGCTTCTGCAGGTTGTCAATTAGTGTTATTTACAACAGGACGTGGCACCCCATTTGGTACATTCGTTCCAACGATGAAGATAAGCACAAACTCTACCCTATTTAACAACAAGCCAAATTGGATTGATTTCAATGCAGGTGAACTTATTGAAGGTAGCGATATGAAAGATGTTCTTAATAAGTTTATTGACAAAGTTATTTCTGTAGCTAGTGGAGAGCTTGTTAGAAATGAAATTAATGAATACAGAGAAATCTCTATATTCAAGAATGGTGTTACTTTATAAATAAAAACAACAATTGAGCAATAAAAAAGGGTTACTGGCACTATCGCCTTTATTTGTTTTGATAGTATTCATCGTAATGTTTACTATCTATTCAGTAGATAAGACAGACAAAAAACCAAATCTGTCACTAAGTGTAGCTTTCATGATTTCCAGCATTTATGCTGTAATTATTTCTGGCGGCATTCCTGTAAAAAAGAGGATTGATACATTTAGTAAAGGTGCTGGTGCTAGCAATCTGATGCTCATGCTTTGGATATATGTACTAGCGGGAGCGTTTGCAGCTTCTGCAAAAAGTATGGGAGCTATTGATGCTACTGTTAATATGGCTCTCAATTTTTTACCGGCAAGTTTAGTCTTACCAGGCTTATTTTTGGCAGCATGCTTTATCTCAATATCTATAGGTACAAGTGTTGGAACAGTTGTCGCATTAGTGCCAATAGCTGCTGGAATTGCCCATTCCACCGGTTCTAATGTTCCGTTAATTACTGCAATTGTTGTTGGTGGAGCATACTTTGGTGATAATCTTTCTTTTATTTCCGACACTACAGTCGTGGCGACGCAGACTCAGAATTGCAATATGTCTGACAAGTTCAAGGTCAATGCTATTATTGTAGCACCAGCGGCAATAATAGTTTTGGCTATATATGCTTTTATGGGAGCTGATTTCAATGCGCCGGCAGATGTAGGGCAAGTAGAATATTTGAAAGTAATACCTTATATAGCTGTTTTGGTAATAGCAGTAATGGGTATTAACGTAATGGGTGTTTTAACAATAGGCTTATTCTTATGTGGTATTATAGGCATTTTTGATGGTGACTATAATGTTTATGGTTGGTTGAGTGCTATGGGCGATGGAATATTGAGTATGGGTGAGCTTGTTATAATCGCGATGTTAGCTGGTGGAATGCTTGAAATCATAAAAGAAAATGGCGGAATTGATTATATAATAGAAAAGATAACCAATAAGATATCTGGTAAAAGAGGTGCTGAATTTTCTATTGCAGCACTAGTCTCTTTCGTGAATTTATGTACAGCCAATAATACTGTTGCTATATTAACTGTGGGAGGCATATCCAAGAAAATCGGCGATCGTTTTGGCGTAGATAACAGAAAAGTTGCAAGTATATTAGATACCTTCTCTTGTTGCATTCAAGGCCTTATCCCGTATGGTGTTCAGATACTTCTTGCTGCGGGATTAGCAAATCTTAATCCTATGCAAATTGTACCATATCTATATTACCCTGTCGCAATTGGATTAGCAGCTATTTTGGCCATTATTTTTAGATATCCAAAAAAATATTCTTAATAAATTATAGTTATGAACATTATACACCGAAACCTATTTGCAAAATTGAGAATTGATAACTTCTCCACCAAAGAATCTCTTGAACCTATGTCTAAGTTTAAGATGAAGAAACTAATGGGCTTGATGAAAAATATAGCAGAAATGCCCGCTGGAGAAGTAACTATGTCAAATCCTATTTTGAAAGCACGATTAAAGAATATTCAGGAGGAAGAACGTCATGCTATTGATATGTCTATAGAGACAATTTACTTATTAAGAATTATTGCTAGTAATGTAAATGCTACTATGAATCATGGTATTCCTGTAAGGGGTATCATCCAATTGGGACAATATATAAGAACACGAGGTGATAGTGTTGATTTTGTAAAACTTGACCATTGGCTGTCTAAATTACATATTTCAAGATTTGCACAGCTTCAAGGAAGTATTTTAATAAGCTTGTTTGGATTTGAAGCCAAAGAACTACCATTTGTAAAGCAACAGGAGAAGAGCGCTGTGCTTTACACACTAAAGTCAATAGAAAATGTCGAAAAAGACACAGAAGATTGGCATTTTAGACAAGGAAATCGTGTTTTTGTGCACAATAACCAAAAAGTGCTTAGAAAAAATTTGCGTCGTAGCCTTAGATATGTCGATTATGCCCCAATAGAAACGACGAGTAATTTCATATCTAATTTCTCTCATAGCCTGTCTGAAATAGAAGAATAAGCAAAATAACATTAATTTATTTTGCAGTTAAAGTCTTTTACTGTACTTTTGCATTTATGGAAATGTTTAAAAAAATATATCTATACTTGTTATTATCAATATCTACAACCGTTGGTGCTAATGCTCAAAACTATGTTCAATGTGAAGATACATGCACACATGTACATGGCATAGATTTAAGTCATTATCAGGGGAATGTATTTTGGGAGACTGTTGGAGATAATTCTAAAATGGCTTATGTTTACCTAAAGGCAACGGAAGGTGGAAGCAAAATAGATGATAAATATGAGCGAAACATAGAGCTGGCTCATAAATACGGATTAAAGGTAGGATCGTATCACTTTTTCAGACCAAAGGCAGACTTGAACAGTCAGTTATTGAATTTTATGACTCAATGCAGACCTTCTGAACAAGATTTAATTCCAATGATTGATATTGAAACTAAAAGTGGAATGGGAACAGAAGAGTTTTGTGATTCTTTGTTCAAATTTCTAGATATGGTTGAGAAGGCTTACAGACAGAAACCTTTATTATACACTTTTGCTAATTTCTACAACCATTATTTGTTAGGAAATGTAAATGGCTACAAACTGATGATTGCGCAATATACAAAACGTGAACCGGAATTAAGTGATGATCGTGACTTCATAATGTGGCAATATACTGGTAAAGGTAGAATAAATGGTGTAAATGGATTTGTGGACAAAAGCCGTTTCATGGGACGACATGGTCTGCGCGAGATAAAATTCAGACATTAAAACAAACTTTAAATATATTAATTATATGGCTATTATAAAATGTCCAGAATGCGGGCACCCAGTCAGTGACAAAGCACCGACATGCCCTAACTGTGGAGTTGAAATCGCAGGTAAGGTAAACCTGAATGTACCACAGCAAAATATCAAGGAAAATACCAATACTCCTAAAAGTGAAAATCCAAAGCCAAAGAAGGGAATTAGCAGAGTTCTTATCGTAAGTTTTGTTATTGCTTTAATTACATGTGGTGTTGTATTCTATTTTTATCATGATGCACAGACAAGTAAGGAACAAGAAGCTTATGAATATGCAATGAAGAGTACAGACCCTGCAGTTCTTCAGTCATATCTTGATACTTATACTGATGCCCCTGAGGAGCATATTGATAGTATACAGAATCACCTTAATAGCCTTCAACAAGTTGATAAAGATTGGACTAATGCACTTGTAAGTGATTCAAAGTCTGCTTTACAGGATTATTTGGATAAGCATCCAGACTCTCCTTATAAGGCTGTCGCTGAACATAAAATTGATTCAATAGATTGGACGCTTGTTTCTACAACAAATACAAATGATGCTTATAACAAGTATCTTGAAGATCATCCTAATGGAGAACATGTTGATGAGGCTAAAGATGGGATTAAGAATCTTAACGCAAATACAGTACAACCTGAAGAGCGTGTTATCATTAATGGTCTATTCCGCAATTTCTTCCAAAGCATTAACTCTCGTGATGAGCAAGCTCTTATGAGTACATGCGAAGGACTACTTACATCTTTCCTTGGAAAGACTGACGCTACAAAGAGTGATGTTGTAACTTTCTTGAATAAAATCTGGAAAGACGATATGACAAATATGAATTGGCATATTAATAACGATTACAAAATAGACAAGAAGGAAGTTGGTGATGGTGAGTACGAATACACCGTAACATTCTCTGCTATTCAAAGCAAGGAGTTTAATGATGCTTCAAAGAATGGTAAGTCTAAATTCCGTATAAGTGCAAAAGTTAGTCCTAATGACAGAATTAGCTCATTCAATATGACTAAGATCATTGAATAGTATTTTTAATGATGCTTTTACATCTAACTACTTAATGAGGAATTAGTAGTTGTGAATTAATTAACAACAATAAGGGAGGTAAAATTATTACCTCCCTTATTATTTATATAAACATACGCAAATTTTATGTTGTTTGGTTTATACGAAAAGAAAAACTTGTCAGCAATTATTCTATATCTACAAATTCAGATTAGGCATCTTTCATTTGTCGCAACAGCTCTTTTTGCCTTTGACTTAAACCAGTTGGCAATTTCACATTATAGACAATAATCAAATCACCATAAGTTCCATCACCACGGCTATAACCTCTGCCCCGCACTCTGACTTTTGTGCCATTCTGTGTTTCAGGTTTTACTTTAAGTTTAATCTTTTGATTATTGTTTAGTTGGATGATAATCTCTCCACCTAACAATGCCGTATAAATATCAATGCTAACCTTAGCTTCCATCTGTCCACTGTCCTGATGTCTACCGGCAGAACTAAACTTATCTGCATTGCGGAATCCACCACCGCCAAATAAGTCCTTGAAGAAACTAGAGAATCCTCCTCCATTTTGTCCGAAGCTACCGAAGTCAAAGCCTTCAAACGGATTTCCACTAGACTGGAATCCACTACCGGCATTATTATATTGGTCAGCTTGTTTCCACTGTTCTCCAAATTTATCATATTTAGCTCTTTTGTCACTATCTCCTATCACATCGTATGCCTCATTTAAAGCTTGAAACTTAGCCTTAGCTTTCGGGTCATTTGGATGTAAGTCTGGGTGAAAAAGCTTTGCGCGCTTCCTGTAAGCAGCGCGTACGTCTTTTTGAGGTATATTCCTATCAACACCTAAAATCTTGTAATAATCTATAAATGCCATAAAATGTCCTCCAATTATATATTGTTTTTGTAAAACTAATATGCAAAAATCATGCCGAATGTGTTTGTTCTCTTATTTTTTTGGCACGCACTTTGCACTATATCTGCAAAAAGAAATATAGTTGAAGTTTTAAATTGTAATTTCTCTATTTGTTACAGTATAATATTGTTGTAAAAGTTTTGAGATTAGCCACAAAACAATTACATTTGCAATAGGGGAGTTAATTAAAGGATAAAAGGAGATTTAAATATGACAAGTCAATTTTCACCAAAGGTTTCCGAAATACTGGCATTTAGCCGGGAGGAAGCGACACGCCTCGCAAGTCGATATGTAGGTCCAGAGCATCTGGTGCTTGGCATATTGCGTGAAAAGGAAAATCCGTTGCAGAATTTGTTTAAACGAATGAATATTGACGAGCAAAGCGTAAAGTTTGAGCTTGAGAAGAAAGTTCGTGAAGATGAACTCTCTGAACCGATAATCACTTCAGAACTTGTACTGAATGAGCAAGCAAGTAACATCTTGAAGCTTGCTGTGCTTGAGGCTAGATTGCAACATACACAGATGGTTGACGTGCAACATTTAATATTGGCGATATTGCATGATCAGGTTAACAATGGTGCCAAGGAAATATTAGAATTAAACAACATGAATTACGAAGATACACTATCATACTTGCAGGTTCAAAAAAGTAATTCACCCGTGCAGAATGGGCTTGAGCTACCTGATGAAGATGATGAAGATGAGTTTGATGCCAGTCCTTCAGGGGGACGTCAGGCAGAATCCTTAAAAGTAAAGAATAACAGCAGTAAAACACCTATACTTGATAATTTTTCAACCGACCTTACACAAGCTGCTCTTGACGGCAAACTTGATGTAGTTGTAGGGCGTGAGAGGGAAATACAGCGTGTAACAGAAATACTTTGTCGCCGCAAGAAAAATAACCCTATTTTAATAGGTGAACCAGGTGTTGGCAAAAGTGCTATTGTAGAAGGTCTTGCTCAACTTATTGTTCAGCATAAGACATCACCAATACTCTTTAATAAACGCGTGGTAAATCTCAACATGACAGCGATTGTTGCTGGAACAAAGTATCGTGGACAGTTTGAGGAACGTATACGTGATCTTATAAAAGAACTTGAGCGAAATAGCGACATAATTGTATTTATTGATGAAATACATACTATAATCGGTGCAGGAAGTACACCTGGAAGTATGGACGCTGCAAATATAATGAAACCAGCTTTGGCTAGAGGCGTTATTCAATGTATTGGAGCAACCACACTTGATGAATACCGACAGAGTATTGAAAAAGATGGAGCTCTTGAGCGTCGATTCCAGAAAGTATTGGTAGAAGCCACATCCGCAGATGAAACATTGTCTATATTGAAAAATATAAAAGACAGATATGAAGAACATCACCATGTGACATATACTGACGAGGCTTTAAAGGCATGTGTCAATCTGACAGAAAGATATATCACTGATAGATATTTCCCAGACAAGGCTATTGATGCTCTTGATGAGGTTGGTTCACATATCCATTTGCAGCATGCAGAAGTTCCGACAGACATCACTGACAAACAGAAAGAACTAGAGGAAACTATAATCAAGAAGAATGTAGCTGTTAAAAATCAGAACTTTGAACTTGCTGCTGGATATCGTGACTATCAGTCAAAACTGGAAGCTGAGATAAAAGATCTGAATGAAAAATGGAGTAAGGGCGAGAATGGAGACAGACATCTTGTCACCGATACCGATGTTGCTGATGTTGTTTCTACAATGGCAGGTATACCTGTGCAAAGAATTGCAGAAAAAGAAAATATACGACTGAAGAATATGGCTAATGTGCTGACTGAAAATGTTATTGCACAGGATAAGGCTATAGAAAAAATGGTAAAAGCCATTCAAAGAAATCGTGTTGGAATTAAAGATCCAAATCATCCTATCGGAGTTTTCATGTTTCTAGGCCCTACCGGTGTCGGTAAAACATATTTGGCAAAGCAGTTGGCAAATTATATGTTTGGCTCTTCTGATGCATTGATACGTATAGATATGAGTGAATATTCTGAAAGTTTCAATACGTCTCGTCTTGTTGGTGCACCTCCGGGATATGTAGGGTATGAGCAAGGCGGACAGTTGACTGAAAAAGTACGTAGACATCCCTACTCTATTGTATTGCTAGATGAAATCGAGAAGGCTCATGGTAATGTGTTTAACATGTTACTTCAAGTCCTTGACGAAGGTAGACTTACAGATGGCAACGGTCGTTTAGTTGATTTCAGAAATACTGTTATCATAATGACATCCAATTCAGGAACTCGCCAACTAAAAGAATTTGGTCGTGGTGTTGGTTTTAATGCTGGTGGAACTCTAGGTTTAAGCATTAATGACAAAGATAAAGAATATGCACGTAGCATCATTCAAAAAAGTCTTAGCAAACAGTTTGCTCCTGAATTTCTCAACCGTCTTGATGAGATTGTAACATTCGATCAGTTGGATCTGACAGCAATAAAAAAGATCATAGATATAGAGCTCAAAGAACTTTTTGCTCGCATTGAGTCTTTAGGTTATAAATTGTCTATAACAGATAAGGCAAAGGAATTTGTTGCGACCAAAGGATACGATGTGCAATTTGGTGCTCGTCCATTGAAGCGTGCTATTCAAAACTATATTGAAGACGGCGTATGTGAGCGTATTCTAAGCGGTGATATTAAGGAGGGAGACACTATAAATATCGGCAAAAATCCAAACAAGGATGAGTTGACATTCAAATAGTCTTTGTAGAAATGCAAACTCCACTTTGCAAAGCGTATTTATAATGCGTTATCAATAAAGTACTGAATAAAAAAAACATTAAATGAGGAAAAAGCATACCAAGAAATAGGTATTTTTCCTCATTTTTTTGTAATTTTGCGGTCAAACTCAATAGAAATTCTATTATACATATTTAATAATCAATTTAGTGAATATGATTTATTCTAAAGAAGTCGACAACATGTGTGTTGTTGCAAAGGGCCCAAATCATGGTCCAGCCCCAATTCCTGAAGAAGGAAAATGGATTCAGGCTAAAGAGATTAAAGACATCTCTGGTTATACTCACGGTGTGGGTTGGTGTGCTCCTCAGCAGGGTGCTTGTAAGCTATCTTTGAATATCAAAGATGGTATTATTCAGGAAGCTCTTGTTGAGACAATAGGTTGTACAGGTATGACACACTCTGCTGCTATGGCATCAGAAATTCTTCCTGGAAAGACTATTCTTGAAGCTCTTAATACCGACTTGGTTTGTGATGCTATCAACACAGCAATGCGCGAACTTTTCTTGCAGATTGTATACGGTCGTAGCCAGAGTGCATTCTCTGAGGGCGGTCTTGTTATCGGTGCAGGTCTTGAGGATCTTGGTAAAGGTCTTCGTAGCCAGACTGGTACACTTTACGGTACAGTAGCTAAGGGTACTCGTTACCTAGAGTTGACAGAGGGTTATATCACAAAGCAGTTCTTGGATAAGGACAGTCAGGTTTGTGGTTACGAGTATGTTCAACTAGGCAAGATGATGGAAGCTATCAAGAATGGCGTGGACGCTAACGAAGCAGTTAAGAAGTTCACAGGTTCTTATGGCCGTACTACAGCTGAGCAGGGTGTTGTTAAAGCTATTGATCCACGTAAAGAATAAGGAGATACAATATGATAAGAAAAGTAATTTTTGAAAGCCAGGAGCGCCGTATAGACAGTGTGCTTGCAACTCTTAAGGAAAACGGTATTAATAGTATCGAAGAGGCTAATGAAATTTGCGAAAAAGCTGGTGTTGATCCTTATCAGATGTGTGAGGATACACAGCGTATCTGCTTCGAGAATGCGAAGTGGGCTTACGTTTGTGGTACAGCAATCGCTGTTAAGAAAGGTGTAAAGAATGCTGCTGAGGCTGCTGAGGCAATTGGTCTTGGTCTTCAGAGTTTCTGTATCAAGGGTTCTGTTGCTGACGACCGTAAGGTTGGTCTTGGTCATGGTAACCTTGCAGCTCGTCTTCTTCGTGAAGAGACAGAATGTTTCGCATTCTTGGCTGGTCACGAGTCTTTCGCAGCAGCTGAAGGTGCTATCAAGATTGCAGAAATGGCAAATAAGGTTCGTGTAAAGCCTTTGCGTGTCATTCTTAACGGTCTTGGTAAAGATGCAGCTATGATCATTAGCCGTATCAATGGTTTCACTTACGTACAGACAAAGTTTGATTACTATACTAGCGAAGTTAAGGTAGTTAAGGAAATCGCTTATTCTGATGGTGCTCGTGCTAAGGTTAAGTGCTATGGTGCTGACGATGTACGTGAAGGTGTTGCTATTCTTTGGAAAGAGAACGTTGATGTTTCTATCACCGGTAACTCTACAAACCCAACACGTTTCCAGCATCCAGTAGCCGGAACTTACAAGAAAGAGCGTCTTGCTGCAGGCAAGCCTTATTTCTCTGTAGCTTCAGGTGGTGGTACAGGTCGTACTCTTCACCCAGACAACATGGCAGCAGGTCCTGCTTCTTATGGTATGACAGATACTATGGGTCGTATGCACTCTGATGCTCAGTTCGCAGGTTCTTCATCTGTTCCAGCTCACGTTGAAATGATGGGATTCCTCGGTATGGGTAACAACCCAATGGTTGGTGCAACTGTAGCTATTGCCGTTGCTCTTGACCTTGCTATGAACAAGAAGTAATTCTAGAATTAGCAATATATATGCTCCTGTAACTCTAAAGGTTACAGGAGTTTTTTTATTCAATAATAACATACATGGCATATAACATGATAAATGATGCCATTGTGCCGAATATTACTTTTATAGAGGGTTTATATCCAAATGTATAATGCGTATAAACAACGACGAAAAGTAATTCCATGAAAGCTGAAATTGAAGTGCCGATACCTAGTCCGATTAAACCACCAATATGATAACCCAATATTGAACTTGTTAAGAGTAATATTGCAGAAACTGATTCCTGAAATAAATACAATAAGGATTTACCTTGAGCTAGAGCAACATATTCTATTGGTAAATACACGGCTCTTGCGATTACACCAAACAAAGCTACTTTCACGAATGATACTGCTCCTATGAAATTATGGCTAAACAATATCGGTAATATATGTGAAACCAACGGCATAAAAACAAGTAGTAATGGCAAAGCGATAAGCAAATTCGTTATTATCTGTCTGTTGATAATCCCCATCATGCTCCCTATTGTACAATTTCTCGCAAGTCGAGGAAAATAATCAGCTTCTAAAGCAGAAAAAGCAACGCCAGAATATGTCATTGTTATCATAAAACCAGCATTGTATAGTCCTACAATCTCCAAAGATGCATTTGTGCTTAGAAATGATCGTATGGCATATTCTGTTCCGCTGCCTGCCAAACATGCTAAAGAAAAAGCAATGCCTAACTTCAATAATGATATATCGCCCTTTAAGCAATTTAATATATCATTTATTGATGGCAAATTACTAAAACGCAGACCTGTTGCGCGACAGCATAACAAGTATATGAAAAGTGCTGATAAAACTAATGAAGGAACAATGGCCTTTGCTCCAAAAGTATAAAGCAGAGGAATGCTAATTATTAATGAAATTACAGTCCCCGCAATCATTAGCTTTGCCAGTTTTGATTGCTTTCCTGTACCTTTAAGTATCGCAATCTCTCCTCCAGAAAGAGTTGTTAGCGATACTGCAAAAGGAATGAAAGTCAATTCAAATAAATGGTTTTCTGATCTGCCAAATGATATGAAATTGAATAGTGGAGACATTACTAATGTAATTATAAAACCGCACAAGGCTGCAAAAATACTCCATGACCTTACCGATATTATAGATTTATCTAGTTTTTCATTGCCTTGTTCATAGTAGTTGGAGATTTTTTTCACTCCCGAAGTTTGTATTCCTAATCCAGTAATGTCACCAGACATTCTCACAATCGAATTATAAATGGAAAACATACCGAAACCATTAGTACCTAATAATAAAGCTACAAATTTGGTTTTTAACAGACCTATAATGATGTTTATTATTTGTACACCACCAAAAAGACCTGCCGATTTTATGTTTCTAATGTATGTACCACGTGTGGAATTCATAGTTTGCAAAGATAAGCAAACTTTTCATCTTACCCAAGAAAAAGGAATATCAAATTGAATGTTGCATATTTTGACACAAATCGTGCTAATGATATTTGTGAGGCATTCAAACTTTCCGTACCTTTGCATCATATTATTTTCATTGGTAATGGTCAAGAAGAGAAACAAGAAAAAGAAAAGCGGAAACTGGTCATTGAAATTGATTATTTTATCTGGAGGTGTCTTGTTTTTGCTATGGTATTATATGCCATGGCAGATGCTCAATACTGCCAAATATGATGCGAATTGGCCATATACAGACATTGATGCTCCGTTTTCTGGAGACTACGATGGAATCGATATTTCCAAACATCAGGGAAAGATACATTGGGACATCCTTTCTAAAAATAGCCATATTAAGTTTATATATATAAAAGCTTCCGAAGGAATATACAATGAAGATCCATGCTATCAACGTAATGTTTCTGAAGCGAAGAAACATGGCTTCTTAATTGGATCGTACCATTTCCTTTCTGAAAATTTTTCAGGTAGAAGACAGTTTAATCACTTTAATGATGTTGCTGATAAAGAGCAACAAGACCTCTTGCCCTTAATAGATGTTGAGGAAGAAGGTACTGAAGGATGGAGCAGAGAAAAAATACAGGCTGAATTACGCAATTTCATTGATGCATGCAAAGGTGAATATGGAAAGGCTCCAATAATATATTGCAGTGAGTCATATTTTAAAGACAATCTTTCACCAGAGTTCGATAAATATATACTCTTCATTGCCAACTATACAGGTACACCATTATTGCCTGGTAAACCAGTATATGATATGTGGCAATTCAGTAAAAAGGGGCATGTTCCTGGAATTTGGAATTGGGTTGATTTAGACAAACTATCACCCAATGCAAATTTAGATGATTTAAAGTTGACTAAAGATACTGACTAAAACATTTATAGTTGTCACTAATAAGCAATTTGTCAAGAGTAACGTTTTTGTTGTCGTGCATGTAACTTTCAACGGCATCAATAAATTTTGTTGTAAACACTTTATATCCCATGATCTTATTAACAGCATACATAACCTTTCCCATGTGCAAATCCTTTTCTTGTTGGCTGCGGTGGTCGAAATTAGGCATCTGATAAATACTTAAAAGATAAAAACTCAGACAATCAGGAACAATATATTCCCTAGACATTGTCTTGCATTGATTCTTTGAATAATATTTTGCATACAACGGATAATCCTCACCAAGATATTTATCAAGACAAATTCCAATAGTCTTATCTCCTACTATAATGCTTTGGTCAAGAGCACCTATCTGTGCATAAACTTTCGGAATCTTAAAATGAGATAACTCTTTTTCTGCCTTACCGAATGCAGCAGATAGCTTTTTATTGATATCGTCAATACTTGCATATTGCGTTTCAGCATCTGTAATCAATGTTTGTAGTGTTGTATCTTGATAGAAATTAAGAAAACGGCTGTTAATGTCCGGTTCGTAAACAGCTCCTAATTTTAGCACATTTTCAACCAAAGTTCTGGTTTCTATAGGGTATTCTGTATTCATTTCTTGAAGAGCTGAAAAGTCACCCGTTGTAAGATATCTGCTCTCTATACGATCATAGCGCAAAATCTCAACTTGTCTTTCCATGTCACTGTTTGGCTTAAGTTTTAATTCACAAGCCACACAGAGTACCATTACAGCAAATAATATGTAATAAATCTTCTTCAAACGAATAGTCTCCCTTAAAATTCAACAACGCAAAAGTACTAAAAAATATTTTTTAATGCAAGCTTTTTGCTAAAAAAATTAAAAATTACGGTCAAATATAACACTTTTAACTCAAAATTAGTAAAAAACTCCAATGAAAATAAAAAATATTTATTAAGCCGAACATTTATAATTATATTTGCATTAACAAACTGAAATATAAACAATGATTAAAACAAGTTTTCTCACATTTGCGCTTTTTGCAGTTGCAAATGGTTGTGTGGCTCAAAATTCTCTGAGTGTTGACGTCACTAATCCTAATAACATTGAAATGAGTAATACTCCAATCGTTATCAGTCTAAAGAATTATCCTTTAACAACGTCATCTATTGTAACATGTAATGGAGTAGAGATCCCTTCCCAAGTAGATGATCTTGATGGTGACGGAAATAATGATGAGATATGCTTCATGACAGATATCAAAGCTAAAGGTGAAAAAATATTCAAAATATTGCTTGATAACAAGTCAGATCAGAAACAATATAAGAATTTAACTTTTGCCGAATTGTTATTGAGAAATCCAAAGGTGAAAGAAAAAAATAAGCATGATTTGTATTTATCACAGATTGCAGCTACTGATGAGATGAAAGATCAGTATCACCTACTTCATCATCATGGCGTAGCTTTTGAAAATGAACTGATATGCATGAGATTTTATTTTGATGAGCGACAGACTCTTGATTTATATGGTAAATTTCACAAGGGATTAGAACTAAAGGATACACAGTTCTATACTTCTAAGGAACAAAAGCTCAATGGATATGGCGATGACATTCTTTGGGTAGGAAACACTTTTGGTTTCGGTGCTCTTCGTGGTTGGAACGGCAGTGCTTCTACAATGATGAGTGACGTTAAGTCTAGAGGACAGCGTATTGTTTGTTATGGACCAGTTCGCACGATCGTTGAACTTACTGATAACGGATGGAGATATAAGGAAGGACAACCACGTATTTCTTTAACAGAAAGATATACATTGTATGCTAATCATCGTGATGTTGATGTTGAGGCATGGACTAATCGAGATTCAAAGAATATGGAGTTCTCTACTGGATTGATAAATATGAAAAACTCTTTGGAGTATTCAGATCATAATGGTCTTCGTGGACTTTGGGGAACTGATTGGCCAGCAGGTAATGATACTATAAATTGGAAGCGTGAGACAATTGGAATGGGTATATATATTCCACAGAATTATCGCATAAAGGAATTGCCTGCTGATAAAGATAATTATGGTTATGTAATTCGTATGGTCGACGGAAAACTTAATTATAAAATTACATATTCAAGTGCTGATGAGTCTTTTGGATATCACGACTCTAAGTCATGGTTTGAATATCTTAAGGAATGGAAGAAGAATATTAACCTACGCCCGATTATTAAAATCAAGCGTGGTTAATAATATCAGTGAATGTCTTCCTGCCGTGAACATAATATTGCCAAAGCAGGGAGATATTCATTCTATCATTTTTACATCCAGCTACCCTATTCTTCTGTATTATATCTCGGTCTGACTTGAAGTCTTTTCGCCATTTTTTGAATGCTCGGCGAGCTTTATATATAGCCTTGAAGTCACCAATATTCTTATCTACAATTAGAGTCTTCCATGCTGCTGTATAGTCAAGTATCCATCTCCAACGCATTGCAGACTTCAACTCTTCTTCACGAAGATTTTTATATAGCATTGTAAGATTGTTGCGGAAGTTCAGATAAGTTTTCATCGGATTACTCTTTGGTAATGTACCGCCTCCAACATGATAGACTTTGCTTTCTGGAATGCATACAATCTTATGACCGTACAGATTAAGTCTCCAGCACAAGTCTATCTCTTCGTTATGTGCGAAAAAGCGACCGTCTAAGGCCCCGACGTTCCAATAGTCTTTTGAACGAATCATTAAGCAAGCACCAGTTGCCCATGAAACCTCAGCAACATCATCATATTGTCCTTTGTCTTTTTCTACTGTGTCGAAAATTCGTCCACGGCAGAAAGGATATCCTAGCTTGTCGATAAATCCACCTGAAGCACCAGCATACTCAAACGAGTCTTTATCGAATATAGATAAAAGTTTCGGTTGACATGCTGCTACATCTTGATGTTCATCCATATATTTCAATAGTGGCTTCAGCCAATTTTCAGTAACTTCCACATCAGAATTCAATAGCAGATAATATTCGCTAGCTACTTGTTTTAAAGCTTGATTATAACCTTCGGCAAATCCATAGTTCTTATCAAGCGTGATAATCTCAACCTCGGGAAAGTCCTTCTTCAGCATTTCAATTGAATCGTCAGATGATGCATTATCCGCAACGATAACTTTTGCATCCTTCTCAGAATGTTTAATCACCGTTGGCAGATATTTCTTCATCATATCACTGCCGTTCCAATTTAGTATTACTATTGAAAGTTTCATATATATATCAAATTATTTCCGCTTTGAGTGCAGATCCGTCATGATTGAAATCACCCAACTTTACGCGGATAATCTCATTGTCATACTCAATGCGAGCACTTGAAGCTGGAAGTTCCACACGGATATAATTATCAGTAAATCCATGCATTGCTTTTCCGCGTGGAGCTTTCTCAAAAAGCACATTCATTTCCTCGCCTATATATTTGGCATAGAAGTCATGTGTCTTTTGGTCGCTAAGTTCAAGCAGCCTCTTTGAACGCTTTTTCTTTTCCTTTTCTTCAACAACGTAAGGTATAGAGAGGGCACTGGTTCCTGGGCGCTCACTATAAGGAAATACGTGTAACTGAGTTACTGGTAGTGATTTCAAGAAGTCGTAACATTCTTGAAAATATTCAGGTTTCTCACCACGACATCCCACCATAACATCAACACCTATGAAGGCGTCAGGCATTTTCTCTTTTATAAGATTTATCTTGTGTGCGAACAAAGCACTGTCATATCGTCTATGCATCAATTTCAACACTTCATCACTTCCACTTTGCAATGGTATGTGAAAATGAGGCATGAACGCACGGCTATGTGAACAACAATCTATCAGTTCGTCTTCCAATAAATCAGGTTCCAAACTGCTAATTCGGAATCTTTCTATACCCTTGACATTGTCAAGAGCCTTCACTAAATCTATAAACTTCTCGTGAGTAGTTTCGCCAAAGTCACCAATATTTACACCTGTAAGAACAATCTCTTTGCCACCTTCAGCAGCAGCTTGCTCAGCTTGCTCAACAAGTGAGGCTATTGATGGATTTCTAGAGAATCCACGTGCGTAAGGTATGGTGCAATAAGTGCAGAAGTAGTTACATCCGTCTTGCACTTTTAGGAAATATCTTGTTCTATTTCCTCTAGAACAAGAAGGCTGGAAAGTCTTGATATCCTTTGTTTTAACAGAATGGAACTGATGCAATGCTTCCTTGTCATCACCTTCTGTAAAGGCATTACTTAAATATTGAATAAGGTTAGCCTTTTCATTAGAACCAAGTACAAGGTCTACCCCATCAATCTTACTAACCTTTTCAGCTTCAAGCTGTGCATAGCAACCAGTAACGACAATAAAAGCACCTGGATTTTCACGTGCCATTCTGTGTATAGCCTGTCTGCATTTATGGTCTGCTACTTCTGTAACTGAACATGTGTTTATAATGCATATATCAGCTTTCTCACCTTTTTCAGCAGTTACAACACCCATTTCGGAAAGCATTTTTCCGAAAGTGGATGTTTCTGAGAAATTGAGTTTGCACCCTAATGTATAATAAGCCGCTTTCTTACCTTGAAAAGCTGAACTATCTATCATATATATTTATTGAATCTTTAATTATTTACAGACCAAGAATTTTGCAGATCTTATCAATTATACCGTCTGTACTGTCAGCAGCCTGATTGAGTTTCTCGCTAAGTTTCTTGTCTACTTTATCCTGAACTTTCTTGCTTACTTTATCTACGATCTTATTAGCAGCCTTGTCTAAAGCATCATCAGAATTATCTTTTGAATCTTTGGCATCCTTTGAATCTTCTTTTGCAGATTCGCTCTCGCTGTCTTTGATATTATCATCGTCGTTTACTTCCTCCTTATTAGAAGAACTATTCATTGTATTCTCATAGCATCTCACAATATCATCAGCGTTAACTGTATATACATGTCCCAAGAAACCATAAGAAACATTATGCTCACGGCCATCAAATTTTACATCACTTACAGAATAAATAATGTAACTGTGGTAATTCAGCATATTGTCTAGTGTAGCATCAACAGTATTGTCATCCAATATCTTTGTGATAATGCTTAATCCCATTGATAGCAAATCATCGTTATAACCATCTTTCTCATTAATCTTGTCCATAGCCTCAGTAAGTTCTTTCTTGATAGCATTCTTATGGCTATCCTTACTTGGGTTTGCTATTGCTAATATAATAATGATGGCTACAGCAACAATTGCGACAGTCTTCCAAATAGGTTTCTTTTCTTTCTCTTTTTGGGCTGCTTCCTGATTATTTACATTATTAATATAAGGAGGAACAGGAGGTGGAGTCTGCTGTACTGGTGTGTTAGCTTGAAGCATAATGCGCAATTCTTCAACCTGCCAAGCTGGAGTCCAGTCTGCAAAGCCGTCAGCCCAAACAAGTGTTTCAGCTGTTATATTTTTATTCTTTACAAGAATCTCGGCACTAAAAGGTCCTACCTGTAGTCCGTTTTCGATAATAAAATAATTCATATAGTCTAATTTATTTTGAAATATGCATGCAAAGTTAGAAAAAGTTTTGATAAAATTTGCATATATGGGAAGAAAAGATTACTTTTGCACCCGATTTAAAGATCAATGGTTCCGTAGCTCAGTTGGATTAGAGCAACAGCCTTCTAAGCTGTGGGTCCTGGGTTCGAATCCCAGCGGAATCACGAAAAAGGAACTAGTACTAGTTCCTTTTTTGTTTTTATAATAATTATATATATTGTATTATTAATAAGTACAAAACCATAATGATTCAATGTTTGATAGAACATGTCCATAATACTAAGATCAAAGCTTATTTATTGAGTATAATTGGCGAACACTTCAGAAAAAACAGTAAATAAACCTACACTACCTACATTTTTGACTTAAGTTGTTTATAGTCAGTCGTTTATCTAATGTATATAAGTGCCTTTTCCTACACCTTTCCTACATGATTCCTACACTAATAAGCACGTTTTTGTATATAAAACGATGGATTTTGCTCAAATCGCAATGCAAAAGTCGCTTTTTAGATTGGACCATTTGTCCATTTCACCAGCTGTAAAGCCAATCACTGCTGTTTCTTTCATGGGAATAGTGAATAGAAATCTCTTTTCTATTGTAAATGAAATTTAGAAGCCAAACTGATTTATAAAATATTACGAGATGTTAACCATGTCAGTAAGAGATTTCAGAAACTATAAATGATAATCAGTAACAGCTTAAAACTATGTATAGTGATTCCGTAAGTATAACTATGAATGTTTATAATCATGTCCTATTATAGCCAAAATACATAAAGCGCAGCAAGAATAAAATCACCTTTTTCGGTGCGCCTTTGAGTGATTAGGTCCTTATCACTCGGTAAAGCATGTAGGACAATAGAGTGATTAGGGCCTAATCACTCCCTAAAATGTATAAGAACGGACTTATATACATTAGCTAACATGTTGTATAACAATGCGTTTGGCAAAAAGATGTAGGAAATCACATTAAAAATTCGCAAAAAAATATTTTTCGTTGATATAGGAGGGATGTCCTCTATATATGAACTTGGAGCTCAACCCAAAAAAGTTTATGTTCATCACCTAATGTCATAACCCCTTTATTTATAAAAGTTGAACATGTGTTGAAATTAATTTAATATATACAGACATTTCTTTTTATAATTTAAAAGAAATATCTTTCCTAAGAGAAAGTCTGTATTGATACGAGGATATTTATTGATAGCTTTACTCGTTATAAAGAAGTTGACGAGGTATTTATCTTCGGCTATTTCTACAGGAGTATTTTCACAAAGTTTCTCTTCCTTCAAAGTTAATTTATCAGCTATGTTTGCACTTTCTATCTCTATTTTTTTTGTTGGTAAAACTTTAAAATATTCAGGCAATTCGTTTTTTCTGCTGCCGGTATCAAAAAAAACACGTGTCTTTTTCCCTGAAATTTTGCCTTCAAAATAAATAGAATTTAAGGCTGCATCAGAATAGTCTTCGTGGTTTTTCCAAGATAAAGTTCTTTTAATGTTTGCTGGTACTGTCTCATATCGTTTCATGACATTTTGATTCAAGTCAAAACCCCAAAGATCTCTTTTTAAAACATCTCCACCAATAATGAATTTAGGTGCATACTGTTTCAACCTACCTGCCAAGTCTACTACATAGCAACAAACATTAGAATATACACGATCCCCCATGGAAATGCTATCTAGATTAATACGAAAAGAATTGATTCGTTTGCCTGATGTATTGCCAATAGTTGCATTGCTTAGTGCTATTTTGATGTGACATGAATCTACTGCAAAAGTTGAGTCAATAAGACAAATGGAAGCCCCTGTGTCGATGATTCCTTGAACGTTATGTGAAGTTTCTTGATGCGATACTGTTACACCTATGAACATCCAATGATTTGTGATTGTTAATGGTGTTTGAGCTTTTAGTCCAAGAATTTGTGAAGCAAAAAGAATAAATAACAAATAACGAAAATTCAAATTCAACATTATCTTTTTTAGAATTAATTATAGCAACCTGATAAACAACGGTTTTGTGACATTATGGCATTAGTGGCAAAAAAAACTTGTATGCAGACTGTTAATCTGCCGCATGCACATGTTTGCACTTTCCACTGAACTCAGTGAAATCAATGCGTATAATATTTACTCTGTGAAATGACTTTTGAGAGTACTTAGCACCAAGTTCTTTAAAATCAGGTGACAACTTATCTACTAACTTTAGTAATGCAGCCATACGCTCTTCTGCAGTCAAGTTGATATGTGCCACTCCTTTCAAGATAACACTCTCATACTCTGTCGTGAATTTGCCAGGCAAAAGGTTTACATTACCAACAATACAAAAACTTACGCTAGGATATTTAGCAAGACCATCAAGTTTATGCCCATCTGGTGCGCAATGAATATAGATAGAACTGCCGCCATCCCAAACATAATTTAATGGTATTCCGTATGGTAAGCCTTTATCATCAATCATACTTAATATTCCATATTCACTGTTTAGGAGCAGTTCCACTGCCCTATCCTCTTCCATTAATCTATCTTTGCGGCGTACTCCGTCATTATTAAATATCATAATCTAATGTGTGTTTATTAATTAGATGCAAATATAAACATATTTTGCCATACAGCTAGTAACAAGTGTTACCATTGCTGTTAAATAAATAAAAAAGGCGACCGTTAATCAGTCGCCTTCCAATATAGTTTATTGTAGTTTTTTCTTTTCAGGAATTACCAATGACAGTCCTATGCTGACCGTGAGAACGGCTAGAATAAATATCAATGATTCTATAGTTCCAATCTCCACATACTTATGTATAAGCAGTTTAACACCAATGAATACAAGAAGTACGCATACACCAGGTTTGAGATATCTAAAACGATCAGCAACACCAGCCAGAAGGAAGAACATTGCTCTCAATCCCAATATCGCAAATATGTTTGAGAAGAATACAACATAAGGATCTAACGATACAGAGAATACCGCAGGGATACTATCAAAAGCAAATATCAAGTCACTGAACTCAATAAATATCACTGTTACCATTAACGGTGATATAAACGGGAAATACTTCCTGAGTAGTTTCACTATAGGATGATGCTCTACATCAACATGACTTTCATCTTTGTTTCTGTCGATAAACATTTTCACACCACTATAAAGTAAGAAGCCACCAAATATAATCAGTATCCAGTCGAATCGTCTTATTACAGCTGCACCAAGGAAGATGAAGATAAACCTCATAACTATAGCACCAAGAATGCCCCAGTTAAGAACTCTTTGATAATCTTTTTTCTTAACTCCGAATGATGTAAATATCATCATCATAACAAACAGATTATCAACGGATAAAGTCTTTTCTATTAAATAACCTGTTATGTAAGAAATAGTCATGTGCTGACGGTACATCTGCACAGAACCTTCAAAATCATTAGGATTGATTTTCATGTGGTCTGCATATCGGGATACAACCAGTTGCAGGTCAGACATGTTGTGTATGCCATGTACTAAATCACCATGAAACCACAAAAAAGCCGAAAAAGCTAAAGCTAGAGTTATCCATACAGCGGTCCAAGTTCCGGCTTCTTTCATTGAAACTTCATGAGCTTCTTTGTCAATAACCAGAAGATCGACCAATAGAATACCTACAATGAATGCGATAAAGCATCCAAAAAATATTATCTCTGAATAATGCATTATTAATTTCTATTACAGATAAAACACTAATATTTTGCAAATTTAGGCATATCTATATGAATTAAACAATAATATTAGTTACAATTCTGTTACAACATGAATAATCATAGCTTATAAAATCGCTTTTTGCTTAACGACAATCACTCTTATCTTTTGATCATTTCCTGAATTGTTTATCTTTGCGATGTGCCAGTCTCTAGGAAAGAAAATAAAGAATTCATCAGGCTTACTGTCATAAAAACGTGTACGATCTGCTTTGTAATTATAATGTATGACATCCTTGCGGGCGTCATATTTACAATTAGGAGTACTTGTGTAATGGTCTAAAATGCCAAATCTCTCTACTCCACTGACAACATACTGAAAATCAATATGATGATAATGGCTTTCACTGTTTTGCTTCTCTAAAGGTCTGTTTTCGCTGTCCTCAACACTTGCTACCAAATCAGTACCTTCAATTTCATGTCTGCCGGCAGGAATAGCTAGTAAATCATGAGTAGCTAACCAATGAAACATGGCTTGCCATGCTTTAGGATTGCGCTGATACTGTTGGTAGAAGTCGATAACGTTAACACTACTGTGAGGAGCTGCACCATTAAAACCTTGTCTCCACTCACCAGATTCTACCCATGTTTTTGCTTGCTTCAATAGTTCAGGGTTATTATAGTATTGCGTATAATAACCATTATGCTGACCATGCGCACATAAAGTGCACATGAACAGCATAAATAAAATAATTTTTTTCATCGTAAATATAATGTTGTTGTCTTTATTGTTTGTTTAATTGCTTCATCGTTTGTCAATTGGCAGATATTCTTTCTGCCCTTGTATATTCTTATACGCTGGACGAATGATTCTTCTTCCATCATAATTCAATTCTTCTATGCGGTGAGCAGTCCATCCAACGATGCGCGCCATCGCAAATATTGGTGTATAAATCTCTTGTGGCAGACCAATCATCTCATAGATAAATCCGCTGTAGAAATCAAGGTTTGCGCAAATAGGTTTCTTTGTCTTTCTGAATGCTGAAACACTTTTAACACCTTCTTGTTCAAGCAAACACAAGAAATCATATTCTTCTCTACGTCCCTTCTCGGTAGCTAACTCGCCTGCAAGTCTCTTTAATTCAACTGCGCGAGGATCACTCATTGTATAAACTGCGTGGCCGATACCATAGATAAGTCCTGTATTGTCATAAGCCTCTTTGTTAAGCATACGATTCAGATATGTGTCTATCTCATCCGTATTTTTCCAATCCTTTATCTGCTCTTTCAAGTGATGGAACATGTTGATAACCTTAATGTTAGCACCACCATGCAACGGACCTTTCAAAGAACCAATACCTGCAGCAATACTTGAATAGGTATCTGTACGAGTTGATGACGTCACACGAACTGTGAATGTAGAGTTGTTACCACCACCATGTTCTGCCTGAATAATCAACAGAAGGTCAAGCGTTCTCGCATCTAGTTCTGTATAGCGATTATGCTTCAGCATAAATAAGAAATTCTCTGCAATACTAAGATTCTCCTTAGGGTAACGTATATGCAAGCTTTGCCCTTGAACGCTATGTCTGTATATATTATATGCGTAAGCTATAATCGTAGGGAATTTAGCAATAAGCTCAATGCTCTGTCGCATAAGATTATCACGGCTTATATCATCAGGATTAGGGTCAAATGTGTACATTTCCAACACGCATCTTGCCAATATATTCATGATATTAGATCCTTCAAGATCAATGATATGAACTATGGTACGATGATCAAGTGGCATGTTGTCATTCAGCAGTTCACGGAATGCAGCTAATTCTTCCTTATCAGGCAATTCACCTGAAAGTAACAGGAAAGCGATTTCCTCAAAACCGAATCTCTTTTCTTTTAGAAGCGGAGATACCAAGTCGTCAACTTCATAACCACGATAGAAAAGTTTTCCTGCGCATGGCTGGAGCTTGCCGTCTTTATCTCGATCATATCCCACAACATTACCTATATTGGTAAGTCCTACAAGGACACCGGAACCGTCTTCGTTGCGAAGTCCTCTTTTCACGCCATATTCCTGGAAAGTTTCCTGTGGAATCTTGCACGTGTTCTTAACTGCATCAGACAGTTTGTAAATTAAATATTCCTTCTTCATAATCAATAAAGTAAAAAAAGTAAAGAGATAAAAAGTAAAATCCTTAGATTAATTACCCTAATCTTATTTGTTTAACCTTGCATAATTGAGAGCACTTCCGGCTTTAAACCATGCTATTTGCGTATCATTATAAGTGTGTTCAACCTCTATCTCTTCTGTTAAACCGTCATTGTGTTTCAATATCACAATCAGATGTTTGCCAGGTGCAAAAGCAGTCAAGCCAGAAATAGAAATGCGATCATCTTCTTGCACCTTGTCATAATCATCTTTGTTTACGAAGGTAAGCGCTAGCATACCTTGTTTTTTAAGATTTGTCTCATGTATACGTGCGAAACTCTTTGCCAATATAACCTTAACATTTAAGAAGCGTGGTTCCATTGCAGCGTGTTCACGGCTTGAACCTTCTCCATAATTGTCTTCAGCAATGACGATCGAGTCTATATTATTCTGCTTATAGTCTTTAGCAGCACTGGATACTTCCTTGTATTCTCCGTCTAATTGATCTTTCACACAGTTACTTTCATCATTGAAAGCATTAACCGCTCCCATAAGAAGATTATCAGAGATGTTTTGTAAGTGTCCTCGGAACTTAAGCCATGGTCCTGCCATAGAGATATGATCAGTAGTGCATTTACCTTTAGTCTTTATGAGCAAAGGCATATTTTTGTAATCCTCACCGTTCCATTCAGCAAAAGGTTCCAACTTTTGTAGTCGATCAGATTGTTCTGATATAATTATTTCTATGTTACCATTGCTTTCTGACGGTGCTATAAATCCATTGTTTTCTACAGTGAATCCCTTTGGAGGGAATGTATATCCAGTTGGCTCATCAAGCTTCACATAGTTCCCGTCTTTATCACAAACCATATCTGTTGCTGGATTAAAGTCTAGCCTGCCAGATATTGCTATTGCCGTTGTGAGTTCCGGACCAGCAATGAAAGCGAATGTATTTGGATTACCGTCTGCACGGCGTCGGAAGTTACGATTGAATGATGTAACAATGGCGTTCTTACGATTATTATCATCGGTATGACGTTTCCACTGTCCTATACACGGTCCGCAGGCATTTGTCATTATCACAGCTCCGATTTTCTTCAAATCGTCAAGAATTCCGTCACGTTCCGCTGTACACCTAATCTGTTCAGATCCAGGATTTATAATTAGTTGTGCTTTAACTGGAATATTTTGCTTATATGCCTGTCGGGCAACACTAGCGGCACGTGCCAAATCCTGATAGCTGGAGTTGGTGCAACTTCCTATCAAAGCCACCTCAACATCCATTGGATAGTCGTTGGCTGGGCCTTTGATCTTCATTTGTGATATAGGTGTCGCGGCATCAGGAGTGAATGGACCATTAAGATGTGGCTCAACTTCATTCAAGTCAATATCAATAATCTGATCGTAATACTTTTCTGGTGTAGCATAAACCTCATCGTCTGCACGAAGATTCTTTATGTTGTTTTTCGCGAAAAATGCAACTTCTTCACGTCCTGTATTTCTCAGATATTCATCGGCATTATTGTCATAAGGGAATATAGAGCATGTAGCTCCCAATTCAGCTCCCATATTACAGATAGTGGCTTTGCCTGTTGTTGAGATAGATTCAAGTCCTTCACCAAAGTATTCCAATATAGAATTTGTACCACCCTTGACAGTAAGTATGCCCAATATTTTCAAAATAACGTCTTTCGGACTAGCCCATCCTGACAATTTTCCATGAAGTCTAACTCCAATAAGTTTAGGCATCTTTAGTTCCCATGGTTGTCCTGTCAATACATCGACAGCATCAGCACCTCCTACACCAACGGCAATCATACCCAAGCCACCGGCATTAGGAGTATGAGAGTCTGTTCCTACCATCATGCCACCAGGGAACGCATAGTTCTCTAATACAACCTGATGAATGATACCAGCTCCAGGACCCCAGAAGCCAATATGATATTTTTTAGATACAGACTTCAAGAAATCATAAACTTCTTTATTTGTAGCAGTGGCTGAAGGTAAATCTTTTTCTACACCAATATCAGCACGGATAAGATGATCACAATGCACTGATGCCGGAACTGCAACTTTGTTTTTTCCTGCATTCATAAACTGCAATAAAGCCATCTGTGCTGTCGCGTCTTGCATTGCTACTCTGTCAGGACGAAAATTCACATAATCAACACCCCTTTTAAAGAGTTTAAGATCTGCATTTTCATACATGTGTGCAAAAAGCACTTTCTCTGCATAGGTGAGCGGGCGCTTGATAGTTTCTTTAGCTTTATCTACGCTTTCTGAATATGAAGCATAAAAACTTCGTAACATTTCTATATCCAGTATCATATCTTATTTTACCTTTAATGTATTAACTTGCATGCAAATATACTAAATAATTGTATAACTGTAACATTTTTGAGCGGTTATTTGTCAATTTGCAACTAATTTTTAATAAAATAGTTATTTAAGATGTAAATAAATTGCATAAAACGGCAAAGGTTTGTATAATAATTTAAAAAGCAAAGCTAAATATGAATTATCATTCAAGTGATGGGTCAGCTTCTGGAATAGGAAGATTAGCACTTTCTTTTGCTCCCAACTGCTTTAAATCGTTTGCTTTCTGAACGATGCTTTGTCTTCCAGTATGTGCTTTTTTATATGCCTCGTCATAATCTTTGTGTAAGGTGTCTATATCCTTTCCAACCTTATCAAATCGCTTAATGAATTCCCCCACTCGTTTAAGTAGTTCGTCAGCCATGTCAAATACACGTTTCTGATTTTCAGACTGTGTGTATTGTCTCCATGCAATCTGTATGATCTTTAGTATAGCCATAAGATTTTGCTGACTGGTGATAAACACGTGTTTCTCAAATGCATCATGCCACAATTTAGGATCAGATGCTAAAGCCAATTGCAAAGCTCCCTCATAAGGAATGTACATAATAACAAAGTCGATGGCGCATCTAGGAGCTTTCACATAAGCACTGTAATCCTTCTTTGATAGTTGCGTGAACTGAGTACGTATGCTCTTAACGACATCATCGGCATACTTCTTCTTTGCGATTTCGTCTTCTGAATTCATGTAATTAGCATAAGCATCAATTGTCATCTTAGAATCGATAATTACATCCTCGTTGTTAGGATAATGCAATACAACGTCGGGAATCATTTTCTTTCCGCTTTCATCATTGATAACAGCATTACCTTTTTCGTCAGTTATAGTCTGCTGCACATCATAATCTATCCCTAGTCGGAGTCCTTGACTGTCTAAAAGATTCATCAATGCAAGTTCTCCCCAATTACCCTGTACCTTATTTGCACCACGCATCACATTTGTAAGTCTTGTAGCCGATTGGTTAATCTTATCAGTCTGTTCGGCCATTGTCTTTAGTTGTTCAGATAGTGATGCAGTATTCTTCGCAGTCTCATTATTTGTTTTACTGATAGCATCTTGGAGTTGAACAATATTCTGTTTCAGTGGTTTTGTAATATTGTCTATCGATTCAATATTATCAGTCTTTAGTTTAGCTGTCGTCTGTTCCAATACTCTTGTTGCAAGATTTTGGAATTGTTCCTTGATTGTATTAAGTTGTTCGTTGAATTGTTGCTGGCGCATTGCATTCTCTTTAGAATTCTGCTCATTACGCAGTTCCAGTTCGTGTTCATATTTATCTTTTAAGGCATTAACATCATTCTCGTGTAATGTCTTTTCGGCATTGAGCTGTGTTTCCAAACTTCCATAAGCAACTTTAGCCTGTGTCAGTTTACCATTTAAAAACATATAGGCAACACCACCTCCAAGTATTAAGCCTACCAAAACATATAATATAATCATAATTGAACTATTTTAGATTTTACTTTATTTAATAATGCATACTGAATAACTCCCCGCATCAATAAAAACAATATAAAAGCTATCCATAGTGCATGATTTCCAAATCTAGACTCTAAGGAAAAATACACTGTGTAGAAACATATTGTAGCTATGAATGATGAAATCAACATATATCGTGTGGCTGTAGAACCGATGTAGATACCATCGAATACAAATGCCATGAATCCACATATTGGTATGAGTATAGCCCATAACATATATGGTGAAGCTGCGGCAATAACATCTTTATTATTGGTTATCAATCCTAATAGATGATTTCCACTACCTATATATAATAATGTAAATACGATTGCCATATATAATCCCCAACGCATGAGTCGCCTTACGGTAAGACTAAATTTAGTTTTATCTTCTTCGCCGTAGGCTTTACCACATAAGGCTTCGGCTGCAAATGCAAAACCATCCATTATATATGAAAATATAGTGAAGAAGGTCATTAATAACGTGTTTACGGAAAGTATTATATCTCCATGACGGGCTCCGACCGCTGTAAATGATAGATTAACAGAAACTAGAAATAAGGTTCTAATAAATATATCACGGTTTACACTAAATATATCAATCCATTTCAGAGTAATATGTGCCTTGCCAAAACCTTTAATGAGTTTAATCCGTTTCATGGCAAAAAACATTGCTATTGCCCATCCGCTCCATTGTGCAATTAATGTTCCATAGGCAACACCCTCTATTTTCATCTTAAAAACCAAGACAAACAGCAAACTAAAAATCACATTGATTATATTCTGTAAAACAGCTACATACATTGGTATCTTTGTATTCTGCATACCAATGAACCATCCGTTTAAGCCATATAATGACAATACAGCCGGCGCCCCCCATATACAGATATTAAAATATATTGCTGCAAGTGATATTACATTTTTAGACGGACCAATTGCCCAAAGAGCCAATTCTCGTAATGGATTCTGCATTATTATCAGTGCTAATCCTATAGAAACAGCTATTACCATAGAGCGCACAAGAAGTTGTCTTAAAGTTTTATTATCCTGACGTCCCAATGCTTGAGATGCCATGCCACTGTTGCCCATTCTTAAAAAACCAAACATCCAATATATAACATTGAATATCATGGTTCCAACGGAAATGGCACCGATATACGATACCGATCCTACATGCCCTATTATTGTGAGATCTACCAGTCCGATAAGCGGTACGGTAATATTTGATATTATCGAAGGTATTGCAAGCTTTAGTATGTTTTTATCTATAGAAATCATTAATGCAAAGATAATGCATGACAGACGTAATTCAAAATAAAAAATGTTTTTTTTGTTATATTACATTTTAAATTCATATTTACTGATTTCTTTATAGCTGCATCTATGCTTGCAGAAATCTGTAGAAGTATCGCTATTTATAAATGCAAAAAAAAACGATAATGCATATCAAATATAGGTATGATACATTAACTATAGTTTGACAACTCACATATTATAATTAAGAATAAGCAATTATCTATTTTTGCCTTTTTATCAATAATCTTTTATTCAGGTCATTAATAAGTTTAAAAAATATATTTTGCACGTTTAAGAGCCGTTAAAGTGTTAAATATAAGTGTTAAAATCGAATAAAGAATTAAACAAAAATACTACTTTTACGATTATTGCTTATATATTTGCAAGCAATTGATAATTGATAGTATAAACTAGATAAATATTAGATTATGAAAAATTACGGTAATCGTGTTTATGTCACCGCGTGCATAATTGCACTCGGTCTCTCAGCGGGTACATTTGTAAGTGCAAATGCTGCACCTGCTATTATGAATGCTGCTCCAGCTCAGCCTGTAGACTTGACTTATGCTGCCGAGAAAGCTGTTCCTGCCGTTGTGCATATTAAATATGTACAGAACTCAAAGGTACAAACTGTTGATGCTGGCCAAGGAGATCCTTTTGATTTCTTCGACCCATTTGGCTTTTTTGGAAATCCAGATCAAAACAATGGCGGTAGTCAAAAGCGTCGAATGCAGACTCCAAAAAGAGAAGCTACTGGAAGTGGTGTTATTATAAGCGAAGACGGATATATCGTAACAAATAATCATGTTGTTAATGGTGCCGATGAACTTACGGTTACATTAAACGATAACAGAGAGTTTTCTGCAAGAATTATCGGTACAGACCCAAATACGGATTTGGCACTTATAAAAATAAATGCAAAGAATCTCCCAACTCTTCCTGTTGGTGACAGTGATAACCTTAAAGTAGGCGAATGGGTCCTAGCTGTAGGAAATCCATATAATCTTAGTTCTACTGTTACAGCTGGAATTGTAAGTGCAAAAGCCCGTTCTATTGGCGGCGGAGGTGGCGAAGGCCCTTCTATTTCAAGTTTCATCCAGACTGATGCTGCCATTAATCCAGGAAACTCAGGAGGTGCTTTGGTAAATACACGTGGTGAACTTGTCGGTATTAATGCTATGCTTTATTCACAGACTGGTTCTTATAGCGGTTACGGCTTTGCAATTCCTACAACAATTATGAATAAGGTCATTAGTGACTTGAAACAATATGGTACTGTTCAGCGCGCCGTACTTGGTATTCAGGGTGGTGATGTACTTAATTATATCAATAGCCAAAAAGACGAGCATAAGGATGTTGACCTCGGTACCAATGAAGGAGTGTATGTAGCAGACGTTGTTGAAGGTAGTTCTGCAGCTGCTGCAGGTATTGCTAAGGGTGATGTGATTATCAACGCAGACGGAAAGAAGATAACAAAAATGTCAGAACTTCAGGAGCTTTTATCAAGGAAACGTCCTGGCGATGAGGTAAACATTGTTTATCTTCACAATAAAAACAAAAAGTCAAAGACCATACAGCTAAAGAATGCACAAGGTAACACAAAGGTTGTTAAGACTGCAGACTTAGATGTATTAGGAGCTAGCTTCCGCCCTATTAGCGAACAGCAAAAGAAAGATTTGGATATTAGTTTCGGTCTTGAAGTAACGAAGGTTAGCAAGGGAGCAATTAAAAATGGTGGCATTGATGAAGGATTTATTATGCAATATGCTAATGATACACCTTTGAAGAGCATCAGCGACCTACAGGATTTGGTAAAGAGTGCTTCTACAAGTAAGGATCCTGTTTTGATTATTAAAGGCGTTTGGCCAACTGGAAAGCGTGACTATAAAGTGGTAAAACTTTCAGAATAATAGTATACGATATAATTTTACATGGTGGGCAGAGATGTTCACCATGTTTTTTATGTATGTGTTTGTCTTTCAATTTGTTGGCATTCGATATAAAAAAACGACAAAATATTTGCATAAGAAATATAAAAACCGTATTTTTGCCACGCACATAATAAATTTAATGCTTAATGAGACAACTGAAAATCACAAAATCAATAACTAATCGAGAAAGTGCATCGCTCGATAAATACTTACAGGAAATAGGTCATGAAGATTTGATTTCTGTAGAGGAAGAAGTTGAACTTGCGCAACGTATTAAAAAAGGTGACCGCATTGCTCTAGAGAAACTCACGAAAGCTAATCTGAGATTTGTGGTCTCTGTCGCGAAACAATATCAGAACCAGGGACTAAGTTTGCCTGATTTGATTAACGAAGGAAATTTGGGATTGATAAAAGCTGCAGAGAAATTTGACGAAACAAGAGGATTCAAATTTATTTCCTATGCAGTGTGGTGGATTAGGCAAAGTATTTTACAGGCTATAGCTGAACAAAGCAGAATTGTCAGACTACCGTTGAATCAGGTTGGGTCTGTAAATAAGATAAACCGGATGCTGAACAAATTTGAACAAGAAAATGAACGTTATCCGAGTATAGAGGAGATTGCCGATAAAATAGATTTACCAGAAGACAAGATAGCAGACGCTATGAAGGTTAATGGTAGACATGTGTCTGTAGACGCACCTTTTATTGATGGAGAAGATAATAGTCTTTTAGATGTGCTTCCAAATAATGATGCAACAATGGCTGACAATGAACTTGTGCAGGAATCGTTGCGTGATGAGATTTCAAGGGCATTGAAAACTCTTAATGAAAGAGAACGTAGTATTGTAGAAGCATTTTTTGGTATAAATCAGTCAGAAATGACATTGGAAGAGATTGGTGATAAGTATGGTTTGACTCGTGAACGTGTCAGACAAATAAAAGAGAAAGCCATACGTCGCCTTCGACATAATACTAAAAATAAATATCTAAAATCTTATCTTGGACAATAATACAATAAGCAATACGTTATAACAAAATATAGAATAATAAATCAAAGGTAAATGAGATTGAGGAAATTAATAATTGCGGCTTTGGCATCTGTAGCCATGCAGCCTGTTTTTGCGGGAAATATAAGCAAAGTTTATATGTATGGATTTGGTGCGTCATTCAATGATTCCACTGTATATTTCACTGATATTCAAGAAGTTGATTCTGCTTGGGTTGGGAAACAGGGATTCTTGTATAGTCGTGACAACTATTCATATCAACTTCGTGATTATCTTGAGAAATTACATATGGAGCATGCGACATGTGTAACTACATGGAGTAAAGATCGTAAAGATTTGGAAAAGAAGTTGCTATATATGAAAAAGAAGTATTCTTTTACGAATACAAAGAAAAAAAGCAAGTTCCATTATTTGATAAAAGATTTATCTATTAATGAATTTCAATTCAAGGGTATTTATCCTGATGATGAAACAGCAAAGAAGATAGAGAAGAATGCCACTGAGGCTAAGAAAAATAACAAAAAACGCGAACGCATGGCGCCAAAGGGAGAAAGACCTAATCACAGAAAAGGTGGCATGATGGGTGGTCAGGGAAATGGTCCTATGAACTAATGTAAACTATAAAACATATTGTTTTATGAATTCATATTATAGGATCGCCGACCATATAATAAATATCAATAATAATGGCAATGAACTTATTTTTTTAAGTTTATTGCCATCATTTATTCCATTTAAATGCGAGAAACCGGTAAACGAAGAATTATTGTTCAAACTAACCATAGATGAGTCTATTGCACTTATTGAAGGCGATAGAGTTCATAGGATTAGAGCTTTTGATACAGGTAATGGTGACACAGTTGTAGACTTACTTGATGACGGTGGCTATCAGTTTGTTATTAAGAATCTCAAGGATGAAGACTGCGTTCTCTTAATCACGAATAAAGATTTTTCTGATTGCAGATGCAGACTGTTTGGTACACGTACAATGCAAAGTTTTGGTTTAAACAATGCACTTATGCTTATAATGGCTTTTGCGGGAAGCTCAAAAGATACCATTCTTGTGCATGCTTCATTAGTTAGACACAATGGATATGGCTACGCATTTATAGCAAAAAGCGGTACGGGTAAAAGTACTCAGGTCAGTTTGTGGCTGAGATATATACCAAATTGTGACCTTATGAATGATGACAATCCCGTAATAAGGTTAATAGATGGTGTTCCATATATATATGGTAGTCCGTGGAGCGGTAAGACTCCATGTTACAGAAACGTAAAAGCGCCACTCGGAGCAATTACACGTATCGATAGGGCTAAATCAAACAGTGTTGAAAAATTATCACCAGTACTGTCGTTTGCCTCAATATTACCATCGTGCTCATCAATGAAATGGGATAACGAAATTTTCAATAATATATGCAATGTCGTAAGTAAGATAATTGAAAAGGTATCTATTTATACTTTGCATTGTACACCTGAAAAAGAAGCTGCAGAAATATGTCAAAGGACGATATCGAAACAATAAAAAAGACTTTTAGCAATGCATTACTATTGCCTGAAATTGCAAACATTCTAAAAGAAGGACATACTGTAACTCTAATACTTAGAGGATATAGCATGCGTCCTTTTTTAGAAGATAACCGCGATAAGGCTTTATTGAAGAAGACTGATTGCATAAAGGTTGGTGATGCTGTACTTGCCGAAATATTACCACATAAATTTGTGTTACATAGAATTGTAAAAATAAACAATGACGCAATAACACTCAGAGGTGATGGTAATCTTAGTGATGAGCATTGCCATAGAAACGATATATTAGGAACGGCAATTGGTTTTTACAGAAAAGGAAGGAACAGAGTTGACAGTACTGACGGAATGAAATGGAAAGTGTATTCGTTTATTTGGATGAGCTTATACCCTATCAGACGTTACTTGCTGGCTTTTTATAGGAGAATTTGGATAAAACTATTTGGAATAGCATAACAATATAATAAACAGATGAAGACAAAAAAAGGATTTAATCTTCGCCAGATATGTGGAGAGAATGTAATTATCGCCGAAGGTGAAGAAAATATAGATTTCAGTAACATCATTAGTATGAATGAAAGTTCAGCTTATCTTTGGAAAAATATACAGGATAAGGATTTCTCTGAAGATGAACTTGTTAAACTATTGACTGATGAATATGAAGTAGATGAGGTTACCGCAAAATCAGACGTTAACTGTTTAGTGAAGTCTTGGCTTGATGCTGGAATAATAGAATAAAAGAATAATGGGCAAGAAATTTAATTCCTGCCCATTTTATTATTTAAGGTGTTCTGTAAACCAATTTGTTATTTGTCTTAGCAAATGGGTCCTGGTGTTTCCACCACTTATACCATGATTCCTGTTCGTATAGAAATTCTCTTTAAAGTCTTTGTCTACTTGAACTAACGCCTCAGAATATTCTATTGTGTTTTGTGGATGAACATTGTCGTCTGCAAGACCGTGACATATAAGTAATGCACCATGAAGATTATTAGCACGTTCTATTGGATTTGTTGCATATCCTTGTGCGTTTTCCTTTGGTGTTCTCATATAGCGCTCTGTATATATTGTGTCATAGAAGTGCCAGTTTGTTGGTGGTGCTACAGCAACACCGGCTGCGAATACAGGAGTCCCCTCACTCATTGACATTAAAGTATTAAATCCTCCAAAGCTCCAGCCCCAGATGCCAATCTTATTTTTATCTACATATTCTTGTTTGCCCAACCATAGTGCTGTTTCAACTTGATCTTTAGATTCCAATTCGCCAATTTTAAGATAGGTACATTTCTCAAAATCAGAGCCTCTACCGCCAGTACCGCGACCATCAACACATACAATGATAAATCCTTGCTGTGCTAAATACTGATCAAATGCACCGCCATTTCCCATAGAACCTGCACTCCATGAATTTAAAACCTGTTGGCTTCCAGGACCACTATACTGGAACATTATTACAGGATACTTTTTGCTCTTATCAAAGTTAGCTGGTTTAACCATCCAACCGTCAAGTTTTACGCCTTCAGATGTTGTGAATGAAAACTCTTCACGTGGTGTGAAACCATATTCCTTTATCTTTTCTTTTAGTCCGCTGTTGGTAACAGGAGTTGATATGATTCTTCCATCATTATTTCTAATCGTGAAAACATAAGGAGTATTGTAATTCCCCCATGTATTCAAGAAATATTTATAATCACCAGAGAAAATAGCAGAGTTATATCCAGCTGCATCAGTCAGTCTTTCTATTTTACCGTTCTTTTTTGAAACATATATCTGTCTGTCATGTGGGTTAAGGGCTGCTGCCTGATAATACACATCACCTGATGATTCGTCAAATCCATAAACGCTTGTTATATCATAATTTCCATTACCAATTTTGCGTAGCAAACTGCCATTCATGCTATATTGGTATAGGTGCATATAACCATCACGATCACTTGGGAAAATTATAGAATTCTTACCTATAATAATATCTTCCATCGCCTCTTCCTTGACATACTTATCTGTCTTTTCTTTTATCAAAAGTTGTGATGTCGTTGTGCGTGGATTTACGCTATATAGATTCAGCTCGTCTTGATGACGATTCATTGTGAAAACAATAATCTTCTCTGCTTCAGTCGTTGGTTTGATTCTTGGTATATATCCGTCTGGATTTAGAGGAACTTGAAGTTTGTTCGTTTTATGACTACTTATATTGTAACTCCAAACAGATACTATAGAGTTATCTTCTCCTGCTTTTGGATATTTATATGAATATATACTAGGATAAACAGAATTTCTGTCAAGACTTGGGGCTTCTCCTTTATATAATTCCAATGGATATTGTTTTACTCTACTCTCATCATATTTTACCCAGCAGAGCATCTTGCTGTCAGCAGTGAAGCATAAAGATTTATTTGTAGAAAACTCTTCTTCGTTTACCCAATCAGGTACGCCATTGATAATCTCGTTAAATTTTCCATCCTTCGTAATCTGGCTTTCAGCGTTTCCATATAACAGTTTTACAAGGAAGATATTATTATCTCTCACGAATGCAATCTGCTGTCCGTCAGGTGACCAAGTCGGTATTTGTTGTGGTCCTCCGTCAGAGAGCTTTTCAAGTTTACGAGTTGCCACATTATATATATAATATACAGCCGTAAAAGAACGTCTGTATATTTTACGAGTATCTGTCTGAATAAGTAAATACTTTGAATCCGGTGATAAAATATATCCGTCAAAGTCCTTGATTTTTTCACCCTGAGTGTTATTCACATCAAACATGACTCCTGTTTGCTTTCCATTTTTGAAAGAGTAAGTCAGAATCTGCTTCTTGTTTTCGCTAATATTAGCGTATTGATCTGTTCCTGGAAGTGGATTTACGCCTGTAACATACTCTGGTGAAAAGGTGTTTCCTGTAACATCTTTCAGTGTTATTATCTTATTAGCATTCATTTGAGATGAAGCAAAAAGTAAAGATATACACATTACAAAAAATTTCTTCATAAGATGAAAATTAAGTGTTTAAAATTTGAATACAAAATTAATGAAAAAATATCTATTATACGCTAGCAATGACTAAAAACAAAACAAATATTTTATAATATTCGTATTTTTGTTACTAATTAGCAGCAAAATAAAGTAAAAGTAATAATACATGGACTTTTTTTTCATATCTTTGCAGCATGAATGGATATTATAATGATTTTTCTACTTGGATAAAAACAGTATTACCATATAAGGTACAAAAAATAAGTATAGATGCTGGCTTTTCATGCCCAAACAGAGATGGTAGAATCAGCTATGGAGGTTGTGTGTTTTGTGATAATAAAACATTTAATCCATCCTATTGTAATCCAGAAAAAACAATATCTCAGCAGATAAAAGAGGGAAAAGAATTCTTTAGGAGTAAGTATCCAGACATGAAATATTTAGCATATTTTCAAGCCTTTACAAATACTTACGCGCCGCTTGACGAGTTAAAGAAAATGTATCTTGAAGCTTTGGAAACTGAAGATGTTGTGGGAATAGTGATTGGTACCCGTCCAGACTGCGTTAGCGATGAATTACTTGATTTTCTTGAAGAACTAAAAGAACGCACTTTCGTTATAGTTGAATATGGTATTGAGAGTGCAAATGATAAAACTCTTAAGGATATAAACAGAGGACATGACTTTGAATGTAGTTGCAAAGCTATACAGCGGACACATGAACATGGAATATTATGCTGTGGTCATGTAATACTTGGTTTGCCTGGTGAAGATGTTCAGGAATGCTTGAAGCAAGCCAGAAAAATTTCGCAACTTCCAATAGATATTCTTAAAATTCATCAGCTACAAGTAATAAAAGGAACAAAACTAGCAACGCAGTATGCTGAAAAACAGTTTAAAGTTTATAGCGTTGATGAATATATACAATTATTAGCAGAGTATATTCGTAATCTTAATCCAAATATTGTGTTGGAACGCTTTGTCAGCCAGTCACCAGCAGATATGCTTATAGCACCGAAATGGGGTCTGAAAAATTATGAATTTACAAACCTTTTTATGAATTATCTAAAGGAAAATAACATTAAGCAAGGCGATTCTATTTAACCGTTATATGAAAACATCCTTGATGAACTTCATATTTGATGTGGCAGCGATTTTGCTCACGCATATCATTGAGAACTTCGCTTAAGACCCATTTCAAGGTGTCATTTCTTACTTTGCGTCTATTCTCCCCTGGTGCTTCTACTGTTTTGTATCTGTTGTAACAAACGTCTACTGTTGTTCCATAAAGGTGACAACTATTTTGTGTAGCGTTACCATTATGACTTCTTAATTTTTGAACATCAGACTTTGAACGCATGACACTAGTTATTATAATTTTATGCAGCGGTATCCTTTTAACTTGCAGTGAATCAAAGAAGTTACGGGCAATATCTTGAAGTAAAACTGCAGCACGTGGAACAAGGTAAGGAATACTTGATTTCAAGTTGTCTACATAATAATATGGATTGCTACCAATATAAACAAGTTCGCCAATACGTTGTTCAGCTTCGTTGCGATTCTGAACTGGATTTACTCCATATTTCTTTGCCGAAATTAATTGTACGTCATTCTGATCAGGGAAGGCTATTCCAAAATTAGGAACACTATATATTTTATTTTTCACCAAAGAACCATCTTTATTAAAGAATTTAGAAGCTACTGGTATCTTTAGTGAAAATTCATCCGTCTTTTCAATAGATTTATTAGCTGATTCTGTAGGTTTATTGCATGAACTATCTGACTTTGATACACTAATATGTGTTTTTACAACATTTGGAAACGAGCATCTTATTATGCCTAAAAACACAACAATAATGCCAAAACCCTGTAAAAATCTATTCTTGGATATCTTCATGATTTTATAAACTTCATTTTTAGTCATGCAAAGATATACTAAATATTTGGTAATCTCAAAAAAAAACAATAATTTTGCACCTAAAATTTAAGTATCTCACACTTTGATAGAGAAGCATATAGTTTTGGAAGAAATTGACCCTGTAGTCTTCTATGGCGTCAATAATAGTCATTTACAGATGATTAAATCACTATTCCCCAAACTCAGAATCGTTGCACGTGATAATGTAATAAGGGTTTTAGGAGATGAGGAGGAAATGGCTAAAATCGAAGAAGACATTGAAACTATGCGTCTGCATGTTTTGAAATTCAATTCAATCACAGACGAAGATATCCTTGATATTATAAAAGGAAAGAAAACCAAGGCAGAAGCAACCAAGGATGTATTAGTTTACAATATATCTGGTCGCCCTATTAAGAGCCGTTCAGAAAATCAACAAAAACTTATTGACGCATTTGAGAAGACCGATATGACATTTGCTGTTGGTCCTGCAGGAACTGGTAAAACCTATCTCAGTATAGCTTTAGCAGTAAAGGCGTTGAAAGAAAAGACAGCAAAGAAGATTATCTTGAGTCGCCCTGCTGTTGAAGCTGGAGAAAAACTTGGTTTCCTTCCAGGTGATATGAAAGATAAGATAGATCCATATTTACAACCCCTGTATGATGCATTGGAAGATATGATTCCTACTGCAAAATTGCAGGAAATGATGGAAAAACATATCATTCAGATTGCTCCTTTGGCTTTTATGAGGGGCAGAACTTTAAGTGATGCTGTTGTAATCCTTGATGAGGCGCAAAATACAACATCTCAACAGATAAGAATGTTCCTGACCAGAATGGGCTCTAGTACAAGAATGATTATAACTGGAGATATTACGCAGATAGACTTACCTAGAGATCAAAGAAGTGGACTTAAGGAAGCACTGAAGATTCTTGAACATGTTGATGGTATTAGTATAGTGAATCTTACCCAAAAAGATATTGTCAGACATAAACTTGTTACTCGCATTGTGAATGCCTATGACAAATTTGATAAGGCAAAGGAAAAAGAAAGGGAAGAAAACAATATTAAGAGAGCACAAAGACGTGAACACTTTAATGATGAGGAAGAGTTTGCGATATTTGAAAAGATTGATAACGATATTAATTAATAATTAAAATGAAGGCTTTAACTAAAACTGATTTCCGTTTCGATGGACAGAAGAGTGTTTACCACGGCAAAGTTCGTGACGTTTACAACATCAATGATGACCTTATGGTCATGGTTGCAACAGACAGAATTTCGGCATTTGACGTCGTCCTGCCAAAAGGTATTCCTTTTAAAGGACAAGTGTTAAACCAGATAGCTGCAAAATTTCTTGATGCAACTAGTGATATCTGTCCAAATTGGAAACTTGCTACACCAGACCCAATGGTTACAGTAGGACTTAAATGTGAAGGATTTCGTGTTGAAATGATTATCCGTTCTATTCTTACAGGAAGTGCATGGCGTTCTTATAGTGAAGGATGCAGAGAACTTTGCGGAGTAAAACTTCCAGACGGAATGAAGGAAAATCAATATTTCCCAGAGCCAATCGTTACTCCTACTACAAAAGCTGACGAGGGTCATGATATGAATATCTCAAAAGAGGAAATTATCTCTCAGGGTATTGTCTCTAAAGAAGATTATGAAGTAATGGAAGACTACACTAAAAAACTATTTAAGCGTGGTCAGGAAATTGCTAAAAAACAAGGACTTATTCTTGTTGATACAAAATATGAATTCGGAAAGCGTGATGGTAAGGTTTATTTGATTGATGAGATTCATACTCCAGATTCAAGCCGTTACTTTTATGCTGATGGATATGAGAGAAAATTCAATGCAGGAGAACCACAGAAACAACTTTCTAAAGAGTTTGTTCGTCAATGGCTTATCGAACATAATTTCATGAACGAGCCTGGTCAGACTATGCCTGAAATTACTGATGAGTATGCAGAAAGTGTTAGCCAGAGATACATTGAACTTTATGAGCATATTACTGGTGAAAAGCTTGATAAGACAACAGAATCTGGGGATATTGCAGCTAGAATTGAGAAGAACGTTTCAGAATATCTTAAAATAGCAAAACACTAAATCGCTTAGAATAGATAAGTGGTGTACACAATACTAAATGATGTATAAACAAGAAAAGATAAAGCCTTATGGCAGAGACGATGACAAGGGCAAATTAGTTGAACAGATGTTTGACAATATTGCCCCGACATACGATACTCTGAATCATAGACTCTCATGGGATATAGACAAAGGATGGCGCAAAAAAGCTATAAAGCAGTTGGCCCCTTTCAAACCTATGAACATTTTAGATATAGCAACAGGAACCGGTGACTTTGCAATCTTATCTGCAAAGATGCTGGAGCCTGAAGCTCTTGTCGGAGCTGATATTTCTGAAGGAATGATGAATGTCGGCAGACAAAAAGTCATAAGAGAAGGATTGCAAGATGTTATTTCTTTTAAAAAGGAAGATTGTTTAAACCTTTCTTTTGAGAATGATACATTTGATGCTGTTACTGCATCTTTTGGAATTCGTAATTTCCAAGACTTAGATAAGGGGTTATGCGAAATGTATAGAGTTTTAAAAAAAGGTGGACATCTGAGTATTGTTGAACTCACACAACCTGTAGGTTTCCCTATGCATCAATTATTTAAAATATACTCACATACTATTCTTCCGACTTATGGAAAGTTAATCTCAAAAGATTGTAATGCATACGAATATTTAACAGCAACGATAGAAGCTTTCCCGCAAGGTGAAGTGATGTTGGAAATATTACATAAGGCCGGTTTTGAAGAAGCAAGTTTCAAGCGATTGACATTTGGTATATGTACAATGTATTTCGCTACTAAATAAAAGCTATTATTATTTTTCTTAAACATCACAATATGGATAAATATGGATTAATCGGTATGCCTTTGGGGCACTCATTCTCTATTGGCTATTTCAATGAAAAGTTTGAGAACGAGAAAATCAATGCTAAGTATATCAATTTTGAGATACCTAACATAGAAACCATGCCTGAGATTATAGCAACTAATCCAGAACTGAAAGGACTTAATGTAACGATCCCTTACAAAGAGAAAGTTATCAGTTATCTTGATGATATTAGTCCTGAAGCTAGGGCAATAGGTGCTGTAAATGTTATCCGCATTTCCCATAAGGGTAAGAATACTATTCTAAAGGGTTTTAACAGTGATGTTATTGGGTTCACAAGGAGTATAGAACCTTTAATTGAAAAATGTCATAAGAAGGCATTGGTTCTTGGTACTGGTGGCGCATCAAAGGCTATTAATTATGGCTTGAAGTCTTTAGGACTTGAAACTCTTTTTGTAAGTAGAAGTGAACGCCCTAATGCTATTCAGTACAATAAAATTACTCCAGAACTTATTCAGGAATATAATGTAATAGTGAATTGTACACCATGTGGAATGTATCCACATGCTGATGAATGTCCTGATTTACCGTATGAGTATATGGATAATCATACTCTCTTGTATGATCTCATATATAATCCAGACATGACATTGTTCATGCAAAAAGGGGCGAAACAGGGTGCAACAGTAAAGAATGGTTTAGAAATGCTTTTATTGCAAGCCTTTGCTAGTTGGGAATTTTGGAACGAAGATAGATAAATACTATAAAAATATTATGGATAATAGATATATGATGCGCGGTGTGTCTGCTGCAAAAGAGGATGTTCACAATGCTATCAAAAATATAGATAAGGGAATCTTTCCACAGGCATTCTGTAAAATAATACCTGATATACTAGGTGGAGACCCTGAGTATTGCAATATTATGCATGCTGATGGAGCGGGTACAAAATCGTCGCTAGCATACATGTATTGGAAAGAAACTGGAGACTTGGATGTTTGGAAAGGTATCGCTCAAGATGCAATAGTAATGAATACAGATGATTTACTATGCATTGGCGCTGTAGACAATATTCTTGTATCAAGTACAATTGGAAGAAACAAGATGTTGATTCCTGGTGATTTGATATCTGCTATTATAAACGGTACAGATGACCTTTTAGCAGAAATGCGCAATATGGGCATCGGTATTTATCCAACTGGAGGTGAAACTGCTGATGTTGGCGATCTAGTAAGAACAATTATCGTAGACTCTACTGTAACTTGCAGAATGAAGCGTAGCGATGTTATTGATAATGCGAACATACGCCCAGGAGACGTTATTGTTGGATTGAGCTCTACTGGTCAGGCAACATACGAGAAGAAGTATAATGGCGGTATGGGTAGCAATGGACTTACTAGTGCTAGACATGATGTGTTCTCAAAATATCTTGCAGAAAAATTCCCAGAGAGTTATGACCATGCAGTCCCTGAAGAATTAGTTTTCAGTGGAAAGTATAAATTAACTGATGCTGTTGAGGGTAGTCCTTTAAACGCTGGAGAATTAGTACTCTCTCCTACCCGTACTTATGCGCCAGTTATTAAGAAAATACTTGATAAGCTACGTCCAGAAGTTCACGGTATGGTACATTGTACCGGTGGTGCACAAACCAAAGTATTACATTTCGTAAGCGATAATTGCAAAGTAATTAAAGATAACATGTTCCCTATTCCACCATTATTCAGAGCGATAAAAGAGTGCTCTGGTACTGATTGGAAAGAAATGTATCAAGTTTTCAATATGGGACATAGAATGGAAATATACGTTAAACCTGAATTTGCTGATGAAATAATCAAGATAAGCAAAGAGTTTAACATTGATGCACAAATTGTAGGCCATATTGAAGAAGGAAAGAAGAGCCTGATAATTAAGTCAGAATTCGGAACTTTTGAATATTAAAGTAAAGGTTGCAAAACCTTTAGGATAATATTTCACAAAAAGATAACAACTAATATACATATATGCCAGAAAATAATAGCATACTAGAGAAATTGGACGGACTTGAGAGCCGTTTCGAAGAAGTCAGTACACTTATCACTGATCCTGATGTAATAGCAGATCAATCACGATATGTAAAACTCACAAAGGAATGGAAAGACCTTGGTGACCTAATGAATGCACGTAAGGACTATCTTGCTTGCCTGAATTCTATCAAGGAAGCAAAAGACATTCTTACAAATGAGAACGACGCTGACATGAAAGAAATGGCTCGTGAGGAATTACAAGAAAATGAAACTCTACAACCACAAATTGAAGAGAAAATCAAAATGCTTTTAGTTCCTAAAGACCCTGAAGACGCTAAAAATGTCCAAATGGAAATTAGAGCCGGCGCTGGTGGTGATGAAGCTGCACTATTTGCAGGTGATTTATTCAACATGTATAAGAGATATAGTGATATAAAGGGCTGGAATCTTAGTATTACTGATATCTCTGAAGGTGCTGTCGGTGGATACAAAGAGATAGATTTTGTTATCAGTGGGGCTGATGTTTATGGCACAATGAAATATGAAAGTGGTGTACATCGTGTACAACGTGTGCCATCTACAGAATCTCAAGGTAGAATGCAGACGAGTGCAGCTACTGTTGCAGTGTTGCCAGAAGCAGACAAATTTGAAGTTAACATCAATGAAGGCAACGTTAAATGGGATACATTCCGCTCTAGTGGTGCTGGTGGTCAGAATGTAAACAAGGTTGAATCTGGAGTAAGATTGCGCTATCCTTGGAAAAATCCAAATACAGGCGAAGTAGAAGAAATTCTTATTGAATGTACAGAGACACGTGATCAGCCTAAGAATAAGGAACGTGCTTTAAGTCGTTTGTATACTTTCATCCATGATCGCGAACATCAAAAATACGTAGATGATATTGCTAGCAGAAGAAAAAGCCTTGTATCAACAGGTGACCGTTCTGCAAAAATTCGAACATACAATTTTCCACAGGGACGTGTTACAGATCATCGTATCGGTTTTACAACCCATGACCTTCAGGGATTTCTTGGTGGAAACATTCAAGAGATGATAGATGCCTTAACAGTGGCTGAAAACGCCGAGAAACTTAAGGCCGAAAGTTTGTAAATATAAGAATCAAAAGAGTTACTTATTATGAATAGAACGGATTTAGTAAAGCAGATATTCAATAAAAAAAGTTTTTTGTGTGTAGGCCTTGATGTCGACATAAACAAAATACCTAAACATTTATTGAAAGAAGAAGATCCGATATTTGCTTTTAATAAAGCCATTATTGATGCTACTGCAAAATATTGTGTAGCCTATAAACCAAATCTGGCTTTTTACGAATGCTATGGTATTAAGGGTATGGTTGCTTTTGAGCGCACCATAAGTTATTTAAAGTCAGCATATTCTGACCATTTTATTATAGCAGATGCTAAACGCGGTGATATAGGTAATACTAGCACAATGTATGCTAAAACATTTTTTGAAGAATATAATTTAGATGCTTTAACTGTAGCTCCTTATATGGGTGAAGACAGCGTTAAACCATTTCTAGAATATAAAGATAAATGGGTTATATTATTGGCTCTTACTAGTAATAAGGGAAGCCATGATTTCCAACTTATTGAGGATAAAAATGGTGAAAGACTCTTTGAAAAGGTATTGAGTAAAAGTCAGGAATGGGGAAATGAAGATAATATGATGTATGTTGTTGGTGCAACACAAGGAAAAATGTTTGAAGACATTCGTAAAATTGCACCTAATCATTTCTTGTTGGTTCCTGGTGTCGGTGCTCAAGGAGGTAGTTTGCAGGAAGTATGCCAATATGGAATTATTAAAGATTGTGGATTGCTTGTAAATTCTTCACGTGGTATAATTTTTGCCAGTAACGGTGATGATTATGCAGATGCTGCTGCGGTAAAGGCTCATGATATTCAGCTAGAAATGGCTAACGAACTATCAAAGCTTGCTTAAGTTCATCTTCAGTTAGTACAAAGTGTATTCTATGACGATCACTGCATTAAAAATCAAATAATATCTTAGTTATTAACCATAACTGAATAAAATTTGCTATATTTGCAAAATTATTATAGAATTTGATATATAAATATGGAATTTACAGCAAAACAAATAGCCCAATTTATTCAGGGTAGTATTGAGGGTGATGAAAACGTAACTATCAATACATTTGCAAAAATAGAGGAAGGTGTACCGGGAGCAATCTCATTCCTTTCGAACCCCAAATATACTCATTACATTTATGAAACAAAGTCATCAGTCGTTCTTGTTGATGAAACTTTGATATTAGATAAGCCTGTAGAAGCAACTATAATTCGTGTGGCTAATGCTCGTGATTGCGTAGCTAAGTTATTACAGATGTATGATGCTGCTATGCGCCCTAAAAAGAATGGTATTGATTCTTTAGCTTTTATATCTTCTAAAGCTCAAATTGGCAAGGATGTTTATATTGGAGCTTTTGCATGTATTGGAGACGGAGCTGTTATTGGTGACGGATGCCAAATATATCCAAATACAGTTATTGGAGACAATGTAAAATTGGGCAATGATTGTATAATGTATCCAAATGTTACTGTTTATATGGGATGCAAATTAGGAAACAGAGTAACTATTCATTCAGGTAGTGTTATAGGTGCTGACGGTTTTGGATTTGCTCCTAATGGAAAAGATGGATATGACAAAATCCCACAAATAGGAATTGTAACTATTGAGGATGATGTTGAAATTGGTGCTAATACATGTGTAGACCGCTCTACTATGGGCAGTACAGTTATACGCAGAGGTGTCAAATTAGACAATCTTATACAAATAGGACACAACGTTGAAGTTGGAGAAAATACTGTAATGTCAGCACAAGTTGGTATTGCAGGTAGCACAAAGGTTGGTCAATGGTGTATGTTTGGAGGTCAAGTTGGCATAACTGGACATATAGAGATTGGTGATAAGGTATTTTTAGGTGCTAAAAGTGGTGTTATTGGTAATCTTAAGAGTAACCAAGCCCTTATAGGTACTCCTCCGATGAGCAAACTATCATATTTTAAGTCGCAAGCCTTGATTCAAAAATTGCCAGAAATATATAAGGAACTAGCAGATTTAAAAAAGGAAGTTGCAGAACTTAAAAAACAAAAATAACGATAAGATATGGAAACTATAAAGCAAACAACTCTAAAGGGTAGTTTTTCTCTCTTTGGAAAAGGATTGCATACAGGATTGGATCTTACGGTAACTTTCAATCCTGCCCCAGAAAATACTGGATATAAAATTCAGCGAATAGACGTTAACGGACAACCTATAATTGATGCTATTGCTGAAAACGTAGTTGATACTCAGAGAGGTACTGTCCTTGCAAAGGGTGATGTTAGGGTTTCTACCGTAGAGCACGGTATGGCTGCGCTTTATGCTTCAGGAATTGACAATTGCCTTATTCAGGTAAATGGACCTGAATTTCCTATATTGGATGGTTCTGCAGCGATGTATGTACAGAAAATTAAGGAAATTGGCACAGTAGAGCAGAATGCAGCTAAAGACTATTATATTATTCGTCATAAAATAGAAATAAAAGATGATGAGACTGGTTCTGTCATCACTATTCTTCCAGACGATCAGTTTAGTTTAACAGCAATGTGCTCGTTTAATTCAAAGTTTATCAATAGTCAATTTGCGACACTTGATAATACAAAAACTTTTGATGAAGAGATTGCTGCTGCTAGAACTTTTGTTTTTGTACGTGATATAGTTCCATTATTGGAAGCAAATTTAATTAAAGGTGGTGATTTAGACAATGCTATTGTTATATATGAGCGTGAAGTTAGTCAAGAGAAACTTGATCGACTTGCAGACGTTCTGAAAGTTCCTCGCCTTAATGCCACTAAAGTTGGTTACATTCAGCATAAGCCGCTTATGTGGGAAAACGAATGTACACGTCATAAACTTCTTGATATTATTGGTGATATGGCTCTCATAGGTAAACCTATAAAGGGCAGGATCATAGCTACAAGACCTGGGCATACTATAAACAATAAGTTTGCCCGACTTATGCGCAAAGAAATACGTAAGCATGAAGTTCAAGCTCCGATATATAATCCCAACGATGAGCCTGTTATGGACAATATTCGTATTCGTGAGTTATTGCCACATAGGTATCCAATGCAACTAGTTGATAAAATTACATCTATCGGTTCTACAAGCATTGTTGGAGTAAAAAATGTAACTGCTAATGAGCCTTTCTTCGTAGGTCATTTCCCTAACGAACCTGTAATGCCTGGAGTTTTAATGATTGAGGCTATGGCACAGTGTGGTGGTTTGTTAGTTCTCAGCCAACTTGAAAATCCGGAAAGATATTCAACATATTTTTTAAAAATTGACGATGTAAAATTTCGTCAAAAAGTTGTTCCTGGTGACACATTACTATTTAAAGTTGAACTTTTAAGTCCTGTAAGACATGGGATTAGTTCAATGAAAGGATATATGTTCGTTGGAGATCAAGTTGTTTCCGAAGCAACATTTACAGCACAGATAGTAAAAAATAAGTAATTATATATGAATCAAATTAGTCCACTTGCCTTTGTTCATCCTGAGGCAAAATTAGGAGATAATAATATTATTGGACCGTTCTGTTATATTGACCGTGATACCGTCATCGGTGATAACAATATATTTCAGAACAGTGTAACAGTAAATGTTGGTGCACGAATTGGTAATGGAAATGAGATTTTCCCAGGTGCCAGCATTTCAACAAAACCTCAGGATTTAAAATTCGCTGGAGAGATTACAACGTGTCAAGTTGGTGACAACAATAGCATACGTGAAAATGTAACAATTTCAAGAGGAACTGCTTCAAAAGAAACAACCATCGTTGGAAGCAACAACTTGCTTATGGAAAATATGCATGTTGCTCATGATTGCTTGTTGGGAAATGGTTTGATAATCGGAAATTCAACCAAACTTGCAGGTGAAGTTACCATTGATGATAATGCGATCGTAAGTGCAGCAATATTATGTCATCAGTTCTGCCACATCGGTGGATATGTAATGATTCAAGGTGGAAGTCGTTTCTCTCAAGACATACCTCCATACATTATAGCAGGAAAATTCCCTGTGAAATATTGTGGATTAAATCTTATTGGACTTAGAAGAAGAGGATTCAGCAATGAGTTGATAGAGCATATTCATTCAGCTTACAGACTGTTATATTCAAAAGGTATTATATCAGAAGGTATTGATGAAATAAAGAATAACCTACAAATTACTCCTGAAATCCAATATATAATAGATTTTGTAGAAACATCTAAACGAGGCATTATCAGATAGATGAAAACTCTCGTTGTTGTTCTTGGACCTACTGGCGTTGGAAAGACTGAATTATGTCTGAACATCGCCAAACATCTAGAATCGCCTATTATTAATGCAGATTCTAGACAGATATTTGCCGAGATGCCCATTGGTACTGCGGCTCCAACTCAAGAACAACAACGTGAGGTTTTACATTATTTTGTTGGTAATCACAGCGTTACTGATTACTATAGCGCAGCCATGTTTGAAGAGGATGCTATAAGTATTATAGAAGAACTCTTCAAAGATAAACACGATAGTTTGTTAATGTCAGGTGGAAGCATGATGTATATTGATGCCGTTTGTAAAGGTATTGATGATATCCCCACTGTAGATGACGTTACTAGAGAAAAATTACAGCATGATTTTGAAGAAAATGGGTTGGAAAAACTCGTTGAGCAATTAAAAGTATTGGATCCTGAGCATTGGAATATTGTAGATAAGAAAAATCCACGCAGGGTAATACATGCTTTGGAAATTTGTTTAATGACCGGGAAAACATATACATCTTTTAGAAGGAACAAAAACAAAAAACGACCATTTAATATTTTAAAAATCGGGTTAAACCGAGATAGAGAAGAGTTATATGAAAGAATCAATAAACGCGTTTTAGATATGATTGACGCTGGGCTCATTGATGAAGTTTCTAAACTATATAACTTTCGCAATTTAAATTCTCTCAACACTGTAGGATATAAGGAAATTCTTGATTATTTGGACGGACTTCTCACTGTTGATGAAGCTATAAGACAAATTCAATCAAACACTCGAAGATACATGCGCAAGCAACTGACATGGTTCAAACGTGATGATACGATTAAATGGTTTGACCCAGACAACGTTGAAGAAATTTTAAAATACATAGATAAAAACGTGTAAATATTAATTTATTTATTACATTTGCACCATAAAAAGATAATTATAGAATTATGAATAAGATAAAGAGATTATTTAAATGGAGTCTGCGTCGTGCTCACGATTTCTGGCCGTGGTACAAATCCCTATATAAAGGGCGCGCTTGGTATACTAAGACTGTTGTAGGCTTCCTTTCATGTATTATTGCATTCATTATCTATCTCGGTATGGTAGATGTGAACTTTCTTTGGTTGTTTGGTAAATCACCAGGCTATTTTTCTGGTATTCTAGATCCAGAAACCAGTGAGGCTTCTGAAATTTACAGTGCAGACGGTAAACTTATCGGTAAATATTTTAATGAGAATCGAACTCCTGTCAAATATGAAGAAGTAAATCCCAAATTCTTTAAGGCTTTAGTAGATACTGAGGACGAACGTTTCTACAAGCACATGGGTATAGACCCTATTGGATTATTTGGTGCTGTGAAAGATGCTATATTACATCATGATGGCCGTGGAGCATCTACGATTACTCAGCAGCTTGCCAAAAATATGTTCCGTGTGAGATCACAATACTCTGCTGGACTTTTGGGAAGAATACCTGGATTGAAAATCCTTGTTGTTAAGAGTAAGGAATGGATTATTGCAACGAAACTGGAGACAGTATATTCTAAGAAAGAGATTATAACAATGTATGCTAATACAGTTGATTTTGGATCAAATTCTTATGGAATCAAAACTGCTGCCAAAACGTATTATAATACTACACCTAGAAATCTTAGCACTGATCAAGTTGCAGTATTAGTAGGAATGCTGAAGGCAACATCATACTATAATCCAAGGACTAATCCTGAGAATTGTATTAAAAGACGTAACACAGTGCTAAACAACATGGTAACTCATGGTGATTTAAGTCGCACTGAAATGGATTCTTTAAAGGAGTTACCAATAAAGCTTGACTTTAAGATTGAAGAAAATTATGATGGTCAGGCAAAGTACTTCCGTGAAGCAATTGCAACTTATCTAAAGAGTTGGTGTGAAGAAAATGGTTATGACCTCTACTCTAGCGGTTTAAAAATATATACTACTGTTGATTCGCGTATGCAAAAATATGCTGAAGAAGCTGCCCAAAAGCAGATGAAACAAGTTCAGCAGAATTTTAATCACCATTGGGATATATATCGCAATCAAACTTCCAATTGGATGCGGCAAGAACCTTGGCAAGATGAAAATCATAAGGTTATTCCTAATTTTATACAGAACATAGCGCAGCATCAACCTTTTTATAAAGCTTTGTTGACTCGTTTCCCGCATAACCCAGACTCTGTGAATTACTATTACAAAGAATGGAAACATCCGGTGAAAGTGTTTGATTATGATAAGGGAGAAGTTACTAAGATAATGACTTCTGAAGATTCAATCAAATATATGACAACATTTATGCACTGTGCTTTTGTTGCCATGGAGCCACAGTCAGGAGCCGTAAAAGCATGGGTTGGTGACATAAATTTCAACTCTTGGAAATATGACAAGGTTACAGCCATGCGTCAACCTGGTTCTACGTTTAAGCTCTTTGTTTATACAGAGGCAATGAATCAAGGACTTACACCATGTGACAAGCGCAGAGATGAATACATTTCCATGCAAGTATATGATAAGTTAAAGCACAAGGTTGTTACTTGGACACCAGGTAATGCGAATGGTTCTTTCAGTGGAGATTCAATGCCTTTGAAGAGCGCTTTTGCAAAAAGTGTCAATTCAGTTGCAGTACGTCTGGGACAAGAAATGGGCATTAAACGTATCATAGAAACAGCCAAGAAAATGGGTATCAATAGCCCTCTTGATGATGCACCTTCGTTAGCATTAGGATCAAGTGATGTGAATCTTCTTGAAATGGCAGATGCATATTGCGTTGTAGCTGACAATGGTAAACATCATGACCCTGTATTGGTTACAAGAATTGTTGATAAAGATGGCAATGAAGTTTATGTTGGACCAACAAAGAGCGAGCAAGTTATACCTTATAAGAGTGCTTTCTTGATGCAGCAGATGTTGCAGGGAGGTATGCGTGAACCAGGAGGTACATCACAATCTCTATGGGGATATGTAGGTGACTATCGAGATACTGAATTTGGTGGTAAGACAGGAACAAGTAACAATCACTCTGATGCGTGGTTTATGGGCGTAAGTCCTAAGCTTGTTGTGGGTGCATGGGTTGGTGGAGAATATCGATGTATCCACTTCCGAACGGGAGCTTTAGGACAAGGATCGCGAACGGCGTTGCCAATTTGCGGTTATTTCTTACAAGCACTCTTTAAAGATCCTGCATTCCAGCATTATCATGGTAAGTTTGATAAACCGCATGATGACGACATTACAAGAGACATGTACACATGCCAGAGTTATTATCAACCTGTTAAGAAAGATACAGCACGGCGTGATAGTGTGATCACTGATGAGGAAGTACTTTTAGATGAAAATGGAAATCCAATTACTGGAAATTCCGAGTCAGATGACGAAAGCACAACTCCAAAGACAAGTAAGTCTACCGATAAGGCTATTAAATCGGTTGAGCCAAAAAAGAAGCATAAGGCTACTGAACAACAAGTGAATCTTGATAACTTGTAAATAATATATTTAAAATAAAAAATATAGAAAACATAGATATTAATAATCTGGAGTTGCAGAATGCGCTCCAGATTATTAATTTTACCCATCGCTCACTTTTCTTAACAGGAAAGGCAGGGACGGGTAAATCTACTTTTTTGCGTTATATTGCAAATACTACAAAAAAGAAACATATAATACTTGCACCTACTGGAATCGCAGCAATCAATGCTGGAGGAACAACGCTGCATAGTTTTTTTAAGTTGCCATTCTATCCTTTACTTCCTGATGATGTTAAGTTTTCTATAAGAAATATACGTAATACATTAAAGTATAATTCTGAGAAAATAAAACTTATCCAAGAGGTTGAACTAATCATTATTGATGAAATCAGTATGGTTAGATCTGATATCATCGATTTCATTGATAAAGTATTACGCATATACTGTAGAAACATGAGAGAGCCATTTGGTGGAAAGCAAATGCTCTTTGTTGGTGACATATACCAGCTAGAACCCGTTTTAAAAGAGGAAGAATGGAAAATCTTACAACCCTATTATCCATCTAAATTCTTCTTTGATGCAAAGATATTCCGTAGTTTCCAACTAATATCTATTGAATTAAAAAAAGTATATAGACAAACCGATCCATTGTTTATTGATATTCTTGATCGCATCCGCACTTCAAACATTAAAAAAGCAGACTTGGATGTCTTAAATAAACGAGTAGGCAAAGAACTCGATGAAAAAGATTCCAGTCTTGCTATTACTTTATCAACAAGAAGAGACACTGTAGATTTCATCAATAATGAGAAGCTGAAGCTGATTGATGAAGAACCTACCATGTTTTATGGCATCATAAATGGTGAGTTCCCACAAAGTAGCCTCCCCACTCCAATTGAACTTGAACTTAAACTTGGCGCTCAAATTCTGTTCGTAAAAAATGATATTAAGAAGCGTTGGGTAAATGGCACGTTAGGTACTGTTATAGGCCTTGACAGTGCTGAGGATGGTTATATATTGATCAGAACAGAGAATGGCGACGATGTCGAGGTAGAACAGGAAATTTGGAGTAACGTAAAATATACCTTTAATGCCAAAGAAAAGAAGATTGAAGAAGATGAAATTGGCACATACAGACAATTTCCACTTAGACTTGCATGGGCAATAACGGTACACAAAAGTCAAGGATTGACATTTTCCCGAGTAAAAATTGATTTTACGGGTGGCGTGTTTGCAGGTGGACAAGCTTACGTAGCGCTATCCAGATGCACATCAATGGAAGGTATTAGCCTGAAGGAACCTATAAGGTGGGAAGATATTTTCATTAGAAAAGAAGTTGTTAACTTTGCCAAGGGATATAATGACGATGTTATACTCAACACCGCCTTAAAACAAAGCAAAGCAGACAAGCAATACCATGATACTGTCATAGCTTTTGACGATGGAAACATGCAGTCAGCACTAGACAATTTCTTTCTTGCAATACATAGCAGATATGATATTGAGAAGCCGTCAGTCATAAGGTATATTCGTAAAAAGTTGAATATAATCAACGAATTGAAAAAACAAAACGAGGTATTGGCTGACAACATAAAAAAGAGAGAGAAATTTCTTAAGAAACTTGCTGTTGAATATGTCATCATGGCTAAAGAATGTGAAGCTGCAAATATGAAAGAAGCTGCTATTAAAAATTATCAAAAAGCCCTTGAACTATATCCAACCATATCTGAGGCTAAGAAAAAATTGACTAAATTAATGAATGAATAAAAAATAAGGTCAAAAAAATTTTGATATCTCTTTCCTTTCTCTTACCTTTGCTAACAATTAAATTATCAAATATGAAACCAACAGAACAGACCACTCAGCAGATCGAGAGATTCATCCATAAAATAGCTCAGAAGTTTCCTGAGAATGAAGATCCTTCATTATTAACTGATATACATATTATTGTCAGTCAGGATAGTGGTGAGATGCTTGCTTTTGATGATGATGATGTGGAAATTACTCGTTGTGTTGTTGAGCAGTGGATTGAGAATAAAGATGATGATTTTTATGATCAGATAACAAATATCTTCCGCTCTATTTTACATGATAATAGTAAAATAGTTGATAACTTTGGTTTATTGAAGCCATATAGCTTTGTGCTTGAAAATGATGACAACGAAAACATCGCAGAACTATACCTTGCTGATGATGAAACTGTTATTCTTGGAGGTGATTTAATGGAAGGTTTAAACCAAGATTTGGATGACTTCCTTGATAATTTGATTAAAGAACGTGATTAAAGGTTGATTTGTTATTTGAGAATTTTAAAGTTAACTTTTTCTTTTGGCGATTTTCATTAACACTATGACTGTTGGTTAGTAATCCAATTACTTTGTGCATTAAAATATTTCTTTGACTAAGAAAAGGAGGCACTTGGAGTTCTCAAAACCTTTATTCTCCCCTATCAAAAGGTATTAGCAATATTATAGTTCATAATAATATTAATTTGTAAACTTTTGTTTCGTCGATTAAATACGTTATATTTCGCTGATAAAGTAGCCGGCAAAGGCGAAAGCTACTTGATAAAGTAAAAAGATTCATTGCTAATTTAGCAGGTAAACCCTCCCCAAATTGAAAAAGTTTCCAGAAAAAAAGAAAAATTACCTACACTACCTACATTTTTGACGTAAACCATTAATAGTCAATAGATTAAGGCATGTATAAGAGTGCCTTTTCCTACATCTTTCCTACATGATTCCTACATTTTAAGCACGTATTTGTACTTAAAACGGTGAATTTTGTCCCAATCTCAATACGAAAGTCGCTTTTGTTTCTTGGACCATTAGTTCATATTTTCATCAGTAACGCAAATCTGAATGGTGCCCTTCATAAGAAATATAAATACAGGAATCTCATTTATCTTTGTAAATGTAATATAGCAACCAAACTAATTTGTAAATACATTTCACCATATCAATCTTTTCAGTAAAGGATTTCAGAATATGTAATGTCTATCAGTATCAGTTTTTAGAAATGTATAGTGTTTCAGTATGCATAACTACGAATATGTATACAGATTCTATCATAGTCAAAATGCATAAAGCGCAACGAGAATAAAATCGCCTTTTTCGGAGCGCCTTTGAGTGATTAGACCCTAATCACTCGGTAAAGCATGTAGGACAACAGAGTGATTAGGGCCTAATCACTCCCTAAAATGTATAAGAACGGACTCTTATACATTAGCTAACGTATTGTATAACAATGCGTTTCGACAAATCATGTAGGAAACAGCACTAAAAACTCAAAAAAAACTTTTTTTTGTTGATGTAGGTAGGGCTTATTGATGTTTTTTGGCTGCCAAAAACCTCTCGAAATATGGGTATTCCACAGATTTGTTAATATAAAGCAGTTATGTATATGATGCTTGTTATTCTTAACACGGGCGTGCAATATTCCTCTGCACATAACTTAGCTGGAATGTCTCCTGAATATGCTTCGTTTAGTTTAGCAACTCTTATCTAATAAAGTTAGAAAAAAAAAGGTAGAATTACTCCTACCCTCTTCTGAATATAACTAAATTTCTTTTTTTTCAATTACCTCAAAAGGCTTTCCGCGTAGCTGACACGATAAAGAATGTTCTATAGAATAACATCTATCAGCTTCTGATAAACAGGGAAGGTCATTCATTGAAACAAAATGATCACTTATTAAGCCTTCGGATTTAATCCGACATACATATTTTTTTTCCTTCATGTTGCTATTTTTAAAAGTTTTAAATTAAATCAATATTCACTGTAAAATATAATGGGACCAGCTCTAATCGTTATAGTAGAGATTAGAAACTTGTGTAATCTAATAAATTGTATTAAATATGTCATAATTATATCTTTTTAAAATTAAAAAATGATACAATTCTGACGCTTTGGTTCTGATTGAATGGTGCAAATATAATACAATTTCAACCAAGTTGTTCTATTTTTGATTAACTCTTAACAAAAATTACCATAAGTTCTTTTAGATCAAAAAAATTATTTTTTAATAGGTATTTGCATAAATATGACATACTCGTTATTGAAGCATATAATATTTATTGTAAATATGACAAACTTGTTGGTAACAAAAGCTGTATCTGCAGGAACTTGTTTAAGAGACTGTTTATATACTGTATACATACCAAGCGAAAGGATAATCTGCAAACAGACAAATAGTTAGAATATTTACTACTATTTTGGATATATATATACAGATAGTAAAGCTAGTTGTTTTATTTACATACCAACCCTTTCTGCATAATGCCACTTATCTTGAGTTGAAACAAAACTTTTGACTAGTTTGTTAAAATAGTATTTACTATAATCCATAATATTTAGTTAATTGATATTATCAATATAAAATATTATCACTAGTGTCTCTTAATTATTTGTAAAATATATGTTTATATCTCTCATTCACAATAAATTAGCTGTTTAAAAAACCGTCCGGGCTTTGAAATTTTTACCTTTGCGGTCGAATTCAAATCACCGCATATATGAATGTTGGACAATACATCTTCACACAGATTACCTCGTTTCTGCCACAGCGCCAATTCAGGCGCATCGTTCAGAAATACAACGATCGGACTCAAGGTTGGTCGCTTTCTCATTGGAATCACATGCTGGTTCTTTTGTTTGGGCAGCTTATAGGTTGCTGCAGTCTGAGAGAACTCACAGATATCACAATTGCACATGGTAAGAAATCGTTTTTCCTCGGGTTTGGTAAAAAAGCTGTCAATCGTCAGATACTGTCCAAGGCTAACTCCATCAGAGATCATCGAATATTCGAAGAATTTGCCTTTTATATGGTGTCCATCGCTCAGAACCTGCGTCTCACGAAAGACTTCGAACTTCATGGCAGATTTTATGCAGTTGACTCCACAACTATCGACCTCTGTATGTCTATATTTAGATGGGCTAAATTCCGAAGCACCAAGTCTGGCATTAAAATCCACACGCAGGTTGATATCGTTACCGAGATTCCAGTATTCTACAGAATCACCAATGCGGTCATCCACGATGTCAACGCAATGGACTGGATCACTTATGAGCCTAACGCCTGCTATGTCTTTGACAGAGGTTACTTTGACCTGGCAAGACTCTATGCAATCCACAGCTCTATGGCTTTCTTCATCATCCGTGAAAAACGTAGACCTGAATATGAAATTGTGGATGGGGAAGAACTTCTTGATGGAGAGGATAATGTTCTTTATGATCAGACCGTACGATTCACAGGTAAGAGGAATAAGTCCAACTATCCAGGTGCTATCAGACGTATTGTTTACTTTGCACCAGACCTGCAACGAACCTTTACTTACTACCAAATAACTTCTATCTTGCTGCCAAGATTATTGCCAGGCTTTATCGCTACAGATGGCAAGTTGAGCTATTCTTCAAATGGGTCAAGCAGCATCTTCGTGTCAAAACCTTCTGGGGAGAGTCCGAGAATGCTGTTAGAATCCAAATCCATGTGGCAATCATCACGTATTGCCTTATTGGAATCATTGAGAGGAGGCTCAACCTCAATCGCCCAATCGTTCAAATCATGCGAATACTCTGCAGTGCGTTGCTCCTCTAAGAGGACATTGCTGAACTGTTCTTCCACTCTGAAGAAGAGGAGGAGCCGTCCGATGGACAGTTAGAAATTGACTTTCATTTTGATTAACATTAATTAAGAGACACTAGTGAAATGTTATTTTATTGAAAATTATAAAGATAGTTTGTCATTAAGAGCACTTTCTATTTCATTGAAATCCGTGTATGGAATAACTATAAGATTTATTTTATTCTTTGAGCAATAGTCAATTAAATCATTATCTCTTTTTTGTCTTCCTTCGAGTCTTTTATAGCCTCCCATAAAGTTTATTGGTTCATAATGTTGAATGCCATTATACTCTATAATTGTATATAATTTGGGTAACCAAAAATCTACTTTGAATAATCTTCTATGATAACCAGGGTGAAGAATGACAAACTCAGCTTGATATTGAATATTGTTGTCTAAAAGAAATTTCTCAATCTTTACCTCTCCCTTGGTCTGCTTACATTTATGACATCCGTTTCCTAACAGGTGACTATTAGGTGTTTGGAAAAATTCACCATGTTTGGGACAAATGATACATACTTTTATGCAATTCCTTTGATATTCAACTTTTGAATAATCATATTTATTACCATGAATTTCTTTAGCTTTTTCAATAAATTGTTCTGTAGTTCCTATAAGGGCTTTTATAGTTTTATCAGCACCACATTTGGGACAACCATATTTATGAAGATGAGCATTAGGGGTTTGTAGAAATTCACCATGTATAGGACAAATAACACGAACTTTTTCTCTGGCATTTTTATAATCAATAAGACTATAATCGTAAAAGTCATCATGAACTTTTTTAGCCTTATTTATAAAGTCATCAGTATTACTTAAAAACCGTTGTCTAGTTTTATCATCTTTACATTTCATACACCCACGCCCAGATAAATGGTCTGCAGGTGATTGCCAAAAGAAACCATGTTTAGGGCACTCTATCATACCTTTTGTTTTGTAGTCCTTAAAAACAAAATGAACATAGCTATATTTGTTTTGGTGTACTACTTTTGCTCTTTCAAAGAACTCGAATACGTTTAATTTTCTATCTTCATGAGAATTAGCACACTTTACACAACCATACCCTTTTAGATGCTCAGAAGGAGATTGGTAGAATTTTCCATGTATAGGGCAGATTATTTTCACCTTTTTGTCCCATCCTCTATAATCTACCATAGAATAATTATACTTATTATTATGTACTTCTGATGCTTTTGAAACAAAATATTCAGTATTATATTGCAATCTCTGCCTTGTTTTCTCACCTTTACATTTAGGACAACCACTTCCTTGTATATGAACATAAGCTATCTGTTCAAAAACACCATGTTGAGGACAAATTATTTTTATCTTCTTGTGCATATCAACATATTGTGTTTGTGAGTAGTCAAATTTACTATTATGAATCTGTAAAGCCTTACATATATATTGATCTTGCGTAACCCTCCTATGAGTTTGTTTATTGCAGCATTTAGGACAACCACGACCTGCAAGATGACTACCAGGTGATTGTAAAAATTGAAAGCCACACTGCTTACAGGTAATTAACACTTTGGTTCGGTTGTTTATATAAACAACTTGTGAGTAGTCGTATTGGTCACCATGAATTATTATAGCTTTCTCTATAAAAACAATTTTGTTACTTCTTTCTGACATTGGTTATTAGCATAGCTTATTATATAACTTAACACGTTCTTCTTCTGCTTTAGTCAAACACTGATTTTTATTATGTATCATATTATGTCCTTGTTTATGCAAGACAATCATATGAGTGTGTGCATTGTGATAGTCAATAAAATCTTCTATCATCTTATTATCTATAAAGGAGGTAATTGTTCCTCCACCAATAGCTGGATTTACATGCTTATAGACTTTTTGGTAACCTCCATTTAACTCAACCCATTCATCTATTATCTTATTCATGGGCTTATCATAATGATGTACTACTGAATTATCCAATGTAAGTTCTAACGTTGACACAGGACATCGCCCATTACAATGTTTAATCTTGAACTTACTTTTAAGTTTATCTATAGCTGTACGGCATGCAGCCTTGACATCGGCTTCAACTCTTAATTTCTTGGATAGCTTACTATATGAAATAGCAGAGTCTTTTAATTCGATGTTTTCAAGAACTATATGAAAACATAAGGTATTTTGCCCTTCGGCTTTCTTTACTCGAAAGCCTATAAGGCGATCCTCACCAATTCGCTCTTGCCACTCAGTATGATACATTTCAAAGACTTTTATTAAAAAAAAGCAAGGGTCACCAATAATCATTTCTGACGAGTCTTTCTCTTTTCTATTATTCCAAAAGTAGTCTTTAATAGCTTTGCATATTTGCTTTACTAATCCTAACTTTCTAAAATCTACGTTGTTACAGTTAATTTCTGTATAATTAATGATTTCCATATTAGTAAATAAGATTACGATTTTTAAAACTTACATATCCATAATATCTATGCTACTATTTTGTTAAAGATTTAAACATTGATATCATTCGTATTATTACACTTGTGAACAAATCAAGATTTCAATCTTATAATTCCAAAAGCGATATATGCTAATTAAACCATAAAGATAAAGAATTACATCTAAGATAACAAGTCTTTTGGTGCAAACTTAACACATTTTTGCAGATAATACATATTTTATCTCACATAAGAGATAAATCGTAACTTAAAACAACAACTTATCCCCATAGATTATAATATCAGTATAATTGTCTATTTTTGCATCCGAAATAGCATAAAAAAATTACGGACATATTTATCGGCAACAATATAGGCTTTGCGCAAAGAATTATATTTTTCTGTGATTTCCTTTTAAAAAGTTCAAATGAAATAATATATTTGGAATGATGAAATTGGAGAGATATACACTAATGCTATAAGTTATCTTCACCTATTATTTTCTCACCTGTTATCATGCTTAAATCAAAACTTCTTGGATAATTTGGTATTTTATAATGCTTTTTGTACTCCATGTCCAACTCATTCTTAAATCCAAGTCCAATGCGGTAATAGGCATCAAAGATAGTTTCCATATTAGGAGTTGTATTGATCATAATGTCTTTATCTGCATATTTTTTGAATTGCTCACGATCGTTTAGATACCAGCCGCAAATTTCTAGTTCATCGAAGCACATCACGTGCCCTTGCAGCCTTTCTCTATAATCAATAAACTCCATGAAACGTGCAGGAGCTATCCCTTTCAGCCTTTTTTTCATCAATAAGAACAAAACTTCTAAGTCATCAATACAAACCGACCAAGGATATAAAGCTTCATTATCCTTTTTCAATAACATACTAAGATTAGTCTGAATTGCACCATACTTAAAGTCTGTAACAACGATAGACCACACATTACTAATATTTCTCTTTTTTAGATGATATAAGATATCTTTTTTGTTATCTGCATCAAGGATATTAATATCCTGATCGGCTAAAAGAATCTTCTCAACACGTCTGCATTGTTCATACCCTAATTGGATGGCATTATGATAATCTCTCTTTATCCGGTCATATGCTTTTATTGGGTCACGGAATGGTTCACGGAATTTGCAATCCTTGATCTCTACAATAATGCAAGCGTTTCCAAATACAACTAGTAAGTCGTTCTCCGCAACACCGTCAATACTATAGTTGGTAAAAATCTTTGTCTTTTTCGGGAAGAACCGCTGAAACACCTCTTTAACCTTCTCCTCGAATGCTGTGTCTTTGTTCTGTTTGTATTTCCCCGTGGGTTCTTCTTTTATTAACACTTCATCCAACCTAAAGTATAACCCCTCAAACAGGAATTTATTGATTGGGCAAATGCATTTCTTACCTATCATAATAAGTGGATGTGATTCAGAGTAGTGCTTGTCAGCATAATAGATTGTTTTGCCTTTTAATGAATCCTTATCATACAAAAAGAAATCCAGGATATGTTGCAAACAATCAGGGCTTATTTCTACATCAATCAACTCCTTTATCTGATGCACATTAACTTCCCCTGGATTTGTACTTATGGTCTTCATCATGCCGCTTAATTCGGGTTGATTCCACCAATCCTGTGGATTATCAATTCCTCTTTCTTTAAATTTCAGAATCAAATTATACCATTCCTCATGATGAGTATCATAGAAAGAGTATGTATCCATAAAAGTTCGAAAAATATCGTTAAATTTGTTGTTATTCAAAGCCCTTATATGCAGAATAAACTTTATTGCATCATCTATTTTAAAGCTATAGTGCGATTGAATATACTCATCATATGGCTTGATATATCTCATAATTCTATCTAGCATCTGTTCCTCATAGCTTAATACTGCATTACTAAAATATCCCAAAAATGTTGCTAGGGACACTTTTATTTTTTCATCGCGCTCGTCATAGAATAAATCGCCGTGATTTGGGAACCCAATATTAACAAAATAAGTCATTTCTATTTCATTGAGCAATATAGCTATTCTATCCCAACGTTCTTCGTTCATTACAACATCTCCCTCCTGTTTATCAATTGAGTAGAATACATCTATCAAATAAAGAGTTTGCCTCATAGGGGATAGCAGATGTTTATACAGCGGTGACGTAGCTTTGAAATCAAGTTCAATAATCAACTGCATGGCGTGAACCAAAAAGGACTCTTCCTGTACAAGTATGAGTTCTTTTTTGAGGTCATCAACGATCTCCTCGATTGTTCGATGATGTTCTTTTACAGCTATCATTTTTTTATAAGCGTCTTGATAATTATACTTAACATCTTCCATTTTTATAATTGTGTTAGCTTTAATAAATCCATATTTAATAATATTATCTTCGCTATATTGAAGTTTATAATAGCAAAGTTATACTATATATTTTATATCAACAATATTTATAAAGAAAAAGTGATTTATACTACATTATTTAATCCTTGTCCATTCAAAAAACGTGAAGTGGCTTTCAATTTCTTTGGACATCCTCTTCTTCCTTATTAAATATTATCCTATCTTTACAACAAGAATAGCATTCAAATGTAGCGGCTTTGATTGAACAACGAAATGGGACAAAATGGAGTGGAAATCACAATTAAAGGGATGAAGTACAGGATGGAGTTTTTTTCGTAAATCATTAACAATAAAGTGGGTACAGATTAAAATACAATTTCTTTACCATCAATGGCGTTGACATTTTACACAGGCATATTGTCCAAAACTACATTAGCAATATTCCATATTATCGTAAGTAATCTCGTTCGCACATAGGTTTTTAAACTAATAAGCGTTAAAGTGTTTTTCTATTGAAATAAGCCTGTTATACATTAAAAAGTATTTTATTGGTGTCCGATATAACTTTTTGAGTAATAACAATAAAAGGCAGAATTCATTTCTGAGTTCAGACTAAAAAGTGTTATCTTTTCCTTTACCACAAGAAAAATCTAACATATGGGCAAAAGTACACATTCTATCGGACTGCCACTCTATAGCCAGGTAATAAATTTACATGATAAGTCAAAATTCTTGAGATTGGTCGTTAATATAGCGGTGAACGAAATATTTAAGCGTTTCGATGGGTTGACTCATCTGGTTGTAATGCTCTATGCCGTAATTATGCGCTTTAATTCTCTTCGTGAAATAAACACCTCGTTACAAGCGAAAGGAAGTAAATTTCATCATTTAAGTACAATGATGAAATCCCGAAATACATTGTCTGATGCTAATAGGAGAAGTCTGAAGCTATGTCTGAGGCAATATACCGTGATCTATATGCCAATCTAGAACAACCGAAGCCAAAAGAAACTTAGATGGATGAGATATCTGCAGATAATAGACCTAACGACAATTATATTATTGTTCAATTTGAATTTTCTGACTAATCTTTTATTCTTCAACAATCTTCGGTATAATAGTTACTTCATCACTTTTTAATTCAGAAGCACTATTAACTTGAATTGTTATTTCTTTATCTTCATATTTAGGAACTATATTTATCCATAAGGTACCCTCCTCTTGGTAATCTTGACATAACAGTTTCCAATACAAAGGCATTTTACTTATTCCATCAGATGGTATTATACTAATAGTGAAGTTTCTATTGTCTTTTTGCACAAAAACAGATTCTTTAGGCTTATATTCAATCACATTACTATAAGTCTTAAATACTTCTCTCTTTGCGTCTTTACTTGCATTAATCTGGGCTTTAACAGCATTATTAAGTCCAAATTCATTACTATAATAGAATTCATCATACAATTTCTCAATATCATTCGAATTGAAAGACACAATTAATTTTGGTGTCTTAATTACTGTGCTACCTATATTATCTATTCGAATATGAAGTTTGCACCATCTCCGATCAATTTTTCTCACAGGATATATTGAGGTAATAGGTGAAGGATATAATACTGCCAACTTGCGAAGCAGCATTTGAGAATCAGTTATAGGTCCGACTGATTGTTTAAGAATATAATGAGTAGTATTCCTTATAAACTCAGGAGAAATCGCTATTTTCTCTTCACCATTAAATGTAACATTAACATCTGTAGCATCATTAAATTGGCAATTATTCACATACCAATTATATGTTTCACGGTAACGTTGCAGATGGTCAACAATATCCTCCCAAGATGATATATCTATCTTAAATAGACCTTGTTTTCTATTATCCAAATCCCTTATCCTAATATACTCTTCTATCTTGGCATCTTTATTTGCTGTAGTTGCAAAAACAAGCAAAGATAAAGATGGCTCAAATGTCTTAGCCTTATTTATTTCTTTATCAATTTCGTCTTTTGTTAGTTGGGCGTTAGTATATTCATCCTTACCTTTACACTGAACACCACAATAACCTTTATACTTATCTACATAGGCATATACGTCCACACCATGTTGATTTTGACCTTGACGGCCATGACGTTTAATAGAATCAGAACATTCCCATATTTCCCCCCACAATAACTGGCAGAGTTTTTCAAAATCTTGCCAATTACTTGGCTTCTTCAGTTGCATTGGTGCTATCATATTCTTTGTTCATAGGTTTAATTTGTGAAAGTAATAGAAATGCATGAACTACTCTATCTGCAAGTGTATCATTGAATGAACTAGCTGCTAGCGCACCGTGGCATAATAGATTTCTTGTATTCCATCCATTCTTGTCGGTGAATACATTCTTAAAATACGCAACAAGATTCTTTAGATTGGCATAATCACCTTCAATGTCATTTAATAATCTATCGAGTGAGACATATTCATTCCCTTCTTGAGAATTAGCATTTGATCTTAATACCTCATGCCCATTAGATGCAGCAACTACCCTAATAGCATTTTCAAAGAGCGGTACAAGCAAATGACAAGCTACAATATAGTCTTGATCAAAATAAGCTTTCATGCCTTTCTCTAATAATGACCTTTGAGACTCTAAAATCAATGGCGAATTCTGAAAGAGATTCATGACCATATCATATGTGAACATTTCCTTTAATTTCATCTTTTGTATGTGCATTTTAATAAAGTATGATGATATCAGCATTCCCTCTTCAATGGTACCTTCTAGTAGCGGTTTAAAATACTCCTCAATTTTATCATTTTCAATAGGCACAGATATCTTTATAGGTCTCATTTCATTAGGGATTTTGCTTGCTAACAATTGAATTTCTAGGTAGAGTCGATTCGCTTCTTTTGCCAGATTGTATTTTCTATATAATCCTTGTAGATTTTTTATCATACCATGTGCCCACATAGCTCCTTGAGTATCGTAAAGCAAAGTTAAACATACATGATATCTATCTAAAAATTCTTTCACCTTCACAATATTTTGCTTAATCATATAGTAATCTGCAAGAAGCTTAGCAGTATCTTTTAATAAATGTATATACTCTGCGCTCATATCCCCATTTTTACAAACTACTTCAAACCTATCAAATCTATCAAGCATGGATTTTACGATAACATTCTCATAAGAAGAGAATTGAGCAATATGATCAAGTAGCATCAGGAATGGACGCCCCCATATGCCAGAATAAGTATCTTTAGAGTATTTCGCTTCATAAGCCAACATTGTCTTGATAGCTCTGTCTGTAAGTTTTAAATTATTTATGCTTATTGCTTTTTTAATAGCACACTCTATATAATTCAATCCACATATTGGGTTATCTGCAAGATCTTGCTCTATGGTTTCAATCGAAGAAATGATGAATTGTAGCTTCATATCCTTAAATGAAGGCTCTTTACCTGTAATTCGCTTGCATAAGTCCCAAACAAGACCTGTATATCTCATTTTTAGGAGTGGATTACTCGTTATATTGGCTCGCTTCGTCCAATAATCAATATGATCAGAAGTTATATTAGTAATATCAGGTAAGTATATGGGGTCGCCTGTATCTTTTTTCAATATCAATTTAGGACCATAATAACACCCCAATTTCTTGTTACCAGCATTCTCCACAAATGACATACCTATGTTTTCAGCCTCTACTTCGAAAGATAATTTATCTTCAGTTTCGCAGGAATTTACGGCGGAACATACATCATTATATGACATTTTCCGAATGTCATTATCAAGTTGATCTATAATTTTGGAAAATTTTGCCATTTCTACAAATTTATAACACCATAAATTATTTGTTTACCATGGATGCTAAACGGACTTATTATAGTTATCCTTAATAGCACAAAGTCTCTTTTTCAGCGCCTCAAACCCTTTTGAATTATCGTATAATTCGATAGGATGTTTTTGTTTCCATTTTAAAATAACTTTTTTATTTATATCTACGCAAGACATCTTCTCCTTTGTGTAAATACCTGAAAAAAGCAATGAGGAGCCAGATGGCAAACTAGATATTAACTTATGTCTTGAAGCATTTGTTCTCATATTCCAATTTTCTTCTAAAGGCATTTTGTCATCAAATTGGTTTATAACAAATGCGCCTTTCTGGTTTAATAAATTAGAATTGGTAGTATCAAGTTCTTGATTATCAAGAGTACGTACTTGAGTAGCAAGCCCTTGATATTCGACCAAAGCTATTTCTAAACTCGCTAAATCATCCCATGTTACAAATTTATTTATTTTTCTCAATTTAGAATCATCTAAATGAATCATAGAATTGGCTTTATTAAATTCATCACACAATTTTTCTGCTTCATGCATACCAGAAGACAACACATTTTGGACATTAGCATTGTTGATCTCCATTTCTTTCGATAAATCAAAATAATAAAGTGAACAATAATCGTCAGTTTCGGTTGTAGTATCATACATCTTAGCACCATCAGCAGCAAATGACAATGCAATATTTATATCAATCGTGAAGTCAAGTAAAGGTGTTGGCATGCCTAAATGTTGCATTAACGACAAACACGACAAATCATTGATATAAATATTATTGTCTTCAAAGAAGTTTTTGATTGTACTGTCTCCTTTTACATTAGACAGCAGTCCACGCATATAGTCTTTATTAGAAATTCCTATAGGACATAGTCTTTGGAGTGATGTTAGCATATAATATTTTGCTTCACATACACCCCTAAATCGATTATTTAAGTTTCGTGAGAGTTTATTCTTTAATTTATCTAACTGATCTAACGTTTCGACTTTTGGTAATAATCCAAAGTTCTCATTTTTTTCTTCAAATGTATTATACATAGCTATCAGTTTTATAAATTTATAATCAAATTATATTCTTACTCTTCAAATTTATCATATCAATGATTAATTTAGATATATCTTTCTAATAGAACACTTTTCTGCTCATCATCTAGATACTGCTTTATATTATCATTAAATGTTATTTGGTTTTCATCGATATCATCAACACATGGCTTAAGCCATTCCATATCCTCTTGTTCAAAACCATATCTTTTTAACCATATTTCCTTTCTATCATTAGTTCCATAAGATATGTAATTTGATAGAGCAAGAGCTCGAGAATCATTAGTTTTATCATAGTAAAGAAAGAATGCAGCACACATAGGATTTTTCAAGGACAATGATATAACCTTATCCATGTAATCATACGTATCATATATGACAAGATCATATGATAATTTCATTGGTGACATATCCTTAAACAATGAGTTTGATTTCGTGTAGCTTTTATCAGGTAAAGAATGTGCTGATGGAGATTCCCTAACACGTAATTTATCTTGCTCCTGCAAAAATATCGGCTCCGATATAAATCCTTCAACGAGTTGCTTAGTTAAACGTGCCTGTTCTTCGCGCATCGAGAGAAACGAATAACGCAGAGATACAATTTCAGCAAATGTTTTACCTTGAATAGTCCATAATAAAAGAGGAATTGCAGTACTCAAAACACTTCGTTCACCACCAACCAATTCCCTCCGATTCAGATGAGATACAAAAATATGCTGGAAAGCCTTCTTAATTTTATCTCGTTGAACTTTGGAAATATTATAATATTCCTTACCGCTTATAGGCTTTCCATTTACAAAAAAACTATCCAATATATACGCAATATCTACATCAATATTACTATCTTTTAGACGTTCTACTTGAATATTTGGCATTTTCAGGTCAATATCAAAGTCGTCATTTATAATTGCATTAATTTCGTCCTCTACGTCTTCAAAAATATCATGTCCTTCCAAATCTAGCAATGAATCTTCTGATATTCTTGAGGTATAAAGTAATCGCTCAGTAAATTTACCTCTGTTTGATTCATTAATCACAACATAACCGAAATCAAAAGTATTACTTTTTTCATTAGTTCTACCAGCACGCCCGATCAAATTCTTTAAGTCCAATGACTTTTCGTCATCTGATCCCCAAAAACGAAAATTATCAATCCAGACAAGATCAAAAGGCATATTTACACCTTGTATTAAAGTTGATGTTGCAAAACATAATCTAGCATACCCAGCAGTAATAAACTGCTCTATAATGCTTCTTACTCGCAAAGGTATAGAGCCATGATGAATAATGATACCGTGTCTCATCATTTCAACAATCATAGATGACTTGCGTTTATTCGAGCCAAGAAACTCCTCAACTTTCTCAATATATTTAAGCGCCCTACTATCCGCAATTAGAGGGCATTGTACTATATATCTTTGTATTTTTTCACTAATAACCGATGTATAAATACTATTTTTTGAAACGTATATTAAACATGTTCCTTTTCTGTTTAAGACACATTCTATAGGATCACCATTGTATACTATATCTCCGTTCGTCTTATCATTGAAGGGAGAAAAATAGACAAAACTATCATTTTTTTTTCTAGTCAAAAAAATCTTACCAACACTTCTTTGCTGGTAATTAGCAAATGAAGATTTACCAATTAACTTATTCTTTATGATTTGGGCTTCAGGATTATCAATAAAAGGATGAGCAAATACCTTCTTTGCTTTAGGACATTTCTTATTTACTCGCCTAACAAAGGAATCAAATTTCAGTCCACGTAACTTATCTTCTGTCAATTGAGCCTCATCAAACATGAAAAGATCAATGTTTAGCTCATCAATCTTTTGAAAAAGATCATCACCTCTTTCTGGGGTAATAACAAATATATTTCTTTTTGTTTTCTTCTTATTTATTATGTCTATAAACGACAAAACCAATACATCTTTACCTACAACTACAGATATTTTACTAATATACTCAGAAAGAAGTGCTCTTGACGGTACGACAACAATAACATCTCCCTTTGCTTCTTGCAAGAGTTTGTTAAATAGAAATGATTTACCGGTACTTGTAGGCGCTGAAAATGAAAAGTTGTTAGAACTCTTAATCTTATTAAATGCATCTGCTTGAACAGGAGTAAAATCACATGAAGTCGTTTCTTTAATCGAATCAGCAAATTCTTGATAGATTAGTTCCTTAAAGTTTGTAGGCTTCGTCGTCTTATAGAAAAGCCCCATATAATATAAGATGTCGTTCTCAAAGGGAGCTATCTTCTCTGGATACAGGCTTTTTATTATAGAGAGGCTTTCCAATACATCGCTATCTACAGGGCCTTCCTTATGTAGCTCTGTACATAAAGAAAAAATAAAGTCAGTAAGCTCGACATCTATATCAAACCACATTTTATCTAGCATACCTGTATTGCAATTAAGTAAAACTCCTGATACTTTCCAATATTTTTCATGGCATCACTATTTAATGCATGTTTAAATATTGTATCAATACTCTTTGAATTAAATGAGAACGCAGCAATATAGCCTCGTTTTCCATCATCCATATTATCTATTACTAAAGAATCAACAAGTGGCTTTAATGATAATAACTCACCATAATCCTTTTCATCCTTAATAAAGTCCGATATTTGATTAATTGCGAGATCTTTTGGTGTCTCTTTCATACTAAATTTTGCTTCACCGAAATTAAGCAACTTTTTTTCAGATATAGTATGAAAATCAAATCCAGGGTTACCTGATATCTTTTCTTTTAAAAGTTCAGCAAGCGGCAGACGGAAATGATTGAAACTGTCAACTAGCATTTTTTGAGCAGTATATGATATCATATATTCACCTACGCTATCATTCAGTTCATTTACAACTCTTGACGTTATAATATTAACAATCTTATCGATAGTCTTTTTTGAGTTAACAGTATAAATCTTCTGATCAATAGAACGAAGTCTATTAATCCATGAGGTGCCAGCAATTACGACCCTCATCTCAGCAATAATCATTTCAAGATCATCAATAAGAACATGCAAGCAAAAAATATCACAATTGGGATACTGCTCTGGTTTAAGATAATTTAATCTGTCTATCTTTGTAACTTTCATAACTTTTTAGGGTCAATATTTATTTTGCACACTGCAAATAATTACTTCTCATCTACTTTTAATTGAAAAGGATACTAAATGATTACTATCTTTTCTGATATTTTTCTGAGTAAAATTAAAGTTGTATCATCAGTATGAAGGATTTTGTATACTCCCACCGTCTTTAAATCCACGATTTAAAAGTTCATCCTCATTAAGAAGTTTTCCATTATACTCTGCTACAAAATGTAATCTATATGTGAACACATTGAAATATGCCCGTCTTTGCGTTTTATACCTTCTGCCTCCACTTGCATTTTGAATCAAACTCTTCGTTCATCAGATATAAACACACACACCGTATCCGCGATAGCAAATTTATAATTTTTAGCCGTCGCCCAACTAATAAATTCCAAATTATGGATAGCATCGGCATTATTGCATTTGGCTCTGTTGGCGTATATTAGACAAGTGCGATTTTGTGTACTCATAGTGTATTAGTTAAATCCAAACTATTGAAGTAGTTTATCCGTTCAATAGTTCTTTATTTTATAATTTTAGCGCAAATATAATAAAAAAAATAATTAAATACAATAATTAATAAGAAAAATTGAATTTTATTTCAAATTACACTGCAAAAGTTCTTAATCATAATTAAAATATAATTCATACGTAAAATTATCAAACAGGAGATCTCCTATTAAATTTTGTAAGGCATGTTAGCCAATATTGCATTAATAATGCTTCACCTTGTAGTAAGCATTATCACACGCACATAAGGTTTTCAAAATTGCCACCCTTTCTTGGACTTCAGTATAAAACGAATATATTCATAATCAATTTTATCATTACTACCCTATATACAATAATCGAATATGATTTTCGTTTGTATATTGTATATGAGGTTAAAGTTATTCCTACTTATAATATCAATTGGATTTGTGCTGAATATTGATGCGCAAAGTTTTCTTCTTCATGGAAGAGTTCTTGACGCAGACAATAAGCCAATAGAATTTGCATCTGTTTCAGTACTGAATCAGGGTAAACTTGCTTTGACTTCTTCTAAAGGAGAATTTTCTATTTCATTATTCTCTGCTGATAGTGTAAAGGTTAAGTTTTCAATGATTGGATATAAGACCAAGACAAAAGTATTAATTAAACCAAGAGGAAGACAAACGTTGTTGGTTACAATGTACCCAAATGACAACACATTAGAAACCGTCGAAGTTACAGGGCAGAAAATACAATCTGGTTTATTACAGAATCTAAAGAAAACCGATTTGCAGAATCTTAATTCTGGCGCTAATTCAAATACTGTTGAAAAACTCGTTCAATTGCAATCAGGTGTATCAACACACAGTGAATTTTCATCGCAGTATAACGTAAGAGGTGGCTCGTTTGATGAGAATAGTATCTATATTAATGGCAATGAAATATACCGTCCTTTTCTTATAAAAAGCGGACAACAAGAGGGCTTATCTGTGATTAGTCCATATATGGTTGAGAATATTGACTTCTCAAACGGTGGTTTTACAGCAAAGTATGGTGATAAGATGTCTTCAGTTCTTGACATAACCTATAAGAAGCCAGAGAAATTTGAATCTGTTGTATCCGCAAGTCTAATGTCTGCTGACGCATATATTGGATTCGGTAATAAGAAGTTTTCATGGACTAACAGCTTTCGATATAACAACAATCGTTTTTTACTAAATTCACTTGAAACATCAGGTGAATATAAACCGAATTTCACAGATTATCAAACATATTTTTCTTATAGACCGAATTCTGAATGGAGCTTTGATATTATAGGAAACTATAATAACAACCATTATAATTTCTATCCTAAAACCCGTGAAACTACATTTGGCACAATGGATAATGTAAAATCATTTAATGTGTATTTTGACGGTCAAGAGAATGATATCTTCAAAACTACTAGTGCTACATTTGGAATAACAAGGCAAATCTACCCTAGTAGCAGTATTTCATTAATGGCTTCGTCATTCACATCAAATGAAAAGGAACAATATGATATACAAAGTCAGTATTGGCTTACACAAACCGAAAGCCAAGAGAATCTCGGTGTCGGTACCTTTTTTGAACATGCAAGAAACTATTTAAAGGCAAATGTCAATATTCTAAAGTTGATATTAAAGCATCATATTGACAAACATCATCTTGAAGCTGGAATAACATTCAAAGATGAACACATAAAAGAATACAGTAATGAGTATGAAATGAGGGATTCAAGTGGTTACAGCATACCACATACAGGGACTGACCTAAATATGATTTACTCTTTAAACGCGAATAATAAGATTAATTCACGACGTATAGAAAGTTATATTCAAGATTCATGGAAGTTCACAAGTCCCAATGAGAATACACTCTTTACATTAAATTATGGTGCAAGAATAAGTCATTGGAGTTATAACAAGGAAACGATCGTATCTCCAAGAATATCATTAGTTGTAATCCCATCTTTCAACAAGAACATCACATTACGACTGGCAACAGGCGTATATTACCAAGCTCCATTCTTCAAGGAACTGCGCGATACAACAAGCACTAACGGAATAACTACAGTTTCGTTGAACAACAAAATTAAGAGTCAGAAGTCTATACATCTTATTGCTGGAATGGATTACCGCTTCAATGTTACGAATAGACCATTCAAGTTTAGTGCTGATGCATATTACAAGATACTAAGTAATCTGATCCCCTATTCAGTGAACAATGTAAAGGTTGTATATGATGGACGTAATGAGGCTTCAGGACATGCTGCAGGAATAGACTTCAAACTATATGGTGAGTTCGTACCGAATACGAATTCATGGATTTCGCTATCATTGATGAATACCAAAATGAATCTTCAGGGTTATAGCATTCCTTTGCCAACAGATCAACGATACGCAATCAATTTGTTTTATACCGACTACTTTCCAGGAACAGATAAATGGAAGATGTCGCTATCATTGAGCTATGCTGACGGTCTACCTTTTTCAACTCCACATAATGAATACGGCCGCAGTTCGTTTAGAGCTCCTGCATATAAACGAGCCGATATCGGTATGAGTTACAGACTTCTATCTAATGCAAACAAAGAAAAGCCAAATGTCTTTAAAAACATTTGGCTTGGTATAGAGTGTCTTAATCTTTTTGGGATTAATAATGTCAATAGTTATTACTGGATAACAGATATTACGAACCAGCAATATGCTGTACCTAATTACCTTTCAGGTAGATTACTTAATACAAAAATTACATTTGAGTTTTAACTGAAATATAAAAAGTATAACAGGGCTAATATTGCAATTAACACAACACCAATAACGCCTTTTATAAGGCAACCTGTAACTTTTTTAATCGTAATTATTCCTACTACTATCGCAATAAGTATAAAGATAAAATATCCAAAATTATGTACCATATATTCTATTTAAAAATGTGACGAAAATGTGGGGGAATAGGAGTTTCAAAATTCATTGGTTCATGCGTTACTGGGTGATAGAATGATAACACATAAGCATGTAGACATAATCTTTTTATTGGATTATCTCCATTACCATATTTTATATCTCCACATACAGGATGACCCATATCGGCTGAATGTACTCTGATCTGATTTTTTCTACCAGTTTCCAGTTTATATTCTACAAGTGAATGATCTGTAGTTCTGTCTAGCACGTGAAAATGTGTAACAGCATATTTTCCACCATTATCTACAGGAGAAGAATATGTTACGTATGCACTATTATCTTTCAACCAGCTAGCGATAGTGCCTTCATTCTGTTCCATTTCACCAGATACCACAGCAACATATCTTCTATCAAAAACGATATTATGCCAATCTTCTTCAAGCAGCATTTCTGTTTCCTTATCTTTAGCATAGATCATCAGTCCACTCGTGTCACGATCTAGACGATGGACAATATGAGCACTACATTTTTGGTTGCTTCTTTTAAAATAATCATCAAGGACTGTTTTAACATTTAGTGATGAGTGACCAGCTGCCATTGATAAGATACCGATATTCTTTTCTATAACGACAAGATATTGATCTTCATATACGATCTTAAGATATCGGCTTTTAAAAGTATTGTTGTTTTGTTTAGTCTTACTTACAGTTATTTTCATACCCTCAGTTAAAGGATAGTCAAATCTGGTAACTATCTTTTTCTCAACTTTTATGCCGCGACCTTGAAGAGTAGACTTTATTTTAGACTTACTCATGCCTTTGACATTTTCCAAGAGCCATTCCAACAACATCCCTTTATGCTCAACGACATAATAGTCGTATTCACCAGGGCGATTATAATTGTTTCTTATCATCTTTACAATTTGATTTTCTTCTTTGCTATCTTACTTTCATTACTCATTCTATCAAGAGCAGTAACAATATAAGTATATTTTGTTTTACCGTCTTCATAAGGCAGTTTATAAAAAGTTTCAGGTGTAATGCTTACTATTTTTGACGGATTAGATATGTCAATATTTTCACCCTTATTAAATCTGTATATAACATATTTAGAAGCGATGTCACCCCAATTCTTTCCTTTTGGAGCACGCCAGAAAAGCACATAACCATCTTTTGTCCAAACAGGTTTAACCCCACGAGGCTTTTTAGGAGCTTTTGAATCAATAAATGGCATAAGAGGTTGTAATGCAGGATTGCGCCAATAAGTGGTACGCATTGTAGATGCATAATTACCGATATTATCAACAAAAGATTTTGCATACCATAGCACTGTTCCGTCTACATTTCTCATCTCATCGTGAAGGCGTCTCTTATATGGCAATTGATTGCTCTGCGGATTTTGCGGATCAGCAAATTTCACAGTTCTTTCTACATCTTCACCAATATATAATGGTCGGTTACTTGCATATCTATTCCACCATTTAATTAGTTCTTCATAATCTGCAGAGCTATGCCCTACTTGCCAATATAATTGTGGAACGCAATAGTCAACCCATCCATTATTTACCCATAATAAAACATCAGCATACAAATCATCATAGTTTTGTAGTCCGCTGGTTTGACTTCCTATAGGAGAGCTTTTCTTGTTTCTATAAATACCGAAAGGAGAAACTCCAAATTTAACCCAAGGTTTTACGGCATGTATGCTGTCAGACAATTGTTTGATAAAAAGATTAACGTTGTATCGTCTCCAATCTCCTCTATCTTTAATTCCATTATTGTATTTTTGAAACTCTTTATCATCTGGAATAGTCTGTCCAGGTGCTGGATATGGGTAGAAGTAATCATCTATGTGAAAACCGTCTATATCATATCTACGAGTAATATCAGCAGCTATCTTACAAATATATTCTCTATTTTCTGGTTGTCCTGGATTTAGAATATATTGATTATCATATTCAAATACACGTTCAGGATGTGTATTTGCAATATGACTGGATGCCAACACAGATGTTGTCTTTGTCTTTGCACGATAAGGATTTATCCAAGCATGGAGCTCCATACCCCTTTTATGACATTCATCTATCATCCACTTCAAAGGATCCCAATATGGTTGTGGGGCAACACCCTGCTGTCCGGTAAGAAATCTACTCCAAGGTTCGTAATTACTTTGATATAGGGCATCACATTCTGCCCTTACTTGAAATATAACTGCATTAACACCGTCGCGTTGCATCTCGTCAAGTTGACTTCTTAGTGTCTGTTGCATACCTTCAGTGCCAAGCCCTATAAATTGTCCATTAACGCACTGTATCCATGCTCCACGGAATTCTCTTTTCTGTTGAGCGTGAAACACGGATATATTTAACACTGATAATAATAAAATAAATAGTAATCTGCGATTCATTATATAATTATATTTTTGTAAATGCAAAAATACTAAAAAAAGAAAGAATACTAACTAAGTTCATTAAAAAGATGCATAAATTTGGTGATTTAAAGCCTTTTTTATAATTTTGTCGCTAAGATAAAATGAAAACACGATTATCTAGCATATATATCAGATGTTTTACGGTAGTATTGATCATACTGTATAGTACAATAGGCGTCAAGGCGAGCGATAAAACTCGTCCTGACAAAATGTTGTTGAATCGAATTTTCAAATACGAAAGTAGCATTGACACTGTCAACATACCAGAATATAGTGCTTACTCTTATACCAAATACTCTCTGTTCATAAAGAAACGTAATATAACTTTGCTTGCTGTTCCTACAATGTGGTCGGTTGCCCATGGTGGAAAGCGAAGATATCTAGGTGAAACTTATGAAAAGATAAACTTCAAAGGATTCAATAATTATAACGTAGAAAAGATTACGGAGTTGTCTACTATTCCGCACAATAGGAATACGATGACCACCGTATTGAAGTATCTTACACCGGAAATATATAGTCCTACCATATTTAATGGAGATATATTGTCACCATTTAATTCTGTAAACAGAATTTATTATAAATACCTTGTTACCTTTTTACTTAATGGCACTGCTAAAATTGACTTCAAGCCAAAGATGAACAACACCCAACTTATTAAGGGGCAGGCTTTAATTGATTATAGTTCCGGTAGAATTATTAGTGCAAGCATGAAAGGGGAATACGATATGGTCAATTTCTCTCTCGATATAAACATGGGAGAAGAAGGAATCAAGTCATTACTCCCTACTGATGTGAAACTCTTATGCAGATTCAGATTCTTTGGTAATGTAACCGAAGGACAATTCCAAGCTTTTTATGGTTTACCACAGTTGGTATCGGATAGCATAAAAAATCAAAAGGATATTCTTGCATTGGTACGTCCTGTGCCGCTTACTTCTGACGAATCACTACTTTACAAGATTGATAAAGAAACAAATGCTAAGAAAGATTCCGTTGATTCCACCAGTGTAAATAGAAATGAGAATAAAATAAAGAAGGTGCTTTGGGATATTGTTGGTGATAATGTTGTAAACAGGATAAAAAGTAATTTCGGAAAGAATAACGAAGGTTATCTTAAAATTAATCCAATCCTCAACCCTCTTTATATGGGGTACGACCATAGGCGTGGATTCACATATAAGGTTGATGTCAGACTAAACTATATGTTTACACCTAACAGTTTGTTGTCAACACGTTTTAGAGCCGGTTATTCATTTAAGCAAAAGCAATTATACTATACTGTTCCTACTATTTTTTGGTATAACAAGAGAAAAAACGGTTTCTTGGAATTTGAATTCGGAAACGGCAACTGGATAAGTAATAGTAAAGTTCTTGATAAGGCGCAACAGGTATTAGGTGACTCCATCATAAATAATCATGCAAAAATGATTTATTTCAAGGATAGATACTTTAAGTTCGTGAACAATTATGACTTTAATGATTACATAGGTTTACAGGCAGGAGTTATATTTCATAACAGATTGGCAGTTGACAAAGTTGGATACAAACTTGCAGGGATGCCTGAAGGATATGTTTCAGTAGCTCCACTCGTAGAATTGCAATATCGCCCTATCGGCTGGAATGGTCCAAGTGTAGAGATAGACTACGAACGTGGAATAAAAGGATTTCTTGGTGGCAACATCAATTACGAGAGAATGGAATTTGACGCACAATGGAAGTTAAAATTAAAGCGACTTGAAACCCTGCAAATGAGATTAGGAAGTGGTTTCTATACTTTGAAAGGCGAACACACTTACTTCCTTGATTATAGTAATTTCAGAGAAAATCACATTCCTGGTGGTTGGAATGATGATTGGAGCGGAGAATTTGAACTTCTTAACTCAAATAAATATAACGATTCCAAATGGTATACGCGCGCAAATATAACGTATGAAAATCAGTTGCTTTTTTGTGCACACATTCCTGTATTAGGGCATTTTATTGAAATGGAAAGAATTTATGCTAGTATTCTTGGTTCACAAGATTGCAAACCATATATAGAATTGGGATACGGGTTCACGACCCGACTCTTTTCAATGGGAGTATTTCTCAGCAATGATAGCGGTCAAGTAAAAGAGTTTGGATGTAAATTCGGTTTTGAACTATTTAGACATTGGTAATGAAAAATTTAACTGTATATAGAGCCAGTGCAGGCTCAGGAAAAACTTTCACTTTAGCTTTAGAATATATCAAGCTATTAGTGGAAAATCCGCAATCATTTAGGCAAACTCTTGCTGTAACTTTTACAAACAAGGCTACAGAAGAGATGAAAATGCGAATCTTAAGTGATTTGTATGGTATTGCAAAAGGATTGAAGAACTCGGAGGCGTTGTTGGAAAAGATAAAAGAATCGTCTGTTTTCAGCGAACAGCAAATACGTGATCGTGCATGGCTTTCATTACAACTGCTAATACACAATTACAATTATTTCCGTGTTGAGACAATCGATGCGTTTTTTCAGACAGTATTGAGAAATCTAGCAAAAGAACTTGATCTTTCTGCTAATCTTAAGATTGAACTTAATGATGCACAAGTAGAACAACAAGCTGTTGACGAACTTATAGAGAGTCTTGATGAAACTTCGCTTCTACTATATTGGATACTTGATTATATCCATGAAAACATAGAAGATGACAAATCATGGAATGTGATTTCACAAATTAAGAATTTCGGTTTAAATATATTCAAAGACTACTATAAGAAAAATCAGAAAGAACTTTCACAAATCCTTGAACAAAAAGATTTCTTCAAGAACTATAGTCAAAAGTTAAGGAGCATAAGAAATAAAGCCAAGACACAACTGGCTGAGGTTGCTGATAATTTCTTTGATACTCTTGAGAAAAATGGCTTCTCAGTTGATGACTTTTCGCGCAAGTCTTCTGGTCCCTGTGGATATTTCATTAAATTAAAAAGCGGTAATTTTGTTGATGATGAAAAAATATTTAATCCGACCGCACAAGAAGCAGTATCTGTTCCTGAGAAATGGGTAGTTAAAAAGCTAGCTAAACCAGGTGAACCTATTTACGATTTAGTATGCGACACCCTGATGCAGATGCTTAATAATGCAGAAAACATCAGGATAAAGCAGGTAAAATTATATAAGAGTGCAGACCTTACGCTACGCCATCTAAGCCAGTTGCGCCTTTTGGGATCTATAGGTGACAAAGTAACCGAGTTGAATAATGAGGTGAATCGTTTTATGCTTAGCGATACACAAACATTGCTCAGTTCGATGATAGAAGATTCTGATTCGCCATTTATCTTTGAAAAAATAGGTGCACAGCTTGAAAATATAATGATTGATGAGTTTCAGGATACCAGCACTGTACAATGGGAAAACTTCAAGGTGTTATTGAAAGAAACAATGAGCCGTGAAGGTAAAAATCTTATCGTTGGAGACGTAAAGCAAAGTATTTACCGATGGCGTTCTGGAGATTGGAGACTTTTAAACGATATAGACAAACAATTCAGCGAAGGTGAAGTTTCTGAATGTAGTCTGGCAACAAACTACCGTTCATCAAAAAATATAGTAAAGTTTAATAATGAATTTTTCAAATATGCTAGCGATGTAGAATATAATGAGTTATCAGACATTTGTGGCGAGGAAGCTGAACAGATGAAAAAGGCTTATGCTGATGTAGAACAGCAAATTCCGGAAAATAAAGATAAAGAAAACACCGGTAAGGTTGAAATAAAATTATTGCCAGACGAGGACTATACCGAAAGTATGCTTGCTCAAACATTAGAAAAAGTGAGAGAGCTGAAAACTTTAGGTGTAGCTGATAAGGATATTGCTATTCTGGTAAGGACCAACCCATTGATAAGACTTGTTGGTGACTATTTCATGCAAAATATGCCTGAAGTTCAATTGGTATCTGATGAGGCTTTTCATTTGGATGCTTCTCAAGCTGTTAATATCATTGTCTATGCAATGAAGGTTTTGGCTATGCCGGATGATGAAATTGTGTTAGCATCATTAGTTAAAGCATATATTAAATCAATTAAGGGTAATGCTCTAAAAGATAATGATATATTTCAAGGTAAAGAATATTCAGAATCGCTTTTACCAAAAACATTTCTTAGTAACAAAGATGCCCTGTTGGGATTACCATTGATGGACTTAGCTGAGGAACTATTCTCTATTTTTGACTTAAGTATTCTTGATAGCCAGAATGCATACGTTTGCGCTTTCTACGATAAACTTAGTGAGTATATGCAAGACGGAATACCCGACTTGAGAGATTTCTTGATTAAATGGGATGACAATATTCATAATAGTTCAATACAAAGCAGTGATGAAAATGGCATTAGATTAATTACAATTCATAAAAGTAAGGGATTGGAATTTAGATTTGTTATTATGCCGTTTTGCGATTGGAAACTTGAAAAGAATAATGTGATATGGTGCCAGCCTAATGTTTCGCCGTATAATGAACTACCAGTTGTTCCGATTGATTTTAGTAAAAAACAAATGTTAGGATCTATTTACGAAGCGGACTATGCGCATGAGCACTTGCAGAATATGGTAGACAATTTAAACTTACTGTATGTTGCATTTACAAGAGCAGAAATGGGGCTTTATATATATGGCAAACGTGATAAGAACGGCACAACTAGATCTGCTATCATAGAAGAATGTTTAGGTAATGTAGGCAAAATCCTTGGGACTCAAGTTGATGGTGATTACAACGATTATCAACAATCTATAGAGTTTGAATTTGGCGAATTACCCCAAGACTTGTCTGTAAAAGAAAAGAATAATGATGGTAATATATTTAGAAGCGTTTCAAAAAACGAAACACTAAGCATTACTAGTCATAAAAACAATGTAAAATTCAGACAAAGTAATAAGAGCGATGAATTTGTTAAAGCTGGCATAGAAGACGAACAAGCTATACAGAAAAAAGAATTTATAAATGTCGGTAATGTCATGCATTCAATTCTTTCTGAAATAAAGACAGAGAAAGATATAGATTACTCTTTAAGAAAGTTGGAAGAAGAAGGCGTAGTTTACGACAATAATATAACATCAGATAAATTACAGAAAATGCTTCGTGACAGCTTTGACAATAAATTAGTTAAAGAGTGGTTTTCTGATAAATGGCAAGTATTTAATGAATGTGCTATATTAAAAGTAAATCCAGAAAATAACAAAGTTGAGACAAAGCGTCCAGATAGAGTTATGACAGATGGCAAAAAGATGATGGTAGTCGATTTTAAGTTTGCCGCACCTAGAGAAGAACATAAGGTTCAAGTCAAGGAATACATGCAACTATTACACGATATGGGATATTCTGATGTAAATGGTTACTTGTGGTATATTTACTCTAAAAATATAATTGAAATAAAATGAGAACATTCTTACACTTCGTTGCAGAAGACATCATAAAGAAATATGGAACCAACCTATCACGTATAGCTGTTGTATTTCCAAACAAACGTGCTGCTTTGTTTTTGAATGAGGAACTGGCTAGATTGGTTGACAAACCAATATGGAGTCCTACTTATATTACAATTAGTGATTTGTTCCGTAATCATTCAGATAAGACTGTTGGTGAACAGATAAAACTTATCTGTGATTTGCATAAGACATATAATGAATGCACAGGGATGAATGAAACCCTAGATATGTTCTATGGTTGGGGACAATTGATGCTGGCTGATTTTGATGATATTGATAAGAACATGGCAGATTCACAAAAAGTATTTGCCAATCTGAAGGATATTCATGAGTTTGATGATTTATCATATCTTACAGATTCACAGAAAGATATATTAAAACAGTTCTTTAGTAACTTTAGCGAAGAACAAGACTCAGAGATTAAACGTAAGTTCCTTACTCTATGGAGTAATTTCGATAACATTTATAGCAGTTATAAAAAGCGACTTGCAGCACAAAACATCGCTTACGAAGGCGCATTATATCGTGAAGTAGTTGAAACAGAAAACTTGGACTTTAAATATGATAATTATCTGTTTGTTGGTTTCAACATGATGCAGAAGGTTGAACAAGAAATGTGCAGCAGATTGATGAAGCAGGGACGTGCAAAATTCTATTGGGATTTTGATGACTATTTCATGAAAGCCCGTGGTGTTGTCAATCATGAAGCCGGCACGTATATTAGGCAGTATTTAAAATACTTCCCTAACGAACTTGATATTTCAAATTCTGATATATATCATAACCTAGACGGTAAAAAAGATATCAAATATCTTAGTGCTACTACTGAAAACATACAAGCCAGATATATATCAAAATGGTTGACTGATAACGACAGGTATAAAGATGGCAAACTAACAGCCATTGTATTAGCTGATGAAAAGCTCTTACAGACAGTCATACATTGTATTCCTTCAGAAGTGGATAATGTTAATATTACAACAGGTTATCCGCTTCAGCAGTCGCCCGTATCTTCTTTTGTAAAGATGCTTATATCGCTAAGAACAATGGGATACCGCTCTGACATTGGGAAATACAGAATGAAATGGGTTGAAACGTTGCTACGACATCCTTATATAAAATATGTGTCAGATAAAGCTCAAAACATACTGGATGATTACAAACAACTGCGCACATTTTATCAGTCCTCTGCAGATCTGTCTAAGGACGAAGGACTTTCTTTGATTTTCAAAGAAGATAATCTGAATATTCTATCTCTCAATATCTGGTTAACCGAAGTGTTACAACTTGTCGGCAATAACTTTTCGCAAGAAAATGAATCAGATCCTTTAATGCAGGAATCATTGTTCAGAATGTATACATTGCTTAACAGGTTGGGAGATTTGATTAAGTCAGGTGATCTTGAAGCAGATATAAAAACGTATACCAAACTAATAAATCAACTTATATCAACAACAAGTATACCTTTCCATGGAGAGCCAGTGGTTGGTATTCAGATAATGGGAGTACTTGAAACTCGTAATCTTGATTTTGACCATGTTTTGGTATTATCATGCAATGAGGGGAATATGCCTAAAGGTGTCAATGACTCCTCTTTTATCCCCTATTCTATCAGAAAGGCTTATGGACTTACAACCATTGACAACAAGGTAGCCATCTACTCATACTATTTTCATAGTCTATTACAAAGGGCTACTGATATTACTTTAATGTATAATAAGTCTACAAGCAATACGAATACGGGTGAAATGAGCCGATTTATGATGCAGCTTATGGTAGAAGGCAATCACGATATACAAAAGGTGAATGTTAATGCTAATCAAAATCCCCTTACCCCTAAGAAGGAAGCTATTATCAAAGACGAGAAGGTGATGACTGTCATAAGATCTATTGAAAAGATGTCGCCTACCGCCTTTTCTGTTTATTTGAGATGCCAATTGCAATATTATTATAGATATATAGCTGGAATAAAACAACCTGACAATGAAGATGACGAAATTGATAACCGTATATTCGGTAATATTTTTCATAAGGCTGCGGAATTGTTCTATCAGAAATATATAAACAGTTCTGTTGTTCATCAGAGTGATTTGGAGGATGATGTAAAGAATGAGGCGCTACTTAGTAGGATTATTGATGCGGCATTTAAGGATGAACTCTTTAAAATACCTAAAAACATCCGAATTGACTATAATGGACTTCAAATAATCAATAGACAAGTTATTCTTGATTATCTGAAACAGATGATTAGAATAGACATAAAATTAGCACCTTTCAGTATTTTAGGATTGGAAAAAACGGTTAGTATGAATTTAACCGTAAATGTAGATAATGAGCAAAAAACTATACGGCTATATGGTAATATAGATAGAATTGATGAAATTGATGAAGGTGGAAATAATAGAATAAGAATAATTGATTATAAAACTGGCAATAACAACAGAGCTATCGTAAACTCTATTGATGATATTTTTGATCCTTCTAAAATTGGTAATCATACTAGCTATTTTTTGCAATCTATGCTATATGCTCTGATAATAAGAGATGACAAGAATATTAATCCTGAAAATATAAGAGTGAGCCCAGCTTTGCTTTTTATTCAACATAGTCTTGCGAAGGATTACGATCCTACATTACTTCTTAATAAAGAAAAAATTATGGATATAGCCCAATTTAAAGATGACTTTATTGCAGGATTGAAGCAATTGGCAGAAGAAATTCTTGATTCATCCAAACCCTTTTTGCCAACTGAAGATAAGAGTCGATGCGAAACTTGCATTTATAAGTCTATATGCGGTTAATAGAATAACATTATTCGTAAATATTTACATATATTCAATACAGCAAAGAAATATTCAATATACTTTTGTGTGGATATGAATTGCTAAATGCATGACAATTAAACACTTCTGAAAAAAAAGAGTGTCGGAATTCGTAAAAAAGTAGCAATAAATTTTTATATGAAACGAAAAACTTGTATATTTGCAAACCTGAAAAGGTAAAGCATATAAAAATATACAACAAAATAATAATAAATACAGATATACAAATGACTAAATCGGATATCATTAACGAAATCACTTTAGCAACAGGCGTACAGAAAAAAGATGTTACAGCTGTTGTTGAAGGTTTCATGGAGACTATCAAAAACAGTTTACTTGAAAAAAAAGAAAATGTATACCTGCGTGGGTTCGGTAGTTTTGTCATAAAGCACAGAGCAGCCAAGACCGCTCGCAATATTCTTAAGAATACCACGATGACTATAGATGCTCATGATCTACCAAGCTTTAAGCCTGCAAAGTCATTTGTTGAGTTAATGAAGAATGAATAATTAAATCATTATATTTTAAAAAATTTAAAATTATGCCAAACGGAAAGAAGAAGAAGGGCCACAAGATGGCTACTCACAAGCGTAAGAAGAGATTACGTAAGAATAGACATAAGAGCAAATAAGCGCTCGGCAGCCTATTAGGACTTAGGGGCATGTCAATGCATCCACCAGGAAGCTGTGACATGCCCTCTTTGTATAACTTAAGAAAAGATTAACAGAAAAAATGACCAGCGAAGTTGTAATTGACGTTAGAGAAAAAGAGATTTCGATTGCTCTGCTGGAGGATAAAAACCTTGTAGAGTATCAGAATGAGCCAAGACAGGCATCTTTTTCTGTAGGTAACATTTATGCTGCAAAAGTTAAGAAACTCATGCCGGGACTTAACGCTTGCTTTGTAGATGTAGGTTATGAACGCGACGCTTTTCTTCATTATCTTGACTTAGGTAGTCAATTTAACTCTTACAGTAAATACCTTAAGCAGGTAGACAGCGACAGAAAAAAACCTTTTCTATTCAATAAAGCATCAAAGCAACCTGATCTTAAAAAAGATGGTAGCATTCAACAGACATTAACTGTTGGACAAGATGTTTTAGTACAAATAGTTAAAGAACCTATTTCAACAAAGGGACCAAGACTCACAGGAGAATTGTCTTTTGCTGGAAGATTTTTAGTTCTTATTCCATTTGGAGATAAGGTTTCTGTATCGTCAAAAATTAAAAGTGGCGAAGAGCGTGCCAGACTAAAACAGCTCATCTACAGCATTAAACCTAAAAACTGCGGTGTTATCGTTAGGACCGTAGCTGAAGGCAAAAGGGTTGCTGAACTTGATACAGAACTGAAAGTACTTGCAAAACGTTGGGAGGACGCTATTGTAAAAGTTCAAAAAAATCAAAAGCGACCACAATTAGCATTTGAAGAAACAGGAAGAGCCATTGCGATGATACGCGACTTATTTAATCCTAGTTTCGAAAATATTTATGTTAACGACGAAGATGTATTTGAAGAGCTAAAACATTACGTAACCCTTATCTCACCTGATAAGGCTAGTATTGTTAAACTTTACACGGGTAAAGTTCCTATCTTCGATAACTTCAACGTTACAAAACAGATTAAGTCAAGCTTTGGTAAGACAATAAATTATAAGCATGGTGCTTATCTTATTATTGAGCATACCGAGGCATTGCATGTTGTAGATGTAAATAGTGGAAATCGCTCTAGATCTGAAAATGGACAGGAAGCTAATGCCTTGGATGTAAACCTTGGCGCAGCCGATGAACTGGCGAGACAATTGCGACTAAGAGATATGGGAGGAATCATAGTCGTCGATTTTATTGACATGAACTTGGCTGAAGACAGACAAATGCTTTATGAACGCATGTGTAAAAATATGCAGAAAGATAGAGCTAGGCATAATATTCTGCCACTAAGTAAATTTGGTTTAATGCAGATTACGCGTCAGCGAGTGCGTCCAGCAATGGATGTTAATGTCGACGAGACTTGTCCTACATGTAATGGGTCAGGTAAAATAAAGTCTAGCATTTTGTTTACAGATCAACTTGAGAGAAAAATAGACAACCTAGTTAACAAGATTGGCGTCTCTAAATTCTATTTGCATGTCCATCCGTATGTTGCTGCATTTATCGACAAGGGATTTATTTCCCTAAAGCGTAAATGGCAATTAAAATATGGTTTTGGGGTGCATATTATTCCTTCACAAAAACTGGCTTTCTTGCAATATGAATTCTATGATAGCAAGGGCGAGTTTATTGATATGAAAGAAGAAATAGAAACAAAATAAAAATAAGCGTTGCAGATTATCTGTGACGCTTATTTTTTTGTATAATAACCGCTAACGGTCTAGGTACACGACGTTGCGCTGAGCATCGGTGAGGTACAGTGTAGCGGAGCGAACCCCGACGAGCTACCAAGATTTAAGTGAGAAGCATGTACTGCGTGTTAGCTAAAGGTTTCCCCCGCCCTTTCTACTTTTTCGTTTTCGTGTCGAACGTCCTGAGGATGAGGCAGGAAATCCTACCATCTATTTTTATGTATTATATCCTCTATATCCTTCCTAGGCCTTTGTTTTGGATTCTCATCTGAATACCCAATCGTTATTATTCCAACAACATATTTATCGTTTGGTATCCCTAATAATTGTCTTATTTCTTTTTGCTCATACCATGCTACCCAACAAGTCCCTAATCCCAATTCTGTTGCCTCTATAACTATATGTTCTACAGATATTGCTGTATCCCTAATAATTTGTTTTAATTCAAAAATACTTGTTTCCTCATCCAGATTTATTTTTTCAGTTTCTTTTACTCTACATTTAATGTCTGCAACACATACAATAAAAACAGGGGCTGTATTCATCCATTTTTGATTATGACAAACAATAGATATTTCCTTTCTAGTTTCAAGATTATCAACAATAATAAAATTCCAAGGTTGTGTATTATTTCCTGAAGGTGCGAGTGATGCATTTCTAATTATCTCAAGAAGCAATTTTTCGTCAATTGGTTGGTCTTTGTATTTTCTTATACTTCTTCTATTCTCGATTGCTTTCATATTTATCCTTAATTCCGCAGTGTTTTTATTGATAAATAGGACAAGTGTTTGATATACAAAAGTTTACATATACTCGGCCATGCCAGAAATTTTACCTATCTTAGTGCTGCGAAATAAACTAATATAGCAAACAACTGACATGGCAAAAGTAGCAACAAAATCTGAAAACAAACCTCTTTTGGAGAAATTTTTCACGTAATAGACACATTTTCTGACGATAACGCTGCATCAGCACCAAGTTTTTTTAGTTCTGCTTTACTTTGTGCAAAGATAAGTGGTTAAACTTAATGAACAGAACCAAAATGGACGTTGGTACCAATTCGCCGATACTATCAAAATTATTTTAAAATCTATTTTGCGCAGATAATATTATGTTATACATTTGCAGAAAGAATTATAAACAAATTAAAATGGATACAAGAACTGAAACGATGCATCCCTGCTCAATAGCTTATATACGAAGAACAGGAGCTTATGGTATAGAATGTAAAACTGTGATGGAACAACTAAAGTCGTGGGCAAAACAAACAAATAATCTGAAAGATGATTCAATTATATTAGGCATAGCTCTTGATAATCCAGAAGTAACGATACCAGAAAGTTGTCGTTATGATGCCTGTTTAGTTGTTTCAAATGATTTTCATACAGATGATAACGATATTCTTACCAGGGAACTGTGTGGAGGAAAATACTGCGTATTTACTGTTGATCACACCACAGAATCCATACAACAGGCTTGGTCAACAATGTTTACCGATATATCAACCCTTGGATATACCATAGATTTTTCAAAGCCAATCATTGAGCGATACGCTATGAAAATGATTAGGAAGCACTTATGCGAGATATGCGTGCCTATTAGATAGATAAGTATAAAAGAAAATATGAGTAACGTTACTTGCAGAGAATCATTTATTAGGTGGGACACCAAGGTCATCAAAAACATCACACACATTTTGTGCCTCCATAATGTAATACTTTGCAATAGAGCTGCAGTTACTTTGTCCCCATTATCTTTGTATTCGCTAAAATATGCAACTAATTGTCTTTCAATATTTTGTTATGATGCAGTAGTTACGTAACTTTATAAGAAATAAAAACTCTTTGTAACATTAGCTTTAAGGATAATTTCGCCTAAAAATTTAATAATACGAATTATTTTGCTTACCTTTGCACCCGTATTATAAAAAGAGGAAAATAAGAAATGATAACAGTTACAAATCTTGCGATCCAATTCGGAAAGAGAGTGCTTTACAAGGACGTAAACATCAAGTTTACACGCGGTAATATTTATGGAGTTATCGGTGCCAACGGTGCTGGAAAATCCACATTGCTACGTGCAATAAGCGGTGACTTGGAACCAAATCACGGAACCGTAGAGTTAGGTCCGGGCGAGCGTTTGTCTGTATTGGAACAGGATCACTTTAAATACGATGAATTTCGTGTTATAGACACTGTACTGATGGGACATCAGCCTTTATGGGATAACATGAACGAGCGTGACCGCTTGTACTCAAAGGCAGAGATGACCGAAGAAGACGGTAACCTAGCAGCAGAACTTGAAGAAAAATTCGCTGAAATGAATGGTTGGGAGGCTGAAAGTAATGCCGCACAGCTATTGCAGAATCTTGGTATTCCTGATAACATGCATCAGAAGATGATGTCTGAACTTAGCAATAATGAAAAGGTACGCGTAATGCTTGCCAAAGCTTTGTTTGGAAAACCAGACAACCTCCTACTCGATGAGCCTACCAATGACTTGGACTTGGACACAGTAGAATGGCTAGAAGATTATCTTGGTGAGATAGATGAAAGTCAGACTGTGCTCATTGTTAGTCACGACCGTCACTTCCTTGACACTGTTTCAACTCAGACTATAGATATAGATTTCGGAAAAGTAACCGTATTCTCTGGCAACTACTCTTTCTGGTATGAAAGTTCACAGCTTGCATTACGTCAGGCACAGAACCAGAAGATGAAAGCTGATGAAAAGCGCAAACAGTTGGAAGAGTTCATTCGCAGATTCTCTGCTAATGTAGCAAAGAGTAAGCAGACAACATCAAGAAAGAAGATGCTTGATAAGTTGAATGTTGATGAAATACGTCCATCAAGCCGTAAATATCCAGGAATTATCTTCCAGATGGAGCGTGAACCAGGTAACCAAATTCTGGAAGTAGAGAAGTTGAAAGCCCTCGATCCAGACGGAAAAGTTTTGTTTGATGACATAAACTTTAATATAGAGAAGGGACAGAAAGTTGTATTCTTGAGCCATAACCCTAAAGCAATGACAGCATTGTTTGATATTATCAATGGTAATCGCAAGGCTGATGCAGGAGAATATAAATGGGGAGTGACAATCACTACAGCCTATCTCCCACTTGACAACACTGACTTTTTCAAGAGCGACGAAAACCTTGTAGACTGGCTAGGCAAATATGGCACAGGCAATGAGGTTATGATGAAGGGCTATCTTGGAAGAATGTTGTTTAGCGGCGAGGAAGTTCTTAAGAAAGTGAACGTTCTTTCAGGAGGTGAAAAAATGAGATGTATGATTGCTAGAATGCAACTTCAAAATGCAAACTGTCTTATTCTTGACACTCCTACAAACCATTTGGACCTTGAAAGTATCCAGGCATTCAACAACAATCTTGTACAATTCCAAGGCAACGTATTATTCTCAAGTCATGACCACGAATTCATTAAGACTGTGGCCGACAGAATAATAGAATTGACACCAAACGGAACTATAGATAAGTTGATGCCTTATGATGAGTTTATTCATGACGAGAGCATCAAGGAACAGAGATTAAAAATGTATGGAAAGCAATAAAAATATTGTAATCATATAATAAGCAAAAGGTCTTCTCCCATTTAAAATAGAGAAGACCTTTTCCTATGGCATGATTATTGCACATACCATATAAAAATTATTATTATTATGGCAAAACAAGAAAATAGCGTAAATACAGAGAATTTAGACAAAGAAACTCTTGACGGTAATACAGCTTGTAATACACAAACTGACAACGATACTGCCAAAGAGACTGACAAAAATGCAGATTGCGCAGAAGATAACGACAAAGAAGAAGATACAGAAACTGCTGAGGAAAAAGATCCTGTAGAACTTCTTAAAGAGGAAAACGCAAAACTTAAAGATCAATTATTGCGCACTATTGCTGAATTTGATAACTTTAGAAAGCGTACAGCAAAAGAGAAGTCAGAGCTTGTTCTTAATGGTGGCAAGAGGGTAATAAAAGAAATACTGACAGTAGTTGACGACTTAGAGCGTGCTGCTATGGATAAGAGCGAGGATCCCACTGCCATAAAGGAAGGCGTAAAGATGATAGATAATAAATTCATTAAAACTCTTGAAAGTTTAGGCGTGAAGAAGATTGAAACTGAGGATGCAGATTTCAATACAGATTTTCATGAGGCTATTGCTATGGTTCCAGGAATGGGTGATGACAAGAAAGGAAAGGTCATTGACTGCGTACAAAGTGGATATACAATGAATGACGAAGTTATCAGACATGCTAAAGTAGCCGTAGGACAGTAACATATAAACAGAAATAATCAATGGCACAAAAAAGAGATTATTACGAAGTTCTTGGCGTTCAAAAAACTGCCACAGATGATGAAATAAAAAAGGCATACCGAAAGATTGCCATCAAATATCACCCAGACAGAAATCCGGGAAACAAAGAGGCTGAAGAGAAATTCAAAGAGGCAGCCGAAGCTTATGATATACTTCATGACCAACAGAAGCGTTCTTCCTATGACCAATTCGGATTCGATGGACCACAAGGAGCCGGTGGATTTGGAGGATTCAATGGCGGAGGCATGGACATGGACGATATATTCTCTATGTTTGGTGACATATTCGGTGGACACAGTGGTGGATTCGGAGGCTTTGGTGGCTTTGGAGGAGGTCAGCAAGGTCACGCAAGACAATATCGTGGTAACGACCTGAGATTGAAAGTTACTCTTTCTCTTCAGGAAATAGCTACAGGCGTAACGAAGAAATTCAAGTTAAGAAAGGATGTTGAATGTAGTCATTGCCATGGTACTGGTGCTGAAAACGGAAGTTCAAGCGAGACTTGCAAGACTTGCGGCGGACATGGAGTCGTAATGAAGACCGTGCGCACAATGCTGGGTATGATGCAGACACAAACAGAATGTCCTGAATGCCACGGAGAAGGTACAGTTATAAAAAATAAATGTAAAGAGTGTGGCGGTTCTGGCGTCGTAAAAGGAGAAGAAGTTGTTGAGATACAGATACCAGCAGGTGTAGCCCAAGGTATGGTAGTAAATGTACCAGGCAAAGGTAATGCTGGTCCTCATAACGGAGTAAACGGAAACATTCAAGTATATATTGAGGAACAAGATAACGATACATTTGTTCGCGATGATAAAGACCTAATATACAACTTGTTGCTTGATTTCCCTACAGCTGCACTTGGAGGTGAAGTTGAAATTCCTACCATTCAGGGAACAAAGGTTAAAGTTAAGATAGACGCTGGCACACAACCAGGAAAGACTCTTAGATTAAGAGGAAAAGGTCTGCCAGCCGTGCAAGGATATGGCAGCGGCATGGGAGACTTGGTAGTCAATATAAGTGTATATGTTCCTAAGACGCTTGAAAAAGACGAAAGAAAAGAAATAGAAAAATTCAAGGATAGTGATAACTTTAAGGGCGATGCTAACACAAAGCAAACCATCTTCCAAAAGTTTAAAAACTATTTCAATTGATTATGAACTATAAAGAAACTGTAAATTACCTATTTAATAGCACCCCTGTTTTTGAACATGTGGGTGCTTCTGCTTATAAGGAAGGTTTGCATAATACTCTTGCGCTGGATGAACACTTTGGACATCCACACAAGAAATTCAAAACTATTCATATCGCAGGTACAAACGGCAAAGGTTCTTGCTCGCATTCTTTGGCCGCAATGCTGCAATATAAGGGGTACAAAGTTGGACTTTACACATCACCACATATTATCGACTTTCGTGAGCGAATAAGAGTTAACGGAAAATGTGTCAGCGAAGATTACGTGGTCGACTTTGTTGAAAAAGAACGCTCGTTTTTTGAACCTTTGAATCCCAGCTTCTTTGAACTTACTACAGCGATGGCATTCAAATACTTTGCAGATCAGCATGTAGATATAGCTGTTATTGAAGTTGGATTAGGCGGGAGGCTTGATTGTACCAATATTATCAATCCTCTATTATCGATAATTACAAACATAAGTTTAGACCATACACAGTTTCTTGGAAATACATTAGCAAAAATAGCAGGAGAAAAAGCAGGGATAATAAAACCAAATACTCCTGTTGTTATTGGAGAATATGTAGCTGAGACGCGTCCTGTATTTGAAAACAAGGCAGCAGAAAACAATTCTCAGATTACTTTTGCACAGGAATCAAACGAAATCATATCCAGTGAAGCTGATGAATTGTGCGGAAGGAAATATGTCACTAAACATTTCGGAACTTTTCATAGCGAACTAGGCGGCGACTATCAGGTATGCAACATGAATACAATTCTTAATGCTGTTACCATATTGAAAAACAATGGATTGGATATAACTGACTGCATTAAAGCCTTAGACAACATCGTAGAATCTACAGGACTTGTAGGGAGATGGATGAAAATAAACAGAAATCCATTTGCAATATGCGATACAGGGCACAATGTTGGTGGATGGCAATATCTATCAAAGCAGATTATGGCTCAAAAATGTGACAAACTGAGAATAGTATTTGGAATGGTCGATGACAAAGATATTGATAGCGTGATGAATATGCTGCCACAAAACGCAATATACTATTGGACCCAAACAAAAAACAAAAGAGCCATTCCTGTTGAAACTGTTGCAGAAAAAGGGTTCACTCATCATTTGAAAGGCGATATATATAAAAATGTAAAGGAAGCATACGAAAAAGCGCTGTCAGAATCTGGCAAAGATGACTTTATATTCGTGGGCGGATCAAGTTATATCGTCGCTGACCTGTTAAGTTAGCTTTAGACATTGCATAAAAAACTTAATACGGATGAATTTTTTCGGTGTATAATTTGGGTTATTCATTTTTTTTCAGTTACTTTGCAATATAAATATTGTAACTAAAAACTTAAAACATATTATGAACTCAGATCCAAATGAAAACCTCTGTGGCTTAAAGTGTGAAAACTTTCAAGCCACAATCAATGGAAAGGAAACTGATTTGTTCATCCTAAAGAATGCTAATGGAAATGAAGTAGCCATAACAAATTATGGTGGTGCTATCGTTGCTATTATGGTTCCAGACAAAAATGGCAATCGTGCCAACGTAATTCAGGGACACGATAACATTCAGGATGTAATTAACTCACCAGAACCTTATCTAAGTACTCTTATCGGTAGATACGGCAACCGTATTAACAAGGGAAAATTCCAGTTGCATGGTAAAGATTACCAATTGGCAATCAATAACGGACCAAACGCACTTCACGGAGGACCAACAGGTTTTCATGCAAGAGTTTGGGATGCTCAGTTGATGAACGACCAAAGCTTAGTTCTGCATTATGTTAGTGCATACGGAGAAGAAGGATTCTCTGGAGAACTAAAGACAACAGTCATTTATACATTTAATAATAATGATGAGTTGGTTATTGACTATTTAGCATGTACTAATAAAAAGACAATAATCAATCTTACAAATCACGGTTTCTTCTCTTTAGCAGGTATTGCTAACCCTACCCCAACGATAGACAATCTTATTTGTGAAATCAATGCTGATTTTTATATCCCTATTGATGACACAAGTATTCCTACAGGTGAGATTCTAAAGGTTGATAACACCCCATTTGATTTCCGTACTCCAAAAGCTGTTGGTAAGGATATTAATGCTGACAATGAGCAAATAAAGAATGGTGCTGGATATGACCATTGCTTTGTACTAAACAAAAAGGAAGAAGACGAGCTAGGTTTCGCAGCTAAAATCACAGAGCCTGTTAGCGGTCGAACAATGGAAGTTTATACTACAGAACCAGGTGTTCAGGTATATACAGACAATTGGGCTGATGGTTACAAGGGACAGAATGGTGCGACATTCCCTCGTAGAAGTGCAATATGCTTTGAGGCTCAGCACTTCCCAGACAGTCCTAACAGACCTTACTTCCCATCAGTAATATTAAATCCTGGTGAACAGTATAAACAAAAAACTATTTATAAATTTGGAGTGAAAAAATAATTATTCAAAATGGAAAATAACAATACACAACATGGGAATATCATTGCGATCATAACAATGATGTTCTTGTTTGCAATGATCTCTTTCGTAACCAATCTAGCTGCACCAATTGGTGTAATCTGGAAGAACGTATTCAGTGGCACAGGTAGTGAAAACATGATTGGTATGCTTGGTAATGCAATGAACTTCCTTGCCTATTTGTTTATGGGTATCCCTGCAGGAAAGTTGCTTACAAAGATTGGCTATAAGAAAACTGCACTTGCAGGTATCGCTACAGGTTTTGTTGGAGTTTTAATTCAGTTCATTTCAGGAAGATTCGGTGCTGATATTAGTGGTTTCGCCATATATCTATTCGGTGCATTCATTAGCGGTTTTGCAGTTTGTATTTTGAATACAGTTGTAAACCCTATGCTTAACCTTCTTGGTGGTGGTGGTAACAGAGGTAACCAGCTTAATTTGATTGGTGGTACTCTTAACTCACTTTCGGGAACATTAACTCCTATGCTTGTAGGTGCATTGATTGGTACTGTAACTGCTAACACGAAAATGGCAGATATAAATCTCGTACTATTTATAGCTTTGGGTGTATTCGCAATGGCTTTCATTGTATTATTGTTCATCCCTATTGCTGATCCGGAAATGGGTAAGACTACAAGTAACACCGTATTCGAGCATAGTCCTTGGGCTTTCCGTCATTTTGTTTTGGGTACAATCGCAATCTTCGTGTATGTAGGTGTTGAGGTTGGTATTCCAGGAACATTAAATTTCTATATTTCTGACGCTTCTGCAAAAGGTGCTGGTTTGGTAGGTAACGCAGCTGCCGTTGGTGGTTTCGTTGCTGGTACATATTGGCTATTGATGCTTGTTGGTCGTTTCATCGGAAGTTTTATCGGTGGAAACGTATCAAGTAGAACAATGATGATAGGTACGACAACACTAGGTATGGTACTGATTATAGCAGCCATGATTCTTGGCAAGACAACGACCGTATCAATGCCAGTATTCACAGGTTCTTCATTCACTTTGGTAACTGTTCCTATCGCAGCATTGCTACTAGTTCTTTGTGGTCTATGTACTTCAATTATGTGGAGTAGTATATTCAACCTAGCAACAGAAGGATTGGGTAAATACTCTGCTGCTGCATCTGGTATTTTCATGATGATGGTCGTTGGTGGAGGCCTTCTTCCATTGGTACAGAATTTCATTGCCGACCACTCTACCTACATGGTTTCATATATAGTTCCATTGCTGGCTATAGCGTTCATGCTATACTACGCATTATTTGGAAGTAAGAATGTAAATAAAGAAATCCCTATTGATTAAAAACTAAATAAATAAGCTCCAACCTGGATAAGGAAGGAGCTTTTTTATACATAATAACAACATTTATAACTATCAAAACTATGGATATTGAAAAAGTAAGAAGCCGTTTCATTAAACATTTCGACGGAAAAACAGGTAACGTATATATGTCTCCTGGACGTATAAATTTGATTGGTGAACACACAGACTACAACGGTGGTTTTGTATTCCCTGGTGCTGTAGATAAAGGTATTATGGCAGAAATCCGCCCTAATGATACCAATACAATACAACTATACTCTATCGACTTAAAAGATCGCGTTGAATTTGACATTGATGATCCAGAAGGTCCTAAAGCTAGCTGGGCACGCTATGTATATGGTGTAGCTAAAGAGATGAAGGCTTTAGGAGTAGATGTAAAAGGATTTAATGCTGCATTCTATGGCGATGTTCCATTGGGAGCAGGTATGTCTTCGAGTGCTGCTTTAGAAAGTTGTTTTGCTTTTGCTATTAACGATTTGTTTGGTGACAATAAAGTTGCTAAATGGGATTTAGTTCTTGCAGGTCAGGCAACAGAACATAAATATATTGGTGTAAACTGTGGTATAATGGATCAGTTTGCAAGTGTGTTCGGTCAGGAGGGCAAATTGATGCGTCTTGATTGTCGCAGCCGTGAATTCGCTTATTTCCCATTTAATCCAGAAGGATATAAATTGGTTCTCATCAATTCAAAGGTTAAGCACGAGCTAGCTGGTAGTCCATACAACGATCGTCGTAATAGTTGCGAGAATGTTGTTAAGCAGATTGCAGCAAAACATCCTGAAAATAAATATGAGACTCTTCGTGATTGCACATGGGAAGAGCTAGAAGAAGTTAAGGCTATCGTTGGTGAAGAAGATTACAACAGAGCTCACTTTGTTCTTGGCGAGAAAGACCGTGTACTAGCTGTTTGCGATGCTTTGGAAAAAGGTGACTACGAGACAGTAGGCAAGAAAATGTTTGAAACTCACGAAGGACTGAGCAAAGAATATGAAGTTTCTTGTGAAGAACTTGACTTCTTGAATTACATAGCACGCGTAAACGGTGTAACTGGTAGCCGTATCATGGGCGGTGGCTTTGGTGGATGTACTATCAACCTAGTAAAAGACGATATTTACAACAAGTTTATTGCTGACGCAAAAGTTAAGTTTGCCGCTAAATACGGTCACGAGCCAGAGGTTTATCCTGTAGTTATAAGTCAGGGTTCACATAAGGTTTGCTAATATCTGCATCTGAATAGATATTATATATTCCCCATAATCAGTTGAAAATGCTGGTTATGGGGCTTCTATTTTTTGTCATAATATCATTTGGTATTAAAGAAGCTTTGTTTAGTTTTTACTGATAATATGCTAATTGATATAAATCAACTGCTTAAAAGTGTTAATTTTACACTTTAGTTAGAAAAAAGACTTCTCAAACGATACGACTTATTACAAAAAGTAGTAAATTTACACCCATAATATTAATTTACTTAATAATCACTCAGTTATGAGAACCCTAAAAGGAATTTTATTGGGAGCAGGAATGACAACCATTCTTCTCTCAGCTTGTGCCTCAAATAATGGTGCAAAAATGACAGTATCTGGTCTTAATCCTGCAAAATTCGATTCAATAATCGGTGGGAAAAAGACAGAGTTGATTACAATCAAGAATCAATCTGGTATGGAAGTATGCCTAACTAACTACGGCGGTCGTGTGGTTTCATTATCCGTTCCTGACAAGAATGGAAAACCTACAGATGTTGTTTTGGGATATGACAATATCTCACAATATGCTGATACGGCGAGAACTCCATCTGATTACGGTTCTTCTGTTGGTCGCTATGCAAACAGAATTAAGAATGCAACAATTAATGTTGAAGGCAAGACTTATAAATTGAGAGCTAACGACATGATGAATTGCCTTCATGGTGGTGGTAATACTGGTTGGTTGAATAAAGTATATGATGTAAAATCAAAGAACGATTCATCAGTAGTATTCGCAATTACAGCCAAAGACGGAGAAAACGGTTTCCCAGGAACTGTAAAAGCAACAGCTACATATACAGTAAAAAGCAATAACACTCTTGACATCGTTTTTCAAGCAACAACAGATAAGGAAACTGTCATTAATATGACAAACCATTCATATTTCAATTTGAATGGTGACCCTTCAAAAGAAGGCTACAATCAAGTTATGTATATAAATGCAGACAAATTTACACCTAGTGATAGATTTTATATTCCAACAGGTGAGATAAAGGATGTAGCAGGAACTCCTATGGATTTCCGCAAAGCAACTGCTATCGCGAATAAATACGATCCATCTTACGATCAGATAAAGAATGCAACAGGTTACGACCACAACTGGTGTCTTAACACATTCAAGGATGGTAAGGGTGACGACAAGACTGTCGCTGCTAGCTTGTATTCTCCTAAGACAGGTATCTTCATGGAAGTATTTACAAATGAGCCTGGTATTCAAGTATATACAGGTAATTTCCAAGGAACAGGAATTAGTTGCAAGCATGGTATTAAGTATCCAAAGCATGTAAGCGTATGCTTTGAAAGTCAGAAATATCCGGATTCTCCAACTAAGTTTGCTGCAAAGACAAAAGGATGGGAAATATCTAATCCATATCTCAAACCAGGTGAGAAGTATTACAGTCATCTTGCTTACAAATTCTCTACAAAGAAATAATAAACTTAATCAAAACATATAAAACTATTAACAAAATGAATTGGAATGCACATGAATTCGTATGGCAAGACTGGACTATTCTAGCAGTTGGCTTCGTACTCATCGTATGGTACGTTTGGCGTACTTTAAAGAAAGATAAGGAAAAAATGAAAGGCGCAGATAGCCAAGACTATCTGTTTGGCAAAGGCGAACCTTGGTATATTATCGGTGCAGCAATCTTTGCAGCAAATATCGGTTCTGAACATCTTGTAGGTTTAGCAGGTACAGGTGCCAAAGATGGTGTTGGTATGGCTCACTGGGAGATGCAGGGCTGGATGATTTTACTATTAGGTTGGCTTTTCGTACCTTTCTATCAGCTGCTGAATAATAAAATGGGCAAGATAATAACCATGCCTGACTTTCTGAAATATAGATATACAAAAAGAACAGGTTCATGGTTGAGTATCATTACATTGATTGCCTATATCCTAACCAAAGTAAGCGTAACTGCATTCACAGGTGGTATATTCTTTGAGTATCTATTGGGATTACCTTTCTGGTATGGCGCACTAGGTCTTATTGCTATTACAGCTATATTCACTGTATTCGGTGGCATGAAGGGTGTAATGACAATGTCTGCAATTCAGACTCCTATACTTATCATCGGTTCATTCTTAGTTTTATTCTTAGGACTTTCAGCACTTGGTGACGGAAGCATAACAGCAGGATGGTCAAATATGATGGCATATTGCGGACACTTGCATGACGGATATGGAACTACTCACATGTTCCATATGGAAACAGGTGATCCTATGTATCATGAATATCCTGGATTCGTAGTATTCCTTGGTGCTTCAATTATAGGCTTCTGGTATTGGTGTACTGACCAACACATTGTTCAACGTGTACTTGGTCAGACTCGTGGAGAAGACAATGTAACTGTTATGAAGCGCGCACGTCGTGGAACTATTGCTGCAGGTTATTTCAAACTTCTTCCTGTATTTATGTTCCTTATTCCAGGTATGATTGCAATTGCACTTTCTAGCAAAACAGGAAGCGGTATTACAATGGACATCACAAACCAACATGATACAGACGGAGCTTTTGCAATGATGGTTAAGAATATTCTTCCAGTAGGGGTTAAGGGATTTGTAACTATAGGTTTCATTTGTGCACTTGTCACATCTCTAGCAGCATTCTTCAATAGTTGTGCCACCCTATTCACAGAAGACTTTTATAAGCCAATGAAGAAAGGCATGAGTGAAGCTCACTATGTTCATGTTGGCCGTATCGCAACTGTTGTAGTCGTAATTCTAGGTCTACTTTGGCTTCCAATAATGATGAACATGGGTAACCTATATAGTTATCTACAAGGAATCCAGTCACTACTTGCTCCTGCTATGGTTGCAGTATTTACATTAGGTATATTCTCTAAGAAAGTTACTCCTAAAGCTGGCGAATGGGGACTTATTGGTGGATTCATCATCGGTATGTTCAGACTATTGACTAATGTTATTACAGATTCTGGAAATGCAGTAATGAATGGTTCATTCTGGAATTCAACAGCATGGTTCTGGCAGACTAACTGGTTGATTTTCGAATGCTGGCTTTTGGTATTCATTATCGCACTTATGATTGTAGTATCGTTCTTCACTCCTGCTCCAACCAAGGAACAAGTTGAAGCTATCACATTTACTGGTGACTATAAGAAGCAAATAAAAGAAAGCTTTAATATATGGGATATTGTTGCAACTCTAGGAGTTGTAGCACTCTGTGCAGCATTCTATATCTACTTCTGGTAAAATATGTAGGAGAGTTTCACAAATGCAGATGAAGCTCTCCACATTATTTATTGAAAGCATATAACAATACAAACTATGACACAATTTTATGGCGAACACACAAGACTGTTAGTTTCTGTGGACTGTATCGTATTTGGATTTGAAGAAGATAAGCTTAAGCTGCTTATCGGTAAACGACAAATGGATCCAGGACGTGGAGAATTCTCACTATACGGTGGATTCGTCGGCATAGACGAAAGTCTTCCTGATGCAGCAAACAGAGTGCTAAGGGATTTGACCGGATTGGACAAACTGTATATAAAGCAGGTTGGCGCCTTTGGTAACATTGACCGTGACCCCGGAGAGCGAGTTATATCTATAGCATATTGCGCACTTATTAACGTCAAGGATTACGATGATAATATAAGACAACAACATGGTTTGGAATGGGTAAACTTGGAAGATATGCCAAAGTTATATTCTGACCATAACATAATGGTCAATAAAGCCATAAATATGTTGCGTAGACGTATCAACACAGAACCGTTAAGCTTTAATCTGTTGCCAGATCTATTTACACTTACCCAACTACAACACGTATATGAAGCAATACTGGGGGAAGAAATAGACAAACGTAACTTTAGAAAACGCATAAAGACAATAGATTTTATAGAAAAGACAGAACTTGTTGATAAAATAACATCTAAGCGTGGAGCTGCTCTTTTCAGATTCAACAAACGCGCTTACGAGGATGATCCTAATTTCAAACTATAAACAACAAACATAATTATGCTGGAAGAATTAAAGGAAAAAGTATTCAAGGCTAATATTGATCTTGTAAAACATAATCTAGTTATCTTTACTTGGGGCAATGTTTCAGGTATAGATCGCGAAAAGGGATTGGTTGTTATAAAGCCATCTGGTGTTAGCTATGATAATATGAAAGCTTCTGATATGGTAGTCGTTGATTTGACAACTGGCAAAGTTGTAGAAGGCGACTTGAACCCATCTTCAGATACCCCAACACATTTGGAACTGTATCGTAACTTTCATGAAATAGGAGGAGTTGTTCATACTCATTCTACTTATGCAACAGCTTGGGCACAGGCTGGATGTGATATTCCAAATATCGGAACTACACATGCAGATTATTTCCATGATGCAATTCCTTGCACTGATGACATGGTAGAATCACAAATGGCAGAATATGAACTGAATACAGGTGTCGTAATAGTTGATAAATTCAAGAAGAATAATATTAATTATGCTCATACTCCAGGCGTCTTAGTGAAAAATCACGGACCATTCTCATGGGGTACTACTCCTGACAATGCAGTTTATAACGCAGTCGTAATGGAGCAAGTAGCAAAGATGGCATTTGTTTCATTCAGCGTTAATCCACAAACAAAAATGAATCCTCTGCTAGTAGAAAAGCATTTCAACCGCAAACACGGTCCTAACGCATACTATGGACAGAAAAAGAAATAAAACTATATTTAAATAATAATTAAAAACATAAAACTATGATCAAAGCATTTGAAAATTTCGAAGTATGGTTTGTAACAGGTGCACAACTTCTTTATGGAGGTGATGCAGTTGTTCAGGTAGACGGTCACTCAAAGGAAATGGTTGAAGGACTTAACAATTCTGGTAACCTTCCTGTAAAAGTTGTTTACAAGGGCACAGCTAACAGTTCAGCTGAAGTTGCTGATGTTATGGCTAAAGCTAATAATGACAAGAAGTGTATCGGTGTAATCACATGGATGCATACATTCTCACCTGCAAAGATGTGGATTCACGGACTTCAGATTCTAAGAAAGCCTCTACTCCACCTTCATACACAATATAACCAGCAGATTCCTTACGACACAATGGATATGGATTTCATGAATCTAAACCAGAGTGCTCATGGTGACCGCGAATATGCTCACATCCTTTCTCGTTTACGTAAGCCACGTAAGACCGTTATCGGATACTGGAAAGACGAGAAGACTCAGGGCCATATCGCAGTTTGGGAAAGAGTATGTGCTGGTTGGGCAGACTCTCAGGATATGCTAATCCTTCGCTTTGGCGATCAGATGAACAATGTTGCTGTAACTGATGGTGACAAGGTTGCTGCAGAGCAGGTTCTTGGATATCACGTAGACTACATGCCTTTCTCTGAGGTTATGCCTTTCTTTGACGCTATCAAAGATGAGGAAGTAACAGCCTTAGTTAAAGATACATATTTCAATGATTACCAGGTTGATGCTACAATTAAGGATGAAAAATCAGAAGCATACAAGAAGGTTTGGAATGCGGCTAAAGCAGAACTTACACTTCGTGCTGTAATGAAGGCTAAGGGTGCTAAAGCATTCACGACAAACTTTGATGATCTTGGCGACGTAAACGTTGAAGAGACAGGCAGAGGTTTCGATCAGATTCCTGGTTTGGCTTCACAGCGCATGATGCATGACGGATTTGGATTCGGTGCTGAAGGTGACTGGAAGAGCGCAGCTTTATATCGTACAGTTTGGTTCATGAGTCAGGGTCTTGAAGGTGGTACATCTTTCCTTGAGGACTATACATTGAACTTTGATGGCGAGAATACATCTATTCTTGAATCACACATGCTTGAGGTTTGCCCAGACATCGCTGAAGAGAAGCCACGTCTTGAGGTTCACTTCCTCGGTATAGGTATTCGTAAGTCACAAACAGCTCGCTTGGTATTCACAACAAAACAGGGTCATGGTGTTACTGCTACAGTTGTTGATATGGGTAACCGTTTCCGTCTTATCGCAAACGATGTAAACTTAATTAAGAGTAAGCCACTTCCAAAGTTGCCAGTTGCATCAGCATTATGGATACCAGAGCCTACATTTGAGGTTGGTGTTGGTTGCTGGATGAATGCAGGTGGTACGCACCACTCTTGCTTCAGCTTTGGCTTGACAGATGAGTATTGGCGTGATTATGCAGAAATCGCTGACATTGAGTGCTGCATCATCAACAAAGATACTGATATTGAGCGCTTCCGTCAGGATCTTAGAGTTAATGAAATTTATTACATGTTGAATAAGGCACTTAGATAATTATGGCAAAATACGTAATCGGACTTGATTATGGATCTGATTCAGCACGCGCACTTATTGTTAATGCTGAAAATGGTGAAACACTTGCAACAAGTGTGAAATATTATCCTCGCTGGAAACAAGGGTTATATTGTAATCCTAAGATTAACCAGTGGCGTCAGCATCCAAAAGATTATCTTGAGGTCCTAGAGAATTCTGTAAAAGAAGCATTGGCTAAATGCGATAAAGAAGTAGCCAAGAATGTTGTTGGTATAGCCTTCGACACAACTGGTTCAACCCCTGCATTTACTGACGAGAATGGAACACCGCTTGCGATGCTTCCTGAATTTGAGGAAAATCCAAATGCAATGTTTGTATTGTGGAAAGACCACACTGCAATAAAGGAAGCTGAAGAAGTAAACCAAAAGGTAGCATTAGAACCAACTAATTATATTAAATATGAAGGTGGTATCTATTCTGCTGAATGGTTCTGGGCAAAGGCAATGCACGTAATCCGTCAGGATGCTGAAGTTGCAAAGAAAGCATATTCTATCGTTGAATATTGTGAGTGGTTGCCAGCTGTACTGACGGGAACTACTGGTCTTGACAAACTGGTACGCTCTCGTTGCGCAGAAGGTCACAAGGCTATGTGGAATGAAGAATGGGGAGGTTTACCACCTGTAGACTTCATAGAGCGTCTTGAACCAAAACTTAAGAGTGTTCGCGAACATCTTGGTAACAATGCAGAAACAGCAGAAAAGCCAATCGGCCATTTGTGTAAAGAATGGGCTGAGAAACTTGGACTATCTGAAAATGTAGTCGTTGCTGGTGGTGCTTACGATTGCCACATGGGTGCTGTAGGTGCAGGCGTTACACCTCATACATTAGTTAGAGTTATCGGAACATCTACATGTGATGTGATGGTAGCTAACTATGCAGAAGTTGGTGACAAGTGCATTAAAGGTATTTGTGGTCAGGTTGATGGAAGCGTTATACCAGGAATGGTTGGACTCGAAGCAGGTCAATCTTCATTTGGTGACGTATATGCAATGTTCCGTAGAATATTGGAATGGCCATTGCGTACATTGATACCTGGAGAGCATAACCAAGATGCAATAGATGCAGCATGTGACAAAATAATTCCTGAACTAACAAAAGAAGCAGAGAAGATACCTGTATCAGAATCTACTGTTCTTGCAACAGACTGGATAAATGGTCGTCGTACTCCTGATGCTAACCAACTTTTGAAAGGAACTATTGCTGGTTTTACTTTGGGTACTACTGCTCCACAGATATTCCGCGCACTTGTTGAAGCAACAGCTTATGGTACAAAAGCTATCGTAGACCGTTTTGAAAACGAAGGCGTACGTATAGATGATGTGATCGGAATTGGTGGAATTGCACTTAAATCACCTTTCGTAATGCAAACAATGTGTGATGTAATCAACAAGCCTATTAAGGTTTGTAAGACAGATCAGGCATGTGCTCTTGGTGCAGCAATGTTTGCAGCTACAGCAGCTGGTGTGTATGGCAAAGTAGAAGATGCTATAGCAGCAATGAATAGCGGATTCTCTAAGACTTATGTACCTAATCCTGAAAATGTAGAAGCTTACGGTGAAATTTACAAATCATATATCAAATTGGGTAAATTCACTGAAACTGAACTATATAAGGACTAAACGCCTATTTTATAATACGTATTGCGTGGGGGATTTCCCTGCGCAATCGTATTATATATAAAGTAAACTGCTAATCACCAAAAGTAACAGTAATGAAAAAACTTATTATCTCAACTGTTTTTTCTGCTGCATGCGTATTTATGGCATCAGCACAGAATACAACAGTAACGATTCATGCCAATCAAGGTAAGAATAAAATTAATAAAGAAATATATGGGCAATTTGCCGAACATCTTGGCTCATGTATCTATGGTGGGCTTTGGGTTGGTCCACAATCAAATATACCAAATACCGATGGATACCGTAATGACGTACTAAAGGCATTAATAGATTTAAAAGTTCCAGTACTTAGATGGCCTGGAGGTTGCTTTGCTGACGAATATCATTGGATGGATGGTATTGGACCTAGAAACAAGCGACCTAAAATGCAGAATAACAACTGGGGTGGCACTATTGAAGATAACTCTTTTGGTACACATGAATTCTTAAATCTTTGCGAAAAAATAGGTGCAGAACCATACATTAGTGGTAATGTTGGTTCTGGTTCTGTTGAAGAACTTGCAAAATGGGTTGAATATATGACCAGTGATGGTGATACACCTATGGCTAATCTGCGTCGCAAAAATGGACGAGAGAAATCATGGAATGTGAAATATCTCGGTGTAGGAAATGAAAGTTGGGGCTGCGGAGGAAACATGCGCCCTGAATATTATAGCGATTTGTTCCGCAGATATTCCACTTATTGCCGAAATTACGACAGTCATAAATTATACAAGATTGCATCAGGTGCAAGCGACTATGATTACGATTGGACGAAAGTGTTGATGAATAATGTTGGCAACCGTATGAATGGTTTGTCATTACATTATTACACTGTAACAGGTTGGAATGGAAGTAAAGGATCTGCTACTAAATTCTCTAATGATGATTATTATTGGACTTTAGGTAAATGCCTCGAAATAGAAGACGTTATAAAGAAACACAGCGCTATCATGGATGAAAAAGATCCTAAACAGCATATCGGACTTCTTGTTGACGAATGGGGTACTTGGTGGGACGAAGAACCAGGAACAATTAAAGGACACCTATTCCAACAGAATACAATGCGTGACGCCTTTGTAGCAGCCCTATCTCTAAACGTTTTCCATCGTCATTCAGATAGAGTACGCATGGCTAATATAGCTCAAATAGCAAACGTATTGCAGAGTATGATTCTCACAGACACAACAGGTAATGGTCACATGGTACTAACTCCTACATATCATGTATTCAGAATGTATCAGCCATTCCAAGATGCTACATACCTTCCACTTGATATAAAGTGCGATTCTATGAAAGTCCGTGACAACAGAACTATTCCTATAGTATCAGCAAGTGCTGCGAAAACAAAAGATGGTAACATGGTTATATCTTTAGCAAACGTGAGTCTTGATAAAGCACAAAATATAGATATTGACATAGAAAATGCTGGTATAAAAAGTATTAATGGGGAAATTCTTACTAGTAAGAACATAAGTGACTATAATGATTTCAACAATCCAGATGTGGTAAAGCCAACTCCTTTCAAGGATGTTAAGATCAAAAGAAACACTATAAAAGTCAAAATTCCAGCTAAATCAATTGTAGTTTTAAATATTAAATAGTATATTTGTAAAATCAATAATACAACAATGAACGATATTAAAGTAATGAACCACGCAGCTGATAACATTCGTATTCTTGCTGCTTCAATGGTAGAAAAGGCTAATTCTGGTCATCCTGGAGGTGCTATGGGTGGTGCAGATTTCATTAATGTACTTTTTTCAGAATTTCTAGTATTTGATCCTGAAAATCCTTCATGGGAAGGACGTGACCGTTTCTTCTTGGATCCAGGTCATATGGCTCCGATGCTTTATTCACAACTTGCATTAATCGGAAAATTCACATTAGAGGATCTACAACAACTTCGTCAATGGGGTTCAGTAACTCCTGGTCACCCAGAGCGTGAAATTGCACGTGGAATAGAAAACACATCAGGACCTTTAGGACAAGGACACACCTTTGCTGTAGGTGCTGCTATCGCTGCAAAATTCTTGAAAGCACGTCTTGGAGATGTTATGAATCAGACGATATATACCTATATATCAGATGGTGGTGTACAAGAAGAAATTTCTCAAGGTGCTGGTCGTATAGCTGGAACACTAGGACTAGATAATCTTATCATGTTCTATGATGCTAATGACATTCAACTTTCTACAGAAACAAAGGTTGTTACAATAGAAGATACAGCCAAGAAGTATGAAGCTTGGGGATGGAAAGTTATTAAGATTGATGGCAACGATTGCGAACAAATCCGTAAAGCTATTAATGAGGCTAAAGCCGAAACAGAACGCCCTACCCTTATTATAGGTCATTGCATTATGGGTAAAGGCGCACGTAAGGATGATGGTTCTAGCTATGAGCATAACTGCAAGACACATGGTGCACCTTTAGGTGGTGATGCATTTGTTAATACAGTAAAGAATCTTGGTGGTGATCCAACAGATCCATTCAAGATTTTCCCTGATGTTCAGAAACTTTATGCTGATCGTCTTGCTGAACTTAAAAATATTGTTGCTAAACGTTATGCTGAAAAAGATAGTTGGTCTAAGGCCAATCCAGACAAGGCAGAACTGTTGAAAGTATGGTTTAGCGGTAAAGCTCCTAAGGTTGATTGGTCAAAGGTAGAACAGAAGGCTGGTGCAGCTACACGTGGTGCATCTGCTACTATTCTTAGTGTACTTGCAGAGCAAGTTCCTAATATGATCTGCGCTTCAGCTGACCTTTCAAATTCTGATAAGACAGACGGATTCCTAAAGAAGACACATAACTTGGAGCGTGGTGATTTCAGCGGCGCATTCTTCCAGGCAGGTGTTTCAGAACTTACAATGGCTTGCTGCTGTATTGGTATGTCACTTCACGGTGGCGTTATCCCAGCATGTGGTACATTCTTTGTATTCTCTGATTACATGAAACCAGCAGTTCGTATGGCTGCATTAATGGAAGTTCCTATTAAATTTATTTGGACACACGATGCTTTCCGCGTTGGTGAAGACGGACCTACACATGAGCCAGTTGAGCAAGAAGCTCAGATCAGACTTATGGAGAAGTTGAAGAATCATCATGGCAAAGATAGCGTAAGAGTTTTACGTCCTGCAGATGCAGAAGAAACAACTGTATGCTGGAGGATGGCTATGGAAAATACTTCTACACCAACAGCACTTATCTTGTCTAGACAAAATATTGAAATGCTCCCTGAGGGTAACGACTACAATCAAGCTGAAAAGGGCGCATACATTGTTGCTGGTTCAGATGAAAACTTCGATGTAATCTTACTTGCATCTGGTTCAGAGGTTTCTACCCTTGAGGCTGGTAAAAAGTTACTTAATAATGATGGCATCAAAGTTCGTGTATTAAGCGTTCCTTCAGAAGGCTTATTCAGAAGTCAGCCTAAAGAATACCAAGAAAGCATTCTCCCAAGAAGCGCTAAGGTGTTCGGTATGACAGCAGGACTACCTGTAACACTTGAAGGTTTAGTAGGTGCTAACGGTAAGGTATGGGGTCTAGAGAGCTTTGGTTTCTCTGCACCATATAAAGTTCTTGATGAAAAGCTTGGTTACACAGGTCAAAATGTGTACAATCAGGTTAAGGAATTACTTGCAGAATAGTAATAGTTAACATATTTGGGGAGTGACTGTAAATCAGTCGTTCCCCTTTAACATCTTAAATTTATATGCCTATGGAAGTTAAAACTGTTGGAATAGCTTGCGATCACGCAGGTTTCCCTTTGAAACAATTTGTTTTAGAGTATCTTGATAAAAAAGGATACGCTGTGAAAGATTTTGGAACATATAGTGATGAGAGCGTTGACTATCCAGATTTTGCTCACCCTTTGGCAGAGGCTATTGAAAGTGGCGAAGTTTATCCGGGTATCGGTATTTGTGGAAGTGGCGAGGGCATGGCTATTACTCTTAACAAGCATCAAGGTGTACGTGCTGGACTTGTTTGGAATAAAGAAATTGCTCAATTGATTCGTCAGCATAATAATGCAAATGTTATTGTACTTCCTGGTCGTTTTATCGATAACAAAACAGCTGAAACTATTTTAGATGAATTTTTCAAAACAACATTTGAAGGTGGACGTCATGAGCGTCGCATAAAAAAGATAGCAATACCAAAATAATAAATTAATCATTAAAGCTTTATTTAGGAGAAGACTGATAATAGTCTTCTCTTTTTTTATATAACTGAATACAATAGAAATGACTTGGGAATATACATAAAATGTTGCACAAACTAATTGATCATGATCAATATAATAATATGCTAGAATCTTTAAACTGTGTAAAAGATATTAGTACAGACATTGTTGATGTTAGTTCTTTAATATAAACAACAGAACTAAAAGGGCTCAGTTTAGTCAACCTAAAGGCTATAAAAGATGAAAGGAATCTGTCTCACGACAAATTCCTTCCACATACTTACTAAAACTAAATTAACCACTAAAAAAACTAATCTTATTTAAAGTTATTGTCTTTAATCATTATAATAGTTCTAAACACATTGCGTATTTAGGTAACTGCAAAAGTAATATATATTTTTGAATTACCAAAATTTCAACGCATTTTTTTTATTATTTCAACACTTTTATCAACTTTGAAAATAAGTATTAAAACCTGTAACCCAAAGTCAACTGCAATTGGCTATGCTTATTACTAACCTTTGTTGCAGAAGCTACATTATCTTCTGTAGATGGAGCTTTACCCTCATAATAGTTCATAAAAGGATAGAAATCACCATTCTGTGCTGAATATTGGTAGGCCAAATCAATATTAAATTTATCAATTGAATAACCTATACCACAAGTAAATCTATTTGTATCTTTCCAGTTTACGAAACTTGTTTCACTTGCATAATATGAACCTGGAGATGAAATTGATCCATTTTTAGATCCATTTTTATCATACATTGCACTAAGATAATTATAACCTACACGAACAGCAAGTTGCGGAGTAACTTTCACTTCTGCACCAACTTTAAAGGTATGAACACCTTTTAAAGTATTTTCTGTGTGGCGATTCATATTCTTATCACTACTACTTGTCTCATAATATGAATCATAATAATCATAATATCCACCATCATTCACTCTTGTGTCCATGCTTCCATAGTCTGCATACTCATAAGTAGCACCTAATGCGATATAATTATCAATAGTATGTCCAAGACTTAAACCAAATTTCCAAGGAGTATAGAGCTTGAAGTCGTAAGACTCTGAAGAGCTTGAAGAAGCTTTACCAGTATTAAGAGTCGTATAATTTGAAGTAGTTAAGTCATACCAAGTTGGTGTGTTGATATACATACCAATTCTAAATGGACTATTTTCTATTGGGCGAAATATCGCACCTATTTTAATATCATAACCAGTACCTGTAATATCACGATTATCAGCCAATGTCATCCCGCCAATATTAGCATTGTTGGCAGCAAAATTTTCCGTGTACTCAGAATAACCTTTGTAATGAACATCATGAATACCGAAAGTCAAACCTAAATAAATACGATCTTGAAGATTTCCACTGATGTTAAAATCATATTCACCAATGTATCCTTTAGATTGCTGATTATACAGATATCCTGTCGCTGGATAGTTATAATAGGTCTTATCTGTTGAATTATAAATAAGATTATTATAATAGAGATTATCTACCTGACTATAAGTAAGGTCAGTAGGTTGGGTTACGACGTTATTACGAAATTTCTGATAAGTCAGCTTGTTTTGAGAAGCATTTGATAATGCACCTGACGCATTTAAAATCTGATCAAAATTGCGACTCTTGTGATAATTAAATCCAAAGTTCAGAAATGAATTTCTACCATTGCGCAAACTATAAACAAATCCAGCTTGGTCGAAACTAGCATTAGTTTTACCTAGCGAACTAAACTTACTTGCATCTTGTTGACTTACAAGTCCAAAAGAAGTTTCGGCTTTAGATTTACGAAACAATCCAATACCAGCAGGGTTGGTACTTATTGTAGAAAGGTCAGCACCTAAAGCCTCCATAGCACCACCCATACCTACGTAACGGGCGGTACCATTAAGGTCATTATCAATCAACTTAGTATTCTCATATGTTTCCTGGGCACTTATAGGAAGTGCAGCAAATGCCATAAAGGCAATTGAATAATATATCTTTTTCATATTCTTGTGAATTTCAGTTTGTTATTTTTATCTATGTCCACCAAAACTACCACCTGAGTGACCGCCGCCGCCACCAAAGCCACCAGAACGGCCACCGCCAAAACCGCCTCCGCCGCCGAAGCTACCTGATCCAAATGAAGAAGAAGGCGTTCTTTCACCAAATGAACGAGAATTGTCAAATGTACGTGTATTGTTCTGATTGTTTACAGCACGTGAACCACCAAAACTTCTGTTGCCAGAACCTTGGAATCCAGAAGATCTACTTCCATTATTTCCGCGTGCGCCTCCAAAAGTGCCCTGTGCAAAAGATCCAGAATTATTACCATTTACAAAAGAATGATTTCTTGTTCCTGTTGGACGGTTATATGAAACATATCCTCCACCATAATATGGATATCCATAATAACCATTGTAACCATAATACCATGGATCATACCAACCGCCATAGCGATAACCATAATAGCCTGTGTACCATGGATCATACCAAGGATCGTAGAACGGATCATAGAAGCCATAACTCCAGCGAGGACCATAGCCCCAATATGGACCAAATCCATAGCTCCAGCTATAATATGATGGATCATAGAAACCATCCCAACGACTCATACGTTGGCTATATCTATAATCATCATCATTATTATCTGTCATTTGAGAATAGTAATTACCTACAAACGTAGTATCCACATAAGTTGAATCTGGATATAATCCATTACCTTGTGTAAATTGTATGATATCATTCCCTTTATTATCTGTGCCAATTTTTTGGTAATGGCTCCAGAACTTTCCATGACGATTATATTCATCAACGTTTCTGTTGCTGCCTGAATAATTGTCATACTTACTATAGGAGTTTGTTGCGGCATCCTTCTTCGGTGTGAAGTAGAGGTCGTCGTCCTGAGCCATCATAGACAATGGTAGAACTCCAGCAAGGACTGAGATGAGAATAAATTTCTTCATTTTCTTGTCTCTTTATTTGTTTACACTATATTTCAATTACAAAAATATATATTATTTTAGTGCAAATGTAAGGAAAATCCCTAATCCGTGATAGGTTTTTCCCTATTTTTTATATATTTGCATTCAAATTTAACAACATTATGAAATATTTTGAAATTAGTTATAGTATTAAGAGTAGTGCAGATGTTTTTCAAACAGCTCGAGACTTGCTAGCTGACGCTGCAGGTGAAGCTGGTTGTGAATCATTCGAAGAAACATCTGATGGTCTTATTGCATACTGTCAGGTAGACAATTGGGATGAGGACTTAATGAAGAAGTCTATTGAAGATTTTATCATCCCAAATGTTGAGATATCTTATAATGTCAAATATGCTGATGATAAAGATTGGAATCAAGAATGGGAAGAAAAAGGCTTTGAGCCAATCAACATTGACAATAAGATTATAGTATGTGATGCTAAGAAACCTTTGCCAAAGGGAATGCCATCAAATACAGAACATATTTTCATTGACGCAAAACTAGCTTTTGGAACAGGTACACACGAAACAACAAGGATGATCGTTTCTACCCTTTTACATCTTGATCTAAAAGATAAAATGGTATTGGATTGTGGATGTGGTACAGGCATATTAGGTATAGCAGCAGCAAAACTTGGTGCAAGCAATGTCGTTGCGTATGACATAGATGAATGGAGCGTGAATAATGCAAGACACAATGCTGAGATTAATGCGATCGGTAACATCAGCGTATATCAAGGTGATTCAAATGTACTTAACCACATCTCTGGTGTTTTTGATATAGTCATGGCAAACATCAATAGGAACATTCTCTTAAACGACATGCCTACTTTTAAAAGTCTAATGACTACAGGTTCTCTACTTATTTTAAGTGGGTTCTATCTGAGTGACATTCCTGTACTTTTAGATAAGGCAAAAGAGCTTGGTCTTGAAGAATATGGCAGAAAGCAAGATGGTGAATGGGCTTGTTTGGTATTGTTGCTAAACCAATAGTTTAGCAATATCTACCAATTATCATTTCCAATGGTAAGTTTCTTCAAATCATAATAACTACCATTGTAAATATTAAAGTCTACATATCCTTTTATACCTGGAAGTCTTCCGGCGTCAGTATGTTGCCAGAACTTCCACGGTCCTTTATATTCTACTTTTTCTACATAGTAGTGAGCTATCCAATATGGATAATCATCAAATACTGGAGCTGAAAGATAATTCTGCTTAAACTTATAATATGTATATATAATGGGTTTAACATGGTATTTATCTTCCACAATATGAAGCCATGTTAAAACATTACGTTGAAAATCCTCAGTACTTTGGTCTTTCGGTTTATGTTCAACATCAAGTATTGGTGGAAGGTCACCTTCATTCAGATGCACTTTATCCAGAAAATAATAAGCCTGTTCACGAGCCGACGACTTATTGCTCCAAAAATGATAAGCTCCTCTTATAAAGCCATAATCACCAGCACTTTGATAATTTTCATAAAAAGTCTCATCAAGATTATTAGCACCTTCAGTACTTTTCATTATTATGAATCTCACAGGACAGCCTTTAATCATAGCATTTGAAAGTGCATCCCAATCAATGTTATCTTGATAATGCGAAATATCAATACCGTGTATTTCGTATCCTTCTGGATATTTTGCATCACCATATAGTGCACGCCATCTGAATCCTGTAGGACTGACAAAGAAATAGTAAAAGCACCAGACGTACAATGAAATAATAGCTATTGCACCGAGCATTACAGCCCATCTAGGATATTTATGAAATGGGTATGACAATTTACGATGCGTGGCATGTCCTTTACGCTTACTTTTGGTCTGCGTAGAACGACTTTTTCCACTGCTTATGCTCTTTTTACTATTTGTCATACCAGATTTATGAAAAAAGGATAGGGTTGTCATTATCTTTCAAACAACTACCCTATCCCTGAAATATCACTTAATATTAATCTTGTTCAAGTTTCAGAGTCTTTGTAGTCTGATCACAAACTTCAGTTGGACCCCAATATTGAATAGGACCTGGGTAAACATAGGCTGTATTCTTAGCCCATTCGTCACGCTTTGCAGCAAATGCCTTGAATGGTTTACCATCTAGTTCAACGAGAGCTTTGCGGATAACTGGTTTCATTTCTCCGTTACGCTTCTCCATATTCATCATCATTGTGATTGGAACACCACCAGCTTTCCACTCATTAGCGTTTGCTGTAGTATTCTTTACGATAGCCATGTAACCAGTCTTTCCTGCTGCAACAAGTTGTGCTGCGCTAGTTCCGAGAGCATAGCAATAGTCAGCGTCGAAGTTTGAAGGAGCTGCACAACGTCCTTCGTAACCGAAGAAGTGATGCTGAGCTGCGAACTTACCATCGAATTTACCTTCTTTAGCCCATTTTGCAAGAAGAGAACCAACCATATCGCTAAGAAGTTTTTCTGTCTCGATAAGAGAAACCTGAACATTTCCATGAGGGTCACGATCAAGACTCAACTGTCTTGCAACACCTTCAGGAAGAGTTTCGAATGTAGCTGCATTTTCTTTTGAAAGATGAGCGATAATATATTTACGCTGAGCGTCTTTATCCAAATCTTTATAGTCTGCACCATGAGCAGCCAACAAGTCATTCAATTCCTGAATCAATCTACCGATTGCTGGAATAAATTCAATAAGACCTTCTGGAATAAGTACAACACCGAAGTTATTACCCTGCTTAGCGCGATATGCAACAACGTTAGCGATGTTCTCTACTACCTGATTAAGTGTCATATCCTTTGCCTCAATCTCCTCAGAAATCAAGCAGATATTTGGCTGAGTCTCCAAAGCACATTCAAGTGCGATATGAGAAGCTGAACGACCCATTAATTTAATGAAGTGCCAGTATTTACGTGCTGAGTTACAGTCACGCTCGATGTTACCGATAAGTTCAGAATATGTTTTAGTAGCTGTATCGAAACCAAAACTTGTTTCAATCTGCTCATTCTTAAGGTCACCATCAATAGTCTTAGGACAACCGATAACCTGTACACCATATTTCTTGGCAGCATAATATTCAGCCAAAACACAAGCGTTGGTATTTGAATCATCACCACCGATTATAACAATAGCGTTAATATCTAGTTCGCGAATAATCTTCAAGCCCTTTTCAAATTGTTCTTCTTCCTCCAGTTTTGTACGGCCAGAACCAATCATATCAAAACCACCTGTGTTACGATACTGGTTCAAGAATTCTGCTGTAATCTCAACATAGTTATGATCAACAAGACCACCAGGACCCATTAGGAAACCATAAAGACGGTTTTCAGAATTGAGTTTCTTTACGGCGTCAAACAAACCACTGATAACGTTATGACCACCAGGAGCCTGACCACCAGAAAGAATAACACCGATGTTAATCTTCTTTTTGTCAGCGTTCTCGCCTGGTACAAACTCGATAAGAGGCATACCATAAGTGTTTGGGAACAATTTTTTAATTTCTTCCTGATTGTCCACACTCTTGGTAGGAGCACCTTCTTTAACTTTTACTGCACCTTGAAGAGCCTTAGGCAGCTTTGGCTGATATGCAGCTCTTTCTTTTTGCAATGCGCTAATTTCCATAATTGCTTTTAGTTTTTATAATCAACGAATAATTGAATTTCCAATAAGACACATGCAAAAATAAGACTTTTCCATGAAATAATGAAAGAAAAAATGATAAAACCGAAAATTAGAAACATTTTTTTGACTTATAGTATTGCATTTCCTATTTTTTTTCTATCTTTGGCAAGTAAAAGACAATAATAAAGGAATAATTATGGCAAACAAGAGAAATTTAAAACGAACTATAAACTATATTTGTAGCGACTTATTTGCAGAAGCTGTGGCAGCTTCTTTGTATGGTGAAAAACCTAATAAGGATAACATAGATGCCCTATTGACATCAATAATCATCATACATAATGACTTTATAAGCCGCATTTCGCACCCAGAACCTGGTATGGAAACAAAGACCTATTACAAAGCTATTATTGATGATTTCAATAAACAAGCTAGCGAGATCGTAGACCAAATACAGAATATTTAAATTCATGCAATGATAAACAGAATCTGTAATTGGATATTGTATAATAAAATGGGATGGACAAAAAATGTTACTGTTGACCACCCTGATAAATTTATTATCTGCCTTGCGCCACATACTAGTAATTGGGATTTCGTCATAGGACAGCTTTACACACGTGCAGAATGTCTAAAAACGAATTTCCTTATGAAGAAAGAATGGTTTTTCTGGCCATTCGGTAAGATGTTCCACAAGTTGGGAGGAATCCCTGTTTGGAGATCTAAGCATACAAGTATGACAGATAATTTAGCTGAGACAGCCCTCAAATCAAAATCATTCAAGTTGTGTATAACACCTGAAGGAACTCGTTCTCCTAACCCAGACTGGAAAAAAGGATTTTATTTTATTGCGCTAAAAGCCAATATACCTATCCTTCTTTATGGTGTCGACTACGAAAAGAAGACTATTACTTGCACGGAAGCATTTATTCCTACAGGTGATATAGATAAAGACATGCCTATCATCAAGGCATATTTCAAAAATTTCAAAGGCAAAAAGCCTAAGAATTTTGCATACTAATTACGTTAAGATATGAATAGATTAATAGTTACTGTTTTCACCCTTTGTTTATCAACATCTTTAATGGCATTGCCACCAAATGATAAATTAGCTATCCAAAGGGAAATTAGCAACTATTTCTTAAGATATGATAATGGCAAAAACTCTCTACCAGAACAAATAAGAATTCTAAATTTCGATATAGATGACAATGCTAAGACTATTAAATTAGAAATTAGCAATTCTTTTGCCGCACAAGAGCTGACGCAGAAATCGGTAAAGAAAATATATAAGAAAATTAGCCATATATTTCCTTCTCAATACAATCAGTATAAGATGATAATAATATCTTGTGGCATGCCTATAGAGCAACTTGCCACAGATGCTACTATTGCTGATAATGAGACTAATAAGTTCTGGGGAGATATAGATTATCATGATCAGCCTTGGGTTACAAATGCATCCCTACCTTACAGCATTACGCATGGACTCTATGACCGACACATCTCTTTGTGGGCGAGTCATGGACGATATTATGACAATGACAAGAGAGTATGGAAATGGCAGCGTCCGAATATGTTTGGCACTACCGAGGATCTGTTCACACAAACTATCGTTGTTCCCTATCTTATTCCAATGCTGCAAAATGCCGGAGCTTGCGTATTTACACCAAGGGAACGTGATTGGCAGAAAAATGAATATATAGTTGATAATGATATTTCTAAGGCTCCAAACTATCTTGAAGTCAATGTTAAGGGCGAATGGAAAGAGTTTGAAGGTAAAGGATTCTCGTTCCATGAAGGAACATATAAGAATGGAGAAAATCCTTTTGAGCAAGGTACTGCCAGAATGATAAAGGCTACCAAAAGCAAGAAAAAGTTTTCTCTAATTTCATATCAACCTACATTCGCTTCTTCAGGAAGATATGCTGTATATGTAAGCTATCAGACAACAGAAAAAAGTGTTCCCGATGCTGAATATATCGTATATCATAATGGAAGTGAAACCCATTTCAGAGTCAACCAGACTATGGGTGGCGGAACTTGGGTATATCTCGGAACATTTGACTTTGCCTCAGGAAATAATCAATACAATCGTGTCGTAATAACAAATAATTCTCGCAACCATGGAGTCGTAACAGCTGATGCCGTTAGATTTGGTGGTGGTATGGGAAATATTGAACGTGGAGGAAGCGTAAGCGGATTCCCTCGTTGCCTTGAAGGCGCACGCTATTCTGCACAATGGGCAGGAGCACCAACGAGTGTTTATGACAGCAAGGAAAATGACAATGACTACGGCGATGACATCAATGCAAGACCCTACATGAGCAATTGGCTTGCTGGCGGTTCATGTTATGTCCCAACTATTGAGGGAAAGAAGGTTCCTATAGAATTGTCTCTAGCTGTACATAGTGATGCTGGATTTGACAAAATCGGAAATAGTATTATCGGTTCACTAGCTATATGCACAACAAACTTTAATGAAGGCAGACTTAATTCTGGAGTTTCAAGAATGTCATCATACGATTTCGCAAAATCTCTCCTTGATGGATTTGACAGAGATTTAGGAGCAGCTGTTGGTAAATGGAGTCGCAGATATCTATGGGATAAGAATTATTCCGAGACTAGGAATCCAGAAGTTCCTTCGGCAATTATAGAGACATTGTCACATCAAAGTTTTCCTGATATGGAATTGGGACAAGATCCTAATTTCAAATTTTGCATGGCCAGATCATTGTACAAGACAATTGTCAGATATATTAATAATGCACATGGCAAACCAACTGTTATTCAGCCACTTGCACCTAATGCGTTCAAGATTGAGTTTATTGATAGAGATGAAGTCAAATTGTCATGGAAGGCAACAGAAGATAAGTTAGAACCTTCTGCCTATCCTACCGCTTACAATGTATATACAGCTACAGGAGAATCTGATTTCGATAATGGGTCGTTAGTATTAAAGAACTATACCATTCTGCATATAATACCTGGCGTCCAATATAATTTCAAGGTAACAGCTGTTAATCGTGGTGGTGAGAGTTTCCCTACAGAAATTTTATCAGCCCTTTATCAACCTTCGGCAACCAAAACAGTACTTGTCGTAAATGGCTTTGATCGCCTTTCGGCTCCTGCCGTCATCGACAATGATAGCATTCAAGGTTTCGATTTCAACAAAGATCCAGGTGTGTCTTATGGTCTTACAGCAGGTTGGAACGGCAAGCAAATATGTTTTGACAAAAAGAAAATCGGTATAGAAGGTCCTGGTGGACTCGGATATTGTGGAGATGAACTGGCTGGTAGTTTCATAGATGGTAATGATTTTGATTATGTTAAAGAGCATACTCAGGCTATAGCCACTGCTGGAAAATATAATGTAGTAAGTTGTTCCGCAGATGCAATAGAAAGGGGCGACATCAAACTATCAAATTATACTGCAGTAGACTTGATACTTGGTCTCCAGAAATATGATGTACATTCTTTGAAATATTACAAGACATTTACTCCTGAAATGCAGAACGCTTTGCAAACCTATTCACAAAATCACGGTAATATTATCGTCAGTGGAAGTTATATTGCAAGTGATATGACAACAGACAGAGAAAAGATGTTCTTGAAAAATACATTGAAAGTAACTACTGCAGAGACGGATTCTACAAATAGTGACATGCAGATTAACGGACTTGGTAAGCAGTTCTATTTATTCAGAGCTCTTAACGATGCTCATTATGCAGCAACATCATCAGACGAAATAACACCTGCACCAGGCGCTATATGCGCCATGCAATACAACAACGGTAGCGGTGCAGCTGTTGGTTATCAAGGCAAAGACTACAATAGCTTTACCGTTGCATTCCCTTTAGAGTGCATTGCCTCAAAGAAAGAACGCAACGACATCATGAGAGGTATTCTCAACTATGTCATGCCTGACACCGTAAAATCGAAATAGAAAATACAGTTAAATATATGTTTAATCTTTAAATAAATAAAACCATGTATAAAATTCAAGCAAATCAGTCTGGTACACGTTCAATAGAAATCACTGACCAGCATTTGGAGACTATCGACAAATATCAGTTAATGCGCAATCTTGTCGACAGCAATGGCATCATTGACGAGATTGTACTTGATAAGTTGAAATTCAATGTGCGCTCACTCATTGAGAGTGAAAACGGCAACGACAAGAATCTTCTTGATTTATGTCTTGACGTAATCTATAACGCTAATATGAAGGCAGTTGGACTACACAATTTCGTATTGTTGTATGCTGACTGGAAGAGTAAGCACAAAGAGCTCGAAGTGGATAGTCCACAGGAAGCGTAGTTAATAATATGGCTTGACATGTTTCGGCATGTCAAGCATTAAAATTTAAAGATAAGATTGGATTCAGAACAATACAAATTGACAGATTTCCTTCCAACTACAAAGAAAGAGTGTGAACTCCGTGGTTGGGATGAACTTGATGTTATTTTATTTTCGGGTGATGCGTATATTGATCACCCTTCTTTTGGCGCTGCTGTTATTGGCAGAGCCCTTGAAGCAGCAGGTTATCGTGTAGCTATCGTGCCACAACCTGACTGGCATGGCGATTTCAGAGATTTCAAAAAATTAGGACGTCCAAAACTCTTCTTCGGTATTTCACCGGGATGCATGGACTCTATGGTAAACAAATATACAGCCAATAAGCGATTACGCTCTATTGACGAGTATAGTCCGGACGGTCGCCACGACTGCCGTCCTGAGTATCCTACTGTTGTCTATTCACAGATATTAAAGAAGATATATCCTGACATACCAGTTATTCTTGGAGGTATAGAGGCATCAATGCGCCGTCTCACCCATTACGACTATTGGCAGGACAAACTACGCCGTTGCATTCTTTGTGACAGTGGCGCAGATATGATATTATATGGTTCAGGTACCAAATCAATTATTCAGGTAAGCAAAAATATTGAGTCTGGAATGTCAATCAATGACATGCACAATATTCCCCAAACAGTCTATCTCGCAAAAGAGGATGATATCTATGGCGGAATAAAAGAAGACGATATCATTCTTCATTCTCATGAAGAGTGTCTAGCTAACAAGAAAGCTGAAGCTGAAAACTACAGACATATTGAGGAAGAATCAAATAAGATTCATGCACAAAGATTGCTCCAGCAGACTGGTAAAGTATATGCTGTTGTAAATCCTCCTTATCCCACAATGACAACCGAGGAACTAGATGCTTCTTTCGATTTGCCATACACCCGACTACCACATCCTAAATATAAAGGCAAGAAGATTCCGGCTTTCGAAATGATAAAGTTTTCCATCAACATGCATCATGGCTGTTTTGGTGGTTGCGCTTTCTGTACAATATCTGCACATCAAGGTAAATTCGTTGTGTGCAGAAGTAAGGAAAGCATCTTGCGAGAAGTCAAGAAAGTAATCAGTATGCCAGACTTTAAAGGCTATCTTTCCGATCTCGGAGGACCGTCCGCCAACATGTATGGTATGCATGGCAAAAATCATAAAGCTTGTGAGCTTTGCAAACGTCCGTCGTGTATCAATCCTCAGGTGTGTCCTAATCTTGATACCGATCATTCACATCTGCTTGACATCTATCATGCCGTAGACGCATTACCTGGAATAAAGAAAAGTTTTATAGGAAGTGGTGTCCGCTATGATTTACTGTTGCATAAGGGAAAAGATGAAAAAGCAAATGCTTCAGCACGTGAATACACTCGTGAACTGATAGAGCATCATGTGAGCGGAAGATTAAAGGTTGCTCCAGAACACACTCAGGATGATGTCTTGAGACTTATGCGCAAACCTTCTTTCAACCAGTTCTATGAATTTAAGAAGATATTCGATCGCATAAACAAAGAAGCAGGATTGAAGCAGCAGATTATACCATATTTCATTAGTTCGCATCCTGGATGCAAGGAAGAAGATATGGCAGAGTTGGCTGTACAAACTAAGGATCTTGATTTTCATCTTGAGCAAGTGCAGGATTTCACCCCTACTCCAATGACGATCTCCACAGAGACATGGTACACTGGCTACGATCCATATACATTAGAACCGGTGTTCAGCGCCAAGACTCCTAGAGAAAAACTTGCACAGCGCCAGTTCTTCTTCTGGTATAAGCCAGAGGAAAGAAGAAATATAGAACAGGAATTGCGTCGTATAGGCAGACATGATTTGATAAAGAAGTTATATCCTAGTGGTCCTGCGCGAACAGATAAATTCCATTCTGACAATGAAAGAAGCAGTCGCAAGCCTACGCATAGCCGCAATTCTAAATATGAGGATCGTCCTGTAGGTAGCACCTACGATAATCCTGGTGTTGGCTCTTATGACAAGACTTCAAAATCTAAAGGTTATAAAGGTAAGAACAAAAAGAGTTATAATCCTAATTTCAGTAATAATAATCATCGAAAATAATGTCTTAGCATCATAATTTCTAGGTATTTTAATGGCAAATAAATAAATATTTGTTTATATTGCACTTATTTTTAGTACTTTTGCAAATAGAAAATAGCAGGTATAAAATATGAAATTATCAGATTTAAAAACCGGAGAACATGGTGTTATTGTAAAAGTAACAGGTCATGGAGGTTTCCGAAAGCGCATAGTTGAAATGGGCTTTATCAAGGGAAAGAAGGTTGATGTATTATTAAATGCACCTCTTCAGGATCCAGTGAAATACAAAATAATGGGCTACGAAGTATCTTTACGTCGTACTGAAGCTGAGATGATAGAGGTTGTGTCAGAATCTGAAGCCAAGGAAATGAGCAGAGTTTCAAGGCATGAATATAAAACAGCTGAGATTATAGATAGCACTGATATTGACGAGCAACCGCTAACTGATGAACAGTTGGAAGAAGCTGCAATCAAACGCAGCCATACTATCAATGTCGCCCTTGTTGGAAATCCAAACTGTGGTAAGACATCACTTTTTAATTTTGCTTCAGGAGCTCATGAGCGTGTAGGCAACTACTCTGGTGTAACTGTTGATGCAAAGGTTGGGCATACAGAATATGAAGGTTATGAGTTTAATCTTGTCGACCTTCCTGGTACTTACAGTCTTTCAGCTTACTCACCAGAAGAACTATATGTTCGCAAGCAGATCATCGAAAAGACGCCTGATGTTATTATAAACGTCATTGATGCTAGTAACCTTGAACGTAACCTTTATCTCACAACACAACTCATTGATATGCACCTTCGTATGGTGTGTGCGTTAAATATGTTTGATGAGACCCAAAAGCGTGGTGATAATGTTGATTACAACAAACTTTCTGAGCTATTTGGTGTTCCAATGGTTCCTACCGTATTTAAGGACGGAAGCGGAGTCAATGAAATGTTTCATCAGATAATAGAGTTATATGAAAGTAATGAGGATGACAAGCCACATTTCCGCCATATACATATCAATCATGGACACGAAATAGAAAACGGAATAAGTCACATACAGGAATATCTAAAGAAGGACGAAACTTTGCGCCAGCGATATTCCACACGTTACCTAGCAATAAAACTCCTTGAGAATGATGCTGAAGCTGAAAAGAAAATAAAGGCTTTGCCTACAGCAGATGCTATATTGAAGGCACGTGATGCTGCTGCTCAAAGGGTATTGGATGAAACAGGAGACGACAGCGAAACCGCAGTGATGGACGCAAAGTATGGTTTTATCCATGGAGCACTTCAAGAAGCACAATACGAGACTGGAAAGAAAAAAGATACTTATCAGATGACTCATTACCTTGATAATATCATCACAAATAAATATCTTGGATTCCCTATCTTTATCCTGATGCTATTTATCATGTTTACAGCAACATTCATAATAGGTCAATATCCAATGGACGCTATTGAGGCAGCAGTATCATGGTTGGGTGATTTAATAGCTAACAATATTCCTGATGGACCTGTTAAGGCGATGCTTGTAGACGGAATTATAGGAGGTGTTGGAGCTGTTATTGTATTTCTACCACAGATTCTTATCCTCTATTTCTTTATCAGTTTCATGGAAGATTCAGGATATATGGCACGTGCAGCATTCATCATGGATAAAATAATGCACAAGATGGGACTTCACGGCAAGTCGTTCATACCGCTTATTATGGGATTTGGATGTAATGTACCAGCCGTAATGGCAACAAGAACCATTGAGAGCAAGCGCTCACGACTCATAACAATGCTTATCATTCCGATGATGAGCTGTTCAGCCCGCCTCCCTATCTACGTAATGATAACCGGAACGTTCTTTGCGCTGAAATATCGCTCTCTCATTATGTTGTCATTATATGTAATCGGCATCGTAATGGCAGTTGTGATCAGTCGTATTTTTAGTTCATTCCTTGTCAAGGGCGAAGACACTCCGTTTGTAATGGAGCTTCCACCCTATCGCTTCCCTACATGGAAGGCTATAGGCAGACACACTTGGGAAAAGGGGAAACAGTATCTTAAAAAGATGGGTGGCATCATCCTCGTTGCAAGTATCATTGTATGGGCATTGGGATATTTCCCTCATAACGAACATCTGTCAAAGCAGCAGCAACAGGAACAGAGTTATATCGGAACAATTGGAAAGACAATAGAACCGGTTTTCAGACCTATGGGCTTTGATTGGAAACTTGATGTAGGACTCGTTGCCGGTGTTGGAGCTAAAGAAATTGTAGCAAGTACTCTCGGTGTACTCTACAGTAATGACGAAAGCGTAGCTGACAATTCTGATTCTGGCAGTAAATATCAGGCCCTACATCGTCAGATGACATCAGACATAGCAAAAGTACATAACATAAAATATGAAGACGCCCAACCTGTGGCAACACTCACAGCTTATTGCTTCTTATTATTTGTGTTACTCTATTTCCCATGTATAGCCACAATAGCAGCTATAAAGGGAGAAACAGGAAGTTGGAAGTGGGCTTTGTTTGCAGCCGGCTACACCACGGTCCTTGCATGGACGGTAAGTACAGTTGTATATCAAATTGGAATGGTTTTAATATAGAAACAGATGCAAAACGTTAAGTTGTCCATATTATCATTGTTAATGCTGGCAGTGCCTTGTAAGGCCCTGTCACAGCACTATGAGATATTAGATGATAACATTGCCTCACTACAGGTTATGAATGGCAACGACTGGCAAAGTCTGTTACCCATTATCACTCTTAATAGCAGTGATGTAGTAAACATCGGTTTTGACAACTTCAACCATGAGTATCATAGATATACATACAAGATAGAGCATTGCGAATCAGACTGGTCTATTTCCAATCAACTGTTTACAAGTGATTATGTCACTGGATTTTCAGAAGGAATACCTATTGAAGACATTTCTCAGTCTGTAAACACAACTGTTGAATATAGCCATTACGCATTTGCAATACCAAACAGCAGATGCAGCATAAAGTTGAGTGGCAATTATAAGGTCACTGTTATGGATGAAGACGACAACAACCGAGTTCTTCTTGTTGCCTGTTTTATGGTTGTCGAACCGCTTATGAATGTTGGTATGGCATATAGAACCAATACTGATATTGACATAAACAGCACGCATCAGCAGGTTGATATGACCGTATCATATAACAATGTGACCGTTTCCAATCCCGACACACAGATAAAGACCATCGTTATGCAAAATGGCCGTTGGGACAATGCTCGCATCAAAGCCCGACCAGACAATATTATGCCAAACGGAATGCAATGGAAACACTGCAAGGACTATATTTTTGATGCAGGGAACGAATATCGAAAGTTTGAAATTCTTGATGTCTCGCATCCTACGATGGGTATTGAAACAACAGACTGGGACGGAAATCACTATAATGCATATATCTGGCGTGATGAACCAAGGTTAAACTATATATATGATGAGGATGCAAACGGTGCATATTGCATAAGAAATAGCGATAACAACGAAAACGATCGCCTTTCAGAATATGTGATAACTCATTTCACATTGAAGACTCCTCCTACTGATCATGACATATATATTGACGGCGGATTTACAAACAACAGTTTTCTACCAAAATACAAGATGACCTACAATCCGTCTACAGGATATTATGAAGACTCCGTATTATTGAAACAAGGATATTATTCATATAAATATATTATGCTCGACAACAATGGAAAAGCAAACAATCTGCAATCAGAAGGCAGCTTCTTCCAAACGGAGAACAGCTATCAGTCGTTGGTGTATTATCGAGGAAACGGAGAACGAACCGACAGACTAGTTGGCTATGCAAATCTCAAGAATAATAAATGAACAAAAAGGATGATACATAAAAAAGGATCAAACCCATATTCATGGATTCAATCCTTTCATTATTATCGTCGGAAAATATTATTTAAAGAATCTCTTGTATAGACCAGCGAAACCTGCTGCATGACGAGCCTCGTCCTTAGCCATTTCGTGAATTGTGTCGTGAAGAGTATCGTTGCCTTCAGCCTTTGCAAGCTTAGCGAATTCAAACTTTTCAGCGCATGCGCCCTTCTCAGCAGAGATACGAGCTTCAAGGTTAGCCTTTGTGTCAGCCAAAACCTCACCTAGAAGTTCTGCGTAGCGGCTTGCGTGATTAGCCTCTTCATAAGCATAGTGTTCAAAAGCTCTTGCTATTTCAGGATAACCTTCACGATCAGCCTGTCGAGCCATTGCTAGATACATTCCAACTTCACTACATTCCCCAGCGAATGTTTCTTTGCAGTGCTGTATAAGTTCCTTAGATACGCCTTCTTTGTAAGCTGCGCCTAGATAATGAACAGTTGCGAAAGTCAAGTCATCGTCAGCAACTTCTAGTTCTTTAAACTTGCTCTTGTCAGCTTTACAGATTGGACACTTTTCAGGAGCTTCAGTACCTTCATAGATATAACCACATACAGTGCAAATAAATTTCTTCTTCATAATCTTTTTGTTATTTAGTTGATTACTAATTGTTATTTTTTTTCTATTGCAAAGATAGAATAAAAACATTCAACCTACAAAAATAACCCCATAGAATTTATGAATGCTAAAATAAGATTTATCTATTCTTTGCCAAATCTGTCGTGTTATTAGCGCATTTACAGTCGATAGAGAATCCTTATCAAACATTTGTATATGATAGAGAACACAGACAACAACTCCATAAACTTTTTCGATTTATGCTAATATTAAAGTGATAGCGAGAATTGAGAAACGCTACTATACAAAAAAGGATTGAATTCACATAATGTAAATCCAATCCTTCCAGCTATTGCAAAATTGAAATCTTATTTAAAGAATCGCTTATATAAACCAGCGAAACCTGCCGCATGACGAGCTTCGTCTTTAGCCATTTCATGAATTGTGTCATGAAGAGTATCGTTACCTTCAGCCTTTGCCATCTTTGCGAATTCAAACTTCTCAGCGCATGCACCCTTCTCTGCAGAGATACGAGCCTCAAGGTTAGCCTTTGTATCAGCCAAAACCTCACCTAGAAGTTCAGCATAGCGACTTGCGTGATTAGCCTCTTCGTAAGCATAGTGTTCAAAAGCTCTTGCAATTTCTGGATAGCCTTCACGATCTGCCTGTCGGGCCATCGCTAGATACATCCCCACTTCACTGCACTCACCAGCGAATGTTTCTTTACAATGCTGAATCAATTCCTTTGATACACCTTCCTTATAAGCTGCACCTAGGTAATGAACTGTAGCGAGATTTAGATCATCGTCAACAGATTCCATTTCTTTAAACTTGCTCTTATCAGCTTTACAAATTGGACATTGGTCTGGAGCTTCTGTACCTTCATAGATGTATCCACATACAGTACAAATAAATTTCTTTTTCATAATCGTTTATGTATTAAGTCTATTATTATTTTTTGTATTGCAAAGATAGATTTAATATTTTCAAACTACAAAAATACCCCCATAGAATTTATGAATACAGAAATAAGAATTATCTATTTGTCTTTAAATTTGTATTGTCATTATCTCGTTTATGTCTGATATATAGTTGCCACTTCGGTGTTCGCTTTTGGAATGCCAGTTCTGTTTCCCCTCGCCTTCCACTGCCAGCCTAATGCTTTTAATTCCATAGCGGTGATTAAGTTTGTCTATTGTGTTCATCAGTTTAAATCTTTGTGGGCGATTCTGTATATCATCAAAAAGGTTTTGCTGAATGGCGGTATCGTTTGTTATATCACTTAATACGACTCCAGCTTTCTTGTAGCAGATGCCTTTTATATAGATGTCATCAACAATCTGCAGGGCGGCTTTTGTTATCTCGATTGTGTCAGATGTGGGAACAGACAAAGTTACTGTAAGTGAATTACTATACGGCCGCAAGTCTTCCCGAAATCTACTAGTCATGATAAACACCGTTACTGCACTGGCTACAGAATGTTGACCACGAAGTTTGTTTGCACTGCCTGCTGCGAAATTCGCCACTGCAGCTCTTAACGAACTAATGTCGGTCACCTTTTCACCAAAGCTCCTACTCGTACATATTGATTGCTTACCTGCAATCTCTGATGTGTCTATACATGAAATTCCATTAAGTTCCTTCCACGTCTGCACCATAGGAAGACTAAACCTGCTTTTAATCCATGATTCTTTCTTGTCTGCTAGTTCCAATGGAGTGTGCACTCCATAGTATTCCAGTTTAGGCAATGTTCGCCTTCCTATTCCCCATACGTCAGAAAGTTCCATCATTGAAAGGGCTTTACGTCGTTTCTCGTCTGTGTCTATCATGCATACAGAATTATATCCCTTATAATTCTTCGCAAACTTACTGCCCATTTTTGCCAAAGTCCTTGATTGAGCAACCCCTACCGATACAGGTATATCAGTATATAGTTTTACTTTCTCGACAACCATTCTCATATAATCCTCCTGATCATACTGTTTATCGTAACCGTCAAGAAAGCAGAAGCTCTCGTCAATACTATAATTCTCTACATGGTTAACAAATGAGCGAAGAATATTTGTTACTCTTCTGGACATCGCAGCATACAGATACATATTTGTAGAAAAAATAGCAACGTTGTTATACTTCACAAGATCGCGCACCTTATATATAGGATCACCACGATGCAATCCTATCGCCTTAGCCTCTGGAGTCAATGCGATAATGCAGCCATCATTAGATGACAACACGCATACCGGCTTACCATTCAATCCGGCATGAAAAGCCTTCTCTACAGAACAGAAGAATGAATTACAGTCAACCAGTGCAATCATATATTTAATATTTCGGTTTACTTATGATATAAGTAACAACGCCCCATACGCTGAATGAATCATTTTCGTTCAACTTTATATTCGGATATTCAGGATTAGCAGGAACTAACCATTTCTTCCCAGCAATTTCCTTAACACGCTTCACAGTATATTCCCCATTCAGTTCACATACCGCAATCTGTTTTTCAGTTGGTTGTCTGTTGCTCTTGTCAACAATCAGAATATCGCCGTCATGAACTCCTGCTTCGATCATCGAATTTCCTTGCACTCTAATCAAGTAAGATGAATCAGGATTTGGACAAAGCATTTTCAGCAGTTCAATATCCTGTGCCATTTCATCATTATTCAAAGGAATAGGAAAACCTGCCACAATCTTAACATCAAAGAAAGGAACATTAACAGGCTTCACCCTATTAGCAGGAATCACCTCACCTAGTTTATCAATCTTCGTTTCTTCAACGGATGTTTGTCGAGCCTGCAAAATACAGTCACGTATAAACTCGGTTTTATTATCGTGTGCATCAATAAAATCGGCGACATCTCTATCTGCCCGAAACGCATACAGTTTGTTATCGCCTTTCGGTCTACCGGCTCCTTCACGTCTGCCCCCACGCTTCTCCTTCTTTTCTTCGTTCATCGTTCAAATAATTAACGCTACAAAGATACAAAGATATTTTGAATTCTGTTATACAGTTTTCAAAAAACATAGAAACAAAAGAGCTTTAGCATACTTAGTTTATTCTCACACGCTTCACCAGAACCCTTTTACCTTTTACAATCTTATATGTACTTTTATATACCCCATTAACAACTAAGAAAGGTTTTTTAGTCATAGGCTTCTGTATTGGGTAACTTTTATCAAGAGACTTATGTGTCTTTCTATCACATATTTCTCCATCAACGATCTCATATTTTGGATTATGAGCATCTATATGAATTTTGACGTTTGGGCAATTTCTCGTGATAGACACTCCTATCTGTGTGGCTGATGCGGGAATATACAAGTTTTCAAGACGAGAACATCTTTCAAATACAGAATAACCGATGGTATCAATTGTAGCGGGAAGTTTCACGTTCGTAAGATACGAGCAGCCAATAAAACTACAGCTCAATATATTTGAGACACCTTCTGGTATTTTAATATCTAGCAGCTGAGAGCAAAGAGCAAAAGCATCCAACCTGATTTTCTTAACCGTAGGCGGTATGTCTACCTGATTGATACCATAACCAAACTTAAAAGCATATCTGCCTATCGTCTCCAACTTTTCTGGCAGTTTAACGTAAGTGAGCCCCGCACAGTAAGTAAATGCACTGTCAGGCAGATAAGTCATATCAGTGGCACTGAGATCAAGTGTTCTAAGGTGACTAGACTGTTCTTTATCATACTTCGCTATTGTTCTTAGCCAACGTACATCGTCATCATTAATGGAGCCCACGATAGAAAGATGTCGTATCTGTCTCCAAGGTCTATTCTGCATCATCGACTGTAGTGTTCCTGCCTGTTTTACATTGATAGTATCTACATGAGGCACATAAGTGGAGTCACCTATATCTATGATCGCTACATTCTTTTGAGAATATTGATAGAGACTATCCAGGGGATAGTAACCATCATGATGTCCATTCCAACCAAGATTTATATGTACTAGGCTACCTTTCAAACCATCCAGAATAAATAGATGCCCGCTCTTTTTCGACTTACCAGAAATGATAACGGGTCTACCCTGTCGGAGTTCATTCGTAATCAGACTGTTCCACTCCTGTTTTCCCTCTTCGCCAAGATACTCATTGCGCTTTACTATGTTCATATAAGGGCTACAATGAAACAACTTCTTCATGGCATTCATACCCTGCATAGTAGATGTACTACTCGCATCCTTTCCGTATCGTGTAAAAGCAGAGATACCACAATCCCGAATAAGTTCCGGCGCTGAATTACTTTTGATACCAAGATAATTTAATACCTGAGCCATTGCAACAGGTCCACATCCAGCGAGTGTACGATTACCAGCACAATCTAGAGGGCACAGAGAATTATAGGGATTACCTTGTCCCCAGTTTGTCTGTATCATTGGAGCTACGTCCTGAGCATGTATATGGATGGTTGCAAGCAGTAAAAAGATAATAAGGTAAATATGTCTATTCATTTTATTTAGGAATACAGTGGTTATTTTTATAAGTATTGCAAAGGTACAAAAACATTCTAAGCTAGGCAAATTTAGGGCTAAATATTGAGATAATAGATGTTTGATTAAATTCTTTAGTTCCAATATTATCTATGATATTGGGTATCTCGTCACCAGAAGAGTAATGATTGATTTTTTTTATTACTTAAATTCAAAGCACCAGTCGGGAAACTATATCATCTTTTCCTCAACGGATGTTTGTCAAGCCTATACAATACAGCCTCACCCTGAAAGGCACGCCTTTCGGGGTGATAGCTCCTTCACGTCAACTTTCACGTTTTTTGTCTTTATCTTCTTAGTTAAGACCTAATACAAAGATCTTGTCAATTCAAATATTGAAATGATTTCAATATTACCTATATTATATTTATCTAACAAACGATTAATATATTCAGCAGACCATAATGGATGCACAATTATTCCTCTTACTTGAGAGTTCTCATCGTAGGCTAAATAAAGTTCGCCATTGTTTTTAATATTAAAATGTCTTTTGCGCAAAAGATATACAAGATTTTTGTCAAGCATATCTTTCCAATAATCTACATTAAAACTAATTTCCGCAGCATCATTAGCTGATAGTCTTGCTAAATCAAGCCCTAAGCGCCAATCTAACAATGCATGGTTCTGTTGGTTTGAATAATCTCTAATGCAATCATAGCATGATGATAAACAACTATCTCGGTGCTGAGAATTTAATAAATGTTCATACAAATATCCACCTTCTAATAAAGGTTTTATCATTGCGTCAAATGGTATATTTGGATATTTTCTGCCACTTAAATAGTTACAGTAACCAGAACCATTTTCAAGTTTTTCAACTATAAAGACTTCTGGCTTATGAGTGACAGGTGAAATGCCATAGCCAATTTCTAGCTCTGTTGTATCTATATCCAAATATATTGCAATAGATCTTCGCAATAAATACCCCCAAGAATAGAATGCAGACTTAACCGCAATATAGTTCTCATTCTCTGATAATGGTACTAAACATATATTGTCTGGAACTTCGATAAAGCCAAGAGTCATAACCCCAGTAGTTTTTGTAACAACAAATGCTAATTTCTTTCTAGATTTTAAGGGCAAAGAGTCTTTTATCTCCTGAGGATATGCATCTGGAGATATCCAAATATCATCGCTATTTAATCCAAAATTATATAGCTTACCATTATTGTCATTTACAAGGTGAACTAACCCCTGGTCTGGGACTATATTGTTTCTTATCTGCAAATTATTTACTGGGGAACAATCTTCAAGATGATCTTCACAGTCTAGTTTTATATCACTATTAGGAGTATACCAATCAAAAGAGCCATTAAAGTCCTTAGCCTCCATATTATAATCTACGCAAAAACCTAAAGGGGAACATACATTTATTCTCTCCATAGGTTTCGAGCAAATAGGACATGTGGCTTTATCGCTCTCTATAGATAAAGTAGAATAGCCACAATTCTTGCATCTAAAAAGTGGTTTACGATAAACATTTAGACTATTTTCTTTCAAAGATACCATATTTTGGCGATTGTATTTATAGTCAGCCACACCAACTGCCTTAAAAATCTTTTTATCTTTTACAAGTTCATGCCCAGGAGCAAAAGAATTAATAGCCATGTCTAAGTCTCTAGTAACGATATCTTCAGCCGGCAATTTGTCAGGTTTGTTCAAATATAAGTTCCTTGTTCTTGTAGGAAATCCAAACATGGGTAACATACCTGCATTGGCCAACCTTTCACTCAATGAATCTTGAGTAAAGTCAGTGCTGGAAGCAATATCAGATATTCTACCAATAAACTCAGTTTGCATATTTTTCAAAATAGATTTCCTATCATTATCTGTTATAAGAGTCTCTTTTGTTACAACCTCAATAATATGTTTAATCTCATTAGTATGATATTTTATCCATTTTTCAGCAATAAGCTTATTCGTTGGTTCCCAATCAAAAACATTTCCAAAATTACCATGAATATTATCATTTGCGGAAGAAACTTGAGAGTTCAAGAATACGTGATAAAGCACTTCCTTATAAATAATTCTTTCAGCGATCTCTTTTATTCTAACCTCAAGATAAGGATCTTTTGGAGAGGAAGACACCATGCGTTCAGGTTCTTGATAGTGTGTCTGATCATGACTACTTCCTTTTGCTATAGTCAACGCTACTGCTAGTGGGTTACCTCTTCTCCCTGCTCGACCTACACGTTGTTGATAATTAAAACGTTGTGGTGGCACATTACCCATCATAACTACAGATAAAGAACCAATATCAACACCAGCCTCCATTGTGGTGGTGACACTAAGTAAATCAATACCATCAACAATTGGTGTTTCATCATTAAGAAAAATATCTTGAAATAATCTCTGACGTCTACGCGAGTCTGACTTAGAAGTTTGTCCTGTCATTTCTTCACAATGTAATCTATAGATATCATTTGTATCATTTACCAACGACAAATAATAATCTTGAGGATCCTGTAAGTCTTGTGCTGTTATAGTTTTATGAATTGTCAATCTACTTTGACAATTGGTACAGATTCCATTTGATGGCTGAAGATGTACTGTTTTACATATTGGACATATCCAATATTCCATTCCCAAGTATGATTTAACAAATGCGATTCCCTTACCTGTTAGCTGTATGTAATTCTTATCAAGAATCTCCATACCACGCATAGTCTCTTTCAGTAATTCTATTATTTGCCTCACATGTTTACTACCATAAATAGAATTAATCATCTTTCTAACAGACATAGGGAAGGACTTTGGAGTTGGATACTTTGAATCATATCCTGTGATCCTCCGCTTTTCTCCAAGAATTCTAACAGTAGAATTTATAAGTTGCTCTAGTCGATTATCCATATTATTAGTTTGAATACAAGAAATATATCCCAACTTCATCGCTTCAAAAGATTTTTTCTTGTTAGCAAACAAACTAATTAGCAGTTCCTGTCTGTTTGCAAGACAAATTTTATTATAATATTCTTCGGCATAATCTCCTAGACCATCTTTTTTTCTATATTCTTTGAAATCAAACAAATTCCACCATGCTCCTGAAAATAAATTAGTAGATAAAGAAGGTTTAGGCCCTGCCGGATTAGTTCCAATTTTTAACAGACCACTAAACACATCAGAAGTTATATATGGGAAACCTATATTTTCAATATTTTTAAACTTAAATTTTAGTTCTATAGCCTCTTGTTCAGTTAATCCATAGCGTTTACTCCGAATCATTTGGATCAAACTAGCATATATATTTTTATTACTAAGAGCTATCATTTTATCGTTTTCTTCTCTAGACTGTATAATTCTATCTTTCGCCTGAAATTGTTTTAGGAAATTAATAACTTCGTCATCGCCTTTCAAAGCATGAAGCATAAGCCACCGAACAACATCACGATAATGATCTAATTCTATTCCTGCCGATAACTTTGCCGCAGCTTGACGACTATCAGAAAACAAAATAACTTTAGCCGTTTCATCCTTAGCATTTTTCATTGATCTTATTAAAGAGTCAGCTAAAACTTGATTTACTTTTTGCAAACCTACGCTATGTCTTCTCAATGGTGTGATGCTATTTTGATCAGTAATTTTATATTTTACTTCGCACTGTGGACAAACTACAGGAAATTTGGTTTCATTCTCTGATTTTTGAATCCGAAGGAGATATTCTCCGCGCTTATCTTTTTTATATTCTCCAGTTAAACTATTATAGTTAACATTCACCCATTCTTCTTCAGAAATCACATGACCCTTCCAAAGAACTCCATACATGGCCTTGCCGATAGGCATATCAGCACTAAGATACGTTTTACCGTTTTTATTAACAATATAACCTCCTAAAAATGCCTCTCCACAACTTTCACATATGATTACTTCTAATGCAGAATGTCCACAACTACAAATTGAGCGTGGATTCTTATATAATTTTCCTAGTAATCGTCCTTTAAATCTATTTTCTTGGCTTACACAATCACAGACTTGATTAGAACAAGCCCATAGACCATTTATAGCACGAAAAAAGAAGTGTACTCTAATTGGTAAAATAAACCCTTTATTACCTTTAGATTTACAAATAATCTTAAGTACAGAAGCAACAAATAGTAAAGCATTCTTTCCTGACACTCCCATTCGTGTTGCCATGTTTATTATATCTGTAGCTGCAATTTTACCATTATCACCATACATAGAAAATATAATCCATTTGTCTAAACTATATTTTTCAGAAACTTCATAAAAACTTTTACAATGCAACGTATGCAATAGTGTCTCTTTTTTTTCTTGCTCAGTCTTACTCGGGTCAGCATACTGAACTAAGGCGTCAATTGGCAATTTTGTCATAGGTTGTTGTGGGATAGATTGTTCATCTCCTGAGAATATACAGAAACGATCTTCAAAGTCAAATTTGTTAAGACCAAAGAACTCACAAAGAAAATCTTTTGTTTGATCATTCATTTCTAGAGATGCACTTGTTGCAAGGAATTGAACCTGAGGAGAATCTGGTGTCAAGCCTAATCTGTCTAATAAAACTCTTATTAGATATGCAACTTCTGTTCCAGATGTTCCACAATATGTATGCAATTCATCAATAATCAAATGGAAAACATGTTTAGGATCTTCTTCAAGCCACTGCTTTGTACTTTCAAAAATAGGTGATTCTATTTCCCTCATCAACATAACATTAAGCATGCTATAATTTGTTATCATTATATCTGGGGAATTATCTTGCATAGACTGACGACTCCACATTTCACCATTGTCACATTCCATACATGGCACATGATAGAGTAATTCTGTATTCTCAGACTTTTGTGCCGCTAAATTCGCAGCTTCCCAATCAACCTCAAGTTGTTTTTTTTCATATTGCAACTTATTCTTTGTATTTTCACTATTACCACTAACAGGAGTACTGCCAGTATACCTACCAAAATAAAACCGGTTCCCTTGACGATTCCTATCTAGCCAATCTAATGCTCCTTTATTATTAGTTCTACGACTATTTAGACATTTACGAAGCCTAATCATTTGATCCTCAGCCAAAGCATTTAACGGATACAGAATCATTGTTCTCATAGCCCTGGTTCGCTCACTTCCCCATTTTTTTGATTCTGTTAGCAAATCTGCAATAATAGGGAGAATAAAACATTCTGTTTTACCAGAACCAGTACCAGTCGTTACAACTATGTTTTTTCTATTAATAAAAGCTTCCTTTAGAGAATCATATTGATGTGAATATAAAACTCTTTTTTCAGATTTATCATTATAAAATAGACCACATTGTACGAATTCCGACAAATCATTAGATATATTTTCCTTACAACAGAATTCATCTATAGAGGCTTTGCCTTTATATTGAGGGATAAGTTCAACAATTGGTGATTTGCATATAGTTCCTGTTTCAGACATCAAATCACGTCTCTCACTATTATAGTGTTCATCAAAGAAAGGAATAGCACTATTAATATACTTTAAATAGGTTTCCTTTAAGTCTTCATATATTTTTATAGGATCATTCATATGAAATTGATTTACATAATATTTTATTTAACTCTTCAACAATTTCTTTCGAAATATTATCAAATATATAATAATCAAAGTCACGAGTAGGTTTGCCTCCCCTCAATATGGACTCAATGAGTAAAATCCGATATAAAATTATTGGGAAGTGGATTTTTTTTACTCTTAAAACATTTTTTTCAGAACTATAAGAACCATTACACTCTTCACATATAACTCTACTATAACAAAAAGCTAAATTATTAGCTTCTGGAGCAGTATCCCAACTTGGAATAGATACAATTTTTCTGTTCGGGTAAATAAAGTAATTGTAAGCAGTAGAATCTATCCGTTTTGCAATTCCAATATTTTTCTTTTTACATTTAAAATCGAAGTTTGTAAAGTCATTTATAGTAAGTCTATTAAAATTATCAACTATTTTGTCTATTGAAGGAATGCTTTTAAGAATAGACTTAGCGTAAAATGTATACTCAATAGAAAAATCATATTTGGGTCTAACATTTGAATAATAAACAAAAGGAAAATCTGTCTCATCTTGGTATTTTTCATTAAAAATATTTGTGTAGACATATCCACATTTCCCCTTTATTAATAAAGGCTCTGTAACTCTAAATTTTCCATCGCCAATTGTATCTATATTACCTTGAATAAACAATGGCATAAAAATTTTCCAGGCGGGACGTTCATCTTCCCCTAAGTGATATTGCTGATTCAAATATTTGCAATAAGACTTAATAACATTATAACTCACTAGTCCCTTAAAACTCATCCATCCGAGTAAAAGACTTTGGGCTTTATATAAATTAGTATTCATCATCTATTAAATATGATTCGTAATCACTTGAAATCAAAGGTGAACTTTCGCGTATTTGCATTATTTGTATAGCGCTCAGGTATCCATTATTGTCAGGTTTCATTCTATTAAAATGTCCTTCATTGCACTCATTTATTGTATATTTTGTTTTAGTTAGACAACCAAAATTGCTTATACATTGTTTGGCAAGTGGCAATCCTTCTTCATCAGTTGAAATTAATAATATTCTGAGGTTTCCTGGAAATTTAATGTCCGTTCCTGGAAAGGTGTCTTCTAACCCTGTTATCATATTTACAATAGGTTGTAAATAGCAAGAAATATAAGATGTATTTATATTCTGCATGACAAAGAAATGTAATTTTGTTGGCTCTTCAGATGAAAGTCTAACAATATCCTCAAACCCATTGTTCCATACATCAAAAAAAGAACGAACCTCAGGCGTTACATTAAACATAAAATATTTACAGCAACCGATTGCATTCAACAAACTAGCGACGATTTTTCCATCAGAAAATAACAACACGTCATAACCAACTAAGAGTCCAAATATTTTTTTAGATATATTAGGCAATCTATTGTTACATTCCAAATAATGACTTAATCGCAATATGAAATTATCATCCGATTTAATTACTTCGCTTTCTAAGTCAATAGTTCGTATGGAATGTGTAGAGATATTTTGAACACATTTTTTTTCAAGATTAGAATTATTAAATATTGAAAAAACATCTTTTACCATTCCAAAGTTTCTGACTATTTCTTGTTTGTTATCTGATAACCTTTTAAAAATTTCAGCTTGATGTTTAATAATTGCATCGTTTTTTTCAATAGTTGAAATCTGGTCTTTAATATGGATATTTAAGACACGTTCTTCTTCTAATAACTTAACCTTAGCCTTTCCTAATTCCATTTGAGCATTCTCTGCAAGAATATTAATTTCGGCTATTTTCTTTTCTGTTCTTGCTTTTGCATCTATAATTTTTTGCTCATTATCTATTTTAAATTGTTTAAATGCATTTGTAAATTTACCACCTTCTTCATTAATATAATGCTGATAGTTGGCTTCCACAGATCGTTCAATAAGCTGGTTCATAATTGGACTTGCAACTAACTGCTTTAACTTCTCATAAGAAAATGAGAAATCGTCAACAATTTCACTAACTCTATTAATTCTTGAATTAATTATAATTTTTGGCGTCCCCTTTATACCAATTATAACTTCTCTTATTGCTAGCATTAAATTATCAGAACTACCACCCCCAATTAATTCAAGCCAAGTTTTTTTGAGCACTTCTCCAGTTATCCAACAGCACAAGGTCTTATTCGACATCATATCAACATATTCTGGTTTCAAAGAAATAGTGTCTTTAATAATGAAATAATGCCTATCATCAGCGGTTACAAAATTATCAAAATCACTATCAATTAAATCGTTTAATTTCCACCTAGAAATATAATGTCTATTAATACTTTCATCTATCTTATAAACATATTTATCTACACCAATATAGAATGCGCCATCTTTAGTATACTTAGCTTTCAATTCATCATATGATTGTGCAATGTCGGTTGATATAGTATTTCTAACATCTAATATAGGTATACCATATTCTTCAACTATACCATTGTTCCAGTCCCAAATATAATTATCCTTGCCATTATTATTTGAATGTTGAACACCTAGAAATACACATTTATGAACAAGATTGGGACATTTTCCTTGAAAATGTGGGGCAAAAACTCGACCTTGACTAGGAAACATTTCAACTGCCTCTGATGGTGTAAGGTGATTAAACTTCCAATCCGTATCTAAATAGCCTATTACAGATATTCTTGCATTATTGGAACTCGATGGTTCAGCAATTCCAACTATTTTAATACTTTCTATTTCCATATTTGTTTTTTTCTTTGATTAGATAATTAATATTATTTTTACGATATAATATATCAGAACACCATTTTCTAAGTGGAGTTATTGTTGATATATATGAATACTTGCTAAAATCTAAGCCTACAACTAACCCTTCTTTAGTTGTTTGCCAACAGTATGGCCGTTTGTTTTGTAGATCCCATCTTTTATTATCATTCCATGGAATGATATCGATATTATCTTCAACTAATGTAAATTCTTTTACTTTATAACCTTTAATTTTTATTTGGTGCTTTCCTTTTTTTAAATCAAAAGTATGCGTCTGTTGTTCAGTATGCGAATCGTACCTAACACCATCAATCCAAAATGCTAATGCTACTTTAGTTATCAATATTGGTGGAGCCCCAACTATATATGTGTTTGGTCTAAGCTTAAAGCCTCCAACTATAGAATATGGACGCTCTTCACCGTAAAATTTTTCATACAATTCATATTTTGGATTTATTCTTATAATTCTAAATAATCCAATGGATGCAACAACATTTCTACCTAAATATCTAGCACCATTTCCTATATATTCAAGCAATAATGCGTCTGCATTGTAGTCATCAATATATCTAGTTTCATTCCACCAATTATCATAATCAGGATCTTTTTGGAATACTATTACATTACTGCGTTTCATATTATAATATGGTTTGAGAAAATCAAAATTTAGTCTAGATTTTAACTGAATTTCTTCAACTAACTCTCCATTATATATACTCAGTACATCAATAAACCAATTTTCATTATCATAATACAAGTTTATATTATATTTTGGTTCTGAAACTATTGACTCTTTGCTTACTCCATAGCAAGTAGGTTTTAAATATTCACCTGTCCACGACAAAAAATATTGATATATTTGCTCATTAGCACGACTTCGGTCATCAGAAAGAATTCTTATAGCTCGTCTAGAATAATATGTTTTTTCATGTCTGATACCAATTAAAGACCAAAATTCATGTTCGCTCAAGTCTTCATTGGGATTTAAGCATTTTTCGATAAATAAGTATGCAATACTTTTTAGATCTTGGCGGTTAAGAATAAGAGAAGAATGTACTTTGGGGTATTGAACATACCTATAAATTCCTGTTGTTGGTTCGCATACGTTGGTTATTATAAACGATTTGTCATTACACCACTCATAATATCGTGTCCAAATATCATCCTGATTCTCACAAGCCCATTTTTGCCAATCATTAACTTTTATATCTAAGACATCATTATCACATATTCTATTTCTGAAGTTGGAAGAAGAAAAACCATCTGCAGTATCCATCTTTGATGCTGCATACATTTGGATAGCAATAATACCTAATATTTCTTCTATACTCGAACATCCAGATATATTATAAAATCTCTGGCAGCTATGTACAGAATCAAAGAAGTCTTTTATACTACATTTTTTGACTTTGCAGAATTGTTTTATGTAGTATTCATCTATGATAGGGAATATAACCTCGCCCCTTTTGTCATCAGCAAAGAAGGTATCAAGAACGAATTTTCCCAAAGTTGAATATGGATCAGTCATTATTTTCTCTTATTTTTCAATATACTATATTATTAAAGGTTATAAAATAGCAACGCTTCCATGTATAGTCCTGCAAAGATAGCAATTACAATCAATAACTATACCTTTATAATATTAACTTGCAAAATTTTTGATAAAATTACTCGTTAAATATTTAGAGCAAAAACATGTAAGAATCTTGTCTATTTTTTATCACATTCAAGTTGGTTTTCCACATCTTTAAAATTTTAGTCCATTAATTTACGTTTAAAGCACAAATATATGAAATATTATTGAAAATAAATAATAATTATTATTAAAACGTAAAAAACAAGCTATAAATTACATAATAATAGCATTAAATCATTGGAATATAAAAAGTAGTATTGTTAAATTACCTATATTCTATTGGCGAAAAAATATGGACTACAAAATACTTAGAAACACCTTGTATTTTTAGAGTAATTACAATTGAATAATTAACAAAAAAGATATCAAATGAGCTATTAATAGACCCAATATCCGAAATATCCTTTTCTTAATGGGACAACTATTGTTGATTTATGGGATGGTCTTTATCGTGTAGCTCATCATGAAGATGTATGCAAATAGTGTCATTAGAAGTTGCATCATAAACATAGACGCTTTTATGCATGAAAATACTTGCGGAATTCTAGCTGATTTCTCAAAACACAGGATACTGTCAAACATATTTGTTCCAAAACAGAGGATACAACGGCTTGTTTTTGTTTCAAAACATAGGATACATACACTGTTTTTTGTTCCAAAATGGAGGATACATCAATAAGTACCTGCTTCAAAATGGACTTAAGGAGTGTCCCCACGCTTTTGTTTTTTTTAGCTACGTAGCTACGTCATCGCATGAATCCCCTTTAAACAAAGCAATCAGCGATAAAGAAGTATGTATTTAAGCTACGACAAGCTACGTTCTAGCTACGTCATAAATTGCGTTATTACGATGAAACGCAAAATAAGAAGTAATATTAAAGTGATTTTATTTGAATATTTAGCGCAGCTATTTTTGGTTTAGCCTATAAGAGTAATACCATAGAGTAACGCAAATTAATATTTTAATCCAAAATATTACTGTATGATAATCATAATTGCTGATAAAGGATGTTTGTACAAATAGTGCGATGCCTATACCACAAAACCTTCTAGAAAGATAATTCGAGTTATTAATTACAGCCATTTGTCTTTTCATATTAATTTATTTTTTCTAATTTGTTCTTACAATCATCAAACAGGTTTTACTGTGTATCCTTGATCACGAAGCATCTTGATGATAGAATATTCTCCCATCATGTGCCTACAACCAAATGCAAATAAGCAAGCATGGTTAGATATATTTTTTTCGATAATTGGAACCCATTTTTTATTTCTGTCACGTACTAATATTTCTTTTTCCTCTTTAGATTCTGGAATTGGTGATTTATCAAAATAACTTTCCATTTTATAATAATCATTTTCTAAATACAAATTAGTTAATTCTTGAAAAGGATGATCAGGCATTAAATTTAATGCATGAATACATATATAAAGAATATTAACTTGTTTCTTTAAAGAGACTGTATCTAGACCATTGCCGACATTCATAGATAAATGAAGAAGAGACAACTGGACTGCATCATCATCTAAGGCTATAATTTTAGCTTTAGTTTTGATAGCTTCGTTATATAAAACCTTATCTACCATTTGTATGCCAGCTCTTTGCTTTACAAATTCCGATAAAGCTATTCGTGAAACCCAATAACTTGGTTTCTTTTTCCAATATTCTGTATCAAACATCTTATCGGCTAAGTATTTATCAATTTCTCGAAATTCGGCTAGGCTGTCACAAAGACGCTTATAATAAATTCCACGTGGCATCAAATACTTAGGATCTGGATTTCTTATCCATTTATAAAACAACATATCTGCTGCTTTGTTATGCTTTGGCTTTGGTTCCATCGTTGATTCAAAACCAATAACGTCCGCTTTTTGAAAAACATCTGCAAGCCCTTTAAATTTAAAGATCTCCTCTTTTGTAAAGTTATAACCATCTCCGTGACATGTTCCAAACAAATAGGATTTCTTTGTTAATCCGTTACCACTTATTTCCCAAAGAAAACCAGCCTTATTCGACAACGTATCTGTATTAGTGTTCAAGTTAGTTTGAGCAAATAAGTTGTTTGATATCATTACTAAAATGATTATAAAACACTTTCTAAAAAACATATTCATAATTTTAGGTATATAAGAATTAAATTTTATCTACAATATTAGCATTAATAATCGGTTGTGATTATAACTTTCAAGTACTATGCACACGCTGAGTTAAAGGAAGTATAGCGGCAAACTTTGTAAGTATGTTCATGGTCTTGTTAAAGTCATCCTAAATCGAGGGCAATATAATTACCCAGATACCACTAAAGGTTGTGGGAGAAATACTTTTCTCCAAAACATTGAGCAAACTAAATAGTTCAAAGACTTTTTCACTACCCAGAGAGAAGTGACCATCATCATATTGTCTTTCAAGTTCATCATAAGTTGTTTCTTCAGGTTTACTTTTTTCAGCAGTTAATTCGTTAACTAATAATACATTAGCAATATCTATGATAGTATAGAATTTGCTATTAAAGTATTATGAAATACAAAGATAATATATATTTTTGAATAAGCCCACTAAATTAAATGTTTTTTTATCTACAAAAATGCGTGACTAAATTCGCACTAAATATAGAGACCATGTAACGACTAGTAATAACGTTTGATCGATGAAATACAAACTTTATATCATAGAAACGCAAACGTTTGATCGATACTATGGAAACTTTATATCGTAGGAATGGAAACGTTATGTCGTAGAAACAGATCTGTTTTATCGTAGAAACGAATGTCCTGATTTGCAAAAACAAATTAGTGACACAAATGCATAGATTTAAAACAAACGAAACACAATAAACTAAAGTTATTTTAGCAATATGATATGATAGGCTTGATAAATAAGACTACTATAATTATGGTAAAATTTTTAATTCTCTACATAGAGTTTTCTAAAATAAAGTGTCGAAGTGTCAACATGTTGATTACTAAGCTATTAAACCAAAAATAAGTGTCGGTGAAGTGTCGGCTAAGTGTCGGTAAATCTTATGTTTGATGGAAGATATGCAAATTCACCATTATTATATAGGCGATTTTATGTTTGATTGATATAACGTAGAATTTACCGACACTTAGCCGACACTTCACCGACACTTAAAACAAGTCTAAAGTACTGATTATAAGTTCATTGACTCTTCGACACTTTATTTTCAAAAACGCCTAGTACGCGCGCGTGTAAATTGTTAGTATTTTAATATATTTATCTTGTTATAAAATCACCTCTTATTTTACTTTAAACATCCATTTCTATATGGAAACACTCTTTCATGACGTAGCTAGAACGTAGCTTGTCGTAGCTAAATGGTCTGTTTAATTTCCACAGTTCTCTTTGTTTAAAGGCTATTCAAGACATGACGTAGCTGCGTAGCTAAAAACTTAAATTACATAAGGGAAGGCTTTGTAAACTTAGGGAGGAGACTAAATAAATACCAAACATAATTTTATTTTGTATTGTCTTCGACTTCTTACTTTAACTGCGTTGAAGATAAGGCTACACTCGGGATAACAAAATTAAAACTTGTTTTAATTTTGCTTTTTCGCTCATTTGCACTACCTTTAAATAAGGTAGGCTGCGTCTAAACAAATTTCGACGAACCGAAATATAACCAAATTTATTTGAGGTATATTGAGGTGAGGATGAAATTCACATGATGTAATAAAAATAAAAGAGACTTTTATTTTGTATTGTTTTCGACTTGCATACTTTAACTACGTTGAAAGTAGGCTGCACTCGGGAGAGCCCCAATTAAAATCAATTTTAATTTGGACTTTCCACTCGTTTGCACTACCTTTGTCACAAAAAGAGGAATATGAAATATAAAATGATTGTACTCGACTTAGACGGTACTTTGACTAACGAGAAAAAGAAGATAACTCCGAAGACAAAGGAAGCTCTGATGCGTGCACAAGAAAACGGAATAAAAGTTGTTTTGGCTTCAGGAAGACCTACTTATGGCATTACTGCCCTAGCAGATGAACTGAACCTGAAAGAATATGGTGGTTACATATTGGCTTTCAATGGTGGAAAGATTATTAGCTGCAAAGATATGAATGTGGTCTTTGAACAAATCCTTGACGAGAATCTTGTCCCAAAGCTATACGAAACTGCTACAAATAACAATATGCCTATTCTTACATATCAAGGCGAAAGCATCGCTACTAGCAAAAAAGATGATCAATACGTTGCTTACGAGGCTTTTATAAACCAGATGCCTGTTATACAATATGATGACTTTCTTGGACAAGTTGTTTACCCGATTAATAAATGCCTTATCGTGGGAGAACCTACCCTACTTCACAAATTGGAATTAAAACTGGCAAAGGAAGTTGAAGGCAAGATGAATATATATCGTTCGGCTACCTGCTTCCTTGAATGTGTACCTCTCGGAATAGATAAAGCTAAATCACTCGACAGACTAATCAAAACGCTTGACATCAAAAAAGAAGAGATTATTGCTTGCGGTGACGGATATAACGACCTTAGCATGATTGAATTTGCTGGTCTGGGTGTTGCTATGGCAAATGCAGCTGAAGATATACAAGCCAAGGCAGACTTCATCACTTATTCAAACGAGGAAGATGGTGTGGCACATGTTATTGACAAATTCATATTTGGTGAATAGTAGACTATACAATATATAAAAAGGCGAGTTTTACACTCGCGTTTTTTAGTTTATTGAATTTGTACAGAACTGTATTTATCTATTTCAACTTTCACACCTTTTGGTATTTTAGGAGTTTTCCATGTCCCGTCAAGAACCAATATTTTATAAGTTCTTCCAGAATGTAAAGCGTTTATTGCCTCCTGTAAAGTGAGATGATTACCACGACCTTGCGTAGACACAACAGAATCATAATGCCTAATGTAAGGTTTGAGTTCAGGAATAACCTCACCAATTGCATCTGCCAATGCTCCAGCAACAACTCTTGCTCCATATATATTGTAATGTGTATTGTCTTTCCTTCCTTTTGGAATAGCAGCACACTCATCAGGTTTCAACCACATGTGAAGATAACGACTACCCTGTATGCCATATTGTTGTTCTATCCTTGTTGTTATGGCATTGGCATCAACATAAGCTACATTTAGTCTACGAGCCACATTAGACGCCGATAGCCTGTATTTTCCGTGAGTGTCTACAAGAGTATCACTATTTATCTTTTCATCGCCATAGGCAACGCTGCGCAAAGCCTCATCTTCAGTAACCGTGTCAACGACATTATAAAAAGATCTGCGTGCAACAGGACTCATCAATATTGGTGTAGCACCCTTTGCTCTTGTCTCATTAACATATCGTTCCAAGTTTGCATCAAATGTTGTACCTGGATCTGTATGACGATCAGGTGAAGGCTTTGAATCATTATGTCCGAACTGAATAACAACGTAATCGCCAGGTTTGAGTTCATCAAGCACCTTCTGCCATCTCCCCTCATCAATGAAACTCTTGCTTGAACGACCGTTTACAGCATGATTGCTCACAGTAACGTCTTCAGTGAAGAATCCTTGCAGAACCATGCCCCATCCACGTTCTGGATTGTTTTGGAAATCGCTTTTCTCAGCAGCTGTAGAGTCACCTATTATATATATAACAGGATGATGATTATCTGCCGACATCATCACCATAAGAATAGCAAACAGGAATAATAATTTTATGATTCGTTTCATAGTATACAGTTTGTTTAAAAAGTATGGGTAGCGAAAAGAATCCACTACCCATTATTTTATGTAATCAAATTATTTAGTTACAATAGCGATAAGTTCATCAGGAGTAACCATAGTCTGCTCTCCTGTCGCCATGTTCTTAAGAGTTAATTTACCCTCATTGATTTCATTCTCACCAGCAAGCGCAACAAAAGGAATATTCTTCGCATTTGCATAGCCCATCTGCTTCTTCATCTTTGCGCTATCAGGATACATCTCTGTTCTGATACCAGCCTTACGAGCCTTTGTTACAGAAGGCAGACAATATGCTGTTTCCTTTTCACCAAAGTTAATGAAAAGAAGTTGGGTTGAGTTTACTGCTTCCTTAGGATATAAGTCAAGTTCGTTCAAGACATCATATATTCTGTCTGCGCCGAAAGAAATACCTACACCGCTAAGTCCTGGCATACCGAATATACCAGTAAGGTTGTCATATCGCCCACCACCAGTGATACTTCCCATAGGAGTATCAAGAGCTTTAACCTCGAAAATGGCACCAGTATAGTAATTCAAACCACGGGCAAGAGTAAGATCCAACTCGATTTCATTATCAAGGCCAGTCTTCTCTAATGCATCAAGAATGAAACGAGTTTCCTCAACACCTTTGACTCCGATCTCAGAATCAGCAAGAATCTTACCTATAACATCAAGCTTCTCACTATTAGAGCCACTCAAAGAAATTATAGGCTGCAACTTCTCAATTGCTTCGTCAGGAATGCCATCCTCTTTAAGTTCAGCATTTACACTCTCAAGTCCAATCTTATCCAACTTGTCTATGGCTACAGTGATATCAACTATCTTGTCAGCCTCACCGATGATTTCAGCTATACCTGTAAGGATCTTGCGGTTGTTGATCTTTATCTGAACTCTTACGCCGAATTTAGTAAATACAGTATCAACAATCTGCATCAATTCAACCTCATTAAGAAGAGAATCTGAACCTACAACATCAGCATCACACTGATAGAATTCACGATATCTGCCCTTCTGAGGACGATCAGCACGCCATACTGGCTGAATCTGATAACGCTTGAAAGGTAGTTGCAATTCTTCACGATGCATAACCACATAACGTGCGAAAGGAACAGTCAAGTCGTAGCGCAATCCCTTTTCACAAAGTTTTGCTGCCAGATGAAGTGAATTTCTCTCGTGCAATTCATCATCTGATACCTTATTCATGAAGTCACCTGAATTAAGCACCTTGAAAAGCAACTTGTCACCCTCTTCTCCATATTTTCCCATAAGAGTTTGGAGAGTTTCCATTGCCGGTGTTTCTATCTGCTGAAAACCATAAAGGGCGTAAACGTCCTTTATGGTATTAAAAATATAATTTCTCTTAGCCATTTCCATAGGCCCGAAGTCACGGGTTCCCTTTGGAATGGAAGGTTTCTGTGCCATATAATATTTATTTATAATACAATTGTCTGATCTCTGTCAGGACCTATTGAAACTACCTTGATAGGAGTTTCGAGGAATTCTGCAAGGAACTTGATATAATTAGCGAATGCTTCTGGGAATTGCTTCTTATCAGTAAACTTAGTCATATCTGTCTTCCAACCTGGAAGTTCCTTGTATACAGGTGTAACAGCATCAATCTCGTATGGTAATTCTTCTGTTACTGTACCGTCAGGCAACTTGTAACCAACGCATGCCTTGATCGTATCGAAAGTATCAAGAACATCGCTCTTCATAAGAATAAGCTTTGTTACACCATTGATCATGATTGAATAGCGTAGCTGAATCAAGTCAACCCAACCACAACGACGCTCACGACCAGTAACAGCACCATACTCATGACCAAGGTCACGGATAGTCTTGCCTGTCTCGTCAAAAAGTTCTGTTGGGAATGGTCCTGCACCAACACGTGTGCAATAAGCCTTCATGATACCATAAACATCGCCAATTCTATTAGGACCGATGCCAAGACCGATGCAAGCACCTGCACAAATGGTATTTGATGATGTTACAAAAGGATAAGAACCAAAGTCAACATCAAGCATTGTGCCCTGAGCACCTTCGCAAAGGATGTTCTTGCCAGAACGCAATATATTGTTGATTTCATGCTCTGAATCTACGAATTGGAACTGACGCATATACTCTATGCCCTGCATCCACTTCTTCTCAACTTCCTCAAATCCTTCAAAATCGTTCCATCCAAGAGCCTTAAGCATTTTCATGTGGCGCTCTTTATGAGCTGCATATTTCTCTTCGAAGTTGTCAAGAACATCACCTACACGGAGTCCATTACGACTTACCTTGTCGGTATATGTAGGACCAATTCCTTTACCGGTTGTGCCAACCTTATTCTTACCCTTGGCAGCCTCGTAAGCACGATCAAGAATACGATGTGTAGGCATGATAAGATGAGCCTTCTTAGAAATGTGCAGACGATCTTTCAATGGATGCCCGCTCTTTTCCAAGTCTACGGCTTCATCCATAAACAAATCAGGAGCCAAGACTACACCGTTACCGATGATATTCACTTTACCACCCTGGAAGATTCCAGAAGGGATAGAACGGAGAACATATTTCTCTCCTTCGAATTCAAGTGTATGACCAGCATTAGGACCACCCTGAAAACGTGCCACTACATCATAGTTTGGCGTTAAGACGTCAACTACCTTACCTTTACCTTCATCGCCCCACTGGAGACCGAGCAGGACATCAACTTTTCCTGTTGTGTTCATTTTATTTGTAGATTATTGCTTTTTAGACTTATCCGACTTTCGAGTTTTCAGTCTTGCAAGCTTTGATTGACATTTACTGCACACACCGTTAACATAAAGCATGAAACTGTCTTTATGAAATCGTCCATATTTAGTTTCGTCTATTGCCTGTTTGATTTCGGGTGAAATGATCTCTGTTACCTTTCCGCATACGTTGCATACCAAATGTATGTGTCCGCTGTCTATGTATGAAGCTTCATACTTTATACCTTCAGGAAGATGATGTCTAACGACGAGCCTTAGTTTTAAAAACAGCTTTAGCGTATTGTATAAGGTGGCTCTGCTAACTCTGAAGTTCTTTTTTAATAATTGTTCACTGAGACTTTCAATGGAAAAGCGTCCTTTCATAGCAAACACAGCGTCGAGAACAGCATATCGTTCCGGAGTCTTGCGGTGCTTGTTTGTTTCTAGATATTTATCTAGAATTTCATGAACTGCTTGTATTACCTCTTTTTCCATTAAAACACTTTAGTAACTTAAAGACGCACAAAATTACGAATTTTAAATCAAAATGAAGAATATAACAACACTTTTTTGAATTTAAATTTCTACAATGCCCTTTAACGTGACACGTGCTGCTTTTTCAAATGTATCTCCCAATTCCACAAATCTCATTACACTATTGAGTGCAGTATGCTTCAAACCAGTATTTTCTGCTCGCAGAGCAACAGCTACCTGATCAAGATATTCATCCATTCCTCTGTCATTAGGTTCCTGACCATTCATGAAAAGACGTGAAAGAATACTGTAACCACATATTTGATAAACATTGTTGTCTAACGCAATCCATTTATAGGCTACAGCTGGCGCATAAGGTGTATGTTGCAACAGATTAAATGCTAACATCTCTGCTAGTTCCTGATTGTCGGTCTGCTCCATCCATAAATCAGCCAAGTCTGCTTCAAACTTATCAACTGGCATTATCATCGTAGCAAGGATCTTACATTCTCTGATATTCTCCTTAAACAGCGCTATTGCCAAATCGTAGTCTTTGCCATACTCTGCTGCCATGTCACGCAAAGTTGTGAAAGGAACGCCCCAATTTATCTTGTAGTTTAGCCCTTTCTCACGCATTGACTGTGATGCAGGTCCATTCATTACAAGTCTGAAACTCTGCTTTATATTCTTTAATTTATCGTTTGTTTCCATATTAATTGAGTTCATTTATTAATATTCCCCAGAATACCTGAGCATCTGGTGTGAATAGGTCTCTGTGTAGTCTAAGACAATATCCTTTATATTTCCATCAGCATCATATTGTGGCTTCATCCACGGATTAATGAATCCCTTGTATGGAGCAATATTTAGTGACGCATATCTATCCAGCACTTCACGATGTAGATCAGGATTGAGTTTAATACCATATTTCTCCACAAGACTCTTTGCTGCATCGAAATCGCCTTCACTCTTTATTCTCTGAATCTCATGAAGTTCCTGAGCAAAGATATTTCTCAAAGCTTCATAGTCTTTGACTTCAACATAATGTTTACCGTCACGCTCCACAATGCTAACAACGCTATTATCCTTATCCATATCAAGTGCCCAGTTTGCTATCAGCGCACGATTTCTCATGTGAGCCTCTTCGATATCAGAACCTAGACTAATACGTACCGACTGAGTAAGCAGTCCATTCTGCATATAAGTATAGTACTGGCTCTTATAAGCCTCTTTATTTGGTACAAGTTCAAGCTCTATCAATTTATCATCAGCAATATAATAAAGCCCGAATAAGTCTGCCCTAGCCTCTTCTATCGTATTTCCATAAGCCTTTAGCGCATCAGGATCTGTACCTTGACGTAATCTTCCGCTACCATGTCCAAGACATTCATGAAGATCAGTATGTAAGTCATCACATATATCACCATATTTCTCGATCAAATCGTTTGTAGCCTGATCTATAACAAACTCAGACATGAAACCATTTCCATGAGCGGCCTTGCTATATGCCTCAGTAAGATTACAGATAGTAATACTTTTTGAACCATGCTCAGCCCTTATCCAGTCAGCATTAGGAAGATTGATGCCTATAGCCGAAGCTGGATATTCATCACCGCCAAGCATTGCTGCACAAATAACGTTTGCTGTAACACCCTTTACCTTTGGTTTGCGGAATTCTAGTGCTACAGGAGAATGATCCTCAAACCACTGAGCATTATCACTAATGGTCTTAGTGCGCTTTGTTGCCTCTATATTTTTATATTCTACGATACCTTCCCAAGAGCCCTTCAAACCGAGCGGATCACCATACACCTCAATAAAACCATTGATAAAATCGACCATGCCATCTTGCTCCTTCAACCATTCAATAGAATATTCATCGAATATTCTTAAATCTCCTGTTTTATAATATTTTATGAGCGTAGATATAACCTTTTTCTGCTGATCGTTCTCTACATATTCAGAAGCCTTGCCAAGCCAATGAATTATATTGCATATCTTGTCACCATACAAAGAATCAGCTTTGCAAACTAATTCTTTAATCTCTCCATTCTGTTTCACTAACTTTGTGTTAAGTCCATAAGATATAGGATGCTTATCATCTGAATCCTTCAACTTAGCATAGAACTGTTCAACTTCGTTTTGATTAACTCCCTCATAATAATTGCAAGCAGATGTTTCTATCAAATCAGCACCATCTGCCTGATTAACTCTTTTAGACATGAAATCTGCATCAAAGATAGCTGGCAGAATATCTTTAAGAAGAGAATCTCTGTCTTCGTCTGAATTTATGCCTAACTGTGAATCAGAAAGAGTATTGAAAGCATTAACAAAAAAGTCACGAGTAAACTCTGGAACGAATTTATTACATCCATAGTGATGATGAATTCCACTAGAAAACCATACACGCTTCAAATACACAACAAGAGACTTGAACTCTTCATCATCTCTGCTGCCAGCATAATTGATATATATAGACTCAAGAACTTTTCTTATTTTCAAGTTATATTTTCCGAATTGTTGGAAAGTTATATCACGTCCGGCAAGAGTTGCTTTGGAAAGATAGTATATATATATTTTTTGTTTTAATGATAAATCTTCAAATCCTGAAAGCTTATATCTCAACATTTGCAAATCTGCAAATCTTTCATCATTATAATTCATTTTATCAACCACCTATTTTAATTGTAATCGTTATTAACTCAAAAGAGTCCGCAGGAAAAGTTATTAACCCTTACCTGCGGACTCATTATTTTATTGTATTCTTCTCATTAATCTTCTACGGAAGACTTTGCTTTATTCTTAGAACCTGGCTTACGTCCACGTTTTTTAGGTTCTTCCAACAAAGTAGGATGCTGTTTTAGATGGCGCAGCTTATAGTCTCTTGGAGTGCACCCATTCAATTTGAAAAATGATGCATAGAAAGATTGTCTGTTTGAAAAGCCGACCATATCTGAAATATCTTCCATGTTCAAATCTTTGAATCTTCTATCAACGAGCAATGTCATAGCTTCTTCTATTCTATACTTATTGACAAAAGATGTATAGTTCATGTGAAATCTCACATTTACAACCGCAGAGATGTAGCGAGTATTTGTTCCCAACTCCTCTGCCAGTTTCTTGGCAGAGTATTCTTTATCCTTGTATTTCTTCTGAATCAGAATAATATCAAGAATTTTCTCTTTAAACTCATCCATGAGCCCGGGGCTAACAAGCGTGCGATAAGCAGCCTCTTTCTCCTTTTTCTCGGTAATGTTATATTTTGCCATAATTATTTAGATTAATTACCTCCCTTATTTGTTGCAAATTTAAATATAAATAATTAATAAATCAAGTTTTAGTGCAACTTTTTTACAAAAAAAGCATTATCTTTGTTGAAATTTTAACATTTATGGGTATTAAGGACATCTTAAAGAAGTATTTCGGGTATGATTTTTTTAGACCAAATCAACTAGAGATAATAAATAATATAATTTCGGGTAAGGACACCGTTGTTTTGATGCCTACAGGAGGTGGTAAGAGTTTATGTTATCAAGTTCCTGCGTTGGCAATGAAAGGTACCGCCATTGTGGTTTCACCACTCATAAGTTTGATGCATGACCAAGTTGAGGCTCTCAAGGCAAACGGTATTCCGGCAGAAGCCCTGAATAGCGGAAATGATGATAGTGAAGACGTTATTATTAGGCGAAGATGCATAAGTGGTGATCTCAAGTTAATTTATGTTTCGCCCGAACGTCTTATATCAGAAATTCCATATCTTTTTGCAAACATAGAAATAAGTCTTTTTGCAATTGATGAGGCGCATTGCATAAGTCAGTGGGGACATGATTTCAGACCGGAATACAACCAACTTGGAATATTACATGAGAAATTTCCCAACGTGCCAGTTATGGCACTCACAGCTACCGCCGACAAAATAACCAGACTTGATATTGTTAAGCAACTAAACTTAAGAGTTACTGATAAAGATATTTTTATCAGTAGTTTTGACAGACCTAACCTATCTCTTGACGTAAAGCGAAACTTTAACAAAAGACAGAAACTTAACTATATAGAGTCTTTTATAACAGGGAACTCAAACCAAGCAGGAATCATATACTGTATGGCAAGAAAGACGACAGAAAGTCTTGCAACAGACTTACAGAAGATGGGTATTGAAGCGCAGCCATACCACGCCGGACTAAGCAATGATGAGCGAAGCAGAATACAGAATCTGTTTAAAATGGATCAAATTCAAGTTATTTGCGCAACAGTTGCTTTTGGTATGGGCATTGATAAAAGTAACGTGAGATGGGTTATACACTATAACCTGCCGAAATCTATTGAGAGCTTTTACCAGGAAATTGGTCGTGCAGGAAGAGATGGAGCACCAGCAGAAACGATTCTATTCTACAGCATGGCTGACATAATAACTCTTAGAAAGTTTGCCCATGATAGCGGCCAACAACGCATAAACGAGGAAAAGCTAACCCGTATGCAGGAATATGCAGAAAGCCAAGTTTGCAGACGTAGAATTCTACTAAACTATTTTGGAGAACCTGCCGATCACGATTGTAATAATTGTGATGTTTGCAGTCATCCACCGAAGAAGTTTGACGGCACTACTACCGTTCAAAAGGCACTTAGTGCAATAGTGAGAACCAACGAACAGATACACATAGGTACAATCGTGGAGATTTTAAGAGGAATGAACACTACAAGTGTATTGCGTAATGGTTACAATGCGATTAAAACTTACGGTGTGGGGAAAGACTTAAGTGTTTCTACATGGCAGGATTTCCTTTTACAGATGTTACAAATGGGATTCATTGAGATTGCTTATAACGACCATAACAAGGTGAAAATCACCACTTTAGGAAAAGACATCTTGTATGGAAGAGAAAAGGCTTCGCTAATTATACCTCAACAAGAAACGACAAAATCGCAAATTACAAAATCAACAACAAGACGCAATAAGATTCCAGAACTTCACGTTTCTTTAATAAACAAAGTTGACACTGTTGAACCAGAAGATATTCAGCTATATGAGAGTTTGAAAAAAGTGAGAAAAACGCTAGCCGACTCACAAGGATTTCCAGCTTATATTGTCATGTCTGACAAAGTGTTACATGCAATAGCGACCATAAAGCCTAAGAGTATCGAGGATTTCGGCAACATACCAGGTATTGGTGAATACAAGAAAATTAAATACGGAAAAGTTTTTATAGACAAAATCAATAACAAAAAATAAAATATGAAAAAAATTCTTACACTGTTTTTTATCGTTATTTTTACAATACCGTCGTTGGCCCGTAAAAATTTCTACACCATTATAGTATCTTTAGATGGTTGTAGATGGGACTATCCTGAATTCTACGACACACCTTTTATTAATTATATAGCAGAAAAAGGCGTAAAATCAGGACTCATACCATCATATCCGTCAAAGACATTTCCGAATCATTATACGCTGGCTACAGGATTATATCCTGACCATCATGGAATTATTGCCAATTCATTTGTAAATAGAAAAGACGGAGAAGTTTTCTCTCTAAGCAACCCTAAAACAAAGACTGATAGCAAATACTATAAGGGTGAACCTGTATGGATTACGGCAAAGAAGCAAGGTAAAAAAGTATATACATATCATTGGCCTGGCTCTGATGTGAAACTTAAAGATGGATATCCTGACGTTTTTTTCAACTATGACACCAATCATCTTTCTGTATCTGAAAGAATAACCCTCGCATCACAGGCTATTAACAGTAAACAGGCACCTGATTTGATCATGGTTTACTTTGAGGAGCCAGACCATAGCGGACACGAATTCGGACCACAGGATCCAAAGACAAAGAATGCACTACGCAATATGGATGGAATGCTTCAAGAACTTTGGGACAATGTACAGAACGGTCCACGCAAAGACAGCGTAAACCTTATTGTGGTGTCTGATCACGGAATGACTCTTGTGACTCCGGAGAGAAAAATTGAATGCCGCAAATATCTAAAACCATATTGGTTTGAGCGCATTGAAGGAAACCTGCCAGCACAGATATACTGCAAGAAACAATATATTGATTCTGTGTACAACGCATTAAAGGATATTCCACATCAGCGAGTTTGGCGCAGAAATGAAATACCAGCTTATCTGCACTATGACAGCAACAAGAACATTGGTGACGTTGTTGTATCACCTGATGAAGGTTGGCTCGTATACGACCAAAAGGTTACTACGGGAGGTATGCACGGATATGATCCGGAATATAGTGACATGCATGCTTTGTTCCGTGCAATGGGACCAGATTTCAAGAAAACAGAAATTCCACATTTCCGCAATGTTGACATATATGATTTGTTATGCCATCTACTGAAAATATCTCCAGCAAAGAATGACGGAAATCTTGAAGAAATAAAAAGTATATTGAAAAATTAGGAACTACTGAATTACGTAAACCTTTACGCATGTTTTTTATAAAAATAAAGACTATCGTAAAGGTTTATTTGTTATCTTTGCAACACAATTAAAAATGAGTAAAATAAAAACAAAATAAATAGGAAACTAATCATGAAAGAATTAAAAGCTTTGAACAAGCGTACCGCTCCTAAGAGCGTAATGCCTGAGAAAATCATTCAGTTTGGCGAAGGCAACTTTTTGCGTGCATTTGTAGATTGGATTATTTGGAATACCAACCAGAAAACAGACTTCAATGGTAGCGTTGTTGTTGTTCAACCTATCGAAAGAGGTATGGTAGACTGGCTCAACGGACAGGATTGCCTTTATCACGTTAATCTTCAAGGTAAGGAAAACGGACAGCCGGTAAACACTCTCGAGCGCATTGACGTTATCAGCAGAGCACTAAACCCTTACACTCAGAATCAAGCTTTCATGGCTCTTGCCGAGCAGCCAGAAATTCGCTTTGTTATCTCAAATACTACTGAGGCTGGTATTGCTTATGATGACACATGCAAATTCACAGACGCTCCTGCATCAAGCTATCCTGGCAAATTGGTTCAATTGCTATATCATCGCTATAAGACTTTCAACGGCGATCCTACAAAGGGATTGATTTTAATGCCTTGTGAACTTATATTCCTTAACGGTCATCACTTGAAGGAATGCATTGAAAAGTATATTGAACTTTGGAAAGAAGATCTTGGTGCTGATTACGCTGACTTCAAGGCTTGGTTTGAAAAATATAACTATGTTTGTGCAACTCTTGTAGACCGTATCGTTCCTGGATTCCCACGCGACACCATCAATGAGATACAGCAGAAGATATCTTACAAGGATAATCTCGTTGTTAAGGCAGAGAGCTTCCACTTGTGGGTAATCGAGAAAGCAGAGAATATGACTGTAGAACAGTTAAAGAATGAATTCCCAGCTGACAAAGCCGGGCTTCACGTTCTTATCACTGATGACGAGAAGCCATATCACGCTCGTAAGGTTACATTGCTTAATGGTCCTCACACTGTATTGTCTCCTGTTACATTCCTAAGCGGAGTAAACATTGTACGTGATGCTTGCGAGCATCCTGTATTGGGCAAGTATATACATAAGGTTCAGTTTGATGAACTAATGCAGACTCTTGACCTCCCAATGGATGAACTTCAGAAGTTCGCAGGCGATGTACTTGAAAGATTTGAGAATCCATTTGTAGACCATCAAGTAACAAGTATCATGCTCAACTCATTCCCTAAGTTTGAGACTCGTGACCTTCCAGGAGTAAAGATTTACTTGCAGCGTAAGGGAGAACTTCCACAGGGACTTGTATTCGGACTTGCAGCTATCATCACTTATTATAAGGGTGGCAAGCGTGCAGACGGAACTCCAATCGTTCCTAACGACGATCAAAAGATAATGGATAAGTTAGCAGAACTTTGGGCTACAAACGATACGAAGAAGATCGCAGAAGGTGTTCTTGCATTCGATTATGTTTGGCATGAAGACCTGAACAAGACGGTTCCAGGACTTGCAGAACTAGTAAAGAAAGATCTTGACCTGATTCAGGAAAAAGGAATGCTTGAAGCAGTTAAGACTATTCTTTAAAAATAAAAAGCAATTAGGTGAAAAGATTTTTTCACCTAATTGCTTTTTATCATATAATGGCATAAACAAAACTTATGGACCAATTCATTATACAGTCTTTGAAAGAATATGCAGAACGATACGAAACAGAAACGTTCTTATTTGAAGACCCTTCAATATTCATGCACAAAGTACAAGGCGAACGCAATCAAGAACTTATAAGCTTTATTGCAGCCGGACTAAGTTATGGTAGAAGAGAGTTATTCTTTCCAAAGATTCAGTATATCATTGATTGTTCAGATGGTGATGTAGAAAAATGGATACTTTCCAATGATTTCTGTAAAGATATCCCCGATAAAAACAATTGTTATTATCGCTTATATACAAACAAAATCATCAATAATTTTATCAGACGCATAAAAGGTCTGCTTGAAGAATATGGATCATTACGTCAGTTTGCCGTAAGTAACACAAAAGATAACAATGCGTTTACACTTATAGAAGCGTTTACAAAATACTTTAATAATAATGAAGTATCACACGTTATCCCTAAAGACACAAAATCAAGTTGCAAGCGATTATGCATGTTCTTGCGCTGGATGGTGAGAAATTCATCACCTGTTGACTTAGGCTTGTGGAGTGACATCGTTGACAAACGCACGCTCATTATGCCAATGGATGTGCACGTGATTCAGGAAGCCGTTAGACTTGGACTGATGACTGGCAAAAGCGCAAGCATGAAGTCTGCACAGAAACTTACAAACCTTATGCTTGATATTTTCCCAGAAGATCCGTTGAAAGGCGACTTTGCGCTATTCGGATATGGAGTAAACCATTAAAAGGCTTACCCCGATATAAATTAATAAACTCTAAGAGAATCCCCCACTCTGATTTGATAATCAGGTGTAAGATCATTTTTCTTGTATAGGCTCTTTAGCTTCATGCCATAGAACTGAGCTATGCTATACATACTTTCTCCAGGTCTAACAATATGTGGACGTCTCTTATATGCCTTATCAGCTTTAGAGCGCTTTTTCTTAAGATAAATAACCTCTCCTTCCTGAAGTATATCGCGCTTATTTCGTTCATTATATCTAGCAATCTTTCTGTATGAAATATCAATCTCTTTGCCTATACTCTTGAAGGTATCACCCTTGCGTGCCTTAATATAATAGTTTTTGTTGTATATATATATAGGATGAAGAATCATACCGCTACGAGCATGAGAACTTTCTACACCATGTTTCGCCATAAACTTGTCATAAGAACTGGCTGTATCATATTGATATAATTTATAGAGTTCAATTATACCAATAAGTTTTGGTGCATATTGCGGATTTGTTGCATAGCCGCATGCCTTTAGTCCATAAGCCCATCCACGATAATCAGTTCTGTCTAATGAGAACAGACGACTATATCTAACATTATTTTTGAGAAACTTGCTATGATCTTCATAACTCTGCAAAGCATTGTCATAAGCACGGAAACACTCATTCACAGCATCATCATCAGTATAAACAGAAGCCCCTAACCAATCATGACATTTAATACCAAAATGATTGTTGCCATTTACTGTCAAAGAACTTCTTCCAGCAGAACTCTCAAATACACCCTGCGCCAGAGTTATACTTGCTGGAATATTATACTTCAGCATTTCCTCTATTGCAAGATCCTTATATTGGTTTATATATGACTGATATGCTGAATTCCACTTCATCTGCGCCATACCATTTATGGAAGAGATGAAAAGAATTAGCAACAAAACGTTTATTTTCCTCATAATAATATGTATATTTTACAAAATTACGAAATATCATAAAAAATACAAAAAAAAACGGCAGCTTTAATAATTATTAGTAATTTTGCTTTATGTTTGACAAAACAAAATTAATAATAGCTTTTGGGTCTAACTTTGAGCCACAGATAAATATTGCAAAGGCAAAACAACAGCTTTCGTCTATTTTTGAGACGACTGAATTTTCATCTGAAATATGGACTGATCCTATTAATATAAAGTCTGAAAAATTCATAAACTGTATCGCTATTGCCGAAACATCATTTGATTTAAATTCTGTATTATCCTCTCTTAAGGATATTGAAGATCTATGTGGCAATACTATTGAAAAGCGCAAATGCGGTAAAGTTATTATGGATGTCGACATATTAAAGTATGGTGACACTATCATGCACAATGATGACTGGAAAAGACCATATATAATACAATTACTTAAAGAACTTCATATCAATATAAAATGAAAAAATATATATTATTGCTTTTTGCATTTGCTTTTTGTATTCATTCATATTCACAGAAATTTAATGAATACTTCAATGACAGTACATTGCGTATAGACTATATCTTCTCTGGAGACGCAAAACAACAGCACATTAGCATTGACAAGCTAAACTGTTCTCCGCGTTGGTATGGAAAACGAAACAAACTTTCTGAAATTCCAGTTGAAGGTAACGGACAGATTACCGTGCGTGATCATAAATCACATAAAACGATATACAAGAACTCTTTCTCAACTTTATTTCAGGAATGGCTTTCTTACGATGAAGCAAAGACTACAAGTAAAAGTTTTCAAAATGTTTTCATCGTACCGATGCCGAAAGATACGGTTGATATAACTGTTGATTTAAGAAACAACAGACGCGATATTATGACAACCTTCACGCATCAGGTAGTTCCGACAGATATATTAATACGAAAAATAGGATTTAAGGATCGCACAAAATTTATAAATATTCTGCAACCTGAAGATACATCAAATTGTATTCACATCGCTTATGTAGCTGAAGGTTACAAAGATAGCGAAATGAATACATTTGTAGATGATGTGAATAAAGCGGTAGAATCATTATTCTATTACGAACCATTTAAAAGTCTAAAGTCGAAATTCAGCATCGTTGCTGTTGAATCTCCTTCTATAGAAAGCGGTACTAGTGAACCTGGTAAAGGAATATGGAAGAAGACCGCACTTAGCAGTCATTTTGATACATTTTACAGTGAAAGATATTTGACTACACTAAATCTTGAAGACCTGCATGATTGGCTCGCAGGAATTCCTTACGAGCACATTATTGTACTCGTAAACTCTTCACGTTACGGTGGTGGCGGCGTTCTTAATTCATATAATCTTACCACCGCTCACAATCCACGCACTAAACCAGTTGTAGTACATGAATTCGGACATAGCTTTGCTGGACTTGGTGATGAATATGGATATGATTTTGAACTTATTCCCATGTACCCTAAGGATGTAGAACCGTGGGAACAGAACCTCACTACCCTAGCTGATTTTCATGGAAAATGGGAAGACATGATTTCACATAAAACAAAGATTCCAACACCTGTAAACGAAAAGACTAAAAAGCAGGTAGGAGTATTTGAAGGTGGTGGATATGCAGTGAAAGGTGTGTATCGTCCAATGTTCGACTGTAGAATGAGAACAAATGAATATCCAGAATTCTGCCCTGTTTGCCGCCGTGCAATTACCAGAATTATTAATTTCTATACAGAGAAATAAATATAAGATAAAAAGTCTGCCGTAAAATATATTACGGCAGACTTTTTTTATTGTTATTTCTTGTTTGCGACCATGTTTATGAAATACTCATGAACAAATGTCGATTCATTTAATTCTGGATGAAAAGACGTAACCAATTGGTTTTTCTCTCTGGCTGCAACAATGTGATTACCAACATTTGACAATACTTCTACATCTTTGTCTACACCTTTTATATATGGTGCCCGAATAAAAGTCATCGGAATCTTATTGCCGGCAAACATATCTTCAGTATAAAAACTTCCAAGCTGTCTACCATACGCATTTCTGCAGACATTAATATCCATTGTTGAAATCCTGTCAAAGTCTTCATTTTCAACCGTCTTAGCTAATAATATAAGACCGGCACATGTTCCAAATACTGGCAGTCCACTCTCTATATCATTCTTTATCGGTTCTAGAAGTTCTAGTTCATTAAGCAACTTAAACTGTGTAGTGCTTTCACCTCCGGGAATAATCAGTCCGTCCTTTTCACGTGACCAGTCCTTTATATTACGGATTTCAAAGCTATCTACACCGATCTTGTTCAAGATGCGTTCATGCTCAATAAAAGCTCCTTGTAATGCAAGAACACCTATTTTCATTATTTACCGCGTTCTGCCATCAGGAGTTTTATTTCCTGTTCATTTATACCAACCATTGCTTCACCTAAGTCACAGCTTAATTCTGCCAACATCTTTGGATCGTTGAAGTTGGTTACAGCCTTAACAATTGCAGCGGCACGCTTTGCAGGGTTACCACTCTTAAAGATTCCACTTCCGACAAACACTCCTTCAGCACCAAGCTGCATCATTAGCGCAGCATCAGCAGGAGTTGCAACACCACCAGCAGCAAAATTCACAACAGGCAGCTTGCCGTTGTCATGAACAAACTTAACTAGTTCGTAAGGCACCTGTAATTGCTTTGCAGCCTCAAACAGTTCATCTTCGCTAGTAGCTGTGAGATTACGCATTTCTTTCTGGATTTGACGCATGTGTGTCACAGCCTGAACTACATCACCTGTTCCTGGTTCACCTTTAGTTCTTATCATTGTGGCGCCTTCTGAAATACGTCTTAGAGCTTCGCCTAAGTTCTTTGCTCCACAAACAAATGGTACATCAAACTTAGTTTTATCTATATGATATACATTATCTGCAGGTGAAAGAACTTCACTCTCATCAATATAATCAATTTCTATTGCTTGAAGAATCTGAGCTTCAGCAACATGTCCTATTCTGCACTTAGCCATTACAGGAATAGAAACAGCTTCCTGAATACCTTTAACCATCTTTGGATCGCTCATTCTTGATACGCCACCAGCTGCTCTGATATCAGCAGGTATTCTTTCAAGTGCCATGACAGCACATGCACCAGCTGCCTCTGCTATCTTTGCCTGTTCAGGAGTTGTAACGTCCATGATAACACCACCCTTTAGCATCTGTGCCAAATTGCGGTTTAATTCTTGTCTCTTTTCATTCATAATCTTTATATATTTTTTCTATAATCGCTAGGTGACTCTCCCTTCATCTTACGGAAGAATTTTGCAAAATGTGCCTGACTCAAGAATCCAAATTCATAAGCAACCTGCTGTATAGTATCTGTAGAAGTCTTTAACTTTGCACAAATCTTATCAATAAGAAAATCATCAATAATAGTCTTTGGTGATTTATCTGCTATCTTTTTACATACCTGCGCAAGATATCTACTACTTACATTCAGGCAATCAGCATAAAATGCAACATCACTGTTTGATGTATGATAGTGTTCTATGTAATCTAGAAAATCATTATAAAGTTCACTACTCCTACCTTTCAAATCACTAGTAATAACCTGTTGCTGATTAACGTAGTTTTTTGCTTTAGAGATAGAATCCTCAATAGAAAAACCTTTACTAAGATACAGTGAGACTGCACTAGAGAATGTATTTGCCATACCATGCATACCATTATCATCCAAAAAATACACATTAGCTTCTTTATTGTCACCTATAACAACATTGAAGTCTTTTTGACGTATGATGATCAGCGAACACAAGGGCAAAAGTTTCTGACGAATACTTTCTATAACTTCAGTAGTCATCAATTTTTCTCCAAGACTGGAATAAACTATCGGGTCATATACTACATACTTTGGTCCATATTTAACTATTGCTTCAACAACAGCTTGCAACGTACTGTTATTCCTTATCATACCAACTTTGATTACATCTAGTTTGATATCATTGATAATAGCTTCTATCTGCCCAGAGACTATTGTTCCCGGAACATCATAAAATTGCTGAATACCCAAAGTATTCTGAACAGTTATGGAAGTGATAGCCGAAAGCGCATACCCACCAAGAGCAGATATGGTTTTAATATCAGCCTGAACACCGGAACCTCCTGTGCTGTCACTACCAGTAATTGTCAAAATAGTATATTTCTCCATATAATTATATGATTACATTTGCAAAGTAAACTAAAAATTATGACATAAAAAAATGATGTTCCCTTTTTGACAAAGAAAACATCATTTTGTATAAACTTCTTTATTGCACAACTTTAAAGCGAATCCTAAATGTATGGGTCATCTCATCCCAATTAGTACCTAAAAGTTCAAACCTTCCTATCTGTGATGTTGACCTTACGTGCTTGCCAATACAAGGGCATGCATCATAATCACCAATTCTCACAACACGAAGCATTTCTGATGCATCTTCTGGTAATCTGTCGATCTGTATATCATCAGGAATATGATACCTGTCTACATATTCATATCTGATATCAATGTCTTCATCTATCAGCATATTCATCCTACGTTCTATCTCATGCTCTTCCTGACGCGAAGGCTTATGATCCAGAACATAGCTAATCTTACTCTTTTTGCGTTCAATGTGGGCATTTCTGCTTCTTTCACATCCAAACATGCGAATCATCAACTGGTTAAGCAGATGTTCAGCAGTGTGAGCAGGAGGAAATTCATCCTTGTTGTGCTCATTGAATATATAATCATTATTATTCATCTTCGTACTGAATTTATATACTCTGCCACCATAGGCAGGAACTTTTATGGATATCACCCCATCACGCTTGAAATCTGCCAATATACTTTCGTCAGAAAACAAATCAAACAATAGAAATTTCTTTTCAGGGATTTTGCAGAAATCAAAAGCATGTGAAGGTATTACAACATCCGTGAGTATTTCCTGTGAAGAAAAGTTTGCTACAACTAGAATTACAGTATCATCCTTGCTGCGCAGAAACGCAAACTCGCGTCGTGTATTGAATGTAGGTCTGTTTGGATTAACATACATCAGATCAAAGAAATCTCCTTCACGCACTGCATCTTCACTGTTCGCTATAAGCAGTAAATGCCTATATGATATAGCCAATTGTTTTTCTGTTTCCGTCATCAATCGCCGATCTGAATATCCACGGCTCAATGTATCTGGTGCCCAGTAATCAAAGATAGATGTTCTTCCATCTTTTCCACTGAAGCCTTCCTTGTCCATACCTTTCTCACCAAATTCCTGTCCGCTATAAAGCATAAAAGGATTACCACGCATCAGTATGCTCACCACAGCAGCAGGAACAGCCATATATCCGTCACCAGCATAATAATCACTGGCAATTCTCTGTTCATCATGATTTTCAAGGAAATAAAGCATATGATCGTGTATATCATCAGTATCCTGCCACTCATAAGTAAGAGCGGAAGCTGGGCGTTCGTCCCTAACAATAGATCTTAAACAGTCATACATTCCTACCTTATCATACAGATAGTCAAAGCCGTTAGCTATATAAGTGCGATAAAGGTTTGTATCATAAACCTCACCGATGAAAATAACTTTTGGATATTTCTTCTTTACAATATTTATTGAATAGTTCCAAAATTCAGTAGGAACCATTTCTGCCATATCACATCTGAAACCGTCAACGCCTTTTGAAGCCCAGAACAATAGTATATCTGTCATCTTAACCCAAGTATTTGGAATTGGGTTGAAATGGCAACTGCGCCCTCCTGCGTCACAATAGTTTATACCATAATTCAGTTTAATGGTTTCATACCAGTCGTTTACAAAAGGTTTAGATGTAAACTTATCATTTCCAGTAGCTTTAGCGGGATTTTCAACATAGTTAGTGTCTACAGAAATATCACTCAAATCCAATTGACCATCACAATAATAGAAATTATTATTTGTAGAGAAATGAATCGTCACGTCGTCATCTTCTCCAAGGTCACGTATTCCTAAAGGCTTACATACCGATTTATACTCTCGTGCAACATGATTAGGCACAAAGTCCATTATAACTTTCATGCCTGCATTGTGCGTTCGCTTAATAAGATTTTCCCATTCAGACATTCTTTTGTCTACATCCTGAGCCAAATCAGGATCTACATCATAATAGTCTGTTATCGCATAAGGAGAACCAGCCTTTCCTTTCACTATTTCAGGATGTTGAACAGGAATACCGTATGATGAATAATCAGTCTGTGTAGCATGGCGAATTACACCTGTAAACCAAATATGGTTAAATCCCATATTATGTATTCGCTTTAATACAGACTCTTCAAAATAATTAAACTTCCCACAACCATTTTCGGCAATCGTGCCGAATTCTTTAAGAACTCTATTACGATTGCCGAAAAGTCTGGGAAGTACCTGATATATTATTATCTTATCCTTCATTATGCAATGCCATGCGCACTAACATTTTTATCGATGCGTCCTATCATGCCCTGAAGAGCTTTACCAGGACCGCACTCAGTAAAATCAGTAGCACCGGCAGCAATCATAGCCTGTACACTTGAAGTCCATCTTACAGAACTTGTCAACTGTGCGATAAGATTATGCTTTATTTCTTCAGAATCAGAGTGAGGCTTACCATCCACATTCTGATAAACAGGACATTTTGGTGCTTTGAATGTTGTTGCTTCGATAGCAGCCTGAAGTTCGTCCTTAGCTGGTTGCATAAGTGGTGAGTGGAAAGCTCCACCAACCTTTAGAGGGAGAGCACGCTTTGCGCCAGCTTCCTTCAACTTCTCGCATGCAATGTTAATTGCATCCATGTTACCAGAGATAACAAGCTGACCTGGGCAGTTATAGTTTGCTGCAACAACGATGTTACCTTCTGTGCTTACCTCGTTGCATATTTCTTCAACTTTTTCGTCTGGCAAACCGATAATAGCAGCCATAGTTCCAGGATTTGCCTCACATGCCTTCTGCATTGCATTGGCACGCGCTGCAACAAGCTTTAAACCATCTTCAAAACTCAATGCACCTGATGCAACAAGAGCTGAAAATTCACCTAGTGAATGACCTGCAACCATTTCTGGTTTAAAGTCTTCGCCCATGCACAAAGCAGAAATTACACTGTGCAAGAATACAGCAGGCTGTGTAACATTAGTTTGCTTTAGGTCTTCATCAGTACCAGCAAACATAGTATCAGTAATTTTAAAGCCTAGAATTTCATCAGCTTTATCAAAAAGTTCCTTTGCAAGAGAATTATTATCATATAGGTCTTTGCCCATACCTACAAACTGAGATCCCTGACCAGGGAATACAAATGCTTTCATTATTTCTTAGTTTAATTATAATTATATATATGTTCTGCAAAATTACAAAAAAAAATGCAAAGCAAGAACTATATAATAAAAAAATGGTTCTTAACTGCCGTTGTAATAATTAATTTGGCATTGAACACAAAAAATCCCAAAAGCAATATAGCTTTCGGGATTTATATAAATTTGCTTTACAGTGCAATAGTATATTACTATATTATTCTGCGGCAGCTTCCTCAGCCTTAGGCGCTTCCTCTACAGGAGCCTCTTTAGCAGCTTTAGGAGCTTTCTCATCAACAACAGTTACAGGAACCTTAATTTCAACCTCCTTGTGGAAGTGAATAGTTGCCTCAAACTCGCCAACCTTCTTGATGTCGTGCATTGTGATGATCTTACGATCAACTTCAATACCCTTCTTTGCAAGCTCTTCGGCTACAGTTGCAGTAGTTACAGAACCATAAAGAGCACCTGTAGTACTAACCTTAGCAGAAATAACAAGAGCAACACCATTCAAAGCCTCGCCCTTCTTTACTGCCTCAGCCTTGATAGCTGCAATCTTATGTGCCTGCTGCTTCAAATCCTCTGCAAGCATTTTCTTAGCAGAAGAAGAAGCGATAATTGCTTTACCTGTTGGAATAAGGTAGTTACGACCGTAACCACTCTTTACATTTAAAATATCGTTCTTGTATCCAAGACCGATGATATCTTCTTTAAGTATAATCTCCATATTGTCTATTCCTCCTTAAATTATTTCATCAAATCGGTTACATATGGAAGCAAAGCTATCTGGCGAGCACGCTTAACAGCCTGTGCGACACGACGCTGGTACTTCAAAGATGTTCCTGTGATACGACGAGGAAGGATTTTACCCTGCTCGTTCAAGAATTTCTTCAAGAACTCTGGATCCTTATAGTCGATATACTTGATACCACTCTTCTTAAAACGACAATACTTCTTCTTGCGGGTATCGATAGAAGGAGCTGTCAAATAACGGATTTCTGAATTTTTCTGATCTGCCATAATTAAGCCTCCTCTTTTTTACCTAGTTTATTTCTACGCTTCTCAGCATAAGCTGCAGCATACTTGTCAAGACGTACAGTCATGTGACGGATAACTTTCTCATCACGGCGATAGCCTGTTTCGAGAGTCTCGATAACGGTAGGCTCAGCCTTAAACTCAACTAGACAGTAGAAGCCTGTTGATTTCTTTTGAATGGCATAAGCCATTTTTTTGAGTCCCCAAGCCTCTTCATTCAAGATTTCTGCACCGTTGTCGGTAAGAATCTGCTTGAATTTAGCGACCGCTTCCTTCATCTGTTCATCAGACAAAACGGGAGTCAAAATGAAAACGGTTTCGTATTGATTCATACTAATTAATAATTAAAAAAATAATTGTTATTTAAATATTTAAACGCATATCTTCTAAGTCATGATCGACTTTTTCTCAAAATGCGCTGCAAAAGTACTGTTTTTTTATGATATAAACAAATAATTCAGCACTTTTGTACCAAATTAATTTAAATATCACAAAAAAGATCTGGCGCTTATCGTTATTGGTATAATTTGTTACACCGCAAACCACAAGCGCCAGAGAATATATTAATGTTATTATGATTTATTCCTCTTCAGGAGTAATCAACTTATATCCTTTTCCGTGTATGTTGATAATTTCTATCTGTTCATCATCCTTTAGGTGCTTACGCAATTTTGTGATATACACATCCATTGAACGAGCATTGAAATAGTTGTCATCAATCCATATTGTCTTCAGAGCGAAATCTCTCTGTAATATTTCGTTTGCGTGTGAGCAAAGAAGAGCCAAAAGTTCATTTTCCTTTGTTGTAAGTTTTGTCTGTTTCTCACCGATAACCAATAATTGCTTTTGAGTATCAAATGTGAACTTACCAATATGATAAAGTGTACTTTCCTTATTCTTCTTACCACGTACACGACGTAGAATTGCCTCTATACGGAATACTAATTCTTCCATTGAGAATGGTTTTGTGATATAGTCATCAGCTCCAATTTTGAAGCCTTCAAGAATATCATCCTTAAGAGTCTTAGCTGTAAGGAATATAATAGGAATTTCAGCGTTTGCCTGACGAATTTCCTGTGCAAGTGTGAATCCGTCCTTCTTTGGCATCATTACGTCAAGAACGCAGATATCAAACTTGTTTTTTAGAAATTCACGATAACCTACCTCGCCATCAGGACAAAGTGTTGCACTAAATCCTTTAGCCTGAAGGTACTCACGCAAAAGCATTCCTAAATTCTCATCATCTTCACACAAAAGAATTTTCAATTTTTCTTCCATAATCTTATATTTTAATGTTAATACTTTTTATATAAACTCTAATTTAATCTTGATCCATAAATGGTATTTTTATTGTAAAAACAGTACCCTCACCGAATTCACTGTCTACATGAATTTCACCTTCATGCAAGTCTACCATTTTCTTTACGTATGAAAGCCCAAGTCCAAATCCCTTCACATCATGCACGTTACCGGTATGAACTCTGAAGAACTTATCAAATACTTTCTTCAAATTGTCTTTCTTTATTCCAATTCCATTGTCCTTTATTGACACACACACCTTCTTACCCTCGTTCCATGTCTTTATATATACATTCAATGGCTGATCAGGCTTGCGATATTTCACAGCGTTGTCCAATAGATTAAAGATGACATTCTGGAAATGCATTTCATCAACATATATCGTTGAGTCTATTGCTTCAATCTCTGTATATACTTTACCACCAGTGTGTTCAACACGCAACGAGAAAGAGTTTCCAATGCTTTCAACCATTTCGTTGATATCTATATCACGCTTTTTAAGCACAGCTTTTTTCCTTTCATACATGCTCATCTGCAATACCTTCTCAACAAGAAATCTCAGTCGTTTGCTCTCATCGCTTATCACACCACTCAGATGTTCCATCATCGATTCGCTCTTTGTCACACTTTTGTCGTTCAGCATCTGTGCTGCAAGAGATATACTTGCTATTGGCGTCTTTAGCTCATGCGTCATATTATTAATAAAGTCATTCTTTATCTCACTGTAACGCTTAGAACGGAATATTACAACTATTGTAAATATGAATGTTAATAGCAGAACCAATGTAAAGATAATACTAGGAATCATAAATCTCACGCTAGAGAATATGTAACTGTTCATATCCGGGAAATGAATTCTCACAACTCCCATCTTCGACTGCGGGTCGTTTCTGAACAATACTTGTGAATATGTATATTCCTCACCGTCATCAGTATAGTCTGGGCAACGATATACCTCACGTCCATCCTGTGTTGAAACAGTAAAATGATATGGAATGTTTATTCCGTTATTCATAAGTTCCGCTTTCAAGTCCTGGTCAAGCAACTTAAAGTTGATGCGTTCCTTTAAAGGTTTGTCTGAAGCTGAATATAATATAGAATATACAACCTCATCTAACAGGGCCTTTTGATATACATATCTATTCTTTACAATTTCCTGCAATGATCTTGATGCTTCTGATATTGAGTTCTTATCTGTCTTCAATATCATTGCTTTTGGCATAGAAGATGGCTTTGTAGCTATTGTCTTCAATTCAAATGATGAATATACGGTTCCATCTTTTCCTACAGTAGAATATTGATGACTTTGCTGGAAAGTTCCGTCATTAGGTTTACCTGAACGTGTGCCAACAGAATCCTGACTAAAAGAACGGCGTTCAGTCTCTTTTACATCCTTCTCAAGGAATCTAAGAGTCTCGTTAAGTTCAAGATTACGTGAAGCCTGATAGAGCGAACGATTGACAGATTCGTCAAACTGTTCCTTCTTCATATCCGCCATTTCCTGAATATAGCTCAATTGCAGGAAAAGCAGTCCCATAAATGAGAGCCCCATTATTGTGGCTATTGTCCATATCGTTCTTTTCTTCATATCGCAAAGATATACTAAATCTTAAATCGTTAACATTCTAATGTTAACGATTTAGGTCGCTTTTATTATAATTAACAATTTATCACTTCCATAATTGCATATATACAACTATAAAAGGTAGAGAACAAGCTCTACCTTTTGTATTGTAAGTCGTATTTTTAAACTATTCTTCATTCGCGTTGGCAAGTTCAGTCTCATGTTCTGAAATAAGTTCTGTCTGAATGTTACCTGGAACAAGTTCATAGCTAGCAAACTTAGTTATAAATGATGCTCGTCCACCAGTGATTGAACTTAAAGATATGCTATAGTTGTTAAGTTCCTTCAGTGGAACTTTAGCAAGCAGTTTCTGATAACCAGCTTCAGAGTCCATGCCTACAATCATAGCACGTCTACCCTGAAGGTCGCTCATTACTTCGCCCATAAAATCAGCAGGCACATAAACCTCCAAGTCATAAATTGGTTCGAGAATCTTTGGACCGGCATTCTTGAATGCGTCAGAGAAAGCATGACGTGCAGCAAGCATAAACGAAAGTTCATTGCTGTCTACAGGATGCATCTTTCCGTCATACACTATCACTCTCACATCTCGGGCATAGCTACCTGTAAGCGGACCATGCTCCATACAATCCAGCACACCTTTTAATATGGCTGGCATAAAACGTGCGTCAATAGCACCGCCTACAACAGAGTTAATAAACACTAGCTTTCCACCCCACTCTAGATTTACAACTTCCTTGCCTTTAATGTTCATCTTGAACTCCTGACCGTTAAAGTTGTAAGTAGTAGGATCTGGCATGCCTTCTGCATAAGGTTCAATAATCAAATGTACCTCACCAAACTGCCCTGCACCACCACTCTGTTTCTTATGTCTATATTCAGCCTTAGCCTTTTTGGTAATAGTCTCCCTATATGGAATCTTAGGATCATAAAACTTAACTTGCAGCTTCTCATTATTTTCAAGTCTCCATTTAAGTGTTCTCAAATGGAATTCGCCTTGGCCATGAACAATGACCTGCCTCAGTTCCTTACTCTGTTCCACTACCCACGTTGGATCTTCCTGACGCATCTTCAACATTGCAGCCATAAGCTTCTCTGTATCCTGCGAGTTTAAAGTCTTTATGGCACGACTGTATTTAGAATTCGGATAACTGATAAAATTAAATTTCCAGTCACAGCCCTTACCGTTAAGAGTATTTCCTGTCTTGACGTCTTTCAATTTTACCGTGCAACCAATATCTCCAGCATTAAGTTGCTCCACCGTAATTCTATTAGCACCAGCTCCTGCATAAATTTGCCCAATGCGTTCCTTACTACCTCTATCAGAATTAGTAAGGTCCTCACCTGGTTTTATACTTCCACTCATCACCTTGAAATAGCTAACCTCACCTATATGCGGTTCCATTCCTGTTTTGAAGAAGTACAGACTAGTAGGTCCAGTTGCATCAGGCGCGACCTCTTCTCCTCTTGTATTATGCAATTTAGGCATTTCATTAACAAAAGGCACCACATTGCCAAGAAATTCCATCAATCTCTGTACCCCCATATCTTTACCTGCGCAGACGCAGAATACAGGGAATATGTTTCTTGTTACAAGTCCCTTGCGAATACCTTCTCTCATCTCGTCCTCAGAAAGAGTATCTGAGTCGAAGAATTTTTCCATTAAAGTTTCATCATTCTCGGCTGCTGCTTCCACGAGTTCCTTGTGAAGTTCCATAGCCTTATCCATTTCCTCAGCAGGAATATCTTCTACAATAGGTGCGCCTCCTTCTGGTGACCATGAATACTTCTTCATTAGAAGCACGTCTATTAGGGCGTTGAAGTTTGGTCCAGTAGTAATAGGATATTGTATCTGTACGCACTTTGAACCATATATTTCTTTCATACTTGAAATAACAGTATCGAAGTCGCATTTGTCACTGTCAAGTTGATTTATCAAGAAGATAACAGGTTTCTGCAGTTTTTCAGTATATCTAAAATTATTTTGCGTTCCTACTTCCGGACCGTATTGTCCGTTAATCACTATAACTGCCTCGTCAGTAACATTAAGAGACGTGATGGCACCTCCCACAAAGTCGTCACTTCCTGGGCAATCTATTATATTAAGTTTTTTATTGTTCCACTCAACATGAAAAACGGTTGGGAATACTGAGTAGCCATATTCCAACTCAACCGGGAAATAATCGCTTAAGGTGTTTTTATTTTCTACACTTCCACGACGCTTTATAACACCGGCTTCAAAAAGCATACTTTCGGCAAGAGTTGTCTTGCCGCAACCCGCACTGCCAAGCAATGCAATGTTTTTAATCTCGTTAGTTTGATAAACTCTCATATCAAAAGATTTAAAGTGTTAGTAATATTTCATGGTTTATAAAGGTTTAATATACCTTTATAGGGCTCTAAGATATGAAATAATCCAATAACATCCAAGTATATTTTAAGAAAATTATTAATTTTGCACAAAAATAATATTATGGCAGGTTTATACATTCACATCCCCTTTTGCGCAAGCCGTTGCATATACTGCGGTTTCTACAGCACCACTAAAACTAATCTTCAAGACAGATATGTCGAAGCACTATGCAAAGAAATGGATTTAAGGAGAAATGAACTTGTTTTAGCTAACGAGAAAATTAATACTATATATATAGGTGGGGGAACTCCAAGTCAACTTACGATTGCTAACATCACAAAGATATTCAGGCATATAAATGATGTATGGGGACCCAGAGTAGATGCAGAAGAAGTAACGATTGAATGCAATCCCGATGACATAACCGACGAATTTGCAAAAGCCATAGCCTCTCTTCCTATAAATCGCGTAAGCATGGGAGCGCAGACTTTCAACGATGACAGACTCAAATTTCTACATCGCCGTCATTGTTCTGACGAAGTGAAATGTGCCGTTAGCCGACTTCAGAAATATGGTATTAAGAATATTAGCATTGACCTCATGTTTGGTTTCCCCGATGAAACTATTGACGACTGGTCAAGCGACATAGATGAAGCCATATCTTTAGGAGTGCAACATATTTCTGCCTATAGCCTTATGTATGAAGAGGGCACTACCCTTTTCAAACTTCTCAATCAAAACAAAATAAAGACCATCGACGAAGAAACAAGTCTTGAGATGTATAATATGCTTATCGACAGACTATCTTCTGCAGGATATGAGCAATACGAGATTAGCAACTTTGCCCAACCTGGATTTCAAAGCAAACACAACAGCAGCTATTGGCACGACATACCATATCTAGGAATAGGTGCATCGGCACATAGCTACGACATAAAGAGTAGGCGTTGGAACATTAGCGACATCACTAAATATATCAGTAGCATAGAGAGTTGCACGTTACCGTTCGAGGAAGAGATTATCGACAAAAATACAAAATACGATGACCTCATTACAACTGCAATGCGTACACGTGAAGGAATTGATACCGAAAAACTTAAGGTTGATTTCGACAATGACTTATACACCTATTTTATGAATGAAGCCAACAAGCATATCAAAAATGGCACCTTGAAAAATGTAAATGGCAGGATTTCTCTCACCCGCAAGGGCTTGTTTGTTTCAGACGACATCATGAGCGACCTCATGCACGTTTAGCCGCTTCCTGCCATAAGCGCAATATAATCTATTTTATTTCAATCAATTTGTATTTTTCACTTCCAAGTCCAATCTTCTGAGCCCAGTCAATTGTATGGGTACCATGCTGTTTGTCTATGCGTTTCAGCATATCAGTAGGATCATTTTCCGCAGTCACTTTCTGTTGATTAATAATGTCAACACATGCCTGGTCAAGAGCTACAGGGTCTGTACTGGCGAGTATTCCATAATCTTTGAGTTTCACTGGTTGTGGATGAGCCACACAGTCACAGTCAATACTCATATTATTCATCACACTGATGTAGATTATGCCGTCTCGCTTTTGAAAGTAGTTCACCACTGCCTGAGCAGAAGCTGCCATACTTTCCAGAAAGCCATCTTGATCACCTACATTTTCCTTTGTCCAAAGATTATCAGGAGTTGTTATTTTGCCCGCAGAATGAATATAAGCCTTTCCGTTTCGTGACGCGCAGCCAATAGACAGGTTTTTCAGAGCACCTCCGTAACCACCCATTGGGTGACCCTTAAAGTGATTAAGGCAAACCATGAAATCATAGTTAGCCAAGTGTCCTCCTACGATGTCATATTTCAGATGTGTATGATCTTTCACTGGTATTCTTATTTCGTCATATTCATCCATCAGGTCAACAGCAAACAAAGAATCGAATCCATGTTGATGTATCACTTGCCAATGGTCCTTCGTTTCCATGCGGTCACCAGGATAAGCTGTTCTATTTTCTACAATAACTCCATCAACGTCGTCAACCAGTTTTTGGATCAATGTTGGTTTCAGATAATTAGGGTTAGAGCCTTCTCCTGTACTTATTTTCACGCATACACGTCCTTTAGCCTTAACCCCTAATGCATTATATATTCTCACCAATGCATCTGGTGATATTTCTTTTATCAGATACACTTTAGTTTGTGCGTTAACCGCTATCACGGCAAGCAGCAATGTCAAAGTCATTATTATTTTTTTCATATTGCTTGATTATTTTTGGTACGATGCAAATATACAAATTTTTATTTATTTTGCATATTCCTTCCTTCATTTATTCACATAATTTATTCTCACGCTGATATTATTGATTCCAGTTGATGTATTGTCGCTGCATGAATCTGCGTGAGTGTATCTTTGCCATAATTATCAATAAAGTGATACTGATATGGCAAAAATATGACATATATAGCAATATTATCACATTTTAATGTTTACTTCAACTTATTTTTAATAATTTTGCGACTAAATGAATATAGATAATTTTCATCCGCTCATTCTCAATGTGGGAAAGGCTGTACTTGATGCCAATTGGAACTGGCAGAATGTTTGCAGCCCTTTTGCACGTATATACTATATTATAAAGGGAGAAGCCGATGTGGAGATTGACGGGGTTAATCATAAATTGAAATCAGGCAGAATGTATATCATTCCCCCCTTCACCACTCACTCTACTAAATGCCAAGGACTCTTTATTCATTATTATATTCATATTTACGATAACAGCCTAACGGGTAATACCCTCTTCGAAGAGTATGACTTTCCATTTGAGATCAAATCAAATCATGGAGAAGATAATCTTTTTGAGCGTCTTTGTAATCTGAATCCATCTATGATACTTCGCCGAAGTAATCCTATAGAATATGACAACAATCAGACTCTCGCACGCTCAATAATTCATAACAAGCAACGCTCTGAATGGCTGAAAATGGAATCAAGAGGTATTATATTCCAAATATGTTCAAGATTCCTTGTTAATGCGACAACTAAGGCTGTTATCAAAAACGAGCGTATACTGAAAACTACAAAACTTATACATGCCAATCTTTCTGGCAATATCACAATAGAGCAGTTAGCAGCAGAGGCAGGAATTTCACAGGAGCATTTCATCCGTCTCTTCAGACAGACTACAGGAACCACTCCTATGCTCTATATAAATCAGAAACGCATTGAGAAAGCAGAACTACTATTGCTTACTACCGAAAAATCTATCCGAGAAATAGCACTCACGCTTGGGTATGAAGACAATTCATACTTCGTCAGAGTTTTTAAGAGGGTCACAAACACCACGCCAAGCGAATACCGTAGACAAAATAAACAATAAATAATAAGAAAATGTTCATGAATAAGAAAACACTTATTGCATTAGGTGCTTTGATGCTCACCGCAACAGCATCGGCACAACATTACAAAACTGACAAAAACGGTCTTATACTCGAAAAAAGTATGCTACCCGAAATGCCGACCATACCTGCTCCTAAAGAAATAGGTAGCGTGAAAATGGGCGACAGCAAAACTTTCAAAGAGGTACAGCTCGACATCCCTATCACTAAGGGACCGTTCAAACCCAACTGGAAATCTATAGAAGCTAACTACCCTGGCACTCCACAATGGCTTAGAGATGCTAAGTTTGGTATATGGGTACACTTTGGTCCTCAGGCTGCCGGAGAAAGCGGTGACTGGTATGCGCGTAATCTATACAAGCAAGGACACTTAGCTTACAATAATCATCTTAAGCGCTATGGACATCCATCAGAAGTAGGTTATAAAGAAGTGCTACACAATTGGAATCCCGATAAGCTCAATCCTGAATATCTCACAAAGCTATACCAGAAGTCAGGTGCCCGCTTTCTCATGATACAAGGTGTGCATCACGACAACTATGATCTTTGGAATTCAAAGTTCCATCCATGGAACTCTATGAGCGTGGGGCCCAAACGTGACCTTCTGCGCGAATGGGTCAACGCCTGCAAGAAATACAAAATGCACTACGGCGTAACATTCCACCACGAGTACACTTGGTGGTGGTGGCAAACTGCTTTTGGCTGTGACGCTACAGGCGATAAAGCTGGCATTCCCTATGATGGTCATCTCACTCTAAAAGATGGAAAAGGTAAATGGTGGGAAGGTCTTGATCCACGCCGTCTATATGGTATAGACCTGCGTGAGTATGAAGATGTAGATGCTATGGCACATACAGGATGGTCACCTCCAAAAGCAGGCATATTCTCTCGTCACCTCGACTATTGCAAGTGGTATGCCACTGAGTGGGCACTTCGCATGATGGACGTTACAGAAAACTACGACCCTGATTTCATTTATACCGACGGAACAGCAGAAGGACCATTTACTGGTACGGGCACCGGCACCGGATATAAGTGCAATGCCATGCAGACTGTGATAGCCGATTATTACAACCGCCAGCTATTAAGAAAAGGTAAAGTAGATGCATTCAGCATTGTCAAGTTCCGCCACCCTACCAATGGCACTGTAAACACAGCTGAGTTCGATTTCCCAGACACGATCAATACATCTCAGGCATGGATTCGTGAGGCACCTGTTGGTGACTGGTTTTATGCTCCTAACTTCACCTACGATTCTGGCAGTATGATACGCTTTATAATTGAGGCTATAGCTCGTGATGGCAACGTAGCCCTCAATATTCCGCTACGTCCTGATGGCAGCATTGAGGATGCTTGCGTCACAATGCTTCAAGAGGTTGGCAACTGGATGAACATCAATGGCGAATCGGTGTATGGAAGCAAAGCATGGAAGACTTTGGGCGAAGGTGAAATAATAAATGGAAAATTGAAGAAACTTCCTGGTGGAGCTTTGGGCAAGAAGCATGCACTATTCAAGTTCAATGCTCAGGATATCCGTTTCACAGAAGGCAAGAATGGTTATTTGTATGCCTTCTGCATGAATGTTCCTGATGCTGGTCAAAAGGTTCTTGTCCATGCATTAAGTACTGACAAAGCATTGGTAAACCATCATATCAAGAAGGTTACTCTGCTTGGATACAAAGGAAAACTGTCATGGAAACAGACTGCAGAGGGACTTGGAGTTACTTATCCTAAGGATGCCAAGCTCAAAACAGCAGTTGTATTCAGAATAGAATAATTTACTATAGGCAATTCATCATTGATAATATTTTAATGCAATTGCATTATATTATCAATGATGAGTGCTATAAACATAATCAAATAATTCGAGTAAGCTTTCTATACTCTCACTTGCAAGATTTTTAAATACTTTGAATATCTAGCTGCGCTCGACATAGTTCAAGCAAACTTGGATATGCTCTTACTTGCAAGTTTTTTTTCGCAAAAAGGTTCGTTATTATTTCAAATATATATAAACATTAAAGTGTATATTAGCCTTAATTTTAAAGCTAAGAGAACACCTATTATAATATTAAAATTGAATTTATAACGGATAAACATAAAACAGCTATACCCTATTTTTGCTATTTTATTGTTTTTTCACGCATAAACTTTCAATTTGATACAATTATTAGTTAAAAGATGCAATATCAAAATAAAAAGCAACACCACACATTACAATATGACACTTTTAGCAAATATATAGAAACAAAAAGATATTAAAACAAAGAATAAACTTACATATTGCGTATCTTTGTACCGTTAATGTAATCAATATGATTTAATTTAACGGTGTTTTCATACAATTTGTTGCCAGAGTGACAGTTTATAAATGCAGATAAATATTATACAATAACAAATATACATCATATTTTAATCATTTAATTGTAATTAGTTATGAAAAAGATTGAAGCAATTATTAGAACTTCAAAGTTTGAAGAAGTTAAAGACGCTCTACGTCAGGTGGGCATTGATTTCTTTTCGTATTCAGATGTTACAGGAGTTGGAAACGAAATTAGGAAAGGAGAACTGTCATATCGTGGTACCGTATATGATACAAGCTACATACCACGGCAGTTGCTAACGATAGTTGTGCGGGATATAAATGCGAAGAAGACTGTCGACGCTATTTTAAAAACAGCAAGAACAGGTGTTATTGGCGATGGAAAGATATTTGTATCTTCAATTGAAGAGTCATATCGCATAAGGACAGGTGAAGAGGGAGATGATTCATTGTATAATAAATAAATATAATTGTTATGAGAAAATTTGTATTAATATTACTGATGGTGATAACTGTTTCAGTAGCTAACTTTGCCTATGCTGGCACTACAAGGCTCCCAGATCCATCTGGAACTGCAACAGGAAATGTAAATGATATAACTGCTGTGACCCAAGGAAAGCCTACACAGAGCGAGGTCGAAGATCAAGTAGGTCACAACAAGGTGGCAATAAATATGGTATGGGTATTGGTTACAGGATTCCTTGTTATGTTTATGCAGGCAGGTTTCGCACTTGTTGAAACCGGACTTACTAGAGCCAAAAATGCTAATCATACCATGGCAATGAACTTTATGGTTTATGCATTAGGTATGATAGGATTCTTTATAAGTGGATTTGCTATTATGTTTGGAGGAATTGGTAGTCTTGGCACCTTAGGTGGATTTGGTGGATTATCTCATGAATTTGCCATTAACCTCTTTGGGCATACCTTTGGACTATTCGGTACGACAGGTTTTTTCCTTAGTGGTGGTACTTATGATGTTGCTGTCTTTGCCCTTTTCTTGTTTGAGATGGTGTTTATGGATACAACAGCAACAATCCCTACAGGATCAATGGCTGAACGTTGGAAATTCTCGTCTTTTGCAATATATGGAATTATAGTTGGAGGTCTTATTTATCCTATATTCGGAAACTGGGTATGGGGCGGAGGCTGGCTCTCACAACTTGGAAGCATGTTTGGACTTGGACATGGAGTTGTAGACTTTGCTGGTTCTGCTGTGGTCCACATGACTGGTGGTGTCTTAGCGCTAGTTGGAGCTATCATGATAGGCCCTAGAGTTGGAAAATACAACAAAAACGGAACGCCAAACGCTATTCCTGGTCATAATATACCATTAGCCATTGTTGGTTGTTTTATATTAGCTTTCGGATGGTTTGGATTCAACTCAGGTTCATCTCTTGCAGGTGGCGATTTAAGAATCAGTGTTGTTGCTGTTAATACAATGATTGCATCTGCAACAGGAGCTTTTGCTTCAATGGCATATATGTGGTGGTTTAAGACAAAGAAGCCAGACCCAACAATGATGATGAACGGTATGCTAGCAGGTCTTGTAGCTATCACTGCTCCATGTGCTTTTGTCAATGTATTGATTGCAGCTCTTATCGGTCTCGTTGCCGGAGTTTTGGTAATCGAAGCCTCTTTCTTCTTTGAACGTAAACTGAAGATTGACGATCCTGTGGGAGCTATTTCTGTACACGGCGTGAATGGAGCTTGGGGAGTATTATCATTAGGTCTATTTGCTGATGGTTCATACGGCAATGGTTGGAATGGTGTAAAAGGCACCGTAACAGGACTTTTTTATGGAGATGCAAGCCAATTCTTTGCACAGCTCATCGGTGTAATCACTAATATTATTTATGTTGCAGCCATAGGTTGGGTTGTATTCAAGATTATCGGATTCTTCACTCATGGACTGCGAGTTAACGTTGATGCAGAACTTGAAGGACTTGACGTTCCAGAAATGGGTATCGAAGGCTATTCTGGTGTAAAAATGGATAAAAATTCAGAGACACCTCTTGCCAGATAATATGATGTATATTGATGTGTCATGAATCAGCATTGTGCTTAACAAAGCGATATCTGGCACATCAATGCTTATACGCACTCATCATTGATAATCTTTCTAATGCAATTGCATTACATTATCAATGATGAGTGCTATAAATATAACCAGATAGGTATTATTGGTTTCTCTGTATAAATTGCAATAATCCTTGTCTTTACTTATCTTCGTTATTTTTTCAAATAAATACCTTTGATATAGGGTGCAAATTAATCCTATTGTAAATACAATTATATATATATCTTCTCTCATAATTTTATTTTTTTATTAGTTACGTTTTTCACATTCAAATCCCCTACTACGTATGCATCAGCATCTTGGGATGGCTATCTAAGTACTAAGTATTAGCAACAATTTTATCTAAACCGAAAATCTGTTGTTCACACCATAATCAGCATGTACATACGCACGAAATAATTTATTATGTTTCATTTTTAATGTTATTTTAGTTAAGTCTCTAGTTATTATTTGATATGTAAATTTATATATATAAATTCATTCATGCAACTTTCATCCTGCTTATTTAACTTATCTTAAACAACCAGGAATAAAGAATAATGCGTTAATATATTCATTTAGAGAAACTTGTTGCTAATTTTGCTGTATTGAAATATATAGCGAAGGGCCAAATTAATACTATCAATAAAGGATATAACCGAACACTCAATTGTTAAAGATAATTATAAAAGCATGCTCTTATACGTTTATCCTTTGATTTTTTATTTATTATCCATACATTTGCCGTCGAATACATACATTAACTTTTTATTATTTAAAGACTATGACCCGAAAAAACAACTCTGTTATACGGTTAGTAATTTTTACATTTATCCCTTTGCTATGTGGTTGTTTCTCATCTGAAGATGATTCAGATAACACGACAATCTGTTTAAAGACAGATCAAGACTCTGTTACTGTGGAAACATTATCATCTGGTGTATCAATAACAAAATCTAAAGATATTTGTTACTATGAGGGTGACATTGTGCTTACACTGGAGCAATTAATCTACTTAGCTGGTTATAGCGAATTGTATCAACCTGGTACACAAGCAACTAAAGCTACAAATTTGGTACCAATTACAAATCTTCCTAAAGATAAGAGTGCCTTAGCGCAATATGCAGCATATACCCCCAGAAATTACAATCTGTGGGCTATGGCTCGCTTCACGTATGATAACAACCTATCATCATCACAACGTGACATAATTAAAAAGGCGCTTCTTAATATTCAATCTAAGACCAATGTCCGCTTTTATAACGCAACAGGTCTTCCTACGCGTGATAACACCTATAATATCGATTATCCATATATTAATTTCAGATATTGTGGACCTCAGGATAGATGTAGTTCAAAAGTAGGCAAAACAGGCGAAAAGCAAGATATAAATCTCGCAGACTTTGCTTTCTCGAAACCTGGAGTTGTAGAACATGAAATATGCCATGCGTTAGGTTTACTGCATGAGCAATGCCGCCCAGACAGAGATGATTATGTTACCATCAATACATCTAATCTTACCACCATAGGTAAGGCTAACTTTCAAAAGAGAGCAAGTAATTATAGCGTGAAAGGTCCTTACGACTTTAATTCCATAATGGGAAACAGTTCTTATACTAGTTCTGCTAATGTTGTGATAGATGCATTAAAACCTATTTATACTAAGCAAGATGGTTCTGTGATAAATCAAGGAATTGACTTATCAGATGGTGATTGCGCATGGCTCAATTACTATTATCTTCCTTATGTAGCACGTTCTGATGACTATGTAGAATTGGATAGCGTTGTGTATGATGGAAATAACAAACGCCTAACTGAAGAGCAAAGACTACAGTTACAATCACAATTAAATAACGGAAATCCAACACCGCCATCTAGTGGTAGAATAAGCAATAATTTTTAAATTAAATGGGATTGATTATATAGTCAATCCCATTTATATATATATATCATGGTCTATCTTACACATGATTCTTCGTTTATAGCTAAGAATGACCAACAGTATATTAATTATCTGATATTCAACATTTTATTGACCAGCTAACTGCTATAGTTATTCAGCTATAAAGTTGCACTAATCTATGATAGCAACCAGTTCTTTTAAAAATCTTTTATCCCGAAACTAAACAAAGCTAATATGTGAAATAAAACAAATAAATAATAAAATGCAATAACAAAAATACCGATTGGTATATTTTCATATTATATTTGCACCCAAAATAATATAGAAACATGTCTAAAGCTGATAAAACAAAGGAATATATTATAGAAAGAACAGCATCAATCTTCAACACAAAGGGCTATGCTGGCACTTCTCTTAATGACATGACCGAAGTAACAGGTTTAACCAAAGGAAGTATTTACGGCAATTTCAAAAACAAAGATGATGTTGCTGTCGAAGCTTTCAAATATAACTTTGGTGTTATGTCTAGTCTTTTTTCCTCTGAAATGGCAAAGAAGAAGACATGTAGAGAGAAACTTTTAGTGTATCCATATTTACTAGGAAACTTTTCTGAAACCAGATTTCCTGAAGGTGGATGCCCTGTTTTAAATACAGCTGTAGAGTCTGATGATACTCACCCACTCCTTAGACAGCAAACGATATTAGCGTTTACCAAATGGAAAAACGGAATAATTAATTTATTAAAAGATGGAATTGCTGCAAATGAATTTCACCCTGATATTCACTTGGAACAAGTTTCCCTTACTATGCTGGCTATGCTAGAAGGCGGAATCATGATACGTAAACTTACAAATAATCAAAAGTATATAGATAATATTATTAGTTCACTGCAAGACTATATAAATAGCTTGTAATTTTTTTATCCAACAATATACCAATCGGTATAATATAAAACAAATATTTAAAATGAAACGAGTAGTAATCACAGGATTGGGCGCAATAACCCCATTAGGAAATAACATCAATGAATTTTGGGAAAACATTGTAAATGGGAAAAGCGGAGCTGCCCCATTGACTAAATTTGATTGTTCTAAATTTAAGACACATTTTGGTTGTGAAGTAAAAGACTTCCACCCTGAAGAGTTTTTAGATCGCAAAGAACTTCGTTCCAATGATCTTTTCACTCAATATGCTATCGCTGCGTCTGATGAAGCTATAAAGGATTCACAATTACATCCTGAGACCATGAGCGAAGCTGAACGCTCAGAAATAGGTGTGATCTGGGCTTCTGGAAATGGTGGTATAGGTACGCTTGAAAAAGAACTCAAAGAGTATTATGCAGGAGATGGAACACCTAGATTCAGCCCTTTTCTAATTCCTAAAATGATTGTAAATATGGCTGCTGGAGTTATTTCCATTCGCAATGGATTGCTTGGCACAAACTATGCTACGGTCTCTGCTTGTTCTTCATCAAATACAGCAATTATAAATGCTTTCGACACGATAAGATTAGGAAAAGCAACTGCCATGATTTGTGGAGGTTCAGAGGCTGCTATTACAGAATCATCAATAGGTGGTTTCAATGCACTACAGGCTCTTTCAAAATCAAATGACGATCCACAGGGAGCATCACGCCCTTTTGATGAGACACGTAATGGATTTGTCATTGGTGAAGGTGCTGGAGCATTAGTTCTTGAAGACTTGGAACACGCACTGAAGCGTAATGCAACGATATATGCCGAAATAATTGGTGGTGGTATGGCTGCCGATGCCTATCACATTACGGGAACTCATCCTGACGGTTTAGGTGCTGTACTGTGCATGCAGAAGGCTCTCGCTGACGCTGGTCTTTCTCCTGATAAAATTGATTATATAAATGCCCATGCCACTTCTACCCAGATGGGTGACATTAGTGAATTAAAAGGCATTAAAAAGGTATTTGGCGATAGGTCTATAAAGGTAACAGGTACAAAATCAATGACAGGTCATCTGCTTGGAGCTGCAGGTGCAATAGAAAGCATAATATCTATTCTGTCAATCAGAGATAATATCATTCCGGCAACTATCAACACCGAGAATCCTGACAAAGAAAATCCTGAAAACATAGACTTGGTTCTGCATCATTCGCGTTATGAGCCTGTAAACTATGTACTTAATAACACATTTGGATTTGGTGGACATACTGCCAGTTCCATTTTTAAGAAATATATATAACACTGCAGATCACACCCGTTTGCACATACCGTAATGTTCTATGCGAACCATGATCTACCGCTAGCAGGAGACTCTCTATAGTATCATACTAATTCAGTATCCTGCATAGCAAAAAAATAATTCTATATAGATTATAATTTAAAATATAACAATTATGAAACAGACAATTTTAGTAACTGGGGCATCTTCTGGTATTGGATTATATATCGCCAATAAGCTCCACGAAAGCGGTTACAACGTAATTGGAACAAGCCGTAGCCCTGAGAAATATCAATCCAAAATACAATTCAAACTATTAGCTCTTGATATTACTGATGTCAATTCTATTAAGTCTTTCACAAAAGAACTTTTCAGTCAAATAGACTCTCTTGAAGTAGTCATTAACAATGCAGGGTTTATGCTTACCGGACTTGTTGAAGAAACATCTATTGAATTGGGTAGACAGCAATTTGAAACAAACTTTTGGGGAACAGTAAATCTCACAAACGAATTACTACCTTACCTCAGAAAGCAGAGACATGGAAAGATCATTACCACGGGTTCATTCTTTGGTTTAGTCGGACATCCAAGTGTAGCCTATTACGCTGCTTCAAAACATGCTTTGGAAGGCTATTTCAAATCATTGAGGTTTGAGTTGAATCTATTCAATATCAAGGTAAGCATCATTGAACCGATGTATACCAAATCAAATCTTGAAAGTCACGGTGTTGTTGGTGATGGTAGAATTGCAGATTACGATTCACTTAGGCATAACATCAGTTCCCTGTATAGCAGAGAGTTTGCCAAAGCTCCAGAACCAACAAATGTAATTAAGGCTGTAATGAAAATTATAAATGCAGTAAACCCTAAATTCAGTTATCCTGTTGGTAAGGCAACATCGCTTATTCTTATATTGCAGCGTTTTGCTTACAAGACATTTGAAAGTATTGTTTTAAAGCTTATAAACTCTATTAAAAGATAGCCAGATGAATGTAGTTTAAGCTAGCATCCTTCAACACTACGTTACAACGAAAGAAAGCTTTCTGCTGAATGTTTCGAAAACTCACTGCTGCTCTGCTAAGTGAGATGCGCCTTGTATTAAGTGCAGATAATGTAGGCTTTTTTTATATATAAAATCCTGCATTATCTGCGTGATAATTCCCATTTTTGTCATCTTTGTGACATCATTTTTTCTACCGTATTCTGCACTCCCCCATGCAGTTTCCTCCATTTTTTTTTGGTATATTGATTTATTTTTTATACCTTTGGGAACATGATTAGTCATTATATGGATATTGTATTGTAAATAATTTGTGTAAATATCATACAAATTATCCTTTCTTTTTTATCGTAGATTTATTTTCGATAAAGGAATTTATTCTAAAAAATATAATATCAATCAGCATGCGAAATTGAAAGTATAACCATACTTTTACGTGTGCAAAAAATAAAGACATGTGTGATAACAAACAAACTATATAAGCTAAACTTACTATAAACTTAACAACCTGGACTTGCCTATAATAAGGCATATCCTCGTTTAAAATAAAATATGATAGACTGCTACCGGCATGTTAGCTCATAATATTATGTTACAAACAAGACAATCAATATATAAACCAACATTAAAAAAGGAATGCATATGAAACAAAAGAAAATGAAGCTCGCATCTAAAGATGTAAAGATCATGTTCGAAACCAATTTACAAAACATTCAGCAGATAGCTATATCGAGCTTAAGTGCTGATGATTTCAAACAACAACTATTAAAAGATCTGCATCTAGAAGGAGAAATTCCATTATCACCAGATAAGGAAAACTTGAAACGACTTATTCTTCATGATGGCATGACAATCAAGGAGGCATCTACCGAAAAGATGATCAAATTAGAAACAATCACATGTCTATACAATTTTCTTACTGGCAAGGGAAATATTGAAGACTATAATCCTGATTTTCTGTTTGATGTATATAAACAATTTGAGGAATCCACATGCAGTCAGTCAACATTACCAGATAAAAAGCAAATGATAAGGTGGATGAAAAGATGGGACTCTGGTACTGACTCGAAAATTATTGAAATAAGAAAAGAAAACAAGCAACGCATTATTAACCGATTGATTGAGCGAATTGATAAACATCAGTATGAGAAAAGCCGATATGCTTTTCCTCCTGGAATTAGTTTTATCGAGAAGCAAGAGATGGTTAACCAATGGTGGTCTGATTTCCGTTTTCATCTTTCTATGGCAGCTAGGAGCAGCAGAGAACTCAACCACTTAATGGGGGATACGTTTTCAGATGAAATGAAAGCTATTTACCAAACAGCAAAGAAGAAGGGTATTCCTATTTTTGTCACTCCCTACTACCTTTCATTAATGGATATTTCCGAAAATAATTATGATGATGCAGCCTTGCGTTCCTATGTGTTCTATTCACAGAATTTGGTAGATACATTCGGTAATATAAAGGCTTGGGAAAAGGAAGACCAAGTAGAGGCTGGTAAGCCTAATGCTGCAGGCTGGCTCGTACCAGAGGGACACAATATTCATAGACGCTACCCAGAGGTCGCAATACTTATTCCTGACACGATAGGTAGAGCCTGTGGTGGTTTATGTGCATCATGTCAGCGACTCTACGATTTCCAGAGTGGTAGATTCAACTTCGATATGGAAGCCTTGAAACCTAAGATAACTTGGGATAGCAAACTTAAACAACTAATGAAATATTTTCTTGAGGATAAACAACTTCGCGATATTCTTATTACTGGCGGTGATGCCCTTATGAGTCGAAACGCAAGCCTTAAAAAAATTCTTGAAGCTGTATACGTGATGGCTAAACAAAAGCATCATGACAACAAGAAAAGACCATTAGGTGAAAAATATGCAGAGATACAACGTGTCAGACTTGGTACACGATTACCTGTATATCTCCCCATGCGCATCAATGATGAACTGATTACCATACTTTCTGATTTTAAGAAGAAAGCTATAAAAATTGGTATTTCCCAGTTTTTTATCCAGACTCATTTCCAAACTCCTTTAGAAATTACACCTGAGGTACGTGATGGTATAAGAAAATTGGATGCTGCTGGATGGACAGTTACCAATCAGTTGGTATATAATGTTGCTGCTTCAAGGCGAGGACACACGGCAAAATTAAGAAGGGAACTTAACAAAATTGGTGTTCTTTGCTATTATACGTTCTCTGTAAAAGGTTTTGAAGAAAACCATGCTGTATTTACACCCAACAGCAGATCTCTACAAGAACAGAAAGAAGAAAAGATATTTGGGCAAATCAATGCCACAGAGGCTAATCAACTCATTAAAAATCTTAATAATAATGGTTCACATGAGAAAGGTATTAACCAGATAGAAAAGAAATTCGATTTACCATTCCTTGCTACAGATAGAAACGTAATGAATCTTCCTGGAATTGGTAAAAGCATGACTTTCAATCTTGTAGCTATCATGCCAGATGGATGCAGATTATTGGCATTCTCACATGACAGCACACGCCGACATAGTCCAGTCATAAGTGATATGCCTATCGTGTACATAAAAGAGAATAAATCTCTTGCTGAATACATCAGACAATTAAGCGATATGGGCGAAAAAATCTCAGACTATTCTTCTATATGGAAATATAACACAGGTAAGACCGAACCACGATTCGCTTTCTACGAATATCCTAAACCTGCAGAAGAATATACAACTGATTATTCAAATATTGATCAGCAATCACATTAGCATAACCTAAAGACACTTAACAGGTCTGCTAATTCATATAAGAGGGGAAAATTTCAATACTTTATTTAGTTTGAAATTTTCCCCTCTAGCTCTTAACTACCGTAAAATTATTATTTTATCTTTCTCGTTGGCGATCACTCCGTCTTACTCCTATTAAATATTTTCATAAAGTAACCATAGGTTTAATATTGTGACAATGCCAGCAAGAGAATACAGGAAAGCAGAATTCCATGGTCTGTTTGCGTATTTCCCCATCACCTGCTTGGAAGATGTAAGGCTCACCTGCAGAAATACCGTGAACGGTAATTGAATACTAAGTATCATTTGTGATATCAGTAGGCACTTAAATGGATTGCTGATAAAGAAAATTATCAATAGCGATATGCCTAGAGATAGACAGATACCAATGATAGAGTGAGAGTCTTTGATATTGTATGACTCACCAAAAAGGCCTGCAAAGATACTGCCAGCAGCCATACCGCTGGTAATGGTACTTGATATGCCGGCTAGCAGAAGTGCTATTGCAAAGATGTTAGCTGCGCTATTGCCAAGTAAAGGCGTAAGTAGAGACTGTGCCTGAGACAGTTCTTCTACATGGATACCATTGTGAAAGAATGTAGCTGCTGCAAGCAAAATCATTGCGCTGTTTATCGCCCACCCCACAATCATTGAAAATAATGTGTCAAAAAACTCATACTTCAATGTCTGTTGAATGTACTTGTCTGATCGTTTCTGGATTTGACGACTTTGAATGATTTCTGAATGCAAAAACAGATTATGAGGCATAATCACAGCGCCGAGCACACTCATGATAATCATCATACTGCCTTGAGGTATGCTTGGCACTACCCATCCGTGTGTGGCTGCGCCCCAATCAATATGCACAAGGAAAAGTTCATAAATAAATGAGAGTCCTATCACGGATACAAATTCAATGATGCCACGCTCCATTCTTTTATACGAATTCGTGAAGATCATAATCATTACTGTTACCGTGGTGAGTATCGATCCCCAGACAATAGGCACGTTGAATAGCATCTGCAGGGCGATAGCACCTCCAAGAATCTCAGCAAGTGATGTGGAAATACTAGCAAGCACGGCAGTGATGATAATCGGGCGTCCTATATATTTAGGCGTATATTTATCAGCAGCCTCACTAAGGCACAATCCTGTAACAATGCCAAGATGGGCAACGTTATGCTGTAGTGCAATCAGCATGATTGTAGAGAGGGTGACTACCCAAAGAAGTGAATATCCGAAGTAGGAACCCGCTGCGAAATTGCTTGCCCAGTTGCCAGGATCAATGAAACCAACTGTGACTAGCAGTCCTGGTCCAATATATTTAAATATGTCAAACCCACCCAACACTCGCGGGTGTGTCTTACTTTTTAATTCTTTTATTATATTCATCATGGTTGCGAAGATACAAATAAATTTTAAATGATACGTAATCTTTGCAGAAAAATACTAACTATTGGGGATGTAATTCGGTCGAAAGTAAACAATTACTTAGTCTGACTTCTCCAGTTTTCAGACAGATTTCGCATACTATCGGCAGTTACATTTTCTTAATTTGAATTTGCAGAAAACCACATTATATTTCTGAGTTCAAATAAATAATTCTACCATCACGTTTATCAATTCCTATTTCATAATACATAAATGGTTGATTATATGGTATTGCCTCTATACTCCATACATAACTATCTTCTAATAGTATTTTAAACGGCTCGGAATAAGCTATCTGATCTTTACCATATGTAGCAATTAATAGAGCATTACTTATTTCATAGGCAGTGGCCGCATCTGGCACGGCCCCTACTTTATTGATATTTTTATAATTACTAATACGATATTTTAATGGTTCTAAGAGGGGAGCTTCCGTTCTTATCTCTCCATCATATTTATATTTTGTAATCTTGGGTGGTTCTGGTTTAGTTGAGAGAAAAAATCTCCCAATGACGATCCCAGATGATAATATAGCCAAAGATATAGCAACATTAACAAATAAAGATTTAGTATTAATCATAAGCTATTTTTTCACTAACAAATAAACAATTCTGCCATTACGTTTATCAATCGCAATATGGTAAGACAAATATCGTGTATCTAGTGATTGTGCCTCTATACTCCAAATATAACCATCTTCCAATTGTATTTTAAATGGCTTGTCATAATTTATTTTATCTTTACCAAATGCACGAATAAAGATAGTATTACTTATTTTATAAGCAGTAGCGACATTTGGTACTACACCAGTTTTATTAATATTATCAGAATTACTTCTACGATATTTTGGTAGTGGCATAGGGGGAGGGTCTCCCGTATTAATCTCTCCAGAATATACATATTTTATAATTTTGGGCGTTGGGAGCTTGATTGAGGGAAGATACTTACCTATAATGATCCCACATACAAATATTACCAAAGACATGGCAACTTTCACAAATAAAGATTTAGTTTTCATCATTAGCTATTTTGTTTGGATTTTTAAATAGTTCACTACTTGTAAAATTTAATTCTATATTTCTACTGTCATATGATCAATTCTACCATCACGTTTATCAATTCCTATTTCGTAATAAAACAAAAAATCTGTATTTTGAGATTGTGCCCTTACAGTCCACATAAAACCATCTTGTAATTGTATACCAAAAGATTCGGAATAATCTATCTTATTTTTACCATATGTGGCAATTAATATAGCATTACCTATTTCATAGGCTGTAGCGGCATCTGGCACCGCACCAACTTTATTAATATTCTTATAATTACTAATACGGTGATCTAGTGGCTTTTCAGGGGGGAAACCCGTTTTTATCTCTCCCATATATTCATATTTTTTGGGGGGTGGTTCTGATTTAGCTGAGAGAAGAAACTTCCCTATAACTATCCCACATATCAATATTGCCAAAGATATAACAACATTAACAAATAAAGATTTAGTTTTCATCATAAGCTATTCTGTTTGAATTTTTAAATTGTTCAATTATATAGGCTTATATGCGTTATTCTTAAATCATAAAAAGAACAGAGAGCATAATAACCATTATATTTATTCTGGCATTAATATTTAATGGATATAGGCATTAAAGTAAACTCTGCATCTAACAGTTCTACCATCTTTTAAACCAGGTTTCCATTTTCCCATATTATTTATAATGTTTCTAATTCGACTGCTATATTCCGATTGCATTGATGTTTTTATTGTAATATTAGAAACACGTCCGTCTTTTTCTACGACAAAGCTCATTATAATATGAAAAGGACGAAATCCTTTTTTTGTCTTTTTCCCAAATTGTTTGATTACATATTCTGGATATGCAACCCCTTTTTTAGAAAAATAAGGAAGTATATCTGGCTGTTCACATATAATAGAGTCCTTAGTACTCTCCATCACTGTATGATGCTGGATGCCATAAATTGGTAATATGAAGAAAGACAACACCATTACCAAAAATGATAGATGTATTTTCTCATCATTAATAATTCCAATAAGAATTTTAAATTGTCTGATGTGTAAGTAGAACTGTTTCATGGTCATTTTAATTTCAGGTATTTATCTCATCTGAGAATAACTTATGAACGCAAAGTTACATAATTTTGAAGCTACTACCAAATTATATTGCTAATCATTTTGATACAACTAATATAAGCACATTTTTTTAGAACAATACAGATAGCCTATTCTCACCCAGATTTCACTGATTTCCACAGAGTAGGTACAGCAGCACGAACTACATTATCTCACGCAGATTCACGCAGATAAACTACAAACAATAATTTACCTATGTGAGAATTAAAATACTTATGATTGAAATATATGAACTATCTTATAGTTCTTACTCTTTTTTGTAATTCCTGCATTCTCAGCATCAATTCATCAAATTCAAGAGACTTGCCATAGATAAAGAAGCGTTTCATGTCCACATAGTCCTGTGCCCAAGATTCACGTTCTTTCTCTGGTATCATGAAGCTGATTGTGGATGGGGCATGTAAATCGTAGTTTACATACTTTAGAGAATAGTACGTTCTTCTATGCTCAACAATGGAATCATATAGCGCACGATTCGCCAAGGCATCTTTTCCATAATCAGTATCCATCAACTTCTCAATATCATATAGGTGACGTGACATACGTATACTTCTTGGTTGATCCTTTTGGAATTCCTCTGCCAACAAAAAAATCTTTTCTAAGAAAGTACGTGTAGGCAAAACTGTTTTTATTTTACTATTAGCTCCGTTATCTTCACCTTCAAAGCCATCTTCGACAAAAGAATGGATATCTCTCAACTCCGAAGGTTCGTCCATCGAAAGACAACTTATTTCAATCTTTACACGAGGAGGAATGTAATTAATTGTATCTTCTATAATCGATGGATAATTCAACAGAATCACAATTGGATCCTTATCTGAATCTATTGGATGCCGTTCACCATCCTTATCTTGGATTTTTGTCACATTCTCTATTGTGTAACCAGAAATACCCATTTCTTTCAACCGAGCATCTAATTGAGCGGAAAGAGTCTCGTGGATATAAGTACGAGCTGTTTTACGCAATTTTTCACGTTGACTTTTACTCGTTTTTACAATATTAAAAAAAGAGTGACTTATGGCCAAATCGATGTCTTCAGAAAAGCGTTCTATGATATTATAGCCTTTAGAAAGAGACGTACCACCTTTGAATATCAATGATTCTGAACAATCTGTTTGAAATAATGCCTTAAGAGTTATGGTCACCCACCAATCTTTTTCTATTGCAACCTGATTGACTCCAGGGTGTCCACTCTCAGTTTGTTGTAACATAGCTAGACGATCGACAATACTGTTATTTAGCCATAATTTTTCCATTTCTCTAATTATTTACAAGCATAGGTTTTACTATTCTTTTCATCCAACCAGGCATTAGATCTATGTCTCTGCCAAGATTTTCCTTATCAGGCTCCTTTGAAATGAGTTCGCGAATAACCAGAAATTCCTCTTCACCAACATTATCTTGTTTTAGTGTCCTAAGGGCCTGAACCAATAAGGCTATAAGTCGTGTGCTATAACAGAAATTTTTAGGTACACCACGTTTAAGTATAACTTGATGATTGCTTAATTTGATGGTTCTTTCACTGCCTGTAGTTAAATAGGTATAATTCATAGGTACTTGAGTAGAAAGCCCCAATGTATTCAAAGCCGTCATTCCAGAAGGTAATACTTCTGCTTTATCACGAATAGCAATAGCCTGAACAATTTTTTCAACTGATGGAAATACCAAACCAAAACGGCTGTTTCTTGGTTTTACATATATTCCTTGAGAAATTTTGACTAATACTCCGGTACATGTCAATTCAGACAAGGTGCTCCCCACAAACTCAGCGTGATACTCAGGGAAGTCAGAACGAAATAAAACGCTATCTTCTGGTAATGCTTCTATCCGTTCCTTAAGAGTAGTTTTCTCTATTATAGTATGTTCATCATTCATATAACCTTTGAAATTTTGCTGATTTTTCAAATGCAAATATAAGCATTTATATTTGAACAACAATAAAAAAGCATGCGATTTTTAATTCTATTTAGCCATTTCTTAATAAGATATGCGTTGAAATATAAATGTTAGTATATTTACAACATCAATTCAAGTGCCATAATAGCTTAGAATAACGTTTGCATTCTTAGACCACCATCAAAGATGATATGCGAAATGTGTTTCATTTGATTCATATAGTTTTAATTAATTATTATTTTGTGGATATTCAGTTAATTGTTTTTTAGTGTGATACACCTCTTTTGTTAATGTTTTACTTTACATATATCAACTTTGATTTAGATTGCGCGTATGAATATCATAATCATACATAGGAGCATCCTCGTTAGTCGATTTTAAATGGCACAATATAAGAGGTTGTATCATGTACATACTTTTGCCAATACACTTGCAAAAGTACACAAAAAATAAGAAACAAGGTTGGTCTTACATATTTTTTTAAAGAATAATTCTAAACTATAAAAATAAAAAGGGAAAATGAGCGTCAGCCCATTCCCCTCTGTTGTTATCCTGCCATCCATACCGTGCAGCTAAGTAGCGCTGTGAGCGCTGCGATTAACCATATTAAGTTGGTTATGATTTTAATTAAGTCGTTGAAATCGTGATAGCTCACTCGACTAGTTCTGTGTTTCGTTCTGTTGCGTTCCAAGCAACCCCAGAAGACTTGAAGCGATAGCGATTACTATCTTTATGATCCACGAAATGTTTACTTTGTTCTTATCCATTGTTTGTGTTTGTTTTTAATTTTTTGTTTGTTTAAAAGCAATGTCCCCCTGTGCGCATCAGGGGGAACTATGTTTAAGGCTTTACGACTCCGCCGTTTGGATCACCTGTTTTTGGTGCACCCTTGATCTTGTTGTACTCTGCGTACTCCTTGACTTGCGTACCTGTTACCAATGCCTTGGTGCGTGTCTTTGAACCTGCGTCTACATGTGCTTCTGGACTGAAGCGGATGTTGACTTTCTTGATGTTCTTGGCTGGTGTGAACTCCTTGATGCTGTCTGCACCTACACATTTCAGGGTGAGCTTGAATGAACCTAGTCCTGCGATCTTTACGATTTTTGAGTCCTGAAGTTCGGCTGTCATCACCTCTGCAAGTTCTGTGAGTACCGCTAGTACATCACTCTTTTTAACTGAGCAGTTTGCCTGAATCTTTTCTGCCATGTCATCAAGTTGAGCTATTCCGAGATAGACGGCACGAGCGTAAAACTTGTTATAGGTTTTCAGATTCTTTTTGTTTTTGTTCATGTAAATTTTGTAATTCAGCATGTTTCTTTTTCCTTTCGTTTTAAATTGTTTATTTACTGTTTGAGACTTGCTGAAAGCATCATATATGTGCACCTATAATGTTCCTCCTTTCATTAAGCCCAGTCACCTGATTTTCAAATGACGATGCAAAGGTACTCGTATTTTTTAAGGCTTGCAATGAAATACTCGTTGGGGTGTTAGCCAAAGTTGCGTTACGGTCTGTTTTCCCATAGATTCCCGCTGATATTCTTTTGTTTTATCACTCGTTCTTTGCATGTGTAAACGGCCTATTCTCTCGCAGATTACGCTGATTCACGCAGAGAAAGACAGATTGGGGCAATAATCTGCTAAAGCAGATGTCGCAGAGAACGCAGACAAAAGACAGTTTGGGATTGCGTAACACTGTGAGAATATATCACAGCAATTCCTTTCTAAGCTATCTGATATTTACTAAAATCGTGCATATCTATAGTTTAGAATAATACAAAACTAAGATTAATTCATTCTTTGTATCTAAAAAATGCCCAAATACTGAATTTAGTACCTCGTTTGCTCTTTACTCGATACCTTACAGATATAATCAGATCAAAGGATTATTAGGTTCAGCATAAAGATTATAAATTATAACTCGCTTTACGTAAGATTCTAATTCAGACATCATCGCCAAGCGCATAATAATATTGTGAAGAGCAATCGTAAGACACCTCATTTAATGTTTTACGATTGCTCTTAAATTAAACATTCAAGTTAGAATTGGACATCAATTCGAAGTTTGCCCCCTAATCCTCGTTCAACAATATCAAAAAGCGTTTTCAATGTGATATTTTCACTATCATTCTCAACTTTTGAGATAAAGGAACGTTTCTTGTCAATTTTAGTTGCAAGTTCCAACTGTGTCATTTTCAAATTTTCACGAGCAGCACGAAGTTTTACGCCTATACGAAGTGCTGCCATTTCGCTCTCCAATTTATCTCGCTTTGGAGTGCCAACAGTACCATAATACTTGTCTTTAATCTGATCTAATGTTTTTGTTTCCATATTACACTCCTTTCTTTTTGTCATTATAATATTCTGCCTTTATCCGTTCGGCGCGTTCAATTTCTCTTTTAGGTGTCTTCTGTGTCTTTTTCTGAAATCCACTTAGCAGCACTATTAGTTTATTGCCGTCAAAGAAACAAAATATGCGAAAGATATTTCCATTGAGTATCACTCTAACCTCAAATAGTCCTTCTGTACCTTCAATATACTTAAGATAGGTAACGGGAATCCGTTCAACCTGCTCTATAAGGTCGAGAATCTTAATAATCTTATCTTGGACCTTAGAGGATTGTTCCTTAAAAAAGTCTTCAAAATAGGATTTCTAAGTGGTTACTTCTCGATATTTCATGTGTACAAAGGTAATATATAAATTACATTCAAACAAGAATATCTTTAAAAAAATGATGATATATTTTTATCTAATGCTAATTTCCGGATAAAAATCGTTTTAAAAGAATACTCAATCTATTGCCAAAGAAGAAATCCATTTGTCCGATGGTTACAAAAAAGTTTTGTTACCTTCGGACAAATGTTTTGAGAGATTTACCCCAATTAATTATATCAATAAGTAAATTTACCATTTCCAAAAAACACAGTCATATCCTTACCTTTTATTTCGCATGTATGAACGGCCTATTCTCACGCAGATTATGCAGACAAACCACACTAACGACCAACTGCCTTTCTCTGCGAAATAATGCAGCTTGCTGCATTCATCTGCGTGATCTGCGCTATCTGCGAGAGAATAACACGCAAGAGGACTCAATCTATTTTTGCGCAATGAACCCCCAATGTCTCTCGCTGATTGACGCAGACTACACTCTAAATGAATTTCGTAAAACAAAACTGAACCCTAAAAGTTTTTGTCTAACTTCTGGAGTTCAGTTCAAATTCATATTATCTTATTTTATCCCTAATCTTTTTGAGGATTAGATTCGTCGTCATTTGATTCTTTTGGATTCTTCTTTAACACAAAAACTATCGCTATTGATATTAAAGAAACAATAATAGTCCCAGCCAACCAGTCATGTCCTTTATATCCTAAGAAAAATGCTACAGCTATAAAGATCAAGGCTAAAATAAACCCCATCCACTGCCCAGTCTTGCTTTCTTTTATCCGTGAAGCTATTATTTTCTTTTCGCATTCAACTCTATGAGTTAATTGCTTTTCTGCCATAATCAAAATTCTTTCGGGTGCATCACGAACAACATTTCCATACTTCTTGAAATCATCAGGAGATGGTAAAGGACCACTAAATGAAGTCTCCTGCATAGCAACAAACGCACGAGCTATAACGTCTCGTTTTTCAGGTTCAATTGTTTCTAGAACTTCATTTAAGTCAATTGTTTTTTCGTTTTCTTCAGACTCAGTTAATGTTGGTGTTTCTTCTTTATTTTGTGTTTTTTCCTTATTCATATTAAAGTGGTTATCTTTTACTGAAATTAATCATTGATAATCTAATATCATTTCCAATCGCTTTCCAATCATTTTTTACATCATCGATGTTATTACCTTTCATATAATCAGATAATAAATCCTTTCTATTTATATCAAAAATAGAAGAAAAACCGCTTTGAAAAGATGGTAAATTTCTCATCAATGCAGAATTACGTCGCAACTGACAATTGATTTTATCAACCAATTTATCATTCCTACGAGTTGAATTTATTTGTCTTTCAGTAATCATTCTTTTCATATTATATGATGCAAATATATAAAGAAAATCATTGATAACAATGATTGACATCAAAAATATAGATTTTTGATGTCAGGAATTAACTCTATTTAATCGTTGTTTAGTCCTAAAACAAAAAAACTTAAAATATATTGATGCTAAAACTTAGACAGCCGATCCATTATATTGTTTCTTTCCTTTGCATGTGTGAACGTTCTATTCTCCCGCAGATTACGCAGATACCCCCCAAAACCATATATCTACACCAACTGTCTTTCTCTGCGAAATAATGCAGCCTGCTGCATTTCTCTGCGACCTCTGCGTTATCTGCGAGAGAATAACACGCAAGAGGACTCAAGCTATCTGTGAGATACGCTCGTTCTTTCCGTTCTTTTTCCTTGTTCTTTCCTTATGTGTTTAAGCGGCCGTTCATGCGTTTCTCGCGGAAATATCTTGCAAGTGAGAGCAGAGCCAAGCTAGCTTGAGCTATGCCGAACGCAGCTAGATATTCATAGAATAAACTTCTTCTAAGAAGAAATTCCACTCACGCATTATACTCCTCTCGCAACTTTCTTGTAGTTTTTTCGTGGCATCTTTAGATGCGGTTTCATGCCAACTTTCCGAAAATACGTGAGCAATTGAGGCCGTTTTTCTTTTGTTTCTGCATTTTATTTATTCCATGAATATCTAGCTGCGCTCGGCATAGCTCAAGCTAGCTTGGCTCTGCTCTCACTTGCAAGATATTTCCGCGAGAAACGCGTGAACGGCCGTTATTGTTGTTAGTTTCATTTCCCCAACCTGTCTTTTGTCTGCGTAAATCTGCGCTATCTGCAGGAGAAGAACACATAAGAGGACTCAAGCTATTGCACAAAGAACCCCCAATATCTCTCGCAGATAATCGCAGACAAACCACACCAACGATAAACTGTCTTTCTCTGCGATCTCTGCGTTATCTGCGGGAGATAATGCCGTTAACTCAAATAGCCACAACCTCATTTCTCTGCGGGAGAACGGGCACACCTCTCGCGCACGTACATAGGGTTTTCAAGAAATACTAGCGTCTAAGCGTCTTGTCATTGATTATCAACATGCTACGTTTCAAATCTGCATTAATCAAGTGTCACCATCGTGTCATTTGTTGCGATGTCATAACGGCGAGATTTTCCCCTTGTCAGCTTAAACTTATTCCTCATCAGAATATGTCCCACACGCATGATGTTGCTGTTGTTGATGCTGATGTTACGATACTTCGTTTTCATTTTCTGTACAATCTCCGTTGCCGTGAGACGCATCGCCTTCTCTTCTTTCGCAGGACGGTGAAACATCTCAAAGAAGATGTCGTCCATGCAGTCAATCTGTAGGAAGTCGGCATTCGCAAGCTGAATCTGATGTTCTGCCTCGTTGTCGAAATATGTTCTTGCTCCCGATTTTATCTCCTCAACTGCCTGAGCATACATCTGTTCATAGTTCACTGCCGTACTTGTGTCTATTCGTTCCTTCACCCTGATACACATGTATCGTCGTGAACCGGTATAGTCTATCAACGGTTGAGGATTGTTGGTCGTACCGATGAAAGCTGCATATCGCTTGTGCTGCTGCGTGATGCTCTCATATAGATTTCTAAACTTCACATCAACAGCTTGCAACATGTATTTAAGAAATGCCGTCTGACGTTTTGAAATACTGTCATATTCATCTATGTTTATCAGCATGAATCGGCTCAATGCCTTCACGGCATCCTCCTTCTTCGTGAAGTCCACACGGTCTGTATAGTAAATCTGCTGTTCTTCGGGGATGATCATTCTGCAAAATGTTGACTTGCCGTCTCCCTGTTCACCTACCAACAGCGGAACAAGTGAATTGCCGTGCATGGAATTTCTGCGCATCCACTGGCTCACCATACCGATAAACCATAGATGAAAGTTCTTCACCCAGTCCTGATTATCCGTTTTCACCCTCTGGGCAAACTTGTCTATGCGGTCTTCTTTGTCCCATTTAGGCAGATAACTTATCCAGTCTGCAATCGGGTCGTAATCTTCTGTGAATGATGATTCTATAAATCGTTTCACGTCCTTGTCCCATGCGTCAATGCCCTCAGCCTTTGCATTGATTGTTATCGTGTTGAGAACCTCTTTTGTAACGGAGTTCCACGAAAATATAAAACTATCACGTTCCCTGTATTCGCAGTCGTTTGTAATCTCATTCTTGCGGAAAACATATCTCACGGCAAGAAACGTGCGCAGTCTTTCCATGTCAATCGTCATCTTTGATACCGCACAGTCTGACTTTGGCGCACTCGTGTCATAGACATTGCGGAAGCAGTTGCGCACGATATAATCAAAATTACAATATGGCGTATGTCGCATCAGTCTCTTGATGCAGAATTCCTCCGCAAGACCGTTGCGCTGACAGTTTTTCGCAAGTTCCGTCACGATTTCGTCCATATCCATATCCACGGCACTATTAATGAGATTCAGGAATATTGTCTGAAACTTCGCCATTGCCATGTGCTGCTTTTCGTAAAAAGGAATCACGCCACTTTCCCTGCCTGCATTGTAGCTTGTCTTCTTCATCTGATAGCGAATATCACTTTTCACCCTCTTCTCTACGCCTTCATGTGGCTGCTGAAGAATCATCGGTATAGCACTGGCATTAAGAAAAACGTGCTCGTCGGTGCTTATTCTGCATACAGTCTGAGTCGTAGGCACTGTTCGCTCGCATTTAATGCCTAGTTCTGCCTCGTAAAACTTAGCACATGTGAAGTAGGCATGCTGATGAAAGAAGCAGATGTCCTGTTCTGTCTGTGGCAGCGTACCGTCTGGCAGTGTAAATGCCACTACGATTTTCAGTGACTTCGCCGATGCGCCAGTAAAGCACATCAATGTCTGCGGAAGTCCCTCTGCAAGAAACTTCAGATTGTTCAGCCAACCGTCCTCTGCCTTGAACGACAGCAAAACATAGCCCGTGTACTGTTTTCTGCACAAAGAAAACTGTATCTGTGGCAGTTCTGCCGTCTCAGCAAGCTTCATACCCGCAATATTGGGGTATGAGTTGAGGGCATATCGCAGTTTATTGCACTGTTTTTGGTATTTTTCACCTCGAATCATGACAAACAAATCGTCAAGACTCGTCAATTTTTGTTTGATTTCTTTTTTTGTCTTATACAAGACGTTGATTTTAGCTATATTCATTCTGTTTTTTCGTTTTTATGATCAAAATTTCCGTTCTACGAAGCATTGTTTGCGTTTGTACGTGGAAACGTTTCTGTTGCTACGACATAAAGTTTGCGTTTCATCGATCAAACGTTTCCGTTTCTACGTAGAAACGTTTTTGTTATTTGCCATTTTACCGACAGTATGTTTTTGAAAAACAGCATCTAATACGTTGATTATCAGTAAATAGACGTTTCGACGCTTATTAATTTGTAAAACCTATGTATCATTTTCAAGTTCCCTGAGTATGCGCCTTACCCGTGAGGGCTTGATGTAGTACTCATATTTGCACTGGTTGCATACCTGTCGATAGGTTCCAGATTTCATGCGTTCTAACTTCTGTTTAGGAAGTTCCCTTCCGCATTTCTGGCATCTGATTGTTTCGGGGAGTGTTCCCCGATTGATAAATTTGACATAATCGTTGTTTGTTTTAAAAGTTAATATTTAGAACGGGCATTCAGGCAGAGTAACTGGGCTGAAGTCAATCTCCTGAGAAGTGGCTTCATGCTTCGTCCAGTCAGCCGTATCCTCACTGATGGGACTATACGTCTTATCGAAGTTCTGATTGCAGCCAGCGTATCGCATTGTGTCCGTGGAATACTTCAGCGCAACGGTACCCGTCTTTCCGATCTCATTCCAACGGCATTTGATGCAGTTCCAGTACGTTACTTCCTTCAGCGGATCCTCATCCTTCTTACGGTCCAGCCAGAACACGTAATCACTCTTGTTTCCGAAGTCACTACTACCGAAGATGTCGTTGATGGTGAGCTTGGTCTTGTCGTCAAACTTGCGGGGATGGTGCATCATGAACACGGGCACTTTGTACTGATGGGCGAACTGCACAATCTTCATCAGCAGCATCGTGTACTTCATCGTGTCCGTGATACCAGTCTGCTCAGGCAACTGAATCCAGTTGAATGGATCTATTATCAGCATGTCGCACAGTCCCTGATAATACTCCTGCTGCGCTATATGCAGGATGCCGTCGATGTCGTTGGTCACGTTGGCGTCAATCTCACGGATGTACTCCCTACAGATGTCCTTTGCCCGCTGATAGGCTGGCTCAATCAGCTTGCCCTTGCTGAACTCCTTACCAGTCATCACGTTGATCATCTCCGAATAGTGACGGGCTGTAGGATATTTCTCAGGACTATAAACGAGGATGTGCGTGCCATAAAGATGCACCATGCTCATCATGATGAAGTTCATCATCGTTGACTTTCCACTGCCCGGAGCAGCAAAACCAAGATAAATCAGTCCGTCCTCAATCCTGAAGATGTTGTTCAGCTTCGCCACGTGCAGGTCCTTCGCCTTCGGAAGTCCGTTCTCGTAAAGGTCATCAAGCTGCGACTCCACGCTGTCGAGTTCCACAAGTCCCGCAACATTCATCTTCTTTGCGTGCTCAATGCACCACACCACGGCATCCCTGCCTTTCTCCATGAGCATCTGGTTGGCATCCTTGGCACAGTGCATGTTGTCCTCGCCCTTGTCATCCTTCCATCTGTAAGTCCAGTCAACGCTCTTCATCCGTGACTCCCCGAAGTAGGCAGCCACCTTGTTGCGTGCCTCAATACCTGGTTCGTCCGTATCTCCCGCATAGATAATCGTTGCCCCGCTGAAATAGTCCTTGTACTTATCGAAACATCGCAGGTCGCTCTGTGCACCATTTGGCAGACTCACCACCGCCTCATAGCCACATTCGGTGCAGGCTGCCGTGTCCATCATTCCCTCGGTGATGAGTATCTGCGAGGCACCTATGGCACTGTTGACATTATAAGGAATCTTCTCGCAGCCCTGTTCAAAGAAGAACTTCTTTTCAGTCTTTGAAGCCAGCTTAAACTGCACGTCAATGGTGTTGCTGCCGTCGATGAAGGGAAATCCTATATATTCTTCTTTCGTCGCTCCGTGCTCAATCACCCTTGTCCGTATTCCAAGTTTATGCGCCGTGTCGGTACTGATGCATCTGTATTTGAGATACTCCATTGTCTTTATGCCGAAGTTGGGCATGAAATAATCAGCCGTTGGCAGGTTGTATTTCTTCTTGGCATATCGCTTTTCCTGTCCTTCCTTCCATGTCTTGAAATGGCTTTCAAGTAGAAACACCGTTCCGCATCTGAAGCAGTGCCCCCAACCCGTATCAAGGTCAATACTCACGCAGTCGGAGTTTGGCTTGTTGCCCTCGTGGCTGCTGCATTCAGGACACTTGCATCTTATCTTTCCGCTCGTCTTTGCGCTTGTTGAGCGTGAGATCTGTAAATCCTCCTTTGCTACAACCTTGTGACCGTAGCCGTCATCATACGTCTGTGCCATGTGCTATTTGATGTTATGAATTCGGCGGTACTCGTCGTAATAGTCAGACCGTGCAGCCATTTCAGGGTCCATCCTGAAATCACCAACTGGAATGAATTCAAGTTTTATCCAGCTCCATATCGTGTTTGGATCAATCTGCCGTGGAGCATCAGGCGGTATAATCTGGTGGTGTGAATCATATCGTCTGCCATTCTCTTTGTAGTCGTAATAATCGTCCTCACAGCATTCCATAGCGGTCTTCCTAACCATTTCGTCGTATTTGTATTGCTTGTAGTATTCATCAAACGCCTCTCTTGTCTTGCGTCCCTGTTGGAGCAGATTACAGAAATACCATCTTGCATTTTCATCCGTGTCAAAGGTCTTACCCTTTGCCTTACACTGCATGCCGAACCATTCCATACAGGCATCAGCAACAGTCTTGTCGGTAAGGTCCAGAGCCGTGACACCCGAAATGGACTTCACCCAGTCGGCGTCAGCAAATGATTTTTTGATAGAATCAGAAGAAGAACCAACGTTTGCGTTTACGTCATCGCTTTTAATATTCGTAGTCGTAGACGAAGAATATTTTTTATCTTTATCTATATTTTCTTTATCTCTATTTCTATCTTTATGTTCTATATAGTGGGAGTGCTGATTTTCAGTGAGTTGCGGAGTTATTTTTGCAACTTTTTTTGAAAATGTTGCAACTTTGTTGGAACTTTTTTGATTTTTCTTACAACTTTCATTGGCTTTCTTTGTGCTTTTCCACCCTCCAATACACTCCTTAATCTCTTCATCAGAAGGGTGTTCTGGCAAGCCAAGCGTAGTACGCAGATAAGGACTGTAAAAAATATCGGTGTCTTTTGGACTGCAAAACAATCCGTAGTTATTAATGATCTCTAGCAGGAACTTTTTATTCTTTCCCATTGCTCTTGCAAGACTTGGGATGCTGATATAACTTCCCAGTCCGTTCCTGCGGTCAACGAGGTACTCAAAGATAAACATGATTGCTCCACGTCCTTCAAGTCGGTGATTGATGTCTAATTTTTGCATTTCCTCACTATTAAGGAAATTTGATGATAGCATATAGTATTTCATGATTATTTGTTAATGTTTAGCTGGATAATTTTCTATTCTCATTCTTCTGTTCTTTTCATCACGTTTAATAGAAACGTGAATCCAGAAGATACCACATCTGTTGTATTCAAAAAGTAGTTGATCGTAAACGCAGTGAGCAACAATAAAGTCAAAATATTTACGAGCCAGATCTTTATCACAGCACCTGATGTCGGCAGCTTCACCAAACTGATGTTGGGAGTTACCAACTCCTCCTACACGCTGATTGAGCAAAGGGCAGCGGAAACCGCTATTGATTCTTATTACGCCGAAATGTTGACGCATAGGTTCTAGGATTTTTTCACACAGATACTTTAAGTTTTCAATCTCTGTTTCGCTAGGCATGTTGTCAATATGATGATTGATAGCAGTCTCAGAATAAATCATTTCATTAAGGGAGAAGTGCGAAGAAAGCATCTTCTTTTGAGTTTTTTTTAAAATCATAATCGTTAAAAAAAAAGGACAAAGCTACCGCTAGAGTGATTGTTCATCATCCTTTAAATAGTGGCTAATAACTAAGTCGTTGTTATATGTTTATTGGTTGCTTTTTATGTAATCATATTAAGATTTACATTATTTGCCCCTGCTTGTTGAAGCAGGGGCAAACATAATCTAATGTAAGTTATTTTTCTAATCATAATCATACAGTTTTAATAGCTTGATTGCTTATACAAATTTACGAAATGTGCAAGCGTTTTTGGGTGTTTTGTCGAAAACTTGCAAAAAACTAGTATGTTTTTGAAATTGTTTAACAATCGAAACACTTTTTAAAAGATTTGTACAAGATACTTGTAGACTCTTTCTTTTTTCTTTTTCTCATGTGTGCCATGCTGTCATAGGGATTATGAGGTAGTTTTTCACCTAATAAATCAAATATCAGACTACATGTTTCCTTGAAATTAAGCATGTGAAGATTCTCGCCTTCAATTAGTTTGTTTGCATAAAGTGCATAGCATATTTCAATAAGTTCAGACTTAGTTCCGTTCCAATAATATTTTTGGTTATTCATTATGATAAATCATTTTTTTGTTGTTAATAATGTTGTTAGTTTACCAAAGCAAAACGGGTATCAGTCTTGTGTTCATGTTAAGGGACATGAATATAGTAATTCATGGACTCACCCCGTCTAATCACATAGTGTTCTGACACGGCATTTATTTTTGGTATGAGATCGCATACATCGCCACATCAAACATATTGAGTCGTTCAGACATGAGGCAGGCATACCGATTCCCATACAGAATTTGTTCTTCTGTATCACAAAGGTATAAAAATATATTTTAACAACAAAATATTAAACAATATATATATAATAAAAATCCATATTTTCCTATCTTACAGTTAGGCATAAATATAATAAACAGATAATGTGTATGATAATAAGACACTTTCAGTAACTTTATTATTTTTGTTTGCTCATTAGCGAAAATATAATACATACCATATAGCTACTATATGGGATATTGTTTTCGTTTGCTTGATTGTTTTTCCTTATATCGTAATATAAACGGCCTATGCTCCCGCAGATCTCGCAGATTTACGCAGACAAAAGACTGTTTGGTTAAATGAGACGAACAACAATAACGGCCGTTCTCGCGTTTCTCGCGGAAAATAAATGCAGAAACTAAAGAAATTCGCTTGAGTTTATTGCTCACATAGTTTCGGAAAAACTTGCATGAAACCGCACCTAAAGGTACCAGGAAAAGCTAGCAAGAAATTCCCTTGAGAAATTCCACTCACGCAACTTTCTTGTATCTTTTTCGTGGCATCTTTAGATGCGGTTTCCTAATAATTAACAAAATAACGTGAGCAATAATGGGCCGTTTTTTTTATAAAGAATTTCGGCTGCGTTCGGCATAGCTCAAGCTAGCTTGGCTTTGCTCTTACTGGCACGAAATTTCCTTAGTTTCAGAATTTTATTTCCGTGAGAACGGCCGTTTATGTTGTTTGCAGTTTGTCTGCGTGAATCTGCGAGATCTGCGGGAGATAATGCCGTTCACATATACAAAGAACGAGCAATAAACAAAAAGGAAAAATAAGCAATCCGCGGACTCTTTAAAAAAAGAGCCCCCACACTCGCGTGTGAAGGCACTTAAATACATCCCCACTGGGATATACTCTTCTTAGCCTAAGTAGACTTCGAAGAAAATGAATAGAACTAACTATCCATTAATTATTTATAGTGATAATTATTTAGACGTCCTTCGATTCTCACGAACCTACTCTTCACATGAACGAGTCACAAGGGACATCGTAGAATTGAGTTATATCTTTTTCTTTTATCATACAGTTACAAATGCCTAACACGATGGAAGTATTCTTATAGACAGGAAGATGATCGGATTGTGACATTGTAAGTATGTTTCGACCGCTAAAGGCGGTATTTTTAAAAATAGATAAAGTGATTAATAAGCTAGAACAGCCCGAACATAGTAGTTACTACCCGTCTTACCGCTGACGTACACGTTCACATAGTTACTGCCGACGAGCACGATCACGGCGGCGCGGTTATCATCAATCTCTGACGCGGACCAAAAGTAATAAGCTCCGCTACCAGGTACTATTGTATTGCCACCTGCTGCTGTTAATTTTGCATTCAAATCACTGAAGTAATTATAAGTCAGACTTTGTGTTACATATGCAACTAAGCTTGTAGTACTTGTGTGCATAGTTTTTAATGTTGTCTTATCTGATACGGTCCATGTACCAAGATTTTCCATAAAATCCCACCATTCACCAGCACTTGGAAGATACCATCCGCTATTGGTGAAAGATTTAGTAGTTCCATCACTATAGTTCTTACAATAGTACCATGCATAGTTAGTGTTTGTACCTACATAACTACTATTTGCACTTAATGCATCATAACCACTGCTTACATCATCAAAACTTGTCTTCAATGTTGTTGCATAAAGATGACCAGTACTGCTATGATCAGTATAAGGAGAATTATAAGCATTTGCCCAATAACAATAGTTACCGCTATTTGCATTTTTAAGAGCAAGAACTCTTCCATGACGGCAACCGGCATTGTATTGAGCCAGAGTAACCTCACTAGAGAAGATGATACCAACCGTCTGACCTGATATGAATGTAGTTCCATTAGTACCGTCAGCATAAAGATAGTTACCTATAGGAGCATCACCCATATACATATTACTTCTGGTGCTTGGTGCCGTTGCTGTATAGGTTACCCTTGCATCTCCATTGCCACCACTTGCACCAAGATTTATAGTGCAATTATAGTTCAAGTTACGATAGACGTTAAAATTTTTTAAATCGGTCGCAGGTGTGGCGGTATTCGTCATTCCACCAAGATAGATTCGATAAGTGGAAGTCCAGCCAGTGCCCTTAGCGTTAACAAGAAGATAACTCGCTGAAGTGGGAGCATTACTGCTGTTTCTGGACTTCTCGTCTGTGACACTGTTGCTGCTACCACACAGGTTCTCATATATATAATAGGTCTTTGACAGATCTGTAGTCTGGGTCAGACCTGTTACAGCAGCAAAGTCGTTGTAGCTACCTGTTCCCGCAGGAGGAGGGGAAACTGGAACATGGCTGTCTGTGATATAACTACTAAGAGGAACATGGCAGAGCTGATAGCCCGTGATTGTTACGCCGGTTGCTGGCTTTATCGTGAAGCTAAACTTACCGCACTGATGATAAAGCGGGATGGTAAACTGATTAGTGCCAGAATCTATCGTCGGTACATCAATATGACCTATCATCATTGCACCCGTACTACCAGCTGTACTGCCGTTGTTCTCTAAATCGGCAGGGCTGCCTATCGTGGTGTACATGGCATTCAGCTTATCTATGGTATTCACACCAGCAAAGTAACCCTCAGGACCAATATTGGCAATAGCATAGATGGTGCATCCTGTAGCAGAACGCGCGGTTACCGAAATATCAACGGGAGCAGGAGAAACAGGTGAGACATACTTGCTGCCGATAAGAGACCCTCCGGCATCAAAAACCAGTATTGTGATATCGCTCACGGTATTCTCATTGTCTGCAGTTATCGAGCGTGTCTGAGCCCCATCGTTGATATTGAAAGTAAGACGCACGATGGTACTGTCTGAGGAGCCATTAGGAAAGGGTCCAACGGAGTCATCGGTGGCACAGGAACTTAAACCCAATGCCATCAAAAGTAACATCAATGAGCCAAATGAGGCTAGTGAAGTATAGATGTTTCGTATGTATCGTGTATAGTGTTTCATCCTTGTAATCATATTCTTATCATCAGTTCTTTTCATCAATAGAAAATAGTGCTTCCATTTACATCGCTCCATGGGATGACATTCAGATTAACACCCATTTTGCCTACGTCAACAACTATTACCTTATCATCCTCTGGCTGAAGAGAGATAAGACTGCCGTCAGAATCGGAATTACTTGTAAAGATAGGGTAACCGTCTTTATAGAGGCTGAACGTGACGTGCTCGCCATCAGCTGTGGGCATGGCGTTGATGATATCGGTTGAGAAAGTGCCATTGCTGTCGAAACTCCCGTGAGGCTCATACTCAATACTGTCGCCCTTGATACTGCCGTCAAAGGCAAGGGCATCACGGAACCCTCTCAACTTAACGGTGTATTTGCCGTCTCCAAGTTGGGTCAGCAGATGCTTGATAACGATGTGTATACGCACGTTTTTGTTCATCATCGTTAGGGTGGCTGTAGTGGAGTCAGTCAGTGACTCTCCTGGAGTGTAGCTGAAATTGCCGTAGCACAGATAGTTCACGGGAGTGGTCTCTGCAATGCTGGCAGAAGAACGGGACTCTGAAGGATACTTCAGACTGGCGCAGACACTACTGATGTCCTCTCCCACTGAAGGGATGACCAGCGAAACGCTGTCTACCGTACCTGCTCCCACAGCGACAAGCTGCATAGGCTGGCTGTTGTCGAAGCAGATATAGTAGCGGCCATTGCTTTCAGGAGTAACCTCCTGAACAAAACGACCCGAGAGAAACATATAGGTATGCACCGTTCCCGCGACGGAATCAGGCAGAAGCGCTCCCGTCTTTGTCACAAGGCGCACGCCGACACTATACTGCACACGACTACTATCGTCGTCGTTTATGCAGCCGGTCAGTAACATCAGCAGTGACAGTATCGGGATTATCATTATTTGCCTTTTCTTCATCGCGTTACGTGAATTTCGTTGTTATTCTTTTTTCTTTCGTATTAATTGAATGTATTCGACTGAGTGGCATCAACGAACGAATTAACTGTGACGATATTGGCTGTAACAGTCTCTGGGTCCAAAGATTTTGTTGGACTGTCTGCACCCTTACCCTTAATGATTACGTCTACAATATAGTTCTTGTTTGGATATACCTGCTTAGGGGTTGTACCTTCAGCGGCATTACCGTTATCAGAGTTGTAGTTGATGTTAACTGGATAGTAGACTGGAACTGTAGTACCTTTACCGTCAGGATCAAAGGAACCTTTGATAACAAGCTGTGTGGGCTTTGTGGAATTGTTGGGCATGGTATAAAGATACAATAGGTTCGTACCGGCTGTGCCCCAGTTAGACGTCGTCGCAAGTGTCTTATCCTTAAGGGTACCATCAAGGGTACCTGTTCCCAGATAAGACTTTAAAGAAGCATCACCTATCAGACCATTATAATAATTAGGGGTATTGGTAGGGGTTGTCAAATAATTATAGACGTATGAGGTCGGGGTATTTGCAGGATAGAAATCGAAGTCTAACTTATCAGGGACATTGTACATAAACACCTCTGTTGGAGTGAATGTAGCGTCCTTGTAGGCTCCGGTTGCATCAAAGGCTACTTTGAGAGATTTCAGGGTTACCTTTGCTACCATGTGGGATACAGCTACGTCTGCCGTGTAAGCTGGGGTGGTCCCGATTTGAGTTATTTTTGCAGCACCAAACATGGGAAGATTTGCTGGGTCTACAGTTCCAGTACCACTTACAGGGAGAGCATCATCAATCCCGAGAGTACTTTTTTCGAAGGCTAATTCGGTAAGAACACCAGTGAAGGTTCCAGCTGGAGCATTCACCGCTACAAGTATATGATCGTCTGCAACAAGCTGACTGGTGATGATTTCAGGAGCAGCTGCATTCAGGGCATCCTGTATTGTCTTTACGGCACCTGTTGTCTTATCAAAGATGCCTATCGTGACGCGGTTGATTTTATTCTCAGCATCCGTACCAGGATCTGTATAGGCTGCCGCACGAGTGTCGGCAGGTTTAAGATTTATCTTCAGGGTCTGAGTACCCGTTGAAGGCTTCTCTGTGCTCAGGTTTTCATCACTTGAGCATGATGTAAATAAGCCCTGCGTGGCTATGGTTGCCAATGCGAAGAAGGCTAGTATTGCTGGTTTTGTTCTCATAATTATAAATCAATTTAATTATTAATATTATTTTTATTCCTTTTCGTTATTTCATCTTCATCAGTTCGCTCAAAGCTTTGTCTGCCTGAGTAACTCCGGCTGCCTTTGCCATCTTTAGGTAAACCTCTGCCTTATCGCGGTTGCCCTCGCTAAGATAAAGAAGTCCCATATTGCAGTAGGCTCTTGAATCAGTCTCCCAGCGCTTAAGATACTTATGCGCAAGGGTTACATCGTTACGTGTGAGAGCCACACCGGCTGCATTGATGTTTGCCTCGGGATTATCAGGGAAGAGACGGGCTGTCAAGTCCACGATATCGTTGTATTCGCGAGAACCTTTCTTATAGAATCCTGCTGTGGCATAGAGTTCACCCAGCGTCATCGTTGCAGGGTTTGAACCAAGATGCTGCATGGCAGAGTTGCTGTCGAAACCATCGTGACGGAAGGTCAGCGTATATTTGATGCGGTATACCTTCGGGAAGATGAACTTCACCATATACTCATAAGGCATACCGTGACCGATGTTCTCAATTTCACGCTCACGACCGTTGACTACGTCGATACTCTTGATGATGTCTACAACTGCTTCGCGGAGGTTCATGCCGCTACCAGCTACAAGAGAAGAGATGCTGTCCCAGTCTTCAGCTAGCCAACTCACGTTAAGGTCGTTGCGATTGGTGAGCTTCTGCTTCATCAAATACTTCTTTAAATCAAGGGAACGTTCCATTGCCTCACTCTCGTTGCGGCGGTAGTTGCCGATAGGAGCACCGAAACCGTTGATGCGAAGACCTACGAGGCTCGTACCGTAACGCTGCAATTCACTTTTCACGTCAGTGGCGATGGTATTGAACACGGTGCGGTTGAATCTGCTGCCGCTGAGTTTGGCGAGCGACTTGTTACCGAAGATTTGAATCTCACCGCTGCGATGGAACTTGTCAATGTCGGAGCCCTGAGGCTGAAGAAACTGAACATAGTCCATCAGGTTATAATAATGTACATTGGGATCGGGATTATCATTGCTCATGTCGTGAAGATAGATGTTCTTCAGCACAAGGTCCTCATAGACGTGTCCGCGGTGACCGGTACAGTTAAGTTCCTCACTCTCCACATACATGCGGCACTCCTGCATCCAGTCCTTATAAGGAACTGTGGTGTCGTAGATGAAGTAGCGCTTGGCAGCATGGCTGTCCTTGACAACGATGGGCATGTTGCGGCGATTGTCGGAAAGGACTTCTGTGCGATGAGCATCGCGCTCACGCTCACGACCATTGATGACCACTGAAGACAGGACTGAGACGGCACTGTCTGTCTTCAGGACAGGAGTGAAGACGAGCGACTCACAGCTGCCAACGACACTGCTGTCGTAGCTTACCTTCATGCGGACACGGAGTAGGTCGCCCTGACGGGTGAAGTTCTCGGAGTTGACGTAGATCTGACCGCCGTAGACAGTCTGGGCGGATGCTGCGGATACCGTTCCGCTGAAGGCAAGAAGAAAGAATGCAGATTGTAATAGTTTCATTTCTCTATAAATATTATTTCATTGTTATTATCTTATTATTATCACTTAATGATATACACCAGTGATACCGAAAGGGAGACAGGACCGACATAGTCCCTACCCTTTGTATATTCAAGGTAGCCATAGGTTCCCTCACGGTAATGGCGATAACGCAGATGGAGATAGCCCGCAGAAAGGGATGTATCTATGCCCCAGTGGGGAGAGAGAATCCTGTGCCAGCCGAAGGTGAGTCCGGCACCGTTGAAGTTGCCTTCAGCACGATGACTGGTAAGACGAAAAACGGGAATGCGGTTTAGGTTGAAACCTCCATGAATGCCAAAGACTCCGATATAGGGACCACGGAAGGACTTACGGAACCAATGACGGGCTTCGTACTGGACTGACCAGTTCTTCCATTTACGGTCACTGCCGTAGGATATAGGGCAGTAAGTTGAGGAAACGCTCAGGGTAAGAGTACTGTCAAGGCGGACCTCAGCACCCAGGGATGGAATGCATAATGCGTCATAAAGCAAATTGGACTTCAGCGCGACATGCTGCGCATGAAGGCGCAAGGATGGCATAGATACCAATAAAAGCAAAAATGACTTTAATATAATATCACTCATCCTACATTTCGTACTATGAAATTTTAATTTACTCATCCAATTATCTCTTCTATAATTACACGTTCCGTTACTTTACAAGTAACAGAAAGGAACATAAGACTTTTAGGGTACAAAATTGCACGAAGAGGGCTGGCACGCGTAAATTGTTGTTACGTGTGACAGGAGGATATAGATGAGAAAATATTTAAAATATGTTCAAATACGAGTATGTTTTGAACGTCTGTGTCCTCATTAATATGTTTTTCCGCGGTTTTTGGTTAATTAATGCAAAATTATATGTAACTCAATAAATTAATCACTACATTTGCCAAATAATATTTATAGCTGTTACTTGTAAAGTAACGGCTGTTTTTATTTGTACCTGAGAGTCTGTGTTATGGGCGTAATCGCCTGTCAAAAAGACAATTCAACACTTCATTTATTTTCCACGCACCTGCATACCTTTCTGTTGGCAAGCCCGATCTCTTTGGCATTGAAGCCCTTGAGATATATCTGCGTGGTCTTGATGTCGGCATGACCGAGAGCGGAACTGATCACCTCCACAGGAACATGACAGTACAAAGCTGTGGTAGCCCAAGAATGGCGGATGGTGTAGGAAGACACATGAGCCTTGATACCAAGCTTACTGGCAAGACGCGAAAGACTGGCGTTGAACTTGCGAAGCAATGACTGGTAATGGCGATAGCCCTCCTCGGTATTCATGTCTGAAGGGCATACTGCCGCTTTCTCTATAAGAGCAACAGTTTCTTTATTAACAGGAATACTCACACAGACACCCGTCTTACGGCGACTGTAGTTCAGAGATCCGTCTTTGACTGAATCAGCGCCGACATGCTGAAAATCAACAAAGGGAATACCACAGAGACAATACATCAGCCTGGCGATCTGCTGGGCACGGATAAGGGCTGGACTGCTTACCTTGCCAAAAAAGAGTTTATTCAGGTCAACAGGCGACATCGCCTTCTTATGGCTTTTGTCAATGCCCGTAAAAACATCGTGAAACAGGTTATAGACATGTTTGGCAAGCCCTGCATAAACAGCTTTGTTATATAAGGCACGGAGCATGCGCATATAAGTGGACTGAGTATTGGGGGAATAATGCCGCTCTATAAGATACCTTTTAAACAGATAAAGTGAATTACGGTTTATCTCACTGAAACGGATAACATCGTGACCGAGACATTTACAGAATGAGCGCAGTGAAATGTCATAAAGGTGCGCGGTTGCAAAACGACCCTCTTGCCGAAGGTCATAAATACAGGTTTGGGTAAAAGATGAGAATGTTACTGACATAATAATTAAAATAATATTTAAAAAGTGAATTACAAATTTACAAATCAAAGACCAATAAAAAGAACCTACAATCTCATTTTAAATTTAATAACAGACGAATCACTGTTATTTAAGTACAGATTATATATGTCAGTCAAAATAATAGACAAAGGGGGTTCCTTGCAGTTCCCCACTAATACTCTTTACTGTATATATTTGCAGTATCTGCTAAAACAGATGCATATTCCCGCAGATTTCTTTCTCTTTGTATGTAGCTATACTATCTGTAAAACGGCCTATTCTCCCGCAGATCTCACAGATAATCGCAGACGAACCACAATAGTAACACTAACTGTCTTTCTCTGCGTAAATCTGCGAGAAAATTACCAGATAACCAAACCGTTATTAGATATGTGCAAAGATAGAACTATTGTTCATACAAAGCGCCATAATAACGCACTAGAAAACAACTTTACCTTTCCATGATGTTAATCCCATATTATCACCTGAAGCATCAGCACGGTTCACAATAATTTCTGCTGCAGTTTTATTGGTAACAGCATATAATAATTTATTTTGTGTTTCTGCAAAAAACATTTGTACAAATGAGATGAATTTTCATAAAATACACACATTTTACAATCTACAGCAAGCTTTTTATGTTTTAAATTCATCATAAATAACGAAGAGACAATAGGGGAATTAGAAATAATGTAAAATATATTTAAAGCAATTTTATCTTAAAGTGATACATATATATTTATCAGCATCCGAATATTTCTTAATAGTTTACAAGAACGTGGAGGATAGTGGAGGTTGGTGGAAGCACATCTTCACCGCTAATACACTATCAATCAAGCATTTATATTACCAATAGAGGTTGTTTGCTCTTTTTAAAAGTTTTGGGATTTTTTTATTTTTCATAATTTAGTATGTAAAAGAATACTCATCAATATTTTTTTTACAAGTAAGTCGTTGCACCTTACCAGATTGGTTGTTATTCATTCTTACATGATGTGTGTACAGAAAGAACTTTAAATATCCAAACATTTAAATCTTTCTATAAGAAATACTATAAACCTAAATCGGTATACTTAGAAAAACATTTAACGATAAGCTGCACAACACATTAATGATCAAACAAATCCAGTTATATAATAACCACTTGTACCATGTCGCTATAAAAAGTTTCTTAATCAAAACTTTGTAACACTCATCAAGTCATTTAGTTAAAGTACAATAACTATTTTGGCGAATTATAATTTTTTATTTAACTTTGCCGGTTAAAAGGAAAAATTGTATATGGCAGAAGATAAACTCAGGCTAATGCAGCAATTAGTTGCTCAACTTAACAAAGCAGCAGACGCATACTACAACGGACAAGGTGAACTCATGACTGATTATGAGTGGGATGCCATGTTCGATAAGGTTAAGCAATTAGAAGCTGAGACTGGGCAACGTTTTCCTGACTCTCCAACCAATCGCGTTTCTGAAGACAATATAAGTGGCAATAAAGAAGAACATGAATTTGCCGCTCTTTCACTTGCAAAGACAAAAGATCCTCAAGAACTAGCGAAATGGGCTGAAAGTAAACCAATATGGTTAAGTTGGAAACTTGACGGATTAACATTAGTAGTTACATTTGACAATGGCAAATTGACAAAAGTTGTTACTCGAGGAAATGGACATATTGGAACTAACATAACTAATTTAGCATCAGCTATAGATGGCATTCCTCAAAATATAAATTCTGAGGGACATGTTGTTGTACGTGGAGAATGCGTAATCAGCTATAAAGATTTTGAACAATTCAATATCGAAAGCGAAGAAGAATATGCTAATCCAAGAAATCTAGCCTCAGGCTCTCTTACTCTAAAAGACCTGAACGAAGTGAAACGTCGCCATTTGAAATGGATACCATTTACATTAGTATATACCGACGAGGAAATACTATCATGGGGTGCAAGAATGGATTGGCTAGAAAGAAATGGCATGAAAGCTGTTGAGAGACAATTTATAGAAAATCCTGATTTAGAAAATATCACTAAGGCTATTGACAACTGGACAGTAAGAGTAACTGGAACTTCAAAAGATGACACTAATGAAAATAACTCCAACCCCTACCCTGTTGACGGACTTGTGATTACATACGATGATACTGAATATGCACAAACTGGCAGTATCACCGGACACCATGCTACACGCGCAGGATACGCTTTCAAATGGAAAGATGAAAGTGCTGAAACAGAATTAGATCATATTGAATGGAGCTGTGCAGCAAGAACGATTTCGCCTGTTGCTGTTTTCCATCCAGTAACATTGGAAGGTACAACTGTAAAGCGTGCATCATTGTGCAATATCAGTGAATGTGAGCGACTGGATATTGGTGATAAAGGCACTCGCATCAGCGTAATCAAAGCAAACAAGATCATACCAAAAGTCATTAAAGTTGACAACAAAGTTGGACTATTACAGATTCCAGACAAATGTCCGGTATGTGGTTCACCCACAGAGGTGACAATAAGTCCTGCTAGTCAGACAAAGACATTGCATTGCACAAACCACAAATGTCCTGCAAAACAACTAAGAAAGTTTGCAAGATTTGTAAGCAAGGATGGAGTTAACATAGACGGTATTTCTGAACAGACTGTCGCAAAGTTCATTAATCTAGGATGGGTTAAAGAGTATGCAGATTTGTTTAAGTTGAAAGCTCATGCTATTGAATTATCCTTCATGGAAGGATTTGGAGACAGAAGCGTACGAAACTTATTAAAATCCATCGAGGCTGCACGTAACGTGGAGGCACATCATCTGTTATATGCTCTCAGCATTCCATTGTGTGGTCAGGATGTATGTAATCGTCTTCTCAAAGTTTATCCGTTGCAACAGTTAATAGAAATTGCAAGTGGAAATAGTCAGGGAGTTGTTGCTGGAGGAGATACTCCTTTCGCTGTCATTTCAGGAATAGGACCTGAAAAGAGCGCACGAATTGTAGAATGGTTTCACGATGAGAAAAATCAAACTATTGTAGCCAACCTCCTTAAGCAGATAAATGTCACACAGGAAGATAAAGACACTGAAGGTGACTTATGCAATGGACTTACATTTGTAATAACGGGTGATGTATACGAATACAAAAATCGCAACCAACTAAAGGCATATATTGAGAGCCAAGGGGGAAAAGTAACGGGTAGCGTAAGCAAGTCTACAAGCTATCTGATAAACAATGACTTACAATCCGCCAGCTCAAAAAATCAAAAGGCAAATCAACTTGGCATTAAAATAATTTCGGAAAAAGACTTCATGGAGAAGTTCACACAAGTAAAGTAAAGTAAATAAAATAAATAAGCCCCATACGACTCATGGCAAATTTTAAGAGAATCATTTTTATTACTATATATATAATATGTATAGCCATACCGTCACTTGCTCAAGATGTCGGTAGCAATAGTTATTCTCCCAAAATAGCACTCAAAACGAATATGCTATTTGATGCAGCAATAACTCCAAACTTAGAAGTAGAAACCACTCTAGGCAAGCAAAAACGAATGAGTATAATGGCTGAGATTTGGTTTCCTTGGTATAAGACAAAAAGTAACACGAAAGCTTACGAGGTTAATATGGCTGGTATTGAAACTCGATACTGGATGAGTAAACAAGATATTAGTCATCCTTTATTGGGACATTTTATTGGGTTATATGCTGCAATTGGCAAATACGACTTAGAATGGAATGCAAAAGGTAATCAGGGAGAATTTTACAGTACAGGTATAACCTATGGATGGACTCACAAACTAGGTAGGAAACTTAATATTGAGCTTTCTCTATCTTCAGGTATTGCTGTTGGTCCTTACAAACATTATGAGGCAATGTATGAATATCAGCATCTTATTTATCAATATAGCAAACACTGGACATACGTTGGTCCAACTAAAGCAAAAATTAGTTTGGTATGGTTATTAGGAAAAAGCAAGAAAGGAGGCGCTAAATGAAAAAGTTGATTTTTATATTAATCGCATCATTGGTACTTGTTTGCGCTTGTGACCGTAGACCATTAGAATATGTTTCTGATGATAATGCTGTAGTTGCAATAAAATATGACTGGGAGACAGCCGTTGGAGCTCCTCCATCGGGAGTAACGTTAATGGCTTATGGCAGCGATGGCTCTACGCAACAGAATATATCAAACAACACGACCAGTATGCCATTAAACCTGGGAGTAGGAATGTGGAAAATGTTATCTTTCAATCTTAGCACCACTGAATTCAATTCATTCACATTTAACAAAATGAATAACTATGATTCAGCACAAGTGAAATTGAATGATATTGAATCAAGTACTTACACAAATGGGACTTGGGATGCAGGAGTTGAATATAAACAGGAGCCTGAGGATCTTGCTGTTATCACTGATACAATAATAATAACAGAAGAAATGATATCAGGTTCAAAAAACTTCAATACAACAGGAAGTGATTCGACAACTAAGAAATATGTCATAAAAGAAACGCCAAAACCTGTAAATACAAAACTAACTATAAGAATTAGGGTTAACAACATTAATAGTATTAAAAGTTCAATAGGCTCCATAAATGGTTTGGCTGGAGGATATATCCTTACAACACACCATGCCTCTACAGACAAGGCAACATTTCTATTACAGGACATGAAGGCTAGCGTCGATTCAACAGGAGCCACAAGCGGTTGGTTGACTATAAACTTGTCAACTTTTGGCTTACCATACGGTAAAGAAAATATTAATTCACGAATTGATGATGACAATGTACTAACGCTATATCTCCAACTGAACGACAACAAAACAGAAAAACTATTTACCTACAATGTAGGCAAAATTATAAATTATGCACAAGAAGTAACAAGAGCATTGGAGCCAACCTCTAAGGTTACACAGAACTTATTACTTATCATTAACGACGGTCCTGAGTTACCTAAGATTGACAATCATAATTCAGGAGGTAGTGGATTTGATGCTGAAGTTGATGACTGGGGAGATGGCGGTACTACTGATATCAATATATAGGAAGGTAGATCTTTAACATAAAATACTTAATTGCGGCGTTAAACATGTTAAACAAAACTAAATAACAAGAGAAGATTTGGTTGATACATGATTATCACATAATTTTGCATCGATTTTTAGGAACCATAATGGATTTATAAGTATCCTAGTTCAAGACAAGTAAATATTTAGATTAAATTTAAGCTCAAAAAAGGAGCAAATAAAAATTCAAGTAAATTAAAAACACTTATGAAAAAGATTCTATTGTTTACTGTTGCTGCTGCAACAGTAATGGCACTAGCTGGTTGTTCACAGAATTCAGACTTGGCTGATACAGAAGGAACTACACAAACGCCAGTTTCATTTGATACATATTTGGCAAAAACCCGTGCTGGGGCGATTGGTTCGGAAACTACAGAAACTCTTAAGACAAATGGATTTGGAGTGTTAGCCTGTTATACAGAAGGTGATTATAACCAAACCAATGATGCACCTAACTTTATGTACAACACTAAAGTTACTGGAAGCACTGCAGCAGACGGTTCAACAACTTGGAGTTACGATCAAAAACGCTATTGGCCAACTAGTGGCAAAATCAGTTTCTTTGCATACGCACCCTATGTTAATATTCAGGGCACAGAGACTTCTGGTATTATAAGTCTTAGTAACAACTATACCAGTAATCCCAATATTACTTATAACTTAGGTGGTGATATAACAAACTGTGTAGACCTGCTTAAAGGTGTTAAAAAAGGAACAGACGCTGATAATAATATTAATTTAACGAGTGAAAGCGGCGTTGTTGGATTCACGTTCAAACACGCCTTAGCTAAATTTAACATTAATGCTGTAGCTTCATCTGCAGTTGATGCAAATACTAAGATTACTATTGATAATATTACAATCACAAATACAAATCTTTATCAATCAGGAACTTTAAGTCTTGTTGATGGCACTTGGTTATATGGTGGTAGCGGAAATATTAGTCTTTCGATTGATAAAACCGGCATTAATAAAGATTTTGCAGAACCTGGAGACCCAACTGCTATACAAAATGTAAACGGAGTAACAACTGTGGCTGAGTCTATACTGGCTGATAATAAATCATGTTATTTAATACCTTTAACATCATACAGTACCCCGAAAATGACCATAACGGTAACATATTGGGTTAGAACGTTTTATAAGGACATACCAGCAGAAGCTAATATAAGCCAAAAGTATACTGTTACAAAAGATATCACATTTGCGGGCAACTTTGAGGCAAACAAACAATATAGTTTAAATTTAACCATTGGTAATGCTCCTAAAGCTATTACATTCGATGCAAATATTTCAGATTGGGGTACAGGTACGACAAATCCTAGCGGTCTTGATTTATCGGTCAACTAAGCAGTAGAATCAACTAATTATATATAAAGAGGGGGACAAAGCCTACAGGCTTTGTCCCCTCTTTGTATTATATATATGTTAACGAATATTTATTAACATAATGTTAGGGCACACATAGTTAAACTAAATTAACCAAACTTCTATATATTTTTGATTTAAATAAAAAAGGACTATATTTGCTATACACAAAAATAAAAGAAAGAAGATTTAGCATTAAAAAGTCAAAGAAGCATTAAAAGTTAAGATTAAAATATTTTAGAGCGATAAAATATCAAAGTGATCACAATATTACTAAATTCAACTTTATCTTAGATAGATTATTAAAACTGTTGAACGCATTAAACATTTTGATTATGAAACAGATCGCACTATTTATCATGATTGCAATCGTTAGCTTGTCATCATGTTCAAATGAAGAACTCATAGATTCTGCAATAAATGGAACAGAATCAAAAAATGAGTATAAGCCTGTTGTTTTCGGTACCTATATCGAGAAAGCAGTTTCAAGTCGTGCGGTCAACAATTCAACAACCACTCTATCTGCAAAAAACGGTTTCGGCGTCTTCGCATTCAATAGTTCTGAAGCTGATATTAAAGACATCTCTCCAAACTTTATGTACAATCAGAAAGTCGCCTCAACAAATAAAGGTGATTCATGGAACTATAGTCCCGTAAAATATTGGCCGACAAGTAGTTCATCAATGGAAAACCAAAATAGCTTCTTTGCTTATGCCCCGTACGTAGACTCAAGTGTAAATTCAGAGGGTATTACAAGTATTACATCTAACAGCAGTTTAGGTGCCCCAAAACTTACCTTCACAAATTCTTCAAACGTAGAAAACACAATCGACTTGTTATGGGCTGTTTCAAAAGAAAGCGGTAAAGCTCTGAAAGACATGACTTCATTAAACTCTAATGGAGAAGTGAATTTCAACTTCCGCCATGCCCTAGCAAGACTTAGCCTAAACATTCAAGGAGTATTCAATTCTAACTCAAATGAGAATATTGCAGATGGAAACAAGATTACTATTGAGAATATAACTATTTCAGGTTCATTCCCAAGCAACGGAACATTGAATCTTGACAACGAAATAGCTTATACTCCACAATGGGAAAATACAAATGGAGAAACAGTATTCAATATAAATAATAATCAAATAGCTGAAAATATAAGAGATGGAGGCGATTGCAAGGGTACTGATAGCATAAGTGGCGTAACAAATATCACAACAAATCTTTTGGCAAATACTTCTGATAATAAAGAACGTTATCTAACGTTCATACCTTCAAAAGGAAATTTAACAATAAGTATAACTTATTGGTTAACGACTAAAGATAGCAATTTGGCTGGAGGCTATTTTAGAGTTAAGAATAATGCGGAAAAAACAATATCAAATATGACTTTAGAAGCAGGCAAAAACTATTCTATAAATGTATTACTTGGAATGAGCGGAATACAGTTTGACTCAAATGTTGCAGAATGGGATACCACTATTGCCGAATAATTAGTTAAAAGTTAAAGAAGAAACCTAAAAAGCTTGGTAATATATCTCTTTTTGACTAATTTTGTGGACGAATTGACGAAGTAAATGATTGATCAAGTAAGTGATTGACTAAGTAAGTGAAAATTTTATTATATTTTATTCTAATTTTAGGGTTGTCATTGGTAACATCAGGTTGCAGTGACAATTCTATTATGGAAAGTGAAAGCATATTAGCAAATACACTTTCTATGGATTTTTCGTGCTATACCAGTAAAGCAACAACTAGTCGTGCCAATAGCAATTACATTGTTGATGGAACCAACACAACCACCATTCCAAGTGGTAATTCAATTGGTGTATTCTCTTTCTATCAAGGTCCAACAAAATGGGATGACATAACATCTCATGTTGCGTCATTTATGAATAACCAGAAAATGGTGGCTAAAGCGTTAAACAACACAGTAAGTTTCACATACTCACCTACAAAATACTGGCCAAGTAATCCTAACGATAAACTTAGTTTCTTTGCCTACTATCCTTGGAATAACCTTTCAAACGGTAGTCAAGATATTGGTGTTGAGAATATTGAAGATGAAAGTAAAATGTGTTTAAGATTAAACGTTGAGGATAATCCTAGTGACCAAGTAGATGTGATGCTTAGCGATTTAATAAAAGACAAGACATACCAAGACACCAATAATGAAGGAAAAATAGATTTCAACTTTCATCATATACTAAGCTTTGTAAACATAAAACTCATCATTGATGATAATATGAAAAGCATAGCAAAGCTTAAAGTTAACAGTGCCATGATATCGGGACTGTACAATGCAGGCACTTGCCACCCTAGCTATGATCAAAGTTCTGGGAAAACAGTATTTACATGGACTCCATATTTCAAAACAGGAACGTCAGATCAGCAGTATGTACTTGATACCAGTGCACTATCTTCAACTACTTCTAACCAAACAGGAAATATTCTGTTAATGGTTCCACAGCAACTGAGTACAAACGTGGTATTCACTATAAACTATGATATAATATTTATCGACAACAACGGTAACGAAAAGTACAAATACACGAATAATGAGCAAAATGTAGTGCTAAAAAACACTGGGAACATAACGGATTGGTTACCTGGAAAGAAATATACCTACACATTTACTATAGGTTTAAAGCCTATAAAAATGGATGCTACGACCGACGAATGGTCTAACAGCGGATATGACACTGATGTAAGCGGACCTAGTACTAATTGATAAAGTAAAAATGAAGATTACACGACCATATATTACCTTAATACTGTTTGTTCTATGCATAGTTTCATGCACAGAAAAAAGTGACATCGCGGATAATAGCTATGCTAATAATATCAGCGATAATGCTATCGACATCTCAGCAGAAACAGACAGTATGAAGACTCGTAGCGTAACATCATCTCCATTCTCCATAGAAAATAGCGCAGATCTTCAAGCTAACGGCTTCAAAGTTTACGCATACTATCATGGTACTGACAATTTCGTTACTGCCAACCAAAGCCTTTACACGCTTATGGATAACGTAAACGTAAAATATAATAACGGTGCATGGGGTTATGATGGAGACACAATGTATTGGCCTATTGGAAAAAATATGCTATCTTTCTTTGCAACATCATATAACCCAAACTTAGGAAGCAATCAATTAACATTAAACAAAAATACTAGTACTGGTAATCCGGAAATAACTTACATTGCATCAACTGACTTAGATAAACAAGAAGACATACTTTGGGGAACTAGAAGTAACGGAATGCCATACACTAACGAGACAAGGCCTAGTGACGAAACAGTACACTGGCACTTCAAGCATGCCCTTGCCAAAATTATACCAACTATTTCAAGCACACTATACACAGAACCATACTCAACGATTGTACCACATTCAGATATTTCTCAAAGTATAGATTACATTCAGACAAAATATCTAATTAAGAGCGTTACTATTTCAAACGCTAACAAACAAGCTACGCTTTCATTGCAAAATAGCGTAGCTAGTACTCCAGCATGGAATAATAAAAGTGGAACTTTGGAATATCTTTTAGACTCAGAATTAAATGATGATATAAAATATGCTCAAACAGCTGGTCAAACACAGAATCAAATAAATACGAATAACTGGTATAAGAACGGTGTCAACACTACGACAATGACCTTATTACCAGAAGGTAAATATCTTACCCTAATACCAAAATTGGCTGCAGAAAACGGGAATTTGAAAATAAGCATTACTTATGAAGTACTAACACAAATTACAGAACAAAAACAAACTAGAAATGTGATTTTGTGGTGGTATGGACCTTGGAATAATAGTGGTACACCAACAACAACATACACAAACACAGAAAAAATTATTTCTGGTGATGTAAACACTGATTTCATTGGAAACAGAAAATATAATCTCAATATAAATATTCAAGCAAATTACCTTGAATTGACAGCAATTCCACAACCATGGGAGGAAATTTCACAAGTAATTGATACAGAAACAAATCTTATAACCATTGCACCTGGCGGTGGTATAGAATTTGATGCTGTTCAATATGGAGATTCAATTGATAGAACTAACGGTATTATTTATCTAAGGAACAAGACTTGTGCGCTAAGTTTCAACATTGCCACACCACGTGGAGCTACTTGGCGTGCAGCACTTATACAATCTGGAGATATAGATGCATTCCAATTTGTTGATGAAAACGGGACTGTACTTGCAAATCAAAATCCTCAAGGTGCTATTGGAACACAAGCAACTTTAAGGATAAGGGCAAAAAACGCAACAAATTCTACAGATAACTCGGCTATATTAAGAATATACGTTATTCAGCCGAACCAATCTACAATAGTAAAGACGCTTACAGGAAGCGACATATTCAAAGAGTATAAATTTGTTGAACCCGCTAACGCAAAAAATTAAAATAGTTAGACAGAGTATGATGAGAACTATTATAAAATATACATATATACTTGCAATGTCATTCATAATTATGACATTATATAGTTGTTCAGAAAAGGATATCGCAAATGATAGTGAATCCACTCTGAAAGACGGGTATATATCTTTTGTATTATACCATACTACTGCAGAGAAAAATGGTATAGAAACATCTACCCGAGCAACAATAAACGGTGAAGACCAATTGAACGAAAACTATATTGAAAACGCAACGATATTCATTTATAATGATACAACACAAGCAGCTGTACAAACAATACAAGGGCAAAGCGTTTCGATAAACAATGATGGGTCTTATCTCGTAAGAACGAGAATTACAGATGAACTAAAATCAGCATTATCAAATGGTGGATATGCATATATTATTGCTAACCCTACCAATAATTTCAACGATGGAATGACCCTTAATGAAGTTAAGAATTCTATTGTATCTTCTGATTTCACAATTAGTAGTTCTGGAGTTCAAGATAAATTCACAATGTCTGGCGGTGAAGACATATCTTGGAATAACAACGCTGCATATTCTACAGTGCCTTTGTATAGATGTGCAGCTAAAGTTGTGGTGTATTCAAACATTAAGGAGTCTGTAGATGAAAATTCAACCAATACTACTTTAACTTATACACCTAACTTTGAAAGCATGACTATAAGTTTGCTAAATGGATTAAATAAAGGGAAGGTTGATGCTAGCTATGTATCCTCTGATGCAGATTATTTCAACAAACAAGAAATTCTACAAAAGACAGATGCATCAAAGACCTATGCGGGAGTTGAATATGCATATTCTCATGTTCCATTTTACAGTTACCCAACATCATGGGGAGAAGTTGATCCAAGAGAGACTGTTGTAGAAATATGTATACCATGGACCGTGAAAGGCGAAAACAGATATATCAACACTTATTATCAGTTAAGTATAAATGCCCAAAACAGAAAGATAGAGCGCAATCGTCAATACACTATTTATCTAAACATAAACGATATTGGAAGTACTAACAAGGAAACGCCTATAAAACTTAGTCCTTCAAGTTTCACTATTCTACCCTGGGGAACTGTTGATGTTGGTGCAGGCAGCAAGACTGACGAGAATGTTAGCGGTGATTTTCATAAGTACCAGTATCTAACGGTTGATCCACAAAGTATAATATTGAATAACCAAACTTCAACAACAATAAAATATACAAGTTCATCTGCTTTAGATAAGACAAACACAAAAGTTACGCAAGTAGATTACTACACGTATGAAACCTCAGGTACTCCAAGATCCAATGTGCTTACAAATGCCGCAGATTTAGCTAAATATAAAGTAGACATAACATCTGATAAAGAAATTACGTTTACTCATGAGTTTGACGGTACATACACATATCAGAATATACATCTTCAAGTAACAAACAATGAGGGGCTAACCGAGACTGTCATTATGACTCAATATCCATCACTATATATTTCCACAGAAGATGGTGGAAACGCATTTATTGATGGTTACTTTGCTAGAGTAACAAATGCAACAATGTCAGGTGCTGCAAAAAATTCAGACGGAACTTATTATAGTAAAAACAATTATTATAGCTATTCTAAAGATAATTACGTAGTAACACCTTATGGTTATTTATTTACTTCCTTAGGTAATTTAGCACAGACACAAATAACAAATGTCTATGTTACAGCATTTAATTCAGAAAATGGATACTATACCGTAGGTGGAGAAACATATTACTACAAGATTGGTGACCCAAGAGTCAATGCAGGTTGGAGTTCGTCTTCAATTACTAGATATCTTTCGACATCATCAAGTACTAATTCATGGACTTCTACAGATTGTGCCAATTTAATGATAGCCTCAACAGCAGATTCATATCGTTCTGTAATAGCTCCGGCATTCAAAGTATCATCTGCATGGGGACAATGCTCGCAAAACGGAGTAAAATTCTCTGATGCTCAGAAGCGTGCTGCAACATATCAAGAAAACGGTTATGCAGCAGGAAGATGGAGATTACCAACTGAGGCTGAAATAATGTTTGTCGCTTATATGCAATCACAAGGTAATATTCCTACTCTATTTATTGATGGTGCAAATTACTGGGCTAGCAGTGGAAGATACTACAATAGTGGTAATTTCTATGAAGCAGGTAGTAATGTTCAATGTTATGTAAGAACAGTTTATGACACTTGGTATTGGGGAGGTACTAAATGCCCTAGTGGAACTTATACTATAAAGACTACAAAATGATGAAAAGTAAATTACATTATATATTCTATCTGATTGCTATAACATTATTTTTTACGGCATGCTCAGAGCACGACTTTCTAACAGATTACAACATAGTTCAATCTAATGGAAAGCCTGTAGACATTAATGGTTCGCTTAATACGCCAGACCTACAAGTGATGAGCACTCGTAGTCTTGGAGAAACTCCTGATATTAAAAAGTTGTATGCTATAGTTTTTGATAACAATGGATTACTAATGGAAGTTGATACTTGTAAAGCGGCTAATAGCAATGGCGATAACATCAATAATTTTTCAACGGCGAGTAATGGTCTCACATATTTTCATGTAACACTGCATACATCAACAACTCCGAGAATCGTACATCTTGTAGCAAATTTCAATCCTACTTTCACCACAATTCTTGATGAAGCTTCACTTATGAGAAAGATGATTGTAACAGATTCCACTGACTCATATTGGCAGAGAATAGTGTTTGACGAAGGTATTTATATGAATTCAGACGGAACTGTAGACGTAGAAAAGACTTTACCTAAAATGCAAAACTTGAAATTGATAAGAAACTTTGCAAAGGTAACAGTAAGTATCGCTGACAGTATAAAAAATATATTTATACCACAGGGATATTATGTCTTTAATCAACCTAAATCAGGCACCGTAGCTCCATATAATGTAAATACAGCGATAAGCGACGATCCTTTGACAAGTAGATTTGCTGACTATATTGCCAGTGATGGGACAACGATGTCATACAAAGAATTACTTGATCAAAAATACTACGGATACGAACCTGAGACAAGAACTTTTAAAGATAATCCAGATCCAACTAGCGCAAGTTTTCCGTGGAAAAACGTTTTAGAGCCGACATATATATATGAAAGCACCCATCGCAATGATCTTGATAACCCTTATATAATAATTAAGGGTACATATATCTCAGGTACAGGCTCTACAGGAGTCCCTACCTATTACAAGGCTGACTTCTGCTACCCTACTGAACAAACAGGTAGTACTGACCTCACATCAATGACTTACTATAACCTGATAAGGAACTTTCAATACAACCTAAAAGTAACTAGAATCTCAGGGAATGGTTCAAAGACTTTGGCTGATGCAATCGTAGGTGGTCCAATGAATAATTTTATGGGTGTAACAACAGCAGGGAATATCACCAATATTGCCAATGACATATCGCGCTTATACGTAAGTTTCACAGATGAAATGTTTACAACAAAAGATCCTATTGTGATAAAATACAAAAACGTATTCAACATGCACGATCCATCAACCACAAGCGATGATGAAATTTGCAATTTGAGGCGAAGAGAACTTAACACAACAGATTATACAGGTAAAAATTACGTCAGAATCGTTGGGCTTGATGAAGAGGACAAATCACCTATTGGAACTATTAAGGGCCCGATAGCAGCATCAGCAACAATAAGCAGTGGAAACGATGCAAACGGATGGCGAACAATAACAATACAACCTACAGATTTGCCAACAAGTAGTCTTGAACAGAAAATTCAAACTATCAGCATATATAATTCTGACGGACTAGAAAGAAACATAAATCTTTACTACCGTCAACCTATGAACTTTTCAGTAGAGCTAAATCCTGCTACGGTAACGTCTTCGGAAGATCAAGAGGTGGATGTCATCATTGGTATTCCTGGAGATTTAACAGCACCTCGCTTTCCTCTTACATTTAAAATAGAACACAATAGTAATGCCATATATCCAAACGTACAAGCTACTGGATTTAACGAGCTACCTGTCGTTGTTGGAAAATCAATTATTGATGGAACGACCGACTCATATTATTATACACGAAATATAAGTTGGAATGAATACAAAAATACAGGTACTAGTAACGACGGACTAAAACGTTTCCATTGCTATTTCAAAACTTATAAGGCAAATAGCACGGGAAAAATATATGTGACTACAGATAAATATTTCATAACACAACCTATCACCGCAACGTTGGCTAACAACTAGCGTTTAAGTAACTAAAGCATATAAAAAATCATTATATCTATCAACATGCTTGCAAAATAATAAAAAAAGTATTAATTTTGCAGCCATGAGAATAGACATTATTTCAGTAATACCAGATATGATGGAAGGATTCATTAATGAATCCATTTTGGCACGTGCACAGAAAAAAGGATTGGTAGAAATTCATCTACACAATCTAAGAGACTATACTCTTGACAAATGGAGACGTGTAGACGACTACCCTTATGGTGGCAGCGCTGGAATGATTATTCAATGTGAACCTATTGACAGATGTATTTCTGCATTGAAAGCTGAACGCGATTATGATGAAGTTATCTATACAAGTCCTGATGGAGAACAGTTTGACCAACATGTCGCAAACGATCTTTCACTAAAAGGTAACATCATTATTCTTTGTGGACATTACAAAGGTATAGATCAACGAGTACGCGAACATCTAATCACACGTGAAATTAGTATTGGCGATTATGTACTTACAGGTGGAGAACTTGCTGCAGCTGTAATGACAGATGCTATAGTTAGACTCATTCCTGGCTCAATAAGTGATGAACAAAGCGCACTTAGTGACTGTTTTCAAGATGATATGCTTGCTGCACCAATATACACTAGACCTTCAGAATATAAAGGATGGAAAGTTCCAGACGTACTTCTTAGTGGGAATGAAGCTAAGATTCGCAAGTGGGAATTTGACAGAGCGATGGAACGCACGAAAAAAATACGTCCTGATTTATTAAAATAATATTGTGTTATTTTTGATAAATTCCTCGCCAATTGTAAACCCTTCTTCGTAAAGTCTTTCCAACTTATCAATATCTTTTTCTATTCTTCCAACCTCAATAGGACGCAATGGACGAATACACTTTATTTGTCCATTATCTTCTAATTTATCAACAAGTTCAATCTGTTGATTGTAAGCTTCATGGCGTCTACTCAATGCGACCCTCAATCGTGGGTAATTTTTATAAACAAAATGCGGAACCTTTCTATCCTTCCCCTCATCTCGCCAACCTTTGTTCCGTGTCAAAATAACTACATTATTAGAATATCCCATGTCTATGGCATGTTGTACAGGTATGCTATCGGCAATACCTCCATCAAGCATCGGAATTCCATCAACATTAACTATTTTGCTTACATATGGGAGACTACTAGAAGCTCTTACTATATCAAGCGAACGCTGACGATCTTCCAATTCTCTCAAATACATTGGTTGACCAGTTAAACAATTAGTAGTTACCATTTCAAAGTTATCTGAATGTTTAAAATATTCATCAAAATCAAAAGGCAATAGCTGATTTGGAAATTTATCATAGAGGAGCTTACTATCGAAAATACATCCCTGTGAAACAAGATGGCGTATACCTATATAATTATAACGCGCAAGATAATCAATATTTGAAATACGTGCACGTCGCGGCTGACGGCTAACATAACTCATTCCATTACATGCTCCAGCAGAAACGGCAACAATATATTTAAAATAAATATTATGCTTCATGAAAGCATCAAGAACACCACTTGTAAAAACTCCGCGCATTCCCCCACCTTCAAGAACAAGACCAATATTTCGAGTAATAACCATATAATCTAATAATTTTGCACCAATTTATTCAAATTTCTTGCAAAGATAGTGTTTTTTAATTAAAAAAGTGTAACTTTGTAGGCAAATCAATAAAAAAATCGCATTATATGTTTGATACAGCTACTTATGTGAGACGCCGTAACGAACTTAAAAAGCTCGTTAAGAATGGTGTCATCATTCTTTTCGGAAACAATGAATCACCAGCCAATTTCCCTAACAATGGGTATCACCCTTTTCGCCAGGATTCATCGTTTTTATATTATTTTGGACTTCAAAGAGATGGTCTAGTAGGAGTAATTGATATTGACAATGACAAAGATATACTAATTGGTGACGACATAGATATAGAGGATATTGTTTGGTTTGGGTCAGTTGACAGCATTCACGACATGGCACAAAAGGCAGGTACAACAGATTCTGCTCAGATGAAAAGCCTAAAGTTAATTTGCAATGATGCAATGAGCAAACACCGCAAGATACATATTCTGCCACCATATAGACATGACATTAAGATTCAGATATTCGACTTGCTAGGCATACATCCTTGCCAACAGAAAGAATCAGCAAGCATGCCGCTAATCAAGGCTGTTGTGAAGATGCGCTCTACAAAGGAACTGCAAGAAATTGAGGAACTTGAGCGTGCTGCCGTAATAGGTTATAAAATGCACACAACGGCTATGAGGCTCACTCAACCAGGTATCACTGAGAAATTTATAGGAGGACAAGTTGATGGCATAGCAAATTCTTATGGTTCAATGGTTAGTTTCCCTACTATATATACTCAGCATGGTGAAATTATGCATGGTGCCCCATCAATGAACGTGCTTGAAAAAGGTAGACTTGTACTTTGTGACGCTGGTGCAGAAACTATAAACAATTACTGCAGCGACAACACACGAACAATGCCTGTAAGTGGAAAGTTCACCCAAAAGCAACTGGAAATATATTCAATTGTAGAAGCATGTCACGACTATACTTTGGAAGTAGCAAAACCAGGAACAAAATATGCTGATGTACACTTTGCTGTTTGCAGACTGATGTTTGACAGATTAAAGGAACTTGGGCTTACCAAAGGAGATACAGACGAAGCAGTTAGAGCTGGAGCACATGCCATGTTCCTTCCACACGGATTAGGACACATGATGGGAATGGATGTACATGATATGGAAAGTCTTGACCAAATTAACGTAGGATTTGACGAAGAAACTCGTCCTAACCTAGAGCAATTCGGAACAAACTGTCTAAGAATGGGTCGCAGACTAGAAGAAGGATTTGTTGTTACAGACGAACCTGGTATATATTTCATCCCAGCACTGATTGACGAATGGAAATCAAACGGACACTGTAAAGATTTCTTGAATTTCGATAAATTAGAGACTTATAAGGACTTTGGAGGAATAAGAATAGAGGATGACGTTTTAATAACAAAAGACGGATGTAGATTCATCGGTAAGGATCGTATTCCTTATCATCCAAAAGACGTAGAGAATTTTATGGATAATAAATAACATTATATTGGTTTAAATGAGAAAATTATTAGTAATGACACTCCTTGCCATAACGGCAATTGGTGCAACAGCACAGGAAAAGAAGGCTGAGATAAATGTAAACAAGCCGGTATTCACTGTAGTAAGAGAGAACAAAATTACAAGTATTAAGAACCAAAGCCGTAGTGGTACATGTTGGGACTATTCTACGCTAAGTTTCTTTGAGGCTGAGATTCTTAAAAAGACAGGCAAGACTTATGACCTTTGCGAGTCATTTGTTGCGAACAAAACTTATATGGATCGTGCCATTCAAGTAGTACGCCTACACGGAGATTGCCAATTTTCTGAAGGTGGCAGTTCTTATGATCCTTTGTATTGCCTAGAGAATTATGGTATCTGTCCAGAAAACGCTATGCCATCTGCAGGTAGTCTTTACGGAGATTCACTGAACAATTATAATGAGTTTTTCCATTTAATGACTCCTTATGTAATGGCTGTTGCAAAAAGCGATTCAAAAAAGTTGTCTACTCAATGGAAAGCTGGACTACAAGGCATCCTTGATGCTTACCTAGGCAAATGTCCAGAAAAATTCACTTATGAAGGCAAGAGTTATACTCCAAAGTCTTTCGCAGCAAGTCTTGGCATAGATTTTAATGATTATGCAAGCATAACAAGTTACACCCATCATCCTTTCTGGAAGGGATTTCCTGTTGAAGTTCAGGACAATTGGCGCAACCCTCTTTCATGGAATATCCCAATGGAAGACATGATGCGCATCATTGACAATGCAGTTATGAATGGATATACTGTAGCTTGGGGCGGTGACGTTTCTGAAGACGGTTTCACACGTGACGGTTTGGCTTATAATACAGACACAAAGAAAGTACAAAGTCTCACTGGTAGCGACATGGCTCGTTGGTTGAAACTGACAAAGACTCAGAAGAATAATATGATAGACTCTTTGGGCTGCAAAGTTCCAGAAATAATACCTACACAGAAAATGCGTCAGGAAAGATATGACAACTGGGAACTTACAGACGATCACGGTATGCTTATATACGGTATCGCCAAAGACCAAAATGGCAAAGAATATTACATGGTTAAGAACTCATGGGGAGAAGCTGGTGAATATAAGGGAATTTGGTATATGACAAAGAACTTTATAGCAGCAAACACTATGGATTTCATGGTTAATAAAAATGCCATACCAAATGATATCCGCAAAAAACTTGGTATCTAACATTTGATATCAAAAATAAATAGAAGGCACAAACTGAAAAAACATTTCAGTTTGTGCCTTTTTTTTGTTTTTATTTTGTAACTTTGAGCACAGTTTTTTATTTCATAAGCAATAAAAAATCATAAAAGACATATGTTTTAAACATATTGTAACCAAGAAGAAAATAAAAACGATATAAATGCATTTCAAATGGAATTACGAACCACCAACACCAGAAGAGAAACTAGCAGCTAAAGAACTTGGTGACAAGTTGAGTATCAGTCCTATTTTAGCGCAACTCCTTATCAAACGCGGTATTAATACCGAATATGCTGCAAAGAAATTCTTTCGCCCACAATTAGCCGATCTCATAAATCCGTTTCTTATGAAAGATATGGATATAGCAGTAGAACGACTGAATGATGCAATGGGCAGGAAAGAGCGTATTCTTGTTTATGGAGATTACGATGTTGACGGATGCACAGCTGTTGCACTGGTGTACAAGTTTCTTCAACAGTTTTATTCAAACATAGATTATTACATACCTGACAGATATGACGAAGGATATGGAGTAAGCAAAAAAGGAATAGACTATGCGAAAGAGACTGGTGTAAAACTTATTATAATACTTGACTGCGGCATAAAAGCAATCAAGGAAATAGACTATGCCAAAAGTCTTGGTATAGATTTTATTATTTGTGACCATCATGTTCCTGACGAGACAATGCCACAAGCTGTGGCTATATTGAATCCCAAGAGGCATGATGACACATTTGCATATAAGAACTTATGCGGATGTGGTGTTGGATTCAAATTTATGCAGGGCTGGGCCAAAAACAATGGTATTCCATTTTCAAATCTTATACCTTTACTTGACTTATGCGCTGTTTCGATAGCAGCTGATATTGTTCCAGTAACTGATGAAAATAGGATCATTGCATTTCATGGATTAAAACAGTTAAACCAAAATCCAAGCATCGGTCTGAAAGCTATTATTGATATTTGTGGTCTAAACGGGCGAGAAATATCTATGAGCGACATCGTATTCAAGATTGGACCAAGAATAAACGCTTCTGGAAGAATGGAAAACGGAAAAGAAAGCGTCGACTTGCTTATAGAAAAAGATTACGGAGTGGCTATAAAAAAGGCAAAGCACATTGATGAATATAATGAGCTACGTAAGGATATTGACAAACAAATGACTGAAGATGCTAATACGATTGTCTCAAAACTCGAAAATCAGAAGCATCATTCAAGCATAGTTCTTTATGACGAAAACTGGAAGAAAGGTGTTATCGGAATTGTAGCCTCTCGTCTTACAGAGATGTATTTTCGCCCAACTGTAGTTTTAACTAAAGACGGTGATTTTGCAACTGGGTCAGCTCGTAGCGTAACAGGGTTTGATGTTTATGCTGCAATAAAGAGCTGTCGTGATTTACTTCTTAATTTCGGCGGTCATACCTATGCAGCTGGCTTAACTCTTAAATGGAATGATATACCGAAGTTTAGACAGAGGTTCCAAAGTTATGTTGAAGAACACATAGAACCAGAACAGACAGAAGCTAATATCAATATAGATAGTCATATAGATTTTAAAGACATAACTAAAAAGCTCCACAATGACCTAAAACGTTTCTCTCCTTTTGGCCCGGAATGCACCAAGCCAGTCTTCTGCACTCTCGGTGTTTATGATTATGGTACTAGTAAAGTTGTAGGAAGAGAGCAAGAGCATATTAAGCTAGAACTTGTTGATTCTAAGTCAAGCGATGTTGTAAATGGAATCGCATTCGGTCAAAGTGCATCCGCACGATATATTAAAAGTAAAAGATCGTTTGATATTGTATATACGATTGAAGAAAATGTTTTTAAGCGAAACCAAATTCAATTACAAATAGAAGACATTCGTCCAGAAGAAATAAAAGAAGAAAATAAAACTGAATTATAATGGAATGCCGGCAGATACTACAACAATATTGGGGGTATCCTGATTTCCGGGGAATACAAAAGGACATTATTGAAAGTATTTGTGCCGGACATGATACCCTTGGGCTAATGCCTACAGGTGGAGGAAAATCAATAACTTTTCAAGTACCAGCATTAGCAATGGATGGAGTGTGCATTGTTATCACTCCACTTATTGCGTTAATGAAAGACCAAGTTGACCACCTACTAAAACTCGGTATCAAAGCTGCTTCTATATATTCTGGCATGACAAGACCTGAAATAATAAAGGTTCTTGAAAATGCCGTGTTTGGAGGAGTAAAGATTTTATATGTATCACCAGAAAGACTTTCTTCAGAACTTTTCCAAGCCAAATTAAAACACATGAAAGTGAGTTTCATCACGGTAGATGAGGCCCACTGTATAAGTCAATGGGGGTATGACTTTAGACCATCCTATCTTAACATTGCAGATATACGCAAATTAAAACCTGATGTTTCCATATTGGCATTAACGGCTACAGCCACAACTAAAGTTGTTGATGACATACAGGAAAAATTAGGATTTAAGGAAAAGAACGTCTTTCGCATGAGTTTTGAAAGAAAGAATCTAACTTATGTTGTAAGACTTGCATCAGATAAAGACCAACAACTTATTCATATTCTAAATTCTGTAAAAGGCTGCGCAATTGTTTATGTAAGAAGCAGAAAGCGCACAAAGGAAATCGCTCAAATGCTTAACGATAATGATATTAAAGCGACTTACTATCACGCAGGGCTGGAACATTACACGAAAGACTTGCGACAAAAGGAATGGCAGAATGATAAAACACGCGTAATAGTGGCTACAAATGCATTCGGTATGGGCATTGACAAACCGAATGTAAGAATAGTTGTCCATATAGACTGCCCAGATTCTATTGAAGCTTATTTTCAAGAAGCAGGACGTGCAGGACGAGATAGCAAAAAGGCTTATGCTGTTTTGTTATACAATGACGGAGATTGTAGAAAGCTACATAAACGTATTACAGATAACTTCCCAGAAAAAGAATATGTTAGAAAGGTATATGACAGTTTAGCTTATTTCTATCAGATAGGTGTCGGTAGTGGTATAGGCCATACGTTCGCTTTTGATATAGGCAAATTTTGCCATAACTTCGGACTATCTATGATTCTTGTAGACTCTTCATTAAGAATTTTAGAAAGAGCAGGTTATATTATCTATGAGAACGATCCCAAAAACAGTGCAAGACTTATATTCCTACTTAGTCGTAACCAGCTTTACATACTTGAAAATATTACGAGTAATGAAGATAAAATAATAACAACCCTGCTCCGCCTATACGGTGGACTTTTCAATGATTACACATATATTGATGAGGGACTGATCGCTCAGAAATCAGGACTCACACAACAACAGGTATATTTGATATTAAAGAATTTGAGCATGAAAAGGATAATTCACTTTATTCCACAACGGAAAACTCCTTACATCTCATATTCAAAGAATAGAGATGACGGTGAAAGGATTATTATTTCAAAGAGTGTGTATGAAGACAGAAAAATTGAATTTGAAAAAAGAATTGATGCAATCATAAAATATGCAACAAATGATAGTGTATGCAGAAGTAGACAGTTATTAAGATACTTTGGTGAAACAGATAGTAATGACTGTGAATTATGTGATGTTTGTCTTGAGCACAATACAGACCAAGCTTCTGAAGATAGAATTTCTTTACCGAAAAAAAGGATACTCGAAATGTTGAAAGACGGAAAAAAACATCATATTACAGAACTAAATGAAATGGACATTCCTGATAGACAGTTAGATGAAGCATTAGAATTCTTAATTAACGAGGAATACATAATTAATGATTGTGGATATATTATGCTAAAACAGAAATAGGTTTTTATATAAAGAGTTAAAGTTTAGTCTTCACTTTCCTTTATTCTTTTGTTGCCGCAACAAATAACCAATCGCTGAGACGATTCATAAAGACCATGATGTTATCTGCTAGTTCATACTGACGACGCATGGTTATCAGTCTACGCTCAGCGGTACGGCACTTTGTCCTCGCTACATGGAAATAAGCATTCGGGATACTTTCCCCTGGCATGACGAAACAGAATTTACCATCATTCTTATTTTCATCTATATCACGCTCCAACTGCAATGTAATACTATCCAAATCAAATTTCAAATCCATACTTCCCCCCGCTACAACTCCCATTATACGCATGATGATATTCTGAAACAACTCTATTTTCAGCTTTGAATCACTGTCATTAATGTAAACCTTGACAAGACCCAACGACGCATTTAACTCATCTAAAACTCCGTTAGCTTCAATTCTCACATCATCTTTTTCAACATGAGCCTCACCTTTCAATGATGTAAATCCTTTATCACCAGTCTTTGTATATATTTTCATAGCATTTAAATTTATCGTTTTTTTAATATAACATATATTATCACAGGAGCACCCATTATCGGTGTGACAGCATTAAGCGGTATCATTCCTCCATTTGATGGCAAATAGCACAACACATTGCATGCAAGAGCTATCAACGCTCCACACAACATTGTTGCCGGTAGAAGCATGCGATGATTATCGGTTTTTAAAAGAAGTCTCGCTATATGAGGAACTGCTAAACCTATAAAGGCAATAGGTCCACAAAAAGCAGTGACTATAGCTGTGAGCAAACCCGTGATTATCAATAATATGTTTCGTGTCTGCCTGACATTGATTCCCAGGTTTTCAGCATATTGATCGCCTAGCAACATTGCATTTAAAGGTTTAATCATCATCAGCGAGGCAACAAGTCCAACCAACGTTATAACCGAAAATAAAGGAATATTATCCATAGTGACCCCACCAAAGTTTCCCATTCCCCACACCATATAACTCTTCACACCATCCTCTGTGGCGAAGAAATTAAGAAGTGATATTGCAGAATTTGCAAGATAACCAATCATCAATCCGATGATAAGCAACATAACGTTGTTACGAACCGTTGAGGAAAATCCAAAGACTATAAATGTAACTATCATTGCTCCAGCAAAAGCTGCCAAGAATATAGCTATAAATCCTGAAACAGAAAACATTCCCACAGACATGTTACCACCCAAAGCCAACATCACAAAAGCAACTCCTAAGCCAGCACCACTATTGATACCAAAGACATCTGGACCAGCCAATGGATTACGGAACGTGGTCTGCAGCATCAAACCACATGTTGCCAAAGAAGCTCCAGAAAGAAGTGCAGTAATAGCTTGAGGAAGTCTTGATTGCAAAACAATAAATTTCCAAGACTCCCGTAAGCAATCACCTCCTGACAATATAGTAACAATATCCTCAATAGGAATTTTTACAGATCCTATTGCAATGTTAGCTATAAACATCAATACAATGCCTAAAGATAACCATATAAGGTATATTGCACCTTTTGTCATATCAATATCCTAACTTATGATAATATCTCAACTTACCAAGTTTTAAATCTGGATGAAGTATGATAATCATGTCCTTTAATAATCTGTCTGGATGAAAACTGGCTTCCTCATAATATTTTGTCAATGTGCAATCAGCACCGTAAACCTCATTCGTCTTAAAAGCCTTCATCTCTCCGTATCCGCTATAATCAGCCTTCAGTTCTGCAAGAGTAGACGGATGAAAATCATATTTGTACATCCACACATCTGCTTTACCAGCATCATCGAGTACCCTTTCAAAAGGTAAACTCAGAGATCCAGAACTCTTATCAGCAGCATATACATACTTGCCGTTTGCATCACTAATCATTTGGGCTATCGTACTCTTGCCTCCTGGAACATACCATACACTACCTGTTTTAAGTTCGGTAATAACAGAACGTCTAATCCTTGATTTTATTGCCTCTGCTTTCAAAGCCTTATAATTATCGTCAATCGACTTAAATAAGTTTTCAGCTTCTTTTTCCTTACCATAAAGCATACCATAAAATATCATCCATTCTGCCCTACCCAATGCTGTGGGTTCCATATAATCAGCAGCCTCAACAATTGGAATATTTATATCCTCAAGTTTGCCATACCCACCACTATTTTCAAACGGAGAGATGATAATAGCCTGTGGTTTACTGTCTATAACTTTCTCAACATCAGCACTCATACCGTTCCCGCAATCAACGATATCTTTACCTATTCGTTTGTGAATATCAGGAATATTAATGTATTTAAGATCACAGACTCCAGTTATTGATTTCTTGCAATTCAAGTCATAGAGAAGAGCACAATGTACGGTTGAAAAAACAACACTACGCTTAATAGGAACATTTATTACAGAAGCACCTTCTGACTTCAGGTCACCAATAGCTTTGGAATCCAAAGCTTTATTTTCAGCCAACACATAAGTATGCAATATTCGAGACGGCTTCCATGGATCTTTAAGTTTTACGACACTATATCCATCATATTTCACTGCCTCTATATTCCTTGCATACTTGAAATGTAATGTATCCCCTCCCATTGCATAACGGTCTGTTTTACCGCTAGTGCATGAGGAGAAGATACATACTAAAAATGAAATAAATAATAATAAATATTTCTTCATTAATTTACCTTTTCATATCCATAGTTGAAGAATATTGCTGTTGGTGATGCACCGCAAACATAATCTTTAACTTTTGTACCCATAGAAGTAAACTCTCTTACATATCCGTTTTTATTATAATCAGGATAAGAATTGTCAGCATTCATACTGTTTGATGCAATAAACACACGACCAGTGATTGGATCAACAGCAATTTGTGCTGGACTATCTACTGTTCCAGCAAAAGCAGTTGTTGTTTTGGTTGCAAGAGTATAAATTCCGTAAGTTACATCCTTAGCTTTGTAAGCAGCATTCACAAAATAGAAATTACCTTGATACAAATCGGCCATCGTTGCATCAAACAAAGTAGTTGAAGATGTGCCTGATATCAGCTTCACCCCAGCACCAACTTGTTTATAGTTTGCATCATAAGAACCATAATCCAAAACATACAAACTATTATTAGCATAGAATAACTTTACAGGATTAGTTACGCCAGAGATTGTCTGTGTATCAACAGATCCATTAGTAAGATTGATTGCTGATATTGTACCCTTACCCATACCATAATTAGAATTGGCTACATAAATATAGTTACCAGCTCCTACCAACCCCTCAGGATATGAACCTACGGTGTATTTATTTGCAAGAGCATAAGTTGTTGTATCTACTGCAGCGACAACACCATGGTAAGTAGTAAAATATATCTTACCGTTTCCTGCAATGATATGACGAGGATTAGTACCAAGATCTGTTCCCAGTAAATCAGTAGTCTTAATCTGTTTAATGCTCTTCAAAGTGGTTTTGTCTACAACCTCAATCGTTGCCGAACCATCAACAACAATATACATTTTACTACCATATACAAGTCCATCGTTAGCTCCCGTTCCCAAAGAACTACCATTAGCCTTAGTAAAAACATTAGTAGTTGACTCACTATTTTTATAATCAATATAAGAGAGATTAGCTGGATTCGTTGATGTGCCATAGGCTACAACATAAGCACCATCGCTAACTGCTTTTAGTCCTACACCCTCATATTTATCATCTTCACCACAAGAAGCCAATCCTAAGATGGCTGTCACTAGAAACAAAACATTTAAAAATTTTCTATTCATAATATTTTTATAATTAATTATTACACTTAAAAACTATACGTAGCCGACATCGTAAAACTTCTTCCAGGCATAGGATACATATATATGATATTATATTGCTTATTAAATATATTCAGTATGTCGCCACGCAAAGTAAGTTTGCCTCCTATATCAATCGTCTTATACACAGACAATCCAGCTTCTATATATCCAGGAAGACTATTTCCATTATAATGCTCATTGTTAACCCAGCGCATTGTCATTCCTGTCCCATGAATACTTAAATTCACCAATGGATTCTCATAGCTCAACGAGGCACTTCCTGAATGAACCGGCATATAAGCTAACTGATTGAGATAGTATTCAGAAGTCTTGCTTGTTCGGTTCTCACATTTATTATACGTATAATTACCAGATAACGAAATAGTCTGCCGTGAATCAAAATGATATGAGGCAAGAATAGACGCATCAACACCTTGAACAAGAACTTTTCCCACATTAATATGTGTCCATACAAACATATTATAAGGTACTGCTACAATTTTATCTTTTACATTATTAATATAAGCATCTAAAGTAGCTTCAAAATCCATGCGATGAGAGAAACTCTGTCTCCACGTAACGCCCAAGTTAAATTGCTTTGTGATTTCAGGTTTCAAGTCACGACTACCATAAAGATAATAATAGCTTTCCGTAAACGTTGGAGCTCTGAAAATGCTCTTGTAAGAAGCCCTAACAAACAAATCGCGATTTTGAAGTAATTTATATGACAACGAGAAACTAGGTGACAATCTTCTCATATCTTTACTACCCTCCCCTTCCTTTTCACCATTGAGGTAAACTGAATGAAGAAGACGAGCCACGGCAGTGAATCTACTTAGAGCATATTTTGCCGTGAAACTCTGCAAGATGGTGTTTCGATAAGGTCGTGTATCAGTAGCAAGACTGCTATTGAGATTATTATAAGCATAATCCAACGAATAATCAAGAGCCAAATGATCAATGGGTGTATACAACAAACTTGCACTGGCATAATATTCACGTTGCCAATAGCTAGCATCCTTAATCCCATCAGGATAAACATCATCATTATATATTGAAGCTGCCCAATTTACTTTAGCATTCACCTTCAGACTTAGATTTCCGCTATTATTTCTTGTAGTGAAAAAGGTCTGCAAGAAAGCGTTTCTGTCACGCAGACGCTGACCGCTTATATTCGTATAATATATCACCTGACCGGGCAATAGTCGGCTGTTATCATAATAATATATCTTCGTCCATAGATTAGACAACTTGTTAATGCTCCATCTCAGATCCATCTCTCCGTGATAGCTATCCATTTTGTTATGGGTACGCTTCTCATGAGTAATCAGACTGATATTCTTAAGCGTAAATGGGAAGTTATTATCTGCGTGAGTGTATTCAGAAGAAACACTAGCTACAAAAGAGTCACTATATCTTTGAGTATATTTTACAAAAGGATTAAACAATCCAAACGAACCAGTCTTTATCTCAGCAAGAATATGCGCACGATAATCCAACGGTAACGTTTTAAGAGTTTCTATGGAAAGAACAGCGGGATAGGCTGCTTGACGAGCTGGAATAAATATATCGTCATTGTCTCCTATAGCAAGACTCACACTCCCTACATTATTCAAAGCATAGCGTGATAAATCTATTTCACCATTCTGGCATTCACTCAATAAGATACCGTCATAGGATACACCAGTATGCTGGCTTCCAAGCCCTCTAACAGAAACCGTTTTCATTCCACCAGTGCCACCATAATCACGAATATTTACACCAGCAAGACGATGCAAGGCATCTGAAATATCAGTAACTCCGAACTTCAATAAGTCTGCGCTTCCAATATATTGTACAGGAGCAGTTGAAAGCACACTACTTTTATGAGCACTGGCTATAACCTCTACATCATCAAGTAATATAGAGTCACTTTGAGCCATGACGGAATTGCCATAAGCCAAACATATTATAATACAATAAGAAATCTTTCTCATTCTTCCTCGAGAATTGGAAAATATTAAATTACAAAGGCAGGTCTTCTGACTACACGACTTAAAACAAGCACCTTCCCGGTATTTTACCAGTGGCATAAACTTATTCATCAACATCGCTTACAGCAGCGGGACTGTTAAGGATTTTCACCTTATTCCCTTTTAATCATTCTTTTGAACCATTTGCGTTGGCGAATTTACTATAAAACGATGAGATATGCAAATAAAAGAAACTTTTTAATAAAAAAAACAGTTATTTCACTTGATGCAAATATATTTAAATTGTATATTTGCCAATGACTAACATCTGTATAACCATAAAAACATATATTATGCAAGATTCTTTAAAAAAAGTTTTATCGGGAGGTTTTGACAAAAAGAAGTTCATAATGTTTGCCATTACGGCTTTTATAACATTATTAGTTTGGAATCTCCCGATTAGTGTATTCGGCATTGACGGTTTAACTATTGTGCAGCAACGTGTCATAGCCATATTTGTAATGGCTGTACTTTTATGGATTACTGAAGCCATACCAGCTTGGGCAACGTCTGTTACAATTATCTTCGTACTGCTGTTCTGTGTTAGCGACTCTTCGTTTTCTTTTCTTCAAGGAAAGGAAGGGCAATATGGCAAACTTCTTGACCATGTCGGTGTCATGGCTTGCTTTGCCGACCCAACCATCATCCTGTTTCTTGGTGGATTTATCATAGCTATTGCTGCCACTAAAAGCGGACTTGATGTGCTCATGGCCAGAACACTTATAAAACCATTTGGTAACAAAAGTGAAAACGTATTATTAGGTTTTCTACTTATAACAGGAGTATTCTCCATGTTTATTTCTAACACTGCTACCGCTGCAATGATGTTAACATTCCTTACCCCTGTATTTAAAGCGTTACCAGCAAACGGTAAAGGGCGAATGGCTTTAACAATGGCAATTCCTATAGGTGCTAACCTTGGTGGCATGGGTACCCCTATTGGAACACCACCTAATATATTTGCTATAAAATATTTAAACGACCCAATGGGTATTAATCTTGGTATCACTTTCACGCAATGGATGATAATAATGATTCCTTTGGTTATAATCCTGATGATTGTTGCATGGAGACTCATTCTTCATTTCTTCCCATTCACACAAAAGACTATTGAACTTCAAATAAACGGAGAAGTTACACACAATTGGCGAACTGTTGTTGTTGGAGTTACAATTGTAACAACAATATTACTATGGATTTTCGGCAGTCAACTTTTCGGCATAAATGCCAATACAACAGCAATGCTACCTATTGCAGTATTCGCTCTTACTGGTGTCATCACAGCAAAAGACCTTCAAGATATAGACTGGTCAGTTATCTGGATGGTTGCCGGAGGCTTTGCATTAGGAATGGCTATGAATGGAACAGGGCTTGCAGAGAATGCAATAAAGAGTATTCCTTTTGGACAATGGAATCCATTTGTTATCCTGATTATAGCCTGTCTTATATGCTATGGCTTAAGCAACTTCATCAGCAACACGGCAACAGCTGCACTTCTACTTCCTATATTGGCTGTTGTTTGCAAAGGTATGGGTGATAAACTTGGAGCTATTGGTGGAACAGTAACTGTCCTTGTTGGTATAGCTGTTGCAGCAAGTGCAGCAATGTGTCTACCAATTAGTACACCTCCAAACGCTATTGCCTTCTCAACTGGTTTGATTAAACAAAACGACATGCTGAAAGTTGGTCTATCAGTAGGCATCGTAGCGCTTGTCTTAGGCTTAGGAACATTGATCGTGTTTGGAAAATTAGGCATATTCTAAAATAAATATAATAAAAAGTTACCCCCCGAAAGTTATATATAACTTTCGGGGGGTATTTATAGGTATGTGATCCTATTATTTCTTTAAAATGGACGACCACCGCCGAAACCGCCACGGTGTCCTCCGCCTCCCATACCGCCACGTGGCATACCACCATGACGTCCACCTCTTCCTGGGCCTCCGTCAGGACCATTACCATTCATACGTGCATCCTTGCCTCCAAAGATGTTAAGGCGATAGATAACATGCAACATTGCATAACTGTTTATGCTATTATATTGTGTATCGCTGCGCTGTATAGCACTTATCGTACGGCTGAAATTGCTCTGATTGTGTAGAATATCATATAATTGCAAACTCACAGTAAGTGCACTACCTCTAAGGAAGCCTTGTGACAACTGAGCATTCCATACAAGTTCATTCGTATTCATTGCGTTATCACTATATCCCCTACGGCTATTATTGTGAAGATCCGTAGCCAAACTTGTACCCCAAGGTAAAGTTATGTTGATAGAACTACCATAAGCAAACTGCCATGTATCAAGATTATTATTTATTGATAATCCATTACGGCTATGAGTATAATTCAACGAACCGTCAACAGCAAATTCCAACCAGCCATTACGATAGCTAGTCTCGATTCTTTCACCTAAAGATGAAGAACGAGTCGTTGTCTTTGTTGATTCGTTATTCAGGAACGTAAACGCAACATAATTATTATAGTTCACATTTGTGAATGTGTTCACATTGAAAACGCCAGCTGAGTCTATAGCCGTATTAAACATAAATGCACCTCTTACATTCCAGTTGCCATTAATGTTTTCAGGACGAGTAATGCGCCCACCGGTAGCCTCGTTATAGGTAACCATACTACTTATATCATTACTGGTATTAGTATAATTGATGAATGTCATTATTGCACGCTGCTTCTTCTCAATGTAATTATTATAGAATAATCGTAAATTATTAGTAAACGAAGGCTTCAACCCTGGATTACCCTTTGATATGTTCAATGGATCACTGTCATCAGTTATATCAAGTAATTGAGTCATACTAGGTTGAGAAGTTGTTCCACGATAGTCTATGCGAAGATTACTTACCTTACTGAAACGATAACGGAAATCTAATGTTGGAGTTATGTTTGTAACATTGCGGGTTGTATCTACATGCACTCCTTGATAATCCTGCATATAACTAGACTTCTGAGGTTCAACCATCACACCTAGGTTAAACGTATATTTTGTGCGAATTATTCTCAACATCAATTCTATGTCATGAATATAATTCTTATATGCGGAATAACGACTAAGATTTGCATCAATATATGATTCAACAGGATTTGCCAATCTTGAAAGATAAGAATTCCAACCGCCATAAATCAAAGGTAGTCCAGCAAAATAGTCTTCCCCAAGATTACTGAAATCATAAGTTGATCGGTCACTCTTACTATATTTATATTGGAATTTATAACTAAACTGAAGGAAAGTAGCCCTCATTATAGGTTCACTATATGTAAATTGCAAATCATACCCATAGTTTGTTGTAGGAGTAACATTCCATCTATTAGTCTGATACGTTGAGTCCGCATTACTTGAGTTCATTATCTGATATAAATGTACATTGCTTAGTGATAAACTCTTGCTATCACTCTTGCCATAATTTACATCTCCCTTTAATGTTAAGTTGCGCCCTTTAGTTCCAAATTTTCTATTATATTGCAACATAGCACCAATATTTTTATTGTTGCTATTGCTAATACCGCTGTTATCACGAGTATTAACCATTAGATTATCCGCAGAAAGTTTATCTATTGATTCCTTTGATAAAGGATCTAAAACATACGAATAAGGATCTGCATTATAAGAACCAGACGTACTCTTATTTATACCATCGTTATTAGAATATGTAAATGTAGGACGTAACATGATATCAGTCATAGAATCAGGATTCCATTCCAATCTCATTCTTGCATCCCAACTGTCATTTCTACTAAAACTCTGATTAATACTATTTGAAAAGGCACCCTTTGAACTTACAAAATTTTCAACGGAACTCGTTGTATTTACGTCGCCATCAGCATGTTGCCAACGTACAGAAGCATCGATTTGAAGTTTATCTTTATTCTCAAAATTATAATTCAAACCTAACATTTTAGATGCATTCAAACCTTGCTTACCTGAACCAAACCTACCATAACCACCACCACCAGGAAACCCTTGGTCATTGGTGTTATTAGCATTGGCAAAGATCATCAACCTATTTTTATCATTAAAATAAGCTCCCATAGCCCTATTAGAATAACGATCTTTACTACCTGCAGAAAGATCTATGTTACTGAACATACCTTTATTCATTCCTGGCTTCATACCAAAGTCCAATACCGTTTCCTCTTCACCATCATCAATACCGGTAACTTTTGCTAAGTCACTTTTCTTGTCATAAGCCTTAATCTTATTAATCACTGATGTTGGGATATTCTTTAATGCTGTTTTCGTGTCACCGGTCATAAACTCTTTTCCTTCAACAAGAATTTTCTTCACTTGTTTACCATTAATAGTAATTGTACCGTCGTCAGCAATCTGTGCTCCAGGAAGTCGTTTCACCAACTCTTCAATCGTAGAACCTTCAGGAGTACGATATGCCGAAGAATTATAAACAAATGTATCTTCCTTCAACGTCACCTTTGAAGCTTGTCCAACTATTGTTGCCCCTTTCAACATAACAGCATTTGATCCAAGAACTATTTTACCAAGATCAACATTACCAGAGTTCGCTATATTTAAACGCTTTATAACCGTTTTATAACCAATGCTAGTTATACGAACAAAATAACGTCCGTCGTCATTTGCTTTGACAGAAAATTTTCCATCGTTATTAGAAATTGTACCGGCAACAAAAGTACTGTCTTTCGCACGTAGCAATTGCACTGTTGTCTGCGTTAGTGGCTCTTGGGTATCACGATCAGATAAACTTCCAGTGATAAGGCGATTTTGCGCATACGAGGCAACAGCAAAAAACGCCATTAGAAATAGTATTAAAGATTTTTTCATCTAATGTATAATTTATTTACGAAAGGTTAGACTCTATTTTTTGCAACAAGTTTAATCAAAATTATCAAAAGATGAGTTAAAATTTTGTTATTAAACCAAAATGATATATTTTTGCATCGGAAACTTACGTTATAACGTATATATGGAACAAAGAATAATAATATCAAAAAATATTGGAGAAGAATTAGCTAAGGCTATTTCAGAATGTGAGCACGACAAGCTTTTTGTACTTACTGATGAAACTACGCATGAAAAATGCTGGCCCACCATTGGCAAACTTATAAGAATGAGAAATGCCAAAGTCATCACAATAAAAGCTACAGACTCACATAAGGACGTTGATTCTCTTGCACAAGTATGGCAGCAACTAGGTGAAGGCGGTGCCACGAGACATTCGTGCATGGTTAATCTGGGTGGTGGCATGGTTACAGACCTTGGCGGTTTCGCAGCCTCTACATTTAAGAGAGGTATTGATTTCATTAATATTCCAACTACCCTTCTCGCTATGGTTGATGCTTCTGTAGGCGGAAAGACAGGCATTAACTTTAATGGATTAAAAAATGAGGTTGGCGTATTCAATGATAGCAAGTATGTTATTCTTGACACGGAGTTTCTAAAGACGCTTGACAAAGAAAATATTCTTTCAGGGTATGCAGAAATGCTTAAACACGGTCTTATATCAAACGATAAGATGTGGGCACAGTTGGTTAATTTTGAAATCAGTAACCCTGATTTCGAATTACTACAAACGATGGTTGCCGACTCTGTAGAAGTGAAAAAGAATATAGTAAAAAAAGATCCTTATGAAAATGGCATAAGAAAGGCTTTGAATTTAGGACACACCTTCGGACATGCTTTTGAAAGCTGGTCATTAAAACGTAAACCTATACTTCATGGCTATGCAGTTGCATACGGACTTATATGCGAATTATATTTAAGTAGTGTAAAGGCTGGATTCCCTACTGACAAGATGCGACAGACCGTTAATTTTATACGTGAGAACTATGGCAAGTTAGGAATAACGTGTGATGATTATGACGAACTTATAGAACTGATGACTCATGATAAGAAAAACACTGCTGGAATAATCAATTTCACACTTCTTGAAAATGTAGGTAAGATAAAGATAAACCAAACTGCTACTATCGAGGAAATAAAAGATGCTTTAGACTTCTTCCGCGAGGGATAAAGCTTTAGCACGTGCTGGTTTACCAGTTTCTGTGAGAGGAATTCTTTCAACATAAAGATAATCGTGAGGACACCAATATTTAGGTAACACACGTTTACATATAGCTTCTACTTCGGCGATATTGTCGTTTTCTGTAATGAGGACCACAATCTCGCCGAATTTTTTATCACTACGCTTTGTTATCATAAAATTCGACTCCATATAAGGTCTAAGGACACGCTCAACTTCTTCCATCTGGATTTTGATACCACCGCTACAGATCACATTATCTTTCCTGCCCAATATTCTGAATTTCCCATCTTTAAGTTCAACGATGTCATTGGTTACAAGCTTGCCTTCATGTACCAAAGGTGCATCAATAACTAAGCATCCGTCTTCGTTTTGCGAAACATCAACACTGTCAAAAGGAGTGTACCATTCTGAAGCACCATCGCCATTCAACCTACGAAGGGCTATATGCGAAAGTGTCTCTGTCATACCATAAGTGCTCCATACATGATTTGGAAAACTGCGTAATACTTTTGCCAGTTCATCGTCTATCGCTCCCCCACCAATAATCAAATGGGTGAAACTGCGTAATTTTTCAGCTTCAGCAGCAACATTCAAAGAATTATAAACTTGTAAAGGGACCATTGCTGCTAAAGAAGGTTTATCAAAAGATAAAGATATATCCTTCAACGGATGACCGCTTGGACTTACACTCACTAGATTAAGTTTGCGCTCTATGCTGCGTACAACCATCATTTTTCCGGCGATATAATCTAAAGGCATACACAAAAAAGCAGTATCACCAGAACATAGCCCAAGAAAGTCACACGTTATTCTTGCAGAATTCAACATACGTTTTTTTTCAACATACATTGGTTTAGGATTTCCTGTAGATCCACTAGTATGAACAAGTATCATATCTGATTCATTGTTCCATTCTGTCAAAAATTCATCTAGCGTCATTCTCTGTACCAAATTTTATCTCCATCAATCACCAATGGCATATCAATGTTATCAGTAAACAGTTGTCCTGTACCAAGTCCCTGTGGCATTGAAACAGAAGGACCGTAAGTATTCGCACAATAATGAGCAATCGCATTCAGTCCTATATTACTTTCCAGTGCACTTGTTATCCAACTGCCGATACCTCGTTCTTTAGCCAGCTTTATCCATTCGTCGCACCCATACATTCCACCATGAAGACTGGGTTTGAGAATTATATACTGTGGACGTATAGCATCTAAAAGATATTCTTTCATGCTCTTCACGTTCACACCAATAAGTTCTTCATCCAATGCTATTGGCAATGGAGTTTCCTTGCACAAGCGTGCCATGTCTTTCCATTGATGTTGCTTGATCGGTTGTTCTATTGAATGAATATCATATTGAGCTAATGCCTCAAGGCGTTCCATCGCATTGTCAGGCGTAAACCCGCCATTGGCATCAACTCTCAACTCTATCGTATTTTTATCAAAAGCCTCACGGATATGCTTTATCAAATCAAGTTCCTTATCAAAGTCTATTGCGCCTATCTTCAATTTCACGCAATGGAATCCTGCCTTTAACTTTGTTTCCAAGCGGGAATACATCTCTTCAAATGTTCCCATCCATACAAGTCCATTAATGGTTATTCCTTCCTCACCGCGTGCAAAAGGCGTATCATATAACCGTGTAGAACCATTTGCATCCAACTGGGCAAAAGCCGTTTCCAGCCCAAATAATATTGAGGGATAAGGACGAAGTATATCATAAGGTATCTTGCCAGTCTGTTCAACCATTAAACAGATATCCTTTAAAATCTTATTGTATTCAGGAACTGCATCACATGAAAGATCAGGCAACGTTGCACATTCACCAACACCCTTTATTCCAGGACAGTTATCATCCGTGATCGTGAGATAATAACTTTGGCGCGTTGTATAAATACCACGCGAAGTACCAGCAGGTTGTTTAAAATGTAATGTTCGTTCTGAAATTTCTATATGTTTCATATTCTAAAAGATTCTAAATCAAGATAACACGATTACGATATACCCTTAATATCAAGGGAATTGTGGATACTTATCAAAATCAGGCTTACGCTTTTCAAGGAAAGCCTTGCCGCCCTCTTGAGCCTCGTCCATCGTATAATACAACATTGTGGCATCACCGGCTAATTCCTGTATTCCTGCCTGACCATCAAGTTCTGCATTCAATCCAGCCTTAATCATTCTTAAAGCAAGCGGACTGCGCTCCATCATAATTTCAGCCCATTCCACGCATGTATCTTCTAACTCGTCAAAAGGAACCACCTTGTTTACCATGCCCATTTCTTCAGCTTCCTTTGCAGAATACTGCTTACATAGGAACCATATCTCACGCGCTTTCTTCTGTCCTACCATACGGGCAAGATAACTTGCGCCGAAACCAGCATCAAAACTTCCAACTTTAGGACCTGTCTGTCCAAAGATTGCATTCTCTGAAGCTATTGTGAGGTCACACATCACATGAAGTACGTGTCCACCACCTATTGCATAACCATTAACCATTGCAATAACTGGTTTTGGCAAACGACGTATTTGCATCTGAACATCAAGTACGTTTAGGCGTGGCACACCGTCGTTACCAACATATCCTCCGCGTCCCTTCACATGCATATCGCCACCTGAACAGAAAGCCTTATCGCCAGCTCCTGTTAGTATCACTACACGAACGTCAGTGCATTCACGGCAATAATTAAATGCCTGGCTCATTTCCCATGTTGTCAATGGGGTGAAAGCATTGCGATAGCGTTCTCTGTTAATCGTTATCTTTGCAATATGATTATATTCCTCGAAGAGGATTTCCTTGAAATCAAACCCTTCTATTTTTTTCCATTCTCTTGTCATATACTTGTATAATATTCTTTTATCACATTCATATCATTTTCGGCATCTGTGAATACTTCCAACAAAGTAGGATTATCCGACTTCATATTGATTAGTTTGTCAAGACCTACCTTCAATGTTTCAGCATTAAATGCCTCAATATGATTTATATGGTTTGCTATGCATATTCCCCCTGCACTGGTATCGTGCTTTGCCATCACAAGATTGTCACGTGCATTGCTATCTTTTAGTCCTTCAAACTTTCCGAAGATTGCTCCTCCTCCATTATTAAGCAGTAATATCTTTAAGTTTCCACCTATATTTCTATTCCAAAGAGCATTCTGATCATAGAAGAAGCTGAGATCGCCAATCACGCAATATACATCTTTGTCACTTGCCAGAGAATATCCTGCAGCTGTTGAAAGAGAACCCTCGATACCGTTTATTCCACGATTCACATATAGATAACCTTTTGAATAGATACATCCAAGACGTACTGACATGCTATTAGCGTAATGTCTTATAATATCATGATGTGCAATAGCTTCCTCAAAAGCTTTAACAGCAGACATCTGAGAATATTTAGGAATAAACGAACGGCATTTTTCTACAATGTTCTTCACCTCTACGGAATCATGCCAAAGCTGATAATAGTCTTTGCAATTATCAAAGACGATAGTATCAAGCAATCCCGAAACATTACCTTCAATCACGCCAACTGCATTCATCAATGTGTCGGCAATCTTTCCATCTTCACTAGCCATCCACACCTCTGCCTTGCGTGCTGCCTTGCGCAGAAACTTCTTTATAGACTTACTTACGATGCAATCTCCGATGTATAAGATGAAATCAGGAGAATAGTGCTCATCATTCTCAACACATCTCACAATCTCGTCCAGATATCGCTGAGCACCACCCGCACTTAACGGTTCAATTAATACTACAGCATTAGACTGCAAATACTTTGATAATCTTTCACTTAAACTTTCAGTATGACTTTGTCCTATAACGATCATCGGTCTGCTTGAATGTGCAAATCTATCAAGCATCAACGTTCTTGCTTTTGAGGTATCAGCATTTGCTGAGACAAATTCTATCTTGCGTTCAACGGGTAACTTTGTTTGAGTAAAACTATAAAGTGGTTCAGTTATCGGAACGTTTATATGTACAGGACCACAAGCTCCGCATGCACATGAAATCAAAGCTTCGTTAATCATTCGATTACAAAACCATCTTTCTTCCTCATCATGAGGTTCAGGCAAATTAATCGACTTCTTTACAAAGCTCCCCAAAGCTCCGTTTTGCGGTATTGTCTGTCCATCAAGTTGATTAATCCATTGAGAAGGACGATCGGCTGAAACAACAACAAGTGGCAAATGCTGATAAAAAGCCTCTGCAACAGCTGGTAATAAATTTAGCAATGCTGTTCCTGACGTTACGCAAACAACAACTGGGCTACCTGTAGCCTGTGCAATTCCTAAAGCATAGAAACCCGCACTGCGCTCATCTGTAACTGGATAACATTCCACATCCGGGCATTCATTGAGGTTGTGTACTATCGGAGCATTTCTGCTTCCAGGACAGACAACCGCTTTGTTCACGCCATGATTCACAAGGAGTGAAGTTAGGATATTTACGTTTTCCTTATCTGAGTACATCAAGCATTGTATTTAGTTTATATTCCGTCTCTAACCATTCATGTGCTTCATCGCTATCAGGAAGTAAACCGCCACCGGCATAAAGTCTGCAACAACTTCTTTCAATTTGCATACAGCGTAATGACACATAAAGATGAGTAGTTCCTGAATAATTCAACGGACCACAGAAGCCACTGTAATAATGGCGCCTACTATGTTCATTTGAGAGAATAAAAGAACGAGCCGCCTCTTTTGGAATACCGCATACAGCAGGAGTAGGATGAAGTTCATCAATCATCTTTCCCAGTAACTTTTCATCACGCATTGAGAAATAAAAGTCTGTGCGTAAGTGAAACAGGTTTGCCGCAGTAGTCACATGAGGATCAGATGCTTCTATGTCATTTGAAAACATCTCAAGACATCTCCTTATATAGTCAGCAACATATTTCTGTTCTTTCTGATTCTTATCACTCCAAGGTCCTGGTGTTTTCATCGTTCCAGCCAGAGCCATTGTGTGCCATTTAGATAATTCAGAATCTTTTTCTATCAGCACTTCAGGTGTAGACATAAGCCACGTTCCACTTTCAGGAGTTGACACAAGAGCAACAAACTGATGAGGATACATCCTGCATGCTTTCATGAATAATGCCATAGATTGTTTCTCGAAATCAGCATCAACACTTATATGACGAGAAAGTACAAGTTTATCAAAACTACCGTCAAGCAACTTAGAATGGAAGCACTCAAAGTCTTTTCGATACGCTTCCCTGTCATAAGACACATTTAAATCTGTTTCTTCATCAGCATTGCCTATTTCGTCGCACTTTGTTACCTCAATTTTATCTGGGCATATCACCAACAGACTATCACTATCAAGGCAAAAAGGAGCAAAGACAAAACCACGTTTATCTTCCAGTTCAGCATACGAAGAAAGGCGTTGCGGCATAGAATCCGAACAAATCTTCACACAGGTATCTGTGTCAGGCAAACGATAAATAGCAAAACTAATCATTCTTATTTTTTCGGAGCAGTAGATCTCATTATATAATTAGTGACATGAACTGTAGAAATCAAGTTTCCTTCACTATTTTTGATATCTATTTGCCATTCATGCAAAGTATTTCCCTTAAATTGCAGTTTACCATAAGCAGTAACGGTATCGCCTTCAAGCACGGCACGTAAATGGTTTCCGCTTACATTAATTCCTACGCAAATCTTTCCAGGGCATAAAGCCAAACTACCGACACCAGCCAAATTCTCTGCCAATGCAAGAGAAGCACCTCCACTAAGGAAGCCAAACGGTTGACGATTACGTTCATCAACCTTCATCCTAGCCATACATGTATCTGGTTCTGGAGTAGAAATAAATTCCATACCGAGGGTATTTGACAACCCATCATCTTTGAGCAATATTTCTTTTTGTTTTTCTACATTCATAATGTTATCTTTTTCTTTATTTCAAAGGTACTGCAAACGATAGCAGAATAATCCAACTTACTTGAATTTCATACCAATTACAGCTGTATCTTATGCAAAGATATAAATAAATTGTGGAACAACCTAAATATTTTCTCAGAGATTATAATGTAAACCGCCAGTCTACAACCACAAGTTATCATAAGCAATATAAAATATAATTAGCTAATTCTGTCACTATAAGTAAAATTAAAAGGCCCCTCCCCTCACGGGGAAAGGCTTTCGAAAGACACACACTCTTGTGTATCGCCTGTTATACGACTCATATAAACAGGAAACGATAGAATAATGTTCTATCTAATTTATAGTGATAATTATTCAGACGTCCTTCGATTCTCACAAACCTACTCTTCACATGAACGAGTCATGAGGGACATCGTAGAATTGAGTTTTCTTTTTGATCCAATGCGATAAAGCATTGTTAATATCTTATACTTATCTAGAAAATCAGACAGTGTACTTATTTTTTCGTAACTGCTGTTTGCTCTATAGATTAGAGGCAACCTATCCAGATTGATATTCACCATTTTTTCACTGACCTTATAGCGGTAAAAGCATAGATAACATTTTGTTTTTTCTATTGTTAAACCCTATAACTTAATTGTATCACGTTAGCTCAGTAATTCATTAGATAATGCCATAAAGGATTATTTTTTTTATTTGCAACCGCCAAAGACATTTTTTAATATGCTGTATACACATAAAATATTTTTTTAAAATAGATAAATAGTTAAAAAGCCAAGACAGGCCTGAGATAATAGTTACCACCATTCTTATAGTTGGAGTTCAAGCGCACGAACGAACTGTTGAACCTGAGTACCATAGCGCTTTCACTACTATACTCTGAAGCACACCAAAAATACCCATTATCCGGTACTATCTGATCTCCACCTGCTACACTTAATTTGGAATTCAGCGCATTAAGATATGTACCATCAAGGTTTTGTATTATATAATTACCTACACCCATTGTGCTGCTACGCTGACTTATTAATGTTGTTTTCTGGTCATCCGTCCATGTACCTAAATTTTCCATTATATCCCACAAGTCACCTACACTTGGAAAATACCAGACCCCTACATTATTGGGAGCATTAACAAAAGTTTTAGAGGCAACTCCGTCATTATAGGTCTTACAATAATACCATGCATAATTACTACTGTTAGCTACATAGCTACTGTTAGCGCTCATGGCATCATAGCCACTGTTCACATCCGCAAAACTTGTCATAAAATCTGAGACGTATGGGTGACCTGCACTACTATGGTCTGTATAAGGAGAATTGTAACTACTACTCCAATAGCAATATATACTATTATTTGTATTTTTAAGAGCCATCACCCTGCCATGGCGGCAGCCAGCATTATACTGAGCTTGAGTAAGTTCGCTCGAATAGATGATACCCACCGTCTGACCAGACTTGAATGTAGTTCCGTCACTACCGTCAGCATAAAGATAGTTGCCTATAGTAGCATCGCCCATGTACATATTACTTCTTCCGCTTGTTACTGTTGCTGTATAGGTTACCCTTACATCTCCGTTACCACCGTTTGCGCCAAGGTTAATATTGCACTGATAGTTCAGATTGCGATAGACGTTGAAATTAGTAAGATCGGTCACAGGAGTAGCGGCATTGGTGACGCCACCGAGATAAATTTTATAGGCAGAGGCCCATCCATGCCCCTTGGCATTAACAAGGAGATAGCTGGCACTGGCTGAAGCAGAAACAGGAACATTGCTGCTGTTACGAAGTACTTGTGTGGTGGCATTGCTGTTGCTACCACACAAGTTCTCATATACATAGTAGGTTTTTGACAGGGCTGTAGTCTGGCTCAAATCAGTTACGGCTGTAAAGTTACCATAGCTACTTGCTCCTGCTGGAGGACCAGCAACAACAGAAGCTGTTACTGGAACATGACTGTCTGTGATATAACTGCTTAAGGGAACGTTGCAAAGCTGATAGCCGGTGATTGTTACTCCGCTTGCTGGGGTTATCGTGAAGCCGAACTTACTACACTGATGATATAAAGGGATAGCAAACTGATTTGCTCCGCCTGTTGTGATATTGGCAGATGCCTTGCCTATCATTAAAGCTCCTGTACTGCCGACAATACTGCCGCTGCTCTCCAAAACATCGGCACTGGCCAGCGTGGTGTACATCGTATTGAGTTTAGAAATTGTATTCACACCTGCAAAATAACTCGAAGAACCTGTATTGGCGATAGCATAGATAGTGCATCCTGTCGCTGAACGTGTTGTCACAGGGACCGAAACTGAGGTAGCTGCAACGGATGACACATACTTGCTGCCGATAAGGGATCCTTCAGCATCAAAAACCATTACTGTGATATCGCTCACAATATTCTCATTGGCTGAAGTGATGGCACGTGTCTGGTTGCCATCACTAATACAGAAGGTCAGCTTCACCATTGTTGTGGCTTCATCACCCTGTGAAGCCAACGAGATATCATCGCCAGCACAAGATGCAAGGAAAAGGCACAGGCTGATCTGCACGAATGAGACTGAAAGGGAATATGTGATGTGAGTAATATTCTTCATTATTATACTAAACATTATTATTACCGTATTGTTATTTCAACTGACAGACTTAGTTGAAGACTATACCGCTGTTAACTTCGCTCCAAGGCATAATCCTAAGGTTTACACCCATCATGCCCACATCAACGACAATTACCTTGTCGTCTTCAGGGGAAAGGGTTATAGGATCTCCAGAGGAATCCGTAGTACTCTTGAATATGGGGTTGTCGTTTTTGTAAAGGGTGAAAGTTACGTTCTCGCCATTAGCCGTGGGAAGGGCATTGATGATATCCGTAGAGAACACACCATCACTATCAAAGCTGCCATGAGGCTCATAGACCACACTGTCACCTGTAGTATTTCCATTAAAGGTAAGAGCGCTACGGAAGCCCTCAAGCTTCACGGTATAGTTACCCTCCCCCATCTGGCTGAGAAGATTACGAATAACGATATGGATGCGCACGTTCTTGTTCTGCATAGTAAGCGTGGCAAAGCTGGAGTCGCGAAACGCATCTCCGGGACTGTAGCTAAAACCACCGTAACAGATATAGCTCATTGGAGTGACCTCAGTTATTGTGCCTGCGGACCCGCTCACTGAGCGAGAGGCACCGGAATAGCGCAAGCGGGCGCAGACGCTACCCAGAGAATCTCCCAGTACGGGAGGTACGAGGGACACGCTGTCGCCGCTGCCTAAGCCCACTGCCACAAGACGCATCGCTTGACTGTTATCGAAGCTGATATAGTAGCGACCATTACTTTCAGGAAGAACCTCCTGAACGAAACGCCCCGAGAGAAACATATAGATATGCACCGTTCCCGCGACGGAATCAGGCAGAAGTTCACCCTTCTTTGTCACAAGGCGCACACCGACACTGTACTGCACACGACTACTATCGTCGTCGTTTATGCAGCTGGTCAGTAGCATCAGCAGTGAGAGTATAGGGATTATCATTATTTGCCTTTTTTTCATCGCGTTACGTGAATTTCATTGTTGTTGTTTTTCTTTTTTTCTTTCGTATTAATTGAATACATTCTCCTGAGAAGCATCAACGAATGACTTAACTGTGATGTTGGCTGTGGCACTTTGAGGGTCTATAGGAACAGTTGCACTAGAAGACCCCTTACCCTGAATAGTGACGTCCAGAATATAGTTTTTGTTTGGATAAACAACCTTTGCCGTACCACCGTCGGCAGCACTTCCGTCAGCTGACTTATAGTTAATGTTCACAGGATAATATACTGTGGATGAGTTGGCATTCGTGCCATCAGGATCAAAGGTACCCTTTATCACAAGACGGGCCGGGGTGGTGGCACTACTAGGCATGCTATAAAGATAGAGAATGTTGGTCACTGACGGTGATACTGTTCCCCAGTTATAAGTGCTACCTGTATTCACACCGCTCAGCGTAGCATTCACAGGAGAGTAGCCTATAGGTGAAGCTGTGCCAAGATATGCCTTGAGGTTTGAAGAAGTTCCAGATTCTCCCTGCTGAAGGGTTCCCACAGTAGCAAAGGTAGAGTAGCTTGTCATATTAGTGGCGTCTACAGGATAAAAGTCAAGCTTATCAGGAACGTTTGACAGGAAAACAGCCGTTGGGGTGAACTTTGCAGCTGAGTAGGCACCAGTGGCACTGAAGTTCACACTCAGGGATCTGAGGGTAATCTTGGATACCATGTGATATACGTCTACAGCGGCTGTAAAAGTAGTTGATGATCCAGCAATGGTTCCTGTACCGAACATAGGAAGATTGCTGCTGGCTACTGTTGTGGCTGAGCCATTACCACTTGCAAGGGCGTCGTCAATGGCGAGTGTCTTGTTCTCGAATTCGGTCAGATTCTTGGCACCAGTAAAGGTTCCTGCCTTCGCATTCACAGCCACAAGGATCTTATCACCGGCAACAAGCTGACTGGTTGTAATGGAAGGACTGGTGGAACTAGTGGTTACCTCCTGAATAGTCTTTACCGGATAGTTACCATTTCCATCGGCAGTCTGGTCAAAGATACCGATGGTCACAATGCTGATAGTGTTCTCTGCGGTCGTGCCGGGATCGGTATAGATGGCAGCACGGGTACCGGCAGGTTTCAGATTCAGGGTTAAGGTCTGAGGACCCGTTGAAGGCTTCTCGGTTGCAGGAAGCTCCTCACTTGAACATGAGGACATTAGGCACAGCACTGACAATGCAGGCACTGCAAAGCAGGCGGTCATGATGGTTTTAATTCTCATAATTTTATTTCCTTTTAATTGTTAATATGTTATTTACTATATATATATATATTGACAGTTTGGGGTGTAAGCACACTGTAGGTCTGTTGATTATAACATCGTATCCCGACTCTATTTACCTAGCAGTTCATTCAATGCCTTAGATGCCTGAGGAACACCAGCTGCACCAGCCATCTGGAGGTAGACCTCAGCCTTATCACGGTTGCCCTGAGCAAGATACATCAGCCCCATGTTGCAGTAGGCTCTTGGGTCGGTCTGCCAGCGACTCATATATTTATAGGCGAGCTTCGTGTCGTTACGTGTCAGAGCTACACCGGCAGCATTGATATTTGCCTCTGGATTATCAGGGAAGAGGCGGGCTGTGAGGTCAACGATGTCGTTGTACTCGCGAGAACCCTTTTTATAGAATCCTGCTGTGGCATAGAGTTCACCCAGCGTCATCGTTGCTGGGTTTGAACCAAGGTGCTGCATGGCGGAATGACTGTCGAAACCGTCATGGCGGAATGTAAGGGTATACTTGATGCGGTAGACCTTCGGGAAGATGAACCTTACCATATATTCATAGGGCATACCCTGATTGATGCCTTGGATTTCACGCTCACGACCGTTCACTACATCAACGTTCTTGATTATGTCTACAACAGCATCACGGAGGTTCATTCCGCTACCCGCTACAAGAGAAGAAATACTGTCCCAGTCCTCTGCAAGCCAGCCAACGGTGAGGTCGTTGCGGTTGGTAAGCTTCTGCTTCATCAGATACTTCTTCAAAGAAAGGGCACGGTCCATGGCAAGGTTCTCGTTACGGCGGTAGTTACCGATTGGAGCACCGAAACCATTGATGCTAACACCGACAAGGCTCGTGCCATAGCGTTGAAGCTCGGTTCTGATGTCGGAGGATACCATATTGAACACGCTACGGTTGAACTTAGAACCGCCGAGCTTCTCAAGTACCTTGTTGCCCTGTATCTGAATCTCACCCGTGCGGGTGAACTTGTCGATGTCGGCACCCTGTGGCTGAAGGAACTGAACGTAATCAAGGAAGTTATAGGAACGCACCTTCGGGTCGGGCGTGTCAGTACTGCGGTCGTGAAGGTAGATGTTCTTCAGGACAAGGTCCTCATAGGTATGACCACGGTGACCAGTGCAATTGTACTCCTCGCTCTCTACATACATACGGCAGTACTGCATCCACTCCTGATAGGGAACGGTGGTGTCATAGATAAAGTAGCGCTTGCCCGCATTGCGGTCCTTGACAACAACGGGAACATTACGGCGGCCCTTGGAAAGAATCTCTGTGCGGTGGTCATCGCGCTCACGCTCACGACCATTGATGATGACCGAGGATAGCACTACCGAGAAACTGTCGGTCTTCAGCACGGGAGTAAAGGTCAGCGACTCGCAGCTGCCCACGACGCTACTGTCATAACTTACCTTCATCCGCACACGGAGAAGGTTGCCCTGACGGGTGAAGTTCTCTGAGTTGACGTAGATCTGTCCGCCGTAGACAGTCTGAGCGGATGCTGCGGATACTGTTCCGCAGAAGCTAAGAAGAAAGAATGCAGATTGTAATAGTTTCATTTCTCTATAAATATTATTTCATTGTTATTATCTTATTATATACACCAGTGATACCGAAAGGGAGACAGGACCTACATAGTTCCTACCCTTTGTATATTCAAGGTAGCCATAAGTTCCCTCACGGTAGTGACGATAGCGCAGATGCAGGTAACCAGCAGAAAGAGATGTGTCTATGCCCCAGTGGGGAGAGAGAATCTTATGCCAGCCAAAAGTAAGTCCGGCACCGTTAAAGTTGCCTTCAGCACGGTGATGGGAAAGATGAAAAAAGGGAAGTCGGCTTAAGTTGAAACCTCCGTGAATGCCGAAGGCTCCAATATAGGGACCATTGAAGGACTTACGGAACCAGTGACGGGCTTCGTACTGAACTGACCAGTTCTTCCATTTACGGTCACTGCCGTAAGATATCGGGCAGTAGGTAGAGGAAGCGCTCAGGGTAAGGGTACTGTCAAGGCGGACCTCAGCACCCAGAGATGGAATACATAATGCATCATAGAGCAGATTGGATTTCAGCGCTACATGCTGCGCATGAAGGCGCAAGGATGACATAGATACCAATAAAAGCAAAAATAACTTTAATATAATATCACTCATCCTACATTTCGTACTATGAAATTTTAATTTACTCATCCAATTATCTCTTCTATAATTACAAGTTCCGTTACTTTACAAGTAACAGAAAGGAACTGAAGACTTTTAGGGTATAAAACTGCACGAAGAGGGCTGGCACGCGTAAATTGTTGTTACGTGTGACAGGAGGATATAGATGAGAAAATATTTAAAATATGTTCAAATACGAAGATGTTTTGAATGTCTGTGTCCTCATTAATATGTTTTTCCGCGGTTTTTGGTTAATTAATGCAAAATTATATGTAACTCAATAAATTAATCACTACATTTGCCAAATAATATTTATAGCTGTTACTTGTAAAGTAACGGCTGTTTTTATTTGTACCTGAGAGTCTGTGTTATGGGCGTAATCGCCTGTCAAAAAGACAATTCAACACTTCATTTATTTTCCACGCACCTGCATACCTTTCTGTTGGCAAGCCCGATCTCTTTGGCATTGAAGCCCTTGAGATATATCTGTGTGGTCTTGATGTCGGCATGACCGAGAGCGGAACTGATCACCTCCACCGGAACATGACAGTACAGAGCTGTGGTAGCCCAAGAATGGCGGATGGTGTAGGAAGACACATGAGCCTTGATACCAAGCTTACTGGCAAGACGCGAAAGACTGGCGTTGAACTTGCGAAGCAATGACTGGTAATGGCGATAGCCCTCCTCGGTATTCATGTCAGAAGGGCATACTGCCGCTTTCTCTATAAGAGCAACTGTTTCTTTATTGACAGGAATACTGACACAGACTCCGGTCTTACGGCGGCTGTAGTTCAGAGATCCGTCCTTGACAGAGTCAGCGCCGACATGCTGAAAATCAACGAAGGGAATACCACAGAGACAATACATCAGCCTGGCTATCTGCTGGGCACGGATAAGGGCTGGACTGCTTACCTTGCCAAAAAAGAGTTTATTCAGGTCAACAGGCGACATCGCCTTCTTATGGCTTTTGTCAATGCCCGTAAAAACATCATGAAACAGGTTATAGACATGTTTGGCAAGCCCTGCATACACAGCTTTGTTATATAAGGCACGGAGCATGCGCATATAAGTGGACTGAGTATTGGGGGAATAATGCCGCTCTATAAGATACCTCTTAAACAGATAAAGTGAATTACGGTTTATCTCACTGAAACGGATGACATCGTGACCGAGACATTTACAGAATGAGCGCAGTGAAATGTCATAAAGGCGCGCAGTTGCAAAACGACCCTCTTGCCGAAGGTCATAAATACAGGTTTGGGTAAAAGATGAGAATGTTACTGACATAATAATTAAAATAATATTTAAAAAGTGAATTACAAATTTACAAATCAAAGACCAATAAAAAGAACCTACAATCTCATTTTAAATTTAATAACACACGAATCACTGTTATTTAAGTACAGATTATATATGTCAGTCAAAATAATAGACAAAGGGGGTTCCTTACTGATTCCCGCTGATACTCTTTACTGTATATATTTGCAGTATCTGCTAAAGCAGATGCATATTCCCGCAGATTTTCTTTGCATGCATAAACGGCATTTGTCTCCCGCAGATTCACGCAGACAAAAGACAGATTGGGCAAATGATTCTGCTAATGCTGATAACGCAGAGAAAGACAAATACAAAATAAGTTTTGTTTTTGCACAAAGAACTAGACTTTTACCGGATTTGGCTTATTAGCAGATATTATCAGTCGAAGAAATAGAAAATAACATAAAGGCTATATTTACTTTAATAAAGTAATATAATCAAATATAAATAAAGGATGACTTAGCTAATATCAATTAAATATTAGCGAAACCATCCTTTATTATTTAAGCAAGAAAAAGTAGTTACATGTTGTTGCAAACTTCTTTTTCGTTCTTTTTCACCTTCTCCCCTTTTTCAACAACACGTGCTGAATAGCCAAATTTAGTGAAACCCTTTAGCAGTTTGGTCGGCGTAGTCTTATCTGCATCATACTGAATAGTAACAGTCTGATCAGAAATACTTGTATCGATCTTCTTTACTCCCTTTTCAAAACGCAGATTGCCCTTTATCTTGTTTTCACAATTTGCGCAATGCATTTGTGGAGTTGTTGTAACTACTACGGTCTTAATGTCTTTTGCAAAGCCTGCAACAGAGGCAAGCATTAATGCAAATAATAAAATATACTTCTTCATTTTTTTAATTATTTATATGGTTTATAATCTTCCTATGTTTACACGTATACCTAAATAGCCAACAGCACCATGAGAAGGTCCCCACACCATTGTTGGATCAAAAGTCTTACTCCATGGATTTTCTGCGTCGATGATGGTCTGCTTCTGGCGGAAACCAGTAAGATTCTCACCTCCTATATATACAGAGAAGTGGCGGAACCAACGTGTGACTTGTGCTGAAAGCTGTTCGTAAGGATGGAAACGCTCTTCCCATGACATGTTACCATTAGATAATTGATAAGGTTTTGGCATACGACCACCACCATTTAATTGTAGTGTTGCATCAAACTGCCATATCCCTAATGGAGTTTTATAGCTAGCAGTAAGCAGTCCCTTATATTTACTTGTAAGAAGCTTCTCCATCAACGTATTATTATAAGTAGTCTTGACATCATTAATTCTATAGGCGGCCGTAAGTTCCAGTCCTGTAAATAGAGGATAGCTAGCATCTATCTGAAATGTATTTGAATAAGACTTTCCAGAAAGATTCTCTATTCTAATTTGCGTAGGATTGCTATCATAGTCTATCACAGCCTGATTACCGAAACGAGTGTAATAATATTCAGCATTAAGTTTTAAATTCTTCCCAAGCAAAGGAATATTAAAAGAACTGCTGGCACTATAGTTCCAAGCACTTTCCTGACCCAAATCTCCTATCACTAGCTGTCTACCACTAGCAAGCAGATAATTATTCTCAGCCAAGGCATGAACAGTTCGATATCCCTTTCCTGCAGAAAGACGAAAACTTACTACATCGTTTGGAGCGAATCTCAAATGAAAACGAGGTGTTATAAATGTTCCGAACATACTGCTATGGTCAGCACGAATACCAGCCATGGCAACAAGCTTAGTTGAAAGACTATATGTGTATTGCGCATACACTCCTGGAGTAGTTTCCTTTTCATTCTGGGCATTAAATCCCACATTAGTCAATCGCTGTGACAGATAATCATGATTCAATGACAGTCCTACAGAAAGGTTATGACTGGGCGTGAAATTAGTCTCAAACATGATCTGAGCAAATGCATTCTTCTGGTTTACAGTATAATTCTTATCACCATATAAGGCATCACTCTGATGCATAGAAACATTACCCATGAGCGCAATATTCGTTCCATGTGACTTATCAAGTATAAAAGCATTTTTTAGATATCCTTCATATCGATTGTTAGTCATATCAATATTATATATACGACCTAGATCCATAGAATGATTGATTTGTCCGCCTTCACGTTCCTCTTTTATAATGCCTATACCAGCATGGAAGATATTGTTATCACTTTTAACCTTCCACCTATTCTGAATGTTCCACTGCTTGACATTAGGATTATCAAGAAAGCCATCGTGATTATCATCATGATGCCCAAAATTTTTCTGTTGATGCACTAACAACTCAGTACTTACTTTCTTGTTTACGTGTATATTTGCATCAGCATTAAACTCTTGGCGGCTTAAAGTATTTCCATACATATTTAACGTAAGTCCCTCGTCAGCATCAGGTTTAAGATACTCCACATCAATCTGGCCCGTTATACCCTCATAACCATTGCGTACAGACGACAGTCCTTTTGATACCTGTATGCTATTTATCCACGTTCCAGGAATATAATCAAGGGAATATGGAAGAGCTGCCCCACGGAAGTTGGGCATATTTTCGGTCATCATCTGCACGTAAGTACCACTAAGACCTAAAAGCTTAATCTGTTTGGCTCCAGTAGTAGCGTCCGAGTAATTAACATCAACAGAAGGATTAGTTGTGAAACTCTCACCAAGATTACAACAAGCAGCCTTGAAAAGCTCTTCTCGATTTATCTTTAAGCTGTTAACAGCTCCACTCATTCTACTTGTTCCAGCACGACGTGCAGTTATTGTTACATCACTGATATGATGTAATTTCATTGTATCGGCTTGCAAGGAATCATTGGTACCACCAAATACTGGTAGCCCAAGCATTATTGCAATGCCTGTAAAAACATATTTCATTTTATTTATGATTTTGATATTATACCATAAGTTTTACGGAAGCGGTTCTATTAAGACCGTTTCACAAAATAAAAACTGATATTATCAAAATCAAATGCGCAATACTTGAATGAAGTTAAGATACTCTCGTGGTGGTGATTCTCTCACCTCATAGAACACCTTAACAATCGTTTTGTTTAGAATGCATAATAACCATTCAGCAACAAAACCTGGTATAATGGCAAGAAGTGTTTGAACTGCATTAAAATCAAATACAGTATGATGTGCAGCATTGGATGGCGATAACTGCACATGTTGAACACTCATACAATCAGAAGTTGGAGCACATCCCATATTGGATTTATCCATACAGGTTGCTACCATCACCTTACCACTATGCATGCAGCGCACTACATTAAAGCCCGTTCCCATTAAGAGAATAGTCATTGACAGTAGAACTGACATCAATATGTGGATATACTTCTTCATTTCAGCTGCAAATATACAGCATTTTCTGCGAATCTAAAATACCATATAGTAGGTATTTTGAGAAATGAAACGCAATTTTTATATTTGTTGTATGTTACTTTATTGCCCATACACTTTGTGAATAGGGATTGTAATTATGGATTATAACAACTAATTGTTAGAAATCTTTTAGAACAGATTGAGCTTGTTTTTTCTTGCTTCCTCCAAAGATAATATATTTTCCTGCTTTTGCTTATAGTTCTCACGCAGCGACTCATATTTACTATCAAGTTCGGCTCTTAGCTTGCGTTCTTCTTCGGCATTAAGCAAACGGGCAGCAACAAGGGCATTCTGTGAGGCATCTTTCATCCACACAACAGGACCGCCATATACAGGGGCTATCTTCAAGGCTACATGAAGCTGACTGGTCGTAGCACCACCAATCATAATTGGTATATCAAGATTGGCTTTGCGCATTTCTGTAGCTACATTCACCATTTCTTCAAGCGATGGAGTTATCAGTCCACTCAAACCTATTATATCAGCCTTCAACTCTATAGCCTTCTTAACAATCTGCTCGGCAGGAACCATAACTCCCAAATCAATAACATTATAGTTGTTGCACGCCATAACGACACCAACGATATTCTTGCCAATGTCATGAACATCGCCCTTGACAGTGGCAAGGATAACTGTTCCCATTTTAGAATATCCCTCTGTCTTCTCTGACTCTATATAAGGTTGCAAAATAGCTACTGCCTGCTTCATTGTTCGGGCGGTCTTGACAACCTGAGGTAGAAACATCTTACCCTCACCAAACAATACACCTACCTCATTCATTCCATTCATCAAAGGTCCTTCAATGATATTCACGGCATGAGGATACTTTGCAAGCGCTTCGTGTATGTCCTGTTCCAAATAGTCACCTATACCTTTTCGCAAGGCATAAGCAAGTCTACTTTCAAGATCATTGTTGCGCCATTCATCACTGGCTGAACTCTTAACAGAAACAGGACCACTATTACCTTCAGCTTTAGCTTTTTCCTCTTCTTCTTTTATCTTATTAGCCAAATCAATAAGCGTATCAGCTGCACCAGGTTTCCTGTTTAGTACAACATCCTCTATTATTGCAAGTTGATCTTCAGGAATATCAGAATATATAACCTTCGTAGCAGGGTTGACAATTCCGAAATCCATACCATTCTTTATGGCATAATACAAGAAAACTGCATGCATTGCCTCACGAATGTAGTTATTGCCTCTGAAAGAGAAAGACAAGTTACTCACTCCTCCACTGACATGAGCACCATGAAGATTATTCTTGATCCATTCAGTAGCGTTTAGAAAGTCGACAGCATAGTTATCATGCTCTTCTATTCCTGTAGCGATAGAAAGGATATTAGGGTCGAAAATTATATCAAGCGGATTCAGTCCAACTGTCTCTGTAAGAATATGATAAGCACGTGACGCAATTTCAATCTTACGTTCGTAGGTTGTGGCTTGTCCGATCTCGTCAAAACACATCACGACAACGGCAGCACCATACTTCTTAACGTCTCGTGCATGACTGATAAACTCTGCTTCTCCGTTTTTAAGTGATATGGAATTGACAATGCTCTTACCCTGAACACACTTCAGACCAGCAACGATCACATCCCATTTGCTGGAATCAATCATTATAGGAACTTTAGCGACATCAGGTTCTGAAGCCACAAGGTTAAGGAAATTAACCATTTCGGTCTGTGCGTCAAGCAATCCGTCATCCATGTTTACATCAATAACAAGGGCACCATCACTTACCTGTTTACGGGCTATGCTGAGAGCCTCATCATATTTCTTTTCCTGAATAAGACGCAAGAACTTACGACTTCCTGCAACATTGCAACGCTCACCGACATTGACGAACTGAACCTCTGGAGTGACATTAAGCAGTTCAAGACCACTAAGCCACATAGAACTAGATTTAGCGACAGGTACATGAGGCTTCTTTCCACGAGCCATTTCATCATACATCCTGATAAACTCATCAGTGGTGCCACAGCAACCACCAACGATGTTAACAAGTCCCTCATCAATAAACTCGGCAATCTGAGGCGACATGCTCTCGGCAGTCTCATCATAAAGTCCCATCGAGTTTGGTAGTCCGGCATTAGGATAAGCAGAAATATAATAAGGAGCCTTCTTGCAAAGTTCCTTAAGATAAGGTTTCATCTGGCGTGCACCAAACGAACAATTCAATCCTACAGAAAATATATTGTATTCGCTTATGCTTCCTAAAAAAGCATCCAAGGTCTGTCCGCTAAGAGTTCTTCCGGCAAGGTCGCTCACGGTGACACTGAGCATTATTGGAAGATCTAATCCACGCTCTTCCATAACAGTCTGCGCTACGTCAACAGCAATCTTTGCATTAAGAGTATCAAATATTGTTTCGATGAGCAATGCGTCTACACCGCCATCAAGGAGTCCATTTATCTGTTCTTTATAAGCATCAAACAAATCATCATAGGTAACATCCCTTGCAGCAGGATTACTTACATCTGGACTCATAGAACAAGTCTTGTTTGTAGGTCCAATAGAACCTGCTACAAATCTAGGTTTTTCATCAGAGTTAAACTCATCAGCTGCCTTTCTTGCCAATTTAGCTCCAGCAAGAGCAATATCATAGCTATGAGCCTCTAGTCCATAATCAGCCTGAGAAATGCGTTGAGAAGAAAAAGTATTAGTCTCGATGATATCAGCACCGGCAATAAGATACCTGCGATGTATATCCATTATGACTTCAGGCTTGGTTAAGCAAAGCACATCGTTGTTTCCTTTAAGCTGACCTTTGATATCGGCAAACATGTCGCCACGGAAGTCATCTTCACAGAGATTATACGATTGCACCATAGTGCCCAACGCACCATCTAAAATCAAAATCTTTTCTTTAGCTAATTTTTTTAAACTCCTCATAATCAAAACAATAAACTTATCCTGCTAAAATACTAACAAAAAGTATAGGCAACAAGATGCCTATACTAGAAGTGCTTGATAGCTCTATCCATTTCACGCCTATCCTGCTTTTCACGCAAAGTCTGACGCTTATCAAATTCCTTCTTACCCTTGGCAAGGGCTATATCAACTTTTGCACGTCCGTGACTATCGAGAAATATAAGAACAGGTACGATAGTGAAACCCACCTGCTTTGTTGCTTCCTCAAGTTTATGGAGCTCACGCTTGGTAAGCAGCAATTTACGATCGCGTCTAGCCTCATGGTTACTGAACGAACCATAGAAATAGGGGCTGATATTCATTCCCTTCACCCACATCTCACCATTATAGATGACACAGAAAGAATCAACCAAAGAAGCCTTACCTTCGCGGATGCTCTTTATCTCTGTTCCTGTAAGTACAATACCTGCAGTGAACGTGTCGACAAAGAAATATTCAAAAGAAGCCTTCTTGTTTCTTATCTGTACGGGACTTTTCTTTCTTCGTTCCTGTTCTTCCTTATTCATTTTTCAATCTTTGCAAAATTATCAATATGCTGATCGATATAATTAGCGACCTTTGACACGAACATTTCTTCGTTTTCGACAAACTCATCATCAAAGTCGTCAAACTCTGCATGTTGTTCAAACATAGCCATAAATTCCTCGTCGGTACAGTCTTTCTCAATTTCCTCATGATACTTAGCATACAGGCGATGACTCTTGTTTATTATCTTAAACAATTCTGGCAAGCCCCATTCACGAAAAGCCTTATCTGTAGGATTCATGTAGATGAATGCACCAAGTCCATTATGAATCAACTGTACGAATCCACCATCCATAATCTCCTCATGGAGGTAATGGAAAGCAAGCAGCGTAATCTGATCGGAATTAAGCTGCGACATGTTTTCAGCTGTCAACTGACCATCAATGGAGTCAAGTATAGCATTTGTGAAAACATCAACAAAGGCATCCATACCTTCTTCGGCAGCCTTCTGTAATATATCATCTTTTATTATTACCTCTTTCATAATTTAATTTATTATATTGCAAAAGTACTAATTTTATATGAAATCACAAAATACTTACTTTTTTTTATTACTTTTGCAGTTATGAAACTATCAGTTGTAATACCAGCTTATAATTCTGGAGCGACAATATGCAGATGCATAAGTTCCATCATTGCACAGGATTTTACCGATATGGAAATAATATTGGTTGATGACGGATCGCAAGACGGAACACCGTATATATGCAATGAATACACAGCTCAGGATTCAAGAATATCCGTGATTCACAAGCCTAACAGCGGACTGAGTGAAGCACGAAACTATGGTATTGATGCTGCCAAGGGTGATTATATAACTTTTATAGACAGTGATGACAGTCTGGAACTTGGAACCTATAGTAGATTGTTTGAATTGATTGACAAGCATCCGGAATATGACATATTGGAATATTCTATAAACGTGAGATACAATTCACAAAAAAACAGAAAACTGAAATTCAATAATCGTGAATACAATGACATAAGGGCTTACTGGCTCAAAGAAAGAGCATATAAACATGCTTATGCCTGCAACAAGATATATAAACGATCGTTATTTGACGATACCAAATACAAGACTGGTATCATATTTGAGGACGTAGAGATATTGCCAAGACTACTGAAGAAATGCAATGTAGTAGCAACAACGGAAATCGGAACTTATAACTATATATACAATGGCAACGGACTTACGGCAAACGCTCATGTAAAGCAATTGGAAAGTATGCTTGAAACACATATAGCAATTATGAAAGAGACGTGCGACGACAGATATTTCAAATATATAATTAACATACAACTTGACGTGTACCGTATGGGAGGAAATGTTCTTATTGAAGACGGATTACCATACAGAGGGACTCTCAAACTTACTCTATATCATTTATTAGGAATTAAAAGACTATGCTTGATTCACAAATTATTTCGCATAATAAGACACAGCCGTTAATAACATTCATTATCACAACGTATAATCTTGACGCAGGACTTTTAAAAGAGTGCGTGGAGAGTATTACCAGACTTTCAATAAGCATTGATGAACGAGAGATTATAGTAATTGACGACGGAAGCGACTTGCCTGCACTCAACAGTCTGACAAGCGTATGCAAAAACATTGTGTATCTTTGGCAGCCAAATAATGGAGCAAGTGCGGCACGAAACATAGGGCTAGACATCGCACATGGAAAATATATCCAGTTTGTTGACGGTGACGACTATCTGATAACTGCCACTTACGAGCATTGCCTTGACATAGCTAGATATCATAACCCAGACATGGTAATGTTTGAGCATACAAGCAAGGATGATTCTGTAGTAACAGAAATCTATGACGGTCCGTTTTCGGGTGCAGAGTTCATGCACAACAACAATATAAAAGGCATGGCATGGGGATACATATTCAAGAAAGACATCCTCATAAGTCTGAGATTCAACAGAAATATAAAGTTTGGAGAAGACGAAGAGTTCACAGCCCAGCTGATTATACGTGCCGAAAGACTATTCACCACTCCGTCAAAAGCATATTTCTACAGACAGAGAAGGAGTTCTGTGATCCATGAAATAAACAAGCGCACAAAAGTTCAAAGACTGGAAGAAAACGAATCTATCATATTCCATTTGCATGATATGCTTGACAAACTGCCGAAAGCAGAAAGAGCTGCAATGGAAAGACGAATAGCACAATTGTCTATGGACTATCTATATAACACAGCACGACTTACTCACAGTTACTCGCATCTTAATGACGCATGCGAAAGACTGAGAAGACGTGGACTATTTCCGCTTCCAGACAAGAAATATACAAGAAAATACAGTCTATTCAGGAAGATGAGCAAAAACGCTATAGGAAGAAGATTAATTATTGCGACAGCAATATGAAAATACTCTTGATAGGAGAATATAGTAACGTACATGCAACTCTTGCAAAAGGCTTGCGAGAATTAGGACATCATGTTGTAGTTGTCTCAAACGGTGACTTCTGGAAAGACTATCCACGTGACTATGACGTTAGCAGAAAGAAAGGGCGTGTGGGAGGCATGATACTATATGCCAAACTAATTGCACTATTACCTAAGATGAGAGGATTTGACATTGTGCAACTAATTAACCCATTGTTTTTTGAGCTGAAGGCTGAAAGGCATTATATATTTTACAACTATCTTAGAAGGCACAATAAATGTATTATAATGGGAGCTTTCGGGATGGATTATTACTGGGTGCATGAATGTGTTACAAAAATGCCACTGAGATACAGCGACTTTAACATTGGACATAAACTACGCACTGACGAAGAAGCTATAAAATATAGAAAAGACTGGATTGATACCGAAAAGGAAAAACTTAATAAATATATCGCACAAGACTGCGACCGCATTGTAGCAGGACTATATGAATATTGGGCATGCTATAAACCAGCATTCGAAAACAAAACAAAATTCTGTCCCTACCCTATAATTGCGAAAAATACACAGCCAAGAAAGTTTGATGGAACCTTGAAACTATTTATCGGCATAAACAAAGAACGCAGCATATATAAGGGCACAGACATAATGCTGAAGGCAGCCGAGGACATGAAGGCAAAGTATGGTAAAAGGATTGAGCTGAACATTGCTGAAAGCATACCTTTCAACGACTACATAAAGATGATGAACGGTTCTGATGCAATTCTTGACCAGTTATACAGCTACACACCATCAATGAACTCTCTGGAGGCAATGAGCAACGGAATTATCTGCATTGGCGGGGGTGAAGAAGAAAACTACAATATCATCAACGAACATGAACTGAGACCGATTGTAAATACAGCTCCATGCTATGACGGAGTAGTGACGGCAATAGAATACCTAATGAACAACACCAACAACATTGACAAGATGAAAAACGACAGTATGCTTTACATAAAAAGGCATCACGAATATATTACAATCGCAAAAAAATATATAGAAGTTTATGAACAATCACTTGGAAATAAAGATAATACACACTACTGATGTCCACGGAAGTTTTTTCCCTTACGACTTCATTAATTCATGCAAACGCAAAGGATCGCTTGCAAGGGTGTCTACCTATGTAAAACAATTGAGAAAAGAATACGGGAAAAGGCTTATACTTCTTGACGGTGGTGACATATTACAGGGGCAACCCACGTGTTATTACTGCAACTACATAAACACTAAAAAGACAAACGTAGCTGCAAGAGTAATAAATATGATGGGATATGACGCTCAGACAATAGGAAATCACGACATAGAAACAGGACACGAAGTATATGATAAATATTGTTTAGAGACAAATTGTGATATTCTTGCTGCTAACGTGATTGACACAAAATCATTAAAGTCATACTTTAAGCCATATAAGATGATGGAAATTGAAGGTTTGCGTATCGCGATAATCGGTATGCTGACACCGACAATTTCGCATTGGTTACATGAACATTTGTGGAGCGGAATGAAGTTTGAAGGTATTCCTGAATGTATGGATAAATGGACAAGACACGTAAAAGAAATAGAACATGCAGACATCGTTATCGGACTGTTTCATTCTGGATTTGAAGGTGGCATAAACGACAACGGAATAGGAGAAAACGAAAGTATTAAAACGGCAGCAAACGTTGCTGGAATAGATCTTATTCTCTGCGGACACGACCACAGACTAAAACACGTAGTACAGACATTTGGCAATACAAAAAAAATAAACATTATAAATCCGTCAAGCAATGCTAATTATATAAGCGAATCAACAATCAAAGCAAATAAGACCAAAAACGGTTGGCTATTGGAGAATATTGAAAGTGAAATCGTGAATATTGAAGAAGAACAGCCTGACGAGGAGTTTCTCTCCCACTTCACCGAGGATATGGAAGAAGTGAGAAAATACGTAAATCGCAAAATCGGAACAATAGAAGAATCTATATTCACAAAAGACAGTTTCTTTGGACCAGCTCCATTCAGTGATTTCATACACGATGTGCAACTGAAAACAACAGGAGCAGACATATCACTAAACGCACCGCTACAATTTGATGCCTGTATAAAAAAAGGAGAAATTCGAGTGAGCGATATGTTCAATCTATATACATACGAAAATCAACTGTATGCTATCAGAATGTCGGGAAAGGAAATACACAACCTTTTGGAGATGAGCTATTACCAGTGGGTAGACACGATGAAATCAAAGGATGACCACATCATGCTTATGGATATTGACAACAATGGCAAACACCATTGGCGTAACCTAGCGTTCAACTTCGATTCAGCAGCAGGAATAGACTACGAGGTTGACGTGACGAAAGAAAAAGGACATAAGGTTAAGATACTAAAAATGTCAGACGGAAGACCATTCAGCGAAGAAACCACATATAAAGTAGCGATGAACAGCTATCGTGGAAACGGAGGCGGAGAACTGCTTACAAAAGGTGCCGGCATTCCGTTTGAAGAGATAGCTTCACGAATAGAGTATATTAGCGAGAAAGACCAACGAAGATTACTTATGGAATATATTGAAAGTCATCACCACATAAATCCTCAAGCACACACAAACTGGAAATTCATTCCAACAGAATGGACAGAGCAAGCAATAAGCAGAGATAGAGATTTATTGTTCCCGAATGACAAAGAATCTACGAATTGATATATTTTACCAAATCAGCATGCTATATGCATCAAGATTAAGGTACTTTTTTTTCATAATTAAAATTAATTTTGTAATTTTGCACAGTATAAATATATAAAAATAAATATAAAATTTAGATATGGAACTAGCAAGTAAGTATGATCCACAAGACGTGGAATCAAAATGGTATGAATACTGGCTTAACAACAAGCTATTTAGCAGCAAGCCAGACGGACGCGAACCTTATACCGTGGTTATTCCACCACCTAATGTTACAGGTGTGCTTCATATGGGTCACATGCTTAACAATACAATACAGGATATTCTTGTACGTCGTGCACGCATGGAAGGCAAAAACGCATGCTGGGTTCCAGGAACAGACCACGCAAGTATAGCTACAGAGGCTAAAGTGGTAAACAAACTTGCTGAACAAGGCATAAAGAAAACAGACATGACACGTGACGAATTTCTAGGTCACGCATGGGACTGGACAAACGAGCACGGAGGCATCATCCTTAAACAGTTGCGTAAACTTGGTTGCTCTTGCGACTGGGAACGTACAGCATTCACAATGGATGAGACACGAAGCAAAGGCGTTATAAAAGTATTCTGTGATCTATATAAGAAGGGACTTGTATATCGTGGCGTACGCATGGTGAATTGGGATCCAAAAGCACAGACTGCTTTGTCAGATGAGGAAGTTATATACAAGGATGAACACTCAAAACTATATTATCTAAAATATCGTGTTGTTGAAAGCGACTGCAAACAAGTTGAAGAAGGCAACGTGATGCATAAGGATGAAAATGGATATTACGCAGTTGTAGCGACAACACGTCCTGAGACTATCATGGGTGACTCTGCAATGTGCATCAACCCAGAAGACGTAAAGAATACTTGGTTGAAGGGTAAGCACGTGATAGTACCATTGGTAAATCGTGAGATTCCTGTTATTGAAGACAGTTATGTTGATATACAGTTTGGTACGGGTTGCTTAAAGGTAACTCCTGCACACGACATTAACGACCATGCACTAGGACTGAAACACGGACTAGAGACTATTGACATTTTCAACGACAACGGAACTATAAGTGAAGCTGCCGGACTATATGTTGGTCAGGATCGTATGGACGTGCGCAAGCAGATTGCAATAGACTTGCAGAACGCTGGTCTGATGGAAAAGATTGAGGACTACGACAACAAAGTAGGATTCTCTGAGCGTACAAACGTTCCTATCGAGCCGAAACTTTCTACGCAGTGGTTCCTGAAGATGAATCACTTTGCTGACATCGCCCTACCTCCTGTTATGGACGACGAGATTGAATTCTATCCAAAGAAATACAAGAATACTTATCGCCACTGGTTGGAGAACATCAAAGACTGGTGTATAAGCCGTCAGTTGTGGTGGGGACATCGTATTCCTGCATATTATTTCGTAAACGCAGAAGGAAAGAATGACTTTGTTGTTGCCGAGAGCGCAGATGAAGCTCTTGAAATGGCAAAGAAGAAGAATGCAAATATTAAGGCAGAAGACCTGAATCAGGAAAGCGACTGCCTTGACACATGGTTCTCTTCTTGGTTGTGGCCTATATCTGTATTTGACGGAGTAAACAACCCTGATAACGAGGAAATAAACTACTACTACCCTACTAGCGACTTGGTAACTGGTCCAGACATTATCTTCTTCTGGGTAGCAAGAATGATTATGGCTGGATACGAGTATCGCCATACATTCCCATTCAAGCATGTATATTTCACTGGTATCGTACGTGATGGTTTGGGCAGAAAGATGAGTAAGAGTCTTGGAAACTCTCCAGACCCAATTAAGCTTATCGAGAAGTACGGTGCAGATGGTGTACGTATGGGTATGATGCTTAGTGCACCAGCCGGTAACGACATTCTGTTTGACGAGAGTCTATGTGAGCAAGGCCGTAACTTCAACAACAAGATATGGAACGCATTCAGACTTATCAAGGGTTGGGAGACTGCCGACATTGAACAACCAGAAGCAAGCAAGATAGCCGTTAAATGGTTTGACGCCAAACTAAAGGAAGTTAACGCGGATATGCAGGAGCAGTTTAAGCAGTACCGAATAAGCGAAGCTCTGATGACTGTTTACAGACTATTCTGGGACGAGTTCTCAAGCTGGTATCTTGAAATGATTAAACCAGCTTATATTGATGGCAACGCACAACCAATAGACAAGAAGACATTTGACGCAACAATCAAATTCTTAGATGCATTGCTGAAGATGCTTCATCCTTTCATGCCATTTATTACAGAAGAGTTGTGGCAGCAGATTGCTGAACGCAAAGACGGTGAGAGCATTATGTGTGCAACACTTGAAATTCCAACTATCACAAGTGAAGAAAGCAAACTCGCAGCTGACATAGAAACAGTGAAGCAGATTGTATCTGGTATACGTACTGTACGCAACCAGAAGAACATTGCACCAAAAGAAGTTCTTGAACTCCAGACTGTAGGTGAAAATAAGTTTGCTAATTACAACGACGTCATCATCAAAATGGCTAACCTTAGCGCAATAAACACTGTTGCAGAGAAGACAGCAGATGCAAGCGGATTCATGGTTGGCACAGACGAATATGCCGTTCCTGTTGGTAATCTTATTGATATTGAAGCTGAAATTGAAAAGGCACAAGCCCAAATACAACATCTTGAAGGTTTCCTTATCGGCATTCGCAAGAAGCTAGGCAACGAGAACTTCGTCGCTCATGCTCCCGACGCTGTAGTGGCACTAGAACGCAAGAAGGAAAGTGACTCAGAAGAAAAGATAGCTGCACTAAAGCAGACTATAGAGGAACTTAAAAAGAAATAAGATATGAAGAAAATTCTAACATTACTGTTTGTCACTCTCACAGCCTTCTCTCTTGTTGGCTGTGACCATGACGACCCTAGGACTGTTTATCAATATGAGAACACAACTAAGACCATATTCGTATACATGCCTTGGACTGGTTCAACAACAAGTAGCAACGGAGCTCTTACAGATTACTTTGACATAAACATCACTTCAATGGAGAACGCCATAAATACAAATGGCGGACTTAAAGGAACTGATGTTATTGTGTACAAAGCCAACAGTGCTAGCAAAGCAGTAATGTTCAGAATGAAGTATAATATCACATTAAGAAAATGTGAGCTTGACACATTAGTTACAAACGCCAGCAATAATGCGATAACAAAGGAAAACTTAACAAGTTTACTGAATCAAGTAAGTTCATACAGTAACACTGGTTTGTATTCTATTCTTGTAGGCTGCCACGGAAGTGGATGGACTCCACGAGGAAGTGACGCGACAATGCCAAGAGCAAGTAGAGCTTTTGGTGGTCAAGGATCAGAATTGCAATATGACTTAAGTGATTTGAGTTATGCAATAGCAAACTCAGCAATGAAGAAGGTTGAATTTGTTAGTTTTGACGACTGCTATATGGCTAACGTAGAAACAGCCTATGAACTGAGAGACGTCACCAATTATCTCGTAGCCTCAACAAGTGAGGTTATGGGAGACGGTTTCCCTTATGACACATTGTTTAAGTATATGCTTGGTACGCCAGATTACGACAACATCTGCAAAACTTTCTACAATTATTATATCAAAAGCAGTTATCCGTATGGCGCATTATCAGTTATAAAATGTGGTGATGCAATAAAGCAGATGGCAAGCGTTATGAAAGACATCAACACAACGTATACTTTTGACCAGTCAAAACTTAGTTCGGTACAATACCTTGATGGTTATGACAATAACGTGTTTTTTGATTTAGGTTCATACGTAGAGCAATTAGGAGTTATAGCACCGTTAAGTGCAAACTTCAATACAGCTCTTGAAAAGCTGGTACCTTATACGGTTTATACACCATATATATACACAGCGTACTCTAATTCATACCGCAGTGATACTGATCCAAAGAATCCATACAACACATTCATGGTTAAAACTTTCAGCGGAGTAACAATAAGTGATCCTACATTGAATTTGACAGTAGTAAATTCAAAGAAGAACACTACATGGTGGCAAGCAACACACTAAAATATAAGAAGGAGAATTTCAACAGAAATTCTCCTTTTTTATTTATATAATATTTTAATTACTTCTTAGCATATTCTGCAGCCATTTCAGCACATCTTTCACCATCAATACCAGCAGAAACAATACCGCCAGCATATCCAGCACCTTCACCACATGGGAAAAGTCCAGCAATGCGTACGTGCTGAAGAGTTTCTCTGTCTCTTAATATACGTACAGGACTAGAAGTTCTGGTTTCTGCAGCTATCATTACAGCTTCATTTGTAAGGAATCCATGAGCATTTTTACCAAAAGTCTTAAAGGCTTCCTGTAAACGAGTGCTGACAAATTCTGGCATCCAGAAATGTAAAGGACTACTTATCAGTCCAGGAGCATAAGAACTCTTTGGTAAATCGTAACTGAGATGCTTGTTAACAAAGTCCGACATACGCTGTGCAGGGGCAGTCTGCTTCATATTGCCTTGTTGCCAACAGTTCTTTTCAAACTGTTCCTGAAATCTCATAACGCTTAAAGCATCTTCATTCTCATCGCCAGTCATCTTTGCGCAATCATCAGGATGAACCTCAACAACCATACCGCTGTTACTCCATGCAGTACCTCGGTTACTTGGACTCATACCATTTACAACAATCTGTTCCTTATCTGTAGCAGCAGGTATGACAAAACCACCAGGACACATACAGAAACTATATACGCCACGTCCATCAACTTGTGTTACAAAAGAATATTCAGCAGCAGGAAGATACTTTCCCCTACCATCTTTATTATGATACTGTATCTGATCAATCAGTTCGCTAGGATGTTCAAGACGCACTCCTACAGCAATACCTTTTGCCTCTATCTCGATCTTAGAATCATTAAGATAGCGATATACATCACGGGCACTATGACCAGTGGCTAGGATTACAGGACCATGGAATTCCATTTGTTTCTCATCATTCAAAGAAACAGCCTCAACACCAACAATCTTATTACCTTCAAGTATAAGACTCGTCATCTTAGTAAGGAAATGCACCTCACCACCACAAGCGATAATGGTATTACGCATGTTCTCAATAACGCCAGGTAACTTATCAGTACCTATGTGTGGATGAGCATCAGCAAGGATAGACTCTGAAGCTCCATGCTGACAGAAAACGTTAAGAACCTTATTTACTGATCCACGTTTCTTACTACGAGTATAAAGTTTACCATCACTATAAGCACCAGCACCACCTTCACCAAAACTATAATTGCTTTCGTTGTCAACTTTCTGGGTCTTAGTAATCAAAGCAAGATCCTTTTTTCGTTCACGCACGTCCTTTCCACGTTCAATAACAATAGGGCGAATACCTAGTTCGATTAATCTTAAAGAAGCGAAAAGTCCACCAGGTCCCTCTCCCACAACAATTACTTGCGGACAATTCTCAACATTAGGATATTCAGTAGTAACATACTGCTCATCCTGTGGGAATTCATTTATATATATACGAACCTTTAAGTTGAAAAATACCTGTCTATGTCTGGCATCAATACTTTTATTAAGCACTCTCACCTGATTTATGGTGCGAATGTCTAATCCTTTATCTTCTGCTATAAACTGTTTTATATTCTCTTCAGTGTAAGCCACCTGTGGCAAAACACGAATTTGATATTCATTTATCATGGGTACAAAGTTACAAAAAATGAAGCTAAAATGGAAATTATCAATGAATTAGTTGGCTATAATAATAATTCTTAGTATTTTTGCCCATGAATTCATTCAAATTGTAAGGTTTTGATGTGTTTTTCGAGTTATTTGCCACTTTTGTACTGCTGGTTTTAAGACTCGGCTATGATTATAACCGACAATTAAAGTCTGATTTCATTAGCGAAAAGCCACTATTGTCAAGTGGTCGCACAACTTAAAACCATTAGTAGATGAAAGTATTAAAGTTTGGTGGAACATCTGTTGGTTCCGTACAAAGCATTCTTAGCTTAAAGAGTATTGTAGAGAAAGAGGCTAAAAAACAGCCGATAGTAGTTGTTGTAAGTGCACTTGGTGGCATAACGGACAAATTGATTTCCACATCAACATTGGCACTACAACACGATGATAATTGGAAATACGAATTCGACCAAATGGTTGATCGTCATCATAAGATGATAGACACAATTATCACAGACACAAAAAAACGAGAAGACTTATTCAATACCGTAGATTCTCTATTTGAACAATTGAGAAGCATTTATTTTGGTGTCTACCTCATACATGATTTAAGCGAAAAGACACAGAATGCTATCGTCAGTTATGGCGAACGTCTATCAAGTAATATTGTTGCAGCCCTAATAAAAGGTGCAAAGTGGTTTGACAGTCGCGAATTTATCAAGACCGAACGTATTAATGGCAAAAATGCACTTGACAGTGAATTAACAAATAAGTTAGTAAAAAATACATTTAAAGACCTTCCACATATTTCATTGATTCCCGGATTTATTAGTCGTGACACTGATACTGACGAGATAACCAATCTTGGACGTGGAGGAAGCGACTATACTGCAGCCATTATTGCAGCTGCACTGAATGCTGAAGTATTGGAGATATGGACGGATGTAGATGGTTTCATGACTGCCGATCCAAGAGTTATCAGGACTGCATACACAATTAACGAACTAAGTTATATTGAAGCTATGGAGTTGTGTAACTTCGGCGCTAAGGTAATATATCCTCCTACAATATACCCAGTATGTATAAAGAATATTCCTATCAGGGTTAAGAACACATTCAACCCAGAAAATGAAGGAACGATAATAAAGAATAAGATTAATGATGACAAGAAACCTATCAAGGGTATAAGTTCTATCAACGGAACAGCACTTATCACCGTGACAGGTCTTTCTATGGTTGGTGTCATTGGTGTAAACCGCAGAATCTTTACAGCCCTTGCCAATGAAGGAATAAGCGTATTTATGGTTTCACAGGCATCTTCAGAGAACTCAACCAGTATAGGTGTAAGGGAGGAAGATGTAGAAGAGGCTGTAAAAGTGCTGAATGAAGAATTTGCAACCGAGATTGAAGACGGAGCTATGTTCCCTATGCATGCTGAATGCGGACTTGCCACGGTCGCTATTGTAGGCGAAAACATGAAGCATGCTGCTGGTATTGCAGGTAAACTATTCGGAACTTTAGGAAGAAGCGGTATTAGTGTTATAGCGTGTGCACAGGGTGCCAGCGAAACAAATATATCATTCGTCGTAAAAAGTGAATCATTAAGGAAATCACTGAATGTTCTTCACGATTCATTCTTCCTTTCTGAATACAAGGTCCTCAACTTATTTGTATGTGGTGTCGGAACTGTAGGTGGCAAACTTATTGAACAGATTCGTAATCAATATGAAGAATTGAAGGATAGAAGTCAACTGAAACTTAATGTCGTTGGAATAGCAAGTTCTAAGAACGTAATATTAAATCGCGACGGAATAGATCTTTCAAATTATAAGAATGTATTGAAGACATCAGAATTAAGCAGTCCTGAAAAGCTAAAAGAAGCAATATTAGGAATGAATATATTCAATAGTGTATTTGTAGACTGCACAGCAAGTAAGGATATAGCAGCATTATACCAAAGTTTTCTTGAAAACAATATCAGTGTAATAGCTGCAAACAAGATTGCCGCCAGTGCTGAATATGACAAATATGTGGAACTGAAAAAGACAGCATTGAAACGTGGTGTTAAATTCAGATTCGAAACAAACGTAGGTGCTGGTCTTCCTATTATCGGAACTATCAATGACCTTAGAAACTCTGGCGATAAGATATTAAAAATAGAGGCTGTATTAAGCGGTACATTAAACTTTATCTTTAATGAGATAAGCAGTGAAGTTCCATTCTCTGAAACAGTACACAGAGCGAAAGAAAAAGGATACAGTGAACCAGATCCACGTATTGATTTAAGCGGAAAGGATGTCGTAAGGAAGCTTGTAATTCTAGCACGTGAAGCAGGTTACAGAGTAGAACAAGAGGATGTAGAAAAGCATCTGTTTGTGCCACAGGAATATTTTGATGGAAGCATTGATGATTTTTGGAAGAATCTTCCTAAACTTGACGCAGATTTTGAAACACGCCGAAAGATACTTGAAAGCGAAGACAAAAAATGGCGATTCGTTGCTGTCATGGACGGAGGAAAGACAAGCGTGGAATTAAAGGCTATTGAGCGAAATCACCCATTCTATAATCTAGAAGGAAGCAATAACATAGTACTTCTGACAACAGAAAGATACAAAGAATATCCTATGTTAATTCAGGGTTACGGTGCTGGAGCTAGCGTGACGGCTGCGGGAGTATTCGCAAATATAATGTCAATTGCTAATATCTAGAATTATGAAACATATTATCATACTTGGCGACGGTATGGCAGACCATACTGTTGAAAGATTAGGAAACAAGACTCTGCTACAATATGCAGAAACACCATACATGAACATGTTGGCTAAAAACGGACGTACCGGTAGATTAAGCACCATTCCTGATGGTTTTCTGCCTGGTTCAGAAGTAGCAAACACTGCAATTCTTGGATATGATTTAAACAAAGTATATGAAGGTCGTGGCCCACTCGAAGCTGCATCAATAGGATATATTATGCAACCAGAAGACATGGCTATAAGATGCAATATCATTGAGTTGGAAAACGGATTGATCAATAATCATCATGGCGGACATCTCACCACAGAAGAAGGAGATGTACTGATTAAATATCTTGATGACAAACTTGGCAATGATAAGATTAAATTCATCACTGGTATACAATATCGCCATCTTCTCGTGATAAAAGGCGGAAACAAGCATATCACTTGTGCCCCACCACATGACCATCCAAACGAGGAATGGAAGAAACTTCTTGTGAAACCAGAAGAGAATTATGTTGAGACAGATTCTTCAAGAATGAGTCCACAAGAAACAGCGGATTTAATAAACGATCTGATATTAAAGAGTCAGAAATTACTTTCCGAACATCCCTTTAATAAAGGAAGATTAGAAAAGGCAAACAGTATCTGGCCTTGGAGTGGTGGTTACAGACCATCCATGAAAACCCTTATGCAACTATTTCCTGATATCAAAACAGGAAGTGTAATTTCGGCTGTAGACCTTATACGTGGCATAGGACATTATGCAGGACTTGATGTTATTAAGGTAAAAGGAGCTACGGGACTATCTGACACCAATTACGAAGGAAAAGCACAAGCTGCCATTGATGCTCTGAAGAAACAGGACTTTGTTTTCCTACATATTGAGGCTAGCGATGAAGCTGGTCACGACGGAGATTTAGATTTAAAACTTAAAACAATTGAAAATCTTGACTCCAGAATCGTAAAAACAGTATATGAAGAAGTGAAAGAATGGAATGAGCCTGTTTGCATTGCTGTTTTGCCCGACCACCCTACTCCAGTTGAAATACGTACACACGTAAAAGAGCCAGTACCTTTTATTATCTGGTATAAAGGAATTGAGCCGGATGAAGTAAGCACATACGATGAAGTGAGTTGTGTCAGCGGAAGTTACGGTTTGCTGAGATTGAATGAATTTATGGAAACATTTATGAAAATAAAATAAGTTATGAAATACTATAGCACAAACAAAGAAGCACCAATTGCAACTCTTGAAGAAGCTGTCGTAAAGGGTTTGGCTCCAGATAAGGGTCTATATATGCCCGAAGATATCCATAAGTTGCCAAAAGCATTTTTTGATAACATAGAAAACATGTCGTTTCAAGAAATAGCCTTCGAAGTAGCAAAAGC